>CAVFXW010000104.1:0-2057 GCA_963626675.1 Clostridium sp. CAG:452 | reverse complement strand
ATATAAACACTATTATGCGCAAAATTAGATGATATCACCACTCGGAGATATCACTCTCCTCCATCCATTCTTCTAGCCCCCAGCTTATTTGAGTAAGTACATCGCTGAGAGCTTCATAGTCCACAATTTCATTTGCATACATGCACTTGTAGAATTTCTTCATGCTTGATGCAAGCTGTTTACAGTATTAGGAGAAGACCAGAGGCATTTACGCACAAAGAAATCAAAGAATGAAGCTATGTGGGAGGCTCCTTATTGTGGGTTTTCTAATCCTTCTCTATAGAAATATTCATCAAGAAAGAGAGAAGCGTTCGAAAGATGGAGATTTACAGTCTTCTACGATAGTCCCTTAAGACTGTTTTCAAAAATCGAGAGAAGCTTCTTGTTGTTCTCTTCAACTTTCTTGAATTCCTTGTCGTAATCTTTTACACCATAATCAATTATAAGGCAGAGTCTAACAGATAGAATTATCACTATGCAACATAGCCTCTTGATATTATCAATTAGGCTTTCTCAGGACAGAATAGAGGACAAAGTGTTGTCTTAAACTTTCAGGTTTTCTTCATGTCTATTATCCTGTAGAGAGGGTTATCATAAAGAATATAAAGATAATGAAAAACTCTCACCACTGGTGAGAGAAATTTAGTTCTTTTCATAGTATGAATTTACTTGAAATAAAAACCACTTGATTACTCAAGGGATATATTTCGGAGAAGGGGGATTCGAATTTTTTTCTGAAAAGTGGCCATAACGGTAGAGAAATGCACATAAAAGCACATATCTTAGGTGACGAGTTGATTTTTGTAGATCTGGGCGTTGTGTTTAGGCTTGTTATTTCTGATGCCCAAATAAAAGTTTCATAAAGATTAAAGGTTTTGTGCTATATTTAATAGAGATAGAGGCTGAGGTGCTGATATATCAGTATCAAGGTAGTGGGTTGTATGTGTAGTAGTGGTATTGATAATAACGTGAGTGGCAGTGAAGGAAGGGAAAAGCACTTAGGGAATCTGTCCCTGCTTGAAGGCCTAGAGGAACTACTCATCAGAGATAAGACGACAAAGAGCAATATTAAGTGGGGGACCGATAACTATTTGACGGTCGATTCGTCTTATACCCCGGAAACAGAAATAAAAGACGAAGATTTGAATAGGGTTGTTATCTTACCTAGGGTAATGAAATCTTCTGCTGAACAGATGGCTAGAACACGGGATAAAGCTGAAGTATTTACGCCGAGGTGGGTGTGTGCATTACAGAATAATTTGATAGATGAGGCATGGTTTGAAAGAGATTGTCCTTTCTGTTCTGTAACAGATTCTCAGATTGAAGTTAATCATGAGAAGATATTGTTTCCAGAGGATAAGAGCTGGCAGGAATATGTTGAAGATATACGGCTGGAGATTACATGCGGTGAAGCTCCATACCTGTTTACTCGATATGATGTTGTTTCAGGTAACATTATTCCTGTTGCTGATAGAACAGGCCTTTTAGACAGAAAACTCCGTGTTGTTTCTGAGAATTGTGATGCTGAAGAAGAATGGTGTCAGTGGGCAAGACGTGCCCTTGAAAGTGTATACGGATATGACTTTCAGGGAGATAACGTATTTCTAGCAAGAATAAATATGCTTCTCGATTATGCTGAGCATATGGAAGCAAAATGGGGACATTTGCCGGATAAGAAAACATTAAGAGAGTTATGCACTGTTGCAATATGGAATATATGGCAGATGGATGGGTTTAACAATTCTGTTCCATTTTCAGAGAAGGAAATAGTCACAGTACAGGAGGATCTTTTCGGTGAGAGTGAAGAACTTATTACTAAGACTCCTCCTGTGTATTGCCGTGTCTATGACTGGAAGGCTAATAAGAGCATTGAGTTTAGGTCTTTGATACACTAGGGAGAAAGGGGGAAATATGGATAAGACTTTTTCAAAGGCGTTTGAATATAAGGTCATTTATGTTTTTGGGATAAGAGATGAGCTACATAAGGGTTATCTCAAGATTGGGGATGCGACTCTTCATACAGACACTCCAATTGACAAGCTAGGACCTAATACAAA
>CAVFXW010000103.1:0-2118 GCA_963626675.1 Clostridium sp. CAG:452 | reverse complement strand
GCGGTGCGACAGTTTACGCAACAAGGGAACTGAAAGACGCAATAAATTTTATACAACTCAAGAAATCTACTGTATTATCTATATAAGGAGTAAAATATGACAAAGAATGAACTGTTTGAAGCTCTCTCACGGCACAATTGGGAAATAAAGGGGAGCGACTCGGCAGAGAAGGTAAAGCACAAGGTGAAGATATACTGCGATATTGAGCCGAACACAAACAAGTTAGAAAGTAGGCTGCACTATCACGGCAATGGAATCAAGTTCAATGTACCACTCTCTTCAGTGAATATTGTGAACTGTAGATTGAAGGCAGAGTGGATGAATAACAGGGTGGAGGTTTGGATATGATAATTAGATTCAACACATGGATTGAGGCAGATTCATTTGAGGAGGCATGGGAGAAGTTAAGACTCTCACTGACAGACAAGAACTTAGGGGACAAGCTCAAAGACAAGTTCACGGCAACACAATTGGAAGACGGAGAACAGGACAAGAAGGAATTAGCCCCGCTGACGGTGAAAGAGTTGAGGGACTATGCGAAAGAGTTCGTCTACAGCTGTAAGGGGTGCGAACTCTATGATGAGGACACGGGTGAGTGTTGGTTAGATTCCAATTGTCCACAGTTGTTGACAAACAATGACATAGACAAAATGACAAAGAAAATCAGAGGAGAGAAAGAATGACACAGAGAGACAAGGATTTCAAAATGGTAGTCAATGCTTGTAAGGCAGCAGTCAAAGGCATTGAAGGATATGGAAATTACGGAAAGTCAAAGAACGATGAACACAGAATGAGTGCGTTCGCTTATGGCGATTATGTGGTTGTGTGGTATGACTTCAATTACGACTCTGCGCAGTTCGCTATTGACAATATCTACGAGCGTGAAATGAAAAATAAAAGCAAAAGAGAGTTATTCAATGAGTGCATGATTGCGATGAAAACCAACTATAACGGCTTTGTCATATTCGACAAGGATTTCAACGATGTAACAGATAAATGGGAGGTAGGAGAATGAAAGGTTGGATTAAGGTACACGGAGCAAACAAGACATGGCAAGATAAGTATCTTAGAGCACAGGATGTTTATGCTATTGAGGAATACACAGAAGACGAAAAAGAAGGCTATAAGCCGTTTAGCTGTACATTGATAAATGACTGCTACTATGTCTCTGAATCCCCAGACGAGGTATTAGCCCTCATCGAGAAGGCAGAGAATGGCGAAGAGGAAACGACAGCAGTTACAGTTATCGAAGCTGACAAGCTGTTGGAGTGGCTCGGGGATAAAAAAGAAGAAGCTGAGTGTGAGGGAGAGGCTTGTGTATTGCCCAGAAAATATTATGAAGCCTATGCAGCTGCTATTGTGGATGTCATACAACACGTTGAGTATGAAAAGTCTCTAGCCGACAAGCCGGCCGATACAGAGGAGGAGTGAATGGTTTATTGCTTTTTCGAGCAGTCCGGCATCTTCAAGAACGAGTTCAAAAAACTTGGCATGGAAGCTATCGACCTCGATATTTTGAACGACTTCGGAGAGACGGACAGAGTGATTGACCTTTTTTCTGAAATCAACAACGGGTATGAAGGCAAGCCGTCAATCTTCGATGAAATCGGAAAGGATGATTTAATCATGGCGTTCTTCCCTTGTACGAGATTCGAGGGCTATGTTCCGTTGCACGCTAGAACCGAGTGCCCGCAGCATAAAAGCTACACAATGGAACAGAGGCTTGAATACTCAAAGAAGATATTCAGTGAGGTTAATTTCATGTATCAATTGTGGTGCAGGATGTGGTTGAATTGTGTACGGGGGGGGCAGAAGATGATATGTGAGAACCCAGCAAGCAACCCCCATATTTTAACGCAGTTCTTCCCAGTCAAGCCGAAAGTAATTCATCGAGACAGAAGTAAATACGGAGACTATTTTGTAAAACCGACACAATATTGGTTTCTCAATTGTGAGCCGAAGAGCAACTTCTTTCTTGAAGACTTACAGACGGACGATAGCAAGATGATGACAATTAACGGCTTATCACGCTCCGACCCGATGAGACAAGTCAAACGCAGCATGATAAGTAAGACTTATGCAAATAGGTTTATTAGAGAGTATATTTTGGAGGAAACA
>CAVFXW010000102.1:0-2126 GCA_963626675.1 Clostridium sp. CAG:452 | reverse complement strand
GGCTTCCGGTAAACCTCCCCATCCGACATATTTTGACAAAATCTGCTGTTCTTCGACAGTGGCAAATCTGTTTTCTTCCTGACATTTCTTAAGAAGCTGAATCGCCATAATGTTTCTTCTGAAACGCTCTTTCTTACCGACTTCATCCACGGGATTGGATTTCAAATCAAAGGTGTGGCGGTCTGAAAGTGGAATATCAGGGTGTAGGTCAAAGCTGTTAGGCTTCTTCTTTTGTTCCCATTTTGGTCTTACCGGCTCAGGTTCTTTATCATAACCGTTACCAATACGAATACCTTCATCATACATTTCATCATAGCTGTCAAAGCCAGCCTGAGAAGCAACCACCTCACGATAGTCCTCAATCGGCATAGTGCCCATATTGGTTTCAACTTCCGTAATCGGTGCTTCTTTCTTTTTTCCTTCCAGATACTCACCAAGACCGGCTTCCCTTATGGCATTTACATAAGACTCTGCAACAATTGTATCTGCCGTTACAGTAGCTAAAATATTGTTTGCTCTGTCATCCTCATAATCATAAGAAGGACTAATACTGCGTGAGGTAACATAGAATTTTTCAATGTTTCCGTCATATTCTCGGATTGCTTTCTGAAACTCTTCAAGCTCAGAGACTGTAAAAACATTTTGCGTTACCCAATATATTTCATTGCCATTTACTAATTCAACTTGCTTATACCTCATACCCTGTGGAATAAGCTTTTCAAACTCGTTACTGCTAAATCTAATCTCCGCTTCATCCTTAGCAATCAAGTGGTCGTTCATCGGATTTTCTCTGACCTTGCGGTCAAATTCTTCACGGCTGAACTCCTTATTGAATAACGGATATTCAAAGTCATATAGCATTACCCTGTCATCATCAAAGGATAAGATTTCATACTGTGAAGCTCCGATATATACGCTGTCTCCAAGGTTGTATGCATACTTTGTATTGGCAGCTTTTTCCTGTTCCTCAAGCAATCGTCTTACATAGCCGATTTTCTCCACTCGGTTAATCGGAATTCTCTGACCTTGCATTGTGACATCTCGCATAGAAACATCGCCGCTAAAACTTCCCACGCTCTCGATAACAAATCGGTGGTCGTCTATAGTAACTTCCTTACCGATAAGTTCATCTATAGAATTACTACCTTGCTCACTTGTATCCTTTTGCTGTTCAGTTGTATTGTTTACTTGCTCAGGTGGAGCAGTACTTAGGACTTCACGGTTTCGCCTTTGCTCTTCGAGTGCGGCTCTTCGCTCTTCTTGCTTTTCAAGCCACTCAGGATAATGCTCTTTTTCCTTAGGATTTAAGTATCTGTCGGCAGATATAAGTTCTCCGATACGCTTTGCAACTTGATTCCAATTTAATAGAATATGCTGCTTATCGTTGCCTATTCCTCTTGAAAGAGTTATGCCTTTACCGTCGTGACCTTCATCAATGCCTGTACCGATAATAACCGGATATGCTCCGCCCCAGCCGTATTCTTCTCTTAGAAAATCTGCGTTCTCTTTGGCTGATAAGCTCTTAGAAAACTGCTCATAGATACGCATTTTTCCTTCTTCAATTCCACTGCCACGGGCAAGAACTGCGTCGATAATCTCCTGAGAAAAAGTAAAGGCAGAGGTTTTATCTGCCTCTGCCTGTCCCTCAAGTATTAAGCTCATCTGTCCGTCCACCGACGGGAGTGGTTTTATTCTGTCGCTCAGCTCTCCAAGAAGCCTCATCGCTTCAAAGTGCCTTGCGATAACTTCCCAGTTATAGTAGCTTTGAGCCGTTCTGTTATCATAAGTGCCTTCCCATAAGTGAAGTACATTCTGAAATGTTTTGTAACCGACTGTTCTTCCGTCCTCTAAAGTAAGCTCGGTATAATCATTGTTGAAAATACTCTTGATATATTCCGTTCTTACATCGTTATCAGAATTTCGCTCATAGAAATTCTTGATGTCCTCTAAACTCGCTGATAAATGAGGTGTTGTCCTTAAAATCTCATTGATAACCTCATCTCTGCCAAAGAACGGAAGGCTTCTGTCCTCGTTGCTTCGGTCGTAATATTCTAAGCGTAAATCACTTCCTCCATCACGATTTCCTGAGCTGAATGTCTGAGATTGTTCATCAGTCCCACCCATTT
>CAVFXW010000101.1:0-2148 GCA_963626675.1 Clostridium sp. CAG:452 | reverse complement strand
GCATTCATTTACAAATGAATCGAGTGTTCCATTCATCCTTTCTACCTTTCCCTTGTTATGTAAAACTTGATATAACAAGGGTTATGTAAAGAAATCCGTAATGTTAAGAAGCGCTTGAATTCAGAAACAAATCCAAATGTAGAAGTGAGATACTAAAAAAAGAACTTTACATAATAATACGTCTGTTAGAATTGTCTTCATAAACTCATAAGGAGGCCAACTATGAAGACAATTAAGTTGGACGACCTGCTGATGCAGGTTCAACGGTGTCTTGAGGAACGAGACTATTCATCCTCATACATTAAAAAAGCAATCATGGAATGGGAGAAGCTGAAGTCATGGTGTTCCAAGAAGGACAAAAGCCATTTCTCGAGTGAAGTCTGTTACAGGTTTCTTGACGAAACCTACGGCTTTCACATTCTTCCGAAGGGTGTAACGGATCAGACAACACGGGCACATCTCAGGTACATCCGTATTCTGTCGTCTTACCTCGAGACAGGAGAGTTTGAGTTCAGGACGGAGAAGAAAGAGTACATCTTCTCTGAAGAGATGGAACGTCTTGTCAGACCGTTCATCAACCACTGTTATGAAGAATTGGCCAATAAAGAATCTACAGCCCAGAACAAACTGTATAGGCTCTGCCAGTTCTCGCATTTTCTGGAGGACAGAGAACTTACACTCGAGGACCTCTCGGTGGAGTTTGTCGATGAGTACATTAATTCTCTGGGAATCTGCCTTGAGGCAACTTACGACATCAGAAGAATATTGGTACACTTCTTCACCTATTCTTTCGAGAAGGGGCTTGTAAAGAAGAACTATTCAGGTTTTGTTGCAAGGCCCAAGCGGGGTGCTGTTCCGGAAGAGGTAATCGACACCTACAGCGATGAAGAAATAAAGAGAATAATCGATAACGCAGACAGGACATCTGCAATCGGGAAGCGCAACTTTGTCGTCATTCTTCTCGCTTCTGCTTACGGGTTACGCTCGAGTGACATCACACGTCTCAGGTTCTCCAACCTGGATTGGGAAAACAATCGTATTGTCATCAACCAGTACAAGACCGGTGACAGACTTGAACTGCCGCTGATTGCCGCCGTAGGGAATGCTGTCATTGACTATTGGAAAAACGGGCGTCCGAAGACTTCTCTGAGTGACATTATTGTCGTCAGTCACATGAGATCCACAGTTGGTAAGCCACTGACCAGTCCAACAATACACAGCATTGTTTCAAAGGCAATGAGAAAAGCAAACATCGAAAACTGGCATAAGAAGAAGCATGGAGCACATTCTCTTCGTCATAGTATTGCGTCCTATCTGCTGAAGAAAAATGCATCCATGCCCATCATCAGTACAATTCTAGGTCATAGAACTACAGAAACAACAAAAACTTATATTTCCATCGATTTCACAAAGCTCAGGCAGTGCTGTATTCCCATGCCGGAAGTGCACAGTCAATATTACATCAACAGAAGAGGAGGTGACAGATGAATACATACACGTTCAAGTCATTTCTGGCTGCTGAGTTTACATCATACCTGGAGCATAGACGAAACAGTGGCTACAAGACTCCTGACACTGCCACTGGGCAGTTGAGGCGTTTCGACGAATTCATTGCTGAGAACTGTGAAGATAATGCCTTCACGAAGGAACATGCTGAAAGATGGATAGAGAAAAGGGATGATGAATCTCCATCTGCGCACTACAGAAGGGTTAATGACTCGAAGAACTTCTTCCTTTTCATCTATCCCCGGGGCTACGACATATTTCTCTTTGATGATGTAAAGAACCCTCCGAAGACGTTCGTTCCTCATATTTACACCGAAGATGAAATAAGACGTTATTTTAATGTCGTAGACAATTATGAGTCTCCGATAAACAGGTATTCGGCCATACAGCTTCCCGTACTCTTCAGACTTCTCTATTGTTGTGGAACCCGCATTAACGAAACTCTTGCAATAAAGAAAAAGGATGTAGACCTGGAAAACGGCGTAATACTCCTTACGACTAGCAAGAACAATAAGGAGAGATATGTTGTTCTCTCGGATGAGGTTCTTCAGCTCATGAAGGATTTCGCCGACAAGACTTTCTATGCGATTAAAGACGATGAATACATCTTCAGGAATACTCAGGGAAGGCGTTTACATTCGG
>CAVFXW010000100.1:0-2153 GCA_963626675.1 Clostridium sp. CAG:452 | reverse complement strand
TGAATGAGGATAAGAAATTAGATGACATCAAGCATCGAAACGAGAATTTATTGTTGCTTGCTTCCGCGATATACAACATGGTTCTCTGTGACTTAGATGCTGAGCTTCAGGAAGAAGCGGAAAGAGGACTCTTCGACCAAGTCCCATCACGTTTCAAAAGTAGGGTAAGGGATCGAATTTGACGCCTAACGTCCTCTTCAAATGTGAGTACTTCCAAAAAGGAAGGAAAGGATATTCCTTCTATTCATCGAAAGACACATCCAACGATTATCTTTCCTATGTGAATAACGGCGTCAGGCAAGGAAAATACAGGGATTACATCGATTATGCTGGCAATGAGGAGAAGAGCAGCGGTGCTTTCTCTTCTAGTGGAATTTTGGCCCCTAAAGAGAAAGAAGAAATCCGCGATAAGCTCAAAACAACTAAAGCCCAGATATGGAGCTGCCTTATCTCTTTTGAAGAGGAATACGGCAAGAAGCATATGAAGTCCTATCTCGACGCAAAAGAGCTGATTGAGGAGGAATTCCCGAAGTTCTTAAAGGAGAACCGAATCGAATTCTCGAACATCACCTGGTTTGCAGGATTACACGAGAACACCGATAACAGGCACATCCATATCTGCTTCTTCGAGAATGAGCCGTTAAGGATCATCGCTAACAAGAAAGAGAGAATCTTCCATCACGGAAAGCTCAAAGAAGAATCCATCAATAGACTCAAGGTAAGAATTGAGCAGAGGATGTCGAACATCGAATACGACATCAAAAGCACAAGAAACAAGATCATCTCCTCAACCGATGAATATCTAGATTCCATCGTTGATCCTAATGTGAGTTTCAACAAAGAACTCAAAGAGAAACTGCTCAAGCTCTATAAAAAGATTCCTAATGGGAATTACGGCTATGAATCAAAGAAGATGGATGCAGTTCGAGATGATGTCGATGACATCACATCTCATTATCTCTTCTCTGATTCATCCGCGAAGCTTGAATACATAGCATTCCTAAGAAAACTTTCTGAATACGACAAGAGAACCAAAGAGATATGTGTAAGTCAGAAGATTTCTCCTGATGATTTTATTCTCACGAACAAATTCAAGAAAGACATCTATAGGAGAATCGGAAACAAGGTCATCGGCTATCTGAGAACGTCTAAAGGCAAAGGGAATATCTTCCCTCTGTCCTTTGACGCTAAGAAAGCCAGTAGGTTCAACGAGAAGAAGAGAATCAACTATCTCCTCAAGAAAAGCGCATATCTTTCGATTGAAGTAAGCAAGGAGAGGATGGATATCTTCGATGAGTTCGAAAGGAAGATGAAGGAATACGAGATAGAGAAGGAGGAAAGGGAAATGTGAAGAAGAAAGAGAAGATATTGCTAATAAGCCTCATATCGCTTTGGGCATCCTACATTTGCTCATTCGTGATTGTTTGTCTCATCCACCAAAGATTCGATATCAGATATCTCATTAGCATTGAGACGTTAGGAATCATGGCTTTATTCGTTTTAATCACCCTTCTATTAGGCCTTTGGTACTACGACAAGCATTACTGGGTCTATAACGGCAAGAACGTCATGAAGGGAAGAAAAGGCGACTTGGATTTAGAAGCCAACCTTGAACATGCAAGATTCCAAACGGAGGCTGAGATAGAGAAGAACTACAAGACATATCGATTCTCCGAACTCAAGGATATCGATATCACCGGTACTCCGATCATCGCTAAAGATGGGAAAGATGGATTGAAAGTCACATTCGCGAAGCCTTCCCATTCCCTTGTAATAGGAACGACCGGGTCAGGTAAAACCACGACATTTGTATCTCCTATGATTCAGATACTATCTGAAACGAAGACGAAGCCATCTCTATTCATTAGTGACCCGAAAGGCGAGCTGCTAAAAGACCATAGGCTCGCTTTAGAAGAGAAAGGGTACGAAGTTAAAGTCATTGACCTAAGGAATCCCTATAACTCCGTCAGATGGAATCCGATGGAACGCCCTTACATCTTGTATCAGAAAGCGTTGCATCTAGAGGATGAACTTATTGCTGATGAGGAAAGAGGATGCTACGTCTTCGAAGGAAGAGACTATTACTCGAAAGAGGAAGCGGAAGGGGCGATACAAGTCCTTAAGCAGCAACTGCTCGATGAGGTCTATGAAGA
>CAVFXW010000099.1:0-2236 GCA_963626675.1 Clostridium sp. CAG:452 | reverse complement strand
TACAAATGCGTTGAAATTTATCTTTGACGTCTCTTTTACTGGGACATCTGCTACTTCCGGAATACTTTCTTTCTCTTCATACGAGACGAGTGGCCTTTCAGGGTGAAGCCTTCTATTTTTCTCCATATATGCCCTGAGAACTCTTGATCCATGGTCTTTCGGCGTCTCTTCTTCCTTTTTCTTTTTGAAACCTTCCGCTCTGACCTTGTTTCTCAATCCGTAATCAATGTCTTCCCCAATCTTGAAAGGTTTTACCTTACTGCTGCCAAAATCCTTGTTGAATACTCTCACAATCTCCTCCTTCGTATAGTCGTAATAGACATCAACCTTGAATCCCCTGAGATTGTAGTTCTCGACTTCATAGACCTTGCCGTATAAAGAGAAGGTTCCATCCTTATGTACCTTGCGTGTCGACTTCTGCAAAAAGGCATCATCAAGTTCTTCTTTACTGACAAAGTTCAGAGGGGTATTAATACTGTCGCCATCGAACATCTCAAGAGGAGTTTTTGTGCCGTTTTCCAATGCAGAATGATTGTGCTCTTGATGTTTTACTGCTTCCCATGCTATATAACAATTATTGAGGTCTTCTAGGGATTTAAACCCCTCCAATTGAGCTTCTGCTACAAAACTTGAGACATCTTTGTTGTATCTCTCAATTTTTCCTTTCACATTTGCCGCCCTAGGGGGACAATAACGTATAGCAATTCCAAGCCTGAGGCATGTATCTTTCAATATCTTTGCTATGTACTGGGAGCCATTGTCACAGAGGAGTTTCACAGGTTTTCCATAGGTTTCTATCATCTTCCTGAAACTCTTGTGTACATCAAATGCCGTCTGGCTTGAGTAGAGTGTGCCACCGAGAATATAACGAGAATAGTCATCTATCCAGGCAAGAAGATAAGTCTTTACTTTCCTTCCCTTAATCTCCAGCACCGGTCCGTACTTAACATCGGCTTGCGCAACCTGCATCCTATGTCTCTTTGAAAACCTGAATACCGCAGTGTCGGATGCAAAGGTCCTGTCTCTGATCTGCTTCTTTCCCCATCCGGCTTCCTGCAGATTCCTCTGCAACGTTGGTCTCTTTACCGACCCTTCTTCTATAAAACCTTCAACTTCAAGAGTGCTTATTATGTCTACGACACTCCGTGTAGGTAGTTCTTTTAGCATCTTTACTGCTTCGTCTATTACTGCTTCCGGTATGACTCTGTTTTCTGGCCTTATCTGTTCTTTCGGCAAAAGTGCTTTGTAGCCACCGTTATTATATTTCATGTAATACCGGTGCACAGTCTTTACGCTGAGGCTATTAGCCTTAGCAATTTCCTTCTCCTTTTCAGTCCTTTCTCGTTTTGTCAGGTACGGATCGAGAAGAGGAGCGATGATTTCCATCTTTTTTCTGGCTTCTTCCTGTTTTTTTTCTTCTTCCATTTGGTCATTACCTCCATGTTGGAAGAAGTCTAACCCACTAAACAGGAACAATGCGCCGAACTCGGTGAACCATAGCTACGAGGCCTTCGGAAGTAAATTCTCCCATTATTGTACCCAGCCAGAATGGCGGTAGCACTTTCTGCAGTATGTAGGCCAGTGTCATTTCTGTTGCGTCACATAACTGGCTTTTTTTCCTTTCCCGCCGTTCCCTCTCGAGTGCTTTTCTTTTGAACTCTTTCCAGTTAGCTTTCCACCAGGCTTTCCATCGCCTTATTGTATTCTCACTGGCTGAGGTGCACTGTCCGCAATCGTTACATACAACGGATGCCACCTCTTCAGCAGGGTAATGTTTGTAGGGAAGAAGGAATGACGGAATGAGCCTATGAAGCTTTCCCTTACGGTCGTATGCGCGTGGAATATATACATATACAAAATCTCGCCCGTTAAGATATTCTGCATACTGTTCCAGCTCTCTCGGAATGAATTCTCCAATGCGCATCTTTCTCACGGCATAATCGTAGAACTTCAACCCATGTAACAAGAGAAACTCGACACTGACCGTAACTACAAACGTTGAGTTTCAGTATTGAAGTTTATTTTGTATTCGCTTAAGATTTTCATACAGGTTTTGGGCATCCTAAACAGCTTTGATCGGGCGTATTCAGGTGCCTCATAACCTCCTTTTTTTAGATTTCCGCTTAACTATAACAACGAAACACGAAAACTCAAAGATAAGAACAAAGAAATATCCCTCTAAAAAGGGACAGAGATATTGAGCAACTAAGAGACTTTCCTAGATAGCATTAACAAC
>CAVFXW010000098.1:0-2264 GCA_963626675.1 Clostridium sp. CAG:452 | reverse complement strand
ACATGGATGTCCCTCGATCTCCATACAAAATATACATTCACTCCATCTAAGATGTTCCATAAAATCCTGTATTTCAGGCCATCTTACTAATATATACCTCTCTGCAGTACCACACAGTACTGGAGAGGCATTAATATTAATTATTTTTGCTGTCGGTGTTTCCATTTTTCTTAATTATCTTTGAAATTAGTGAATCCAATGGTCTCCCACGGAAATATCCGCACCCAAGTGTACGTTAGGACAGAATGGTTTTCCGCCAGCTACCATACACTTAACTAGGACGTCTGATACCTCATCCTTGAGAGCGATAGGACATTCCACGTTTATCTCATCGTGAACTATCGCGCATATTTTAACAATATCCTGATAGTTATTTGCAACAATCCAATTAAAGAACTTAATAAGAGCTAGCTTTGTACAGCAAGCACCTCTATTTTGTATTCTATAATTAATAGACTGTTTTTCGGAAGAGGCTTTACGCTTATTGAAGCGCTTTACTTCCTGTACAGTATCACAATAAGGAGATTCCTTCTTTACCTGCCAGTAATAACTGGTAAATTCACGGTCCTGCATCTTCTCCATCATTTTCTTCTGCCACTCTCCATCAAAGATATGAGCACGATGTCCTAAGATAGGATTCATGAGAATGTAACCCTTCCTCATTACTTCCTGACGACAATACTGCTGATACTGATGTATACTAGGGAAACCCTTCATAAAGTCATTATAGATTTTCTCTGCTTCCTTTATAGGAAGTCCTTTATTGTTGGCTATAGTATACGCATCACCTCCGTAATTTACTGCAAACTCAATTCCTTTAGCCTCCTGTCTATACTCATGATATAGTTCCTTAATATCCTCTATCTTAGTACTTCTTGGAATAGCCGTCGGATATGACATATAAGCAACTAGACTATGAACATCACCACATCCAGTTTCAAATAGGTCAATCATAGATTTATCATTAGAAACCGATGCGATAAGTCTACTCTCTTGAGATTGATAATCCGTTGATAACCAAACATTACCCTCCTCAGCAGTAAAACAGGATCTAGTTACTTTATCATGAGGAAGATTCTGAAGGTTGAGCTTGTAAACTCCTCCTCCACTACTCATTCTCGCAGTATCTGTTCCTATAGAGTGTATTTCCACGTGTATTCTGCCAGTTTTAGGATTAATTGCCTTAACCCAGTTTTCTCCATAGGTAGAAACCAACTTAGAGGCACTCTGATATTTTAAGAATAAAGGTATAATTGGGAATTGGTCAGCTTGTGGAGCTAAAACTTTTTCCTCTATGGAATCCTTCTCCTTACCAGTTTTCTTATCAAATGTCTTGGTTTTTATACCAAGTATTTTGAATAGAGGTATTACTTGCTTTGAACTACTCCAATTAAGAGTACAAGTGTATCCAGCCTCAACAAAACCAAATAAATCTGCGTCTACCCATTTTACAAATGGCTTATACAACTTATGGTCACTGTTGTACAGATCAACTACATACTGGTTCAAGTTAGAGATAGCCTGATTAAGATTCATCTTATCTCTGGTCATCTTATCTTCCCACTTGGAGAGACTCATATGGATACCACAATACTTAGTATATGCAACAGACTTTACTGCTTCGCACTCAAATTTTACGGCTCGTTCTAGATCTTGCTTCTTAACCTCTTCCATCTGAGCATTATAGATGTCTTCTAGCCACATTACGTCTCCTGCAGCATAAACTATAACCTCTTCAGTTAGGCCTTGATTAATAATCTGACCTCGAACGGTCTTATCAATATCTATTTTACACCACCTATTTGCAGCAGCCTTTAAAGAGTAACTAATTTCCCAATACTTTAGTTCACTAGTTTTTTCATCTCTAATAGGCTCATATCCAAATTGCCCATCATACAAGTCTGGACCTAAAATAGCTGGAAATCCTAAGAATATAAGTTTCTCTATAATCATTCCATCTATGACATTCTTCGGATAAATTCCTTGAACATATAGGAAGGTTAAATCAAACTGAATATTCCACCCAAGAAAGGTTCTATTGGATTCTAGGTAAGTCTTGAGGTCTTTTTTCTCCCAATCTGAAAGGGTTATCCAATCAAATACAACCTGATTCTCTTTGTTTCCAAGCTGAAGAGTTAAAAGGTTTTTTGTATGACAATCCAACCCCATAGTCTCAGTATCAAGTTGAACTAGACTTAGGAGTTCTAGAACCTTCATAGCATCGAGGAAATCTACTTGCTTGTACTTCTCTGGACTAAATAAAC
>CAVFXW010000097.1:0-2271 GCA_963626675.1 Clostridium sp. CAG:452 | reverse complement strand
AGCCCGTACATTGCATTATGATGTCACTGACGGCTTTGACAGTCTCTTTCAGGCCGTTGCTGCACTATCCTGATTATCCTGTAGATGCAGAAGTGTACGAAGTATTCTCTTCCTTCTTCCTCAGCATCGATAAGAAGACGAAGAAGCATGAGTGCCGGATTGAGAAGCTCTGGCAGAAGAGACTTTCAAATGGATTAAAGCGAAGCCCTAAGCATTACAAAAGAGTATGCATCTTCTCTCGGAAAGGTTATTCCTGCCAAATATACTGCCTGTGATGACGTCATATAGACTTTACGCTCACGTTGGATTGATCTTCGATGTGTTATCCTTTCGAATGAGAGAGTTTCAGTAAACCTGATTTATGGGCCAAACAAGATGACTCTGCGTGTCTGTTTATGTTGATGAATAGATCCTCAATGGATTAAACGCCATGATCTGTGACTTCATGCCTCTGATATCCCAGACAGTTCATGATTATCTCGACAACTGTCTCCGGCGTTTCTCTGCAGTCGTTCTTGAGCCATTCCTTTACGACTGCGATTATCCCTTCAATGAAGAAGTGGACATAATACTGCCTTTCGTTCGTTGATATCCCGAAGATGGCGCATATGGGCTCGAGAATATAGTCGAAGAGATCATTGAAAGCCTCATTATGACGGAAGACTCTTCCTCTGAGAGAACGATGCTGAAGAGCTTTCTTTTGTCCTTTATGAAACTGAGAAACGGCAGGAGATATTCCGGTGTCAGAAAGACAAGTTTGTCCTTGTCTCCGGATTCAATGTCATGTAACACATCTTTTGTATTGCGGCTTGTATCATGGGATAAGAATCCTTCTGTTGACAGCAGAGAGGTATGGAACAACAAAATCGATATCTGTCCTGATGCTTGTTATATAGGCAGTGTGCCACTACGAACCCAATACATGCGTTTGTCCGAATAGCGGGCAGATTATCTTATTCTGAGAGAGAAGAGGAAGAGCCCACTAAAGCGTAGTGGGACTCTTCATTGATTTCTGAAAAACTTTTCTAACAGAATTCTTTTTCTTCAATAAGACTAACGTCTCCCATTATATAGTGTTTTTTGACTCTTTATGCTCGATTACTACCGAAATACTACTTTCGCGGATTTTTCTTTTTTTGCAACAGATACGTTTGAGTACAATGGTTATTGTGTTATCGTCCAGAAAGATGATGTTTCGTCCAAAATTGGCATATAATTGGACGAAAACATAAGGGGTTGGATGAAAAGCTATGAGGACATTCGATTACAGCAGACTTAAGCAAAGAACCTGGGATACCGAAATACTGGGTCTTATTGCAAAGATTCATGAATGCAAGGACCGACAGGATCTGTTCATACGACAGAAGCCTGTGGAGCTGGAACGCCTTGTGCAAATCGCAAAGATCCAGAGCACTGAAGCATCCAACAGAATTGAAGGTATTGTTACTACTGACACGAGAATGAAACAGCTTTTTGCAGAAAGAACGGCTCCGAGAAATCGCGATGAAGATGAAATAATGGGCTACATGGGCCTACTGAACACAATCCATGAGAGCAATGAATACATCCCGGTTCGTCCGTCATTCATACTTCAGCTTCACAGGGATCTATTGAAGAGAACCGGATTGTCATATGGCGGAAACTTCAAGAATACCCAGAATTATATCAGCGAGATGAAACGAGATGGGACGGTGGTTACGAGATTCACTCCTGTCGCACCTTATGACACCCCCGGGCCGTGGAAGACATATGTTCTTCCTACGAAACCGTAAGAGCAGAGGAAAAGGTAGACTCCTTGCTTCTTATTCCAGCCTTCATCTGTGATTTTCTGTGCATACATCCGTTCAATGACGGTAACGGCAGAATGAGCAGATTGCTGACTCTTCTACTTCTTTATAAAAACGGCTACAGCGTTGGTAAATACATCAGCATTGAAAAGGAAATAGAGAAAACAAATGACTTGTATTATGATGCGTTGGAAGAATCTGATTATGGATGGCATGAAGAGAAGAATGATCCGACGCCGTTCATCAGATATATGCTCCGCGTTATTCTTTCCTGTTATCTGGAATTTGAAGAACGAATTGGACTAATGTCAGAAAAGAGCGGCAGCACCGCATATGACATCGTAAAAAGATATGTTGAAGGGAAAGTCGGTAAATTCACAGGGGCTGATGTCGTGGCAGACTGCCCGAAACTCAGCAGATCTTCTGTGCTCTCTCAATTGAAGAGACTTACAGATGAAGGTCTCATAATCAGGAAAGGATCCGG
>CAVFXW010000096.1:0-2297 GCA_963626675.1 Clostridium sp. CAG:452 | reverse complement strand
GGTTAAGTATAGAAAGAAAGTCTTGACAGAAGAGAGAGCATCCTTTCTGAAAGGTAACTGTTCAGTCACCCCCTCCACGGCACACTAAATATGGGTGGCGTAATTTTCTCTCCCAATTACATACAGCAAAACCGGCTGTTTTTTTAACGCTTTAACAGGCAAGTGAGATGGTCTTTATTTTATGTTTAATTATTTGTAAATAAAGAAATTAAATTCATTTTTAAGTTGACAAAACAAGACTGTTGTGGTACTATAATTCCAGATAAGAAAAGGAATTAGAGGTCTAGAATGGCAGAGTTTAAAGATAAGCTGACAGCACTCATTTCATCAGGCGCAAGCACTGATGAAATACTCTCTGCCTTTGGCGTAGATGCCTCTTCGCTTTCTCCGGAGGCTACCGCATTAATCTCTAAGCTGATTATGCTCATTATGCTGATGCAGGGTAGCATCAATGATATGAATGCGAATATGACAAAGATGGATGGTACCATCGGAGAACTGAAGGATGCTGTCGATGCACTCAGTAAGACTCTTCGCGAGAAGAATAGCAAGAATAGTTCCAACAGCTCTAAGCCGCCATCATCGGATGGTTACAGTAAACCGCCTGCACCCAAACCGCAGTCGCTCAGAGAAAAGAGCGGAAAGAAACAGGGCGGCCAGCCGGGACATAAAGGACACGGACTGGCTAAGATTGAAGCTGATGAACATGTGGTAAAAAAGCATTACCCGCTTCAGTGCATGAAGTGCCCTAACTTTGCGTCATGTGTTTCCCAGATGGCCTCGATTAGAACGGGTCATGTGTATGAGATTAAGACCGTTGTTGTCGACGAAGAACATAAGGTTTACTCAATCATGTGTCCGATGTTCAAAGAGATGTTGAGCGGAGAGATGCCTGCACATGTAAAGTCGACACAGCAGTACGGGGCTTCGATAAAGGCGGAAGTTGTGAAACTCTGGACAATCGGGGTGTCGTCCGTCAGGAGAACGGGAGAACTTCTTGCTTCTCATCTCTCCAAGCTGATTTCTGGAGGCACAGCTTCCACAATAATAAACAAGTTTGCTAAGAGATGCGTTGAAATCTCAGGTATAATAAAGAATTACCTCAGAGGATGCAAGGTTAAGGGTGCCGATGAGACAGGTCTGAGAGCTGACGGCAAACTTCATTGGCTGCATGTTGTATGTAATGAGAAGGCTACCTATCTTTATGCTGACGAGAAAAGAGGTTTCGCTGCAATTGAAAACAACGGGCTTCTTCTCGAGTCATTCGGGACGCTTGTGCACGACTGCTGGTCCGCATATTTCAAACTCGGCAAGCTCTTTCATGCTATATGTCTTGCGCACATAATGAGAGAGCTGAAGGGTGCTGCAATTAGAGAAAAGGACAATGCAGCATACTTTGAAATGCTTCAGGCTCTCCTGAAAGAAATGTGGAAGGCCAAGATGGATGCGATTGAAGCAGGAAAAGACAGGCTGGAAGAAGAGAAGATAACCCAGTTCAGAATAAGATACAGAGCGTTGGTGAACGAAGGACTGAATAAGTTCGAAAAACCGAAGCAGAAAAGGTATGCTTTGGGCCTCGGGAAGGCACCGGAAGGTAAAACAAGATCCCTTCTTCTGCGCCTTCAAGAGAGAGAAGATGAGTCGTTCCTCTTCCTTGAAGATTTCGATGTTCCATACTCGAACAACTGCGCCGAGCAATCCCTCAGAGGTTCAAAGATCCGTAAAGCTGTGTCCAAAACCTTCCGTACACTGGGAGGCATGAACGACTATGCCGCCATTGCTACAGTCCTTGATACCGCTCAGAAGAACGGCATCAGCCGGTCTGACATGATTACTGCAGTATTTAATGGTACTGCTGCCAAGTTATTGGCTAGTGTCCTTGTTTAGGGGTGACTGAACAGTTACGAAAAATATAACTTAACAGAACTTATCAGCAATGGCTTATGGAAATTCTCCATAGTAACGATACAGCTTCAACCTGAACTAAAAAAGGGAGAAAACCCACAGGAAATATTTGAGTCTATGAACTCTCTTGGTAAGCCCCTGTCTTTAGCAGATCTCGTTCGTAACTATATTCTGCTTGGTCTTTCTCCAAAAGAACAAGACAAGTATTACAAGGCATATTGGTTACATATGGAAAGAGTAATCCCCGGACGAATTTCTGATTTTATTAGAGATTTCATGCAAGCTAAAGATAAAAAACCATATAAAATTGCACAGGAGAGCAATTACAAGGAGCTTTATAGAGAATTCAAGAGTTCATTCTTTGACTTTCGTCCTATGACAGCAAAAGTCCA
>CAVFXW010000095.1:0-2335 GCA_963626675.1 Clostridium sp. CAG:452 | reverse complement strand
CAAGATTCGGAGTTGAAATTGAGATGACAGGCTTATCGAGAAGAGAAGCTGCCACGGTGGTGAAGAGAATGGTCAAGGGTGACATGGTTCATACAGGCGGCCCGTACGACGAGTACACAGTTACAGCCACAGACGGCAGAGTATGGAAGATAGTCAGAGACGGCTCCATAAGATGCCAGAAGAAGGAGAACGGACAGATTGTTACAGCCAACGACTACCACAGCGTTGAGTTCGTAACTCCCATTCTTACCTACAAGGAAGACATCAGCCTCCTGCAGGAGACAGTAAGAGCACTCAGAAAGGCCGGTGGAATAACAAATTCCTCATGTGGGATACACATTCACCTCGATGGGGAAGGACATACAGCCCGCACGCTCAGAAACTTCGTGAATATCATCTACGCAAGAAATGACCTCTTCTATAAGGCACTCGGGATTGAGGCGGCAAGAGCAAGGTACTGCCAGAAACTTGATGAGGAAATGGTACAGAGGATGAACAAGCGTAAGCCACAGTCCTTAATGGAACTTGAGGATATTTGGTACAACGGCGAGCCAACTTATTATAGAGAAAGGAAATACAACTCATCTCGGTACAGATTTTTGAATTTGCACTCGTTCTTCCACGGCCACCACACAGTGGAGCTTAGAGGGTTCAACTCAACCCTGCATGCTGGAGAGGTACGAAGCTTCATCGTCTTTGCACTCGCGCTCAACACGCAGGCACTGACACAGACATCAGCGTCCACGAAGAAGCCTCAGATTGAGAACGAGAAGTTCGCTATGCGTACATACCTTAACCGTATCGGACTCATCGGAGACGAGTTCAAGGCATGCAGAGAGCACTTAACAAAGAAGCTCAGTGGATCGTCGGCATGGAGACATGGACGCACAGCATAAGGAGGGAACATGAGAAACTACATAGCATACGGAAGTAACCTTAATAAAAGACAGATGATGACACGCTGCCCCCACGCTAGAGTTGTGGGGACTGCAGAGATAAAAGACTACAGGCTTCTCTATAAGGGAAGCCGTAGTGGAGCATACCTCACGATAGAGAAAGAGAAGGGACAGAGCGTTCCTGTTGGAATATGGGAAGTGGACGATAGCGACGAGAGGAACCTCGACAGGTACGAGGGATTTCCTGTCTTCTACTACAAGGAAAATATGACACTCCCTGTCACTGACGAGAATGGGAACACAGAGGAGAAAGATTGCTTTGTCTACATCATGCACGAGGACAGAAAACTTGGACTTCCCAGTCCATATTACGAAGCTATCTGTGCCAGGGGCTACGAGTCATTCGGCTTTGACTTGGAGAGTCTTCTTGAAGCGTACGAATATACAGCTAAACACATGAGGAAGGGTAAAAATGACAGAGAAGATAAAAGCCGATGTTCTTAAGGTAAGAGATACAGGGGAAACAAATATGTTCGATATTTACGGTGTCCAGCGTATTGCTTATGAGCTGGAGCTATTCGATCTCGTGCTGTACTTGGAAGAGGAAGAGAACTGGAAAGAATATACACGCTTCATTCTCACTGGAAAATAACTCTTTAATGTGTATATATTTACTTGCTATAGTTTGGCACAAGAGTTAATGTGTATGTACATAAAGGATAAGGAGATACACAATGACAGAGTTCACAAACAACAGCACAATCGAAAAGGCAAAGGTTGCGCTTATCAACTACAAGAAAGCTGAAGGCAGCACCGCACATTATGAAAGCAAGAAAGCATACCACGATGCATTGGACAATATTTGCAAGAAGCAGGGAATAACCAAACTTAATGCAGAGATAGCAATTCATAACTGCTGGGCTGGAGAGGTTAAGAGCGACGAGGAGCTTATTACATTCTGCAAATCAGCTTGTGGAATCTGCAGCGACTACTGCACGGTATGCCCTTTTGAGAAGAGATGCGAAAGATATTTTAAAGAAACGGATTGCTACCCGTTCGAGAGATAAGAGAAGGCCCACAATGACAGAATTCACAAACGGTTATTTCAAGATGATGGAGACAATCGGAGAAGGATACGAAAGAGCAAGAAGCATTCGCAAAAAAGAGAAAGAAGAGCTCATCAAGAAAGACGACTGGGACGGAGTTGATGCATGGAACGAAAGAGAGAAGAGCTTCCCATTCCCGTTCAGCGACGGCTACATGAAAGCATACTGGGCTTGGAAGAACAGCATCGACCACAGCTCTGATGCCTTTGAGGTTAACGACCTTCCCTGGGAAAAGGATGCACACGACTTCGTGGCATGCCTTAGAGAAGCAGGAGTGAGCGAATTTGCAATCACCGATAAATCAACAGGACTAATGGACGTTCTTCATGCCCT
>CAVFXW010000094.1:0-2355 GCA_963626675.1 Clostridium sp. CAG:452 | reverse complement strand
AAGAGGGTAAAACTCATTTATTTACGAGCAACAACACCGAAATAGAGTCTCAAGAAGAGACATTATCGAAGATTGCGTAGTGCAGAGGGATGAATTGGGAAGGTTTTGAGTTTCTTCTGAATAACGAATGGCCCTGTTGAAGCACAGGGTTGAAAAGGGGAATAATGAAGATGGCCCTCAAGCGGAAATTCGTGGAGTAGGTTCCTCGAGAAGATGTTTGAAGACTTTTATGTTATGGGCAAGGAAACGCTCGGCTTTGAACACTTCGTTTCCCTGTCCATTTCTTATCTCAAGGATTCTATGGAGGTTGAAGGCAAATTTACGTAGAGCAGCCAGGTTCTCTATGGCATGGCTGTTTCTGGCATTACACCGATCCTCCATGAACCTTTCCCCATCAAGGATGTAATGGGCGACCTCGCAGCTCCAGTGTTTCCTGATTACATTATTTGCTTCTTCGCAAGTGGGAGTTGTATTAGTGATGTAATAGACTTCCTGCTCTGTTGTCTTTTTCGTCTTTCTGTCCACAGAAGTGCGTTTTATCTTTATAACGGTCTTAACAGCCTTCCAGGCTTTTTCAGAGAAAGCGGAGGGATCAGAGACATGGACAAGGCAGATTTGTCTCGTTTCATCCCTCCCGTGACCGGACTCGGAGTATGTTCCGCTTTGGACTCTCTTCAGTCCATCTGTCGTTGCCTCCTTATCTTTGTTCTCGGCATCAAGTATTATGTCGGAGATGTTTCTCATGAGCTTCTTCTGGTTGCTCTTAGCCGGGAGCATGAAAGACCCGTTCTGTTCCAATATCTGACTGATGATGTTTGGGTGTGTACCCATCGCATCGATTGTCACTGTACTTTCTTCTATGTCGGTCTTCTCGATGACAGCCGGAAGAACGGAAATCTCCGATTTTTTCTTTCCGACCATCTTCTGACCGAGAAAAACTCCGAAAGATGCATTGAAGACATTCATTATATATGTGGAGTATTCCTTCCCGCTTTTCCCTTTGTTCCTTGCAGCAGCCCTGACAGCTTTTCCGTCATAGCAGATGTGAGATTTCTCTCCCTCTGTCAGAAGTCCAGCCCATGACCATAACGCATAGTTCAAATAAACCGGGTTAAGCATCCTCAGAACCCGGCTGCAGGTGTCATGACTCGGTATCTTTTCAATTCCGAAGCACCTACTGAGAGCCTCCCTTATGTATTTCGACTCAACACATGCGGCCACTACAGTCGTGCATCCGCAGCTGAAACCGAATAGAACAACGATGAGAATATACTCAAGAGGGTACTTCCTGTTCTTTTCTTTACGGGGATCTGGAATTGCCTTCAGAAAGGATAAAAGAGACTTGTTATCTGCCTTTGCTTCTGCAATTCTGAATATCTCCTTGCGGGAGAGGTGTTGTCTCTTCATAGCACCACCTCCAGTCTGGAGAGAAGCTCTTTCTGTTCATCGCTGACTCTGCTTATAAATTCCTTCTTTCCCATCTTTACAAGGTAAATACTTCTGAGAATACTCAGCTCGCTGAAAAGACAGCCCATCTCGGCTTCCACCTTCTCCTTGAAACGGGGTATGACGGCATTTCTCTTTATGGTAAGGTCCGCTTCTTCCTCATCAAGAACATAGCTCTCGGGACTTTCAATGCTCAACAGTCTCAATAGAAGTGCTCTCTCTTCTCCTCCCTTGGCATAACAGGAACTTTTCTTCTCGAGAAGTGAAAGAACAACTTTAGTCATCCCGTACTCCTTCACCACAACATCTTCACTCTGAACAACCCTGTTGCCGGTTTCCTTGACTCCATCTTCAGTAATAATGCCGATGTACTGCGAGACAGTTTGAGGATACTTCTTCCCCGGCACTCTGTGCGATGTCGTCTTATAGAGGTAATAGTTGTTCCCGACTTTCTTAATGGAAGTCCCCTTGGTTTTGTAAGAATTGACCCAATCTGGATAGTTTGACATATGCGTTCTCCTTTGCATTGTATAGTATACAATACCCAAAGAGAATAGTCAACCCCTCCGCAAAGAAAAATCCTCCGAAAATAAACATTTTTCAGAGGATTTGTAACGATTTGGTATGTATTAGTAAGGATTATGCAATTGCCCTACTCAGAAAGGAGCAAGAAACAAGATGATACTTCTTCTCATCTATGAGACGGCGGTTCGTGTTTCCGAGCTCTCGGGGTTAAAGATGGCTAACATCTACCTCGATAAGAAGTCTCCTTTCATACTACTGATGGGTAAAGGAAAGAAGGAGCGGACAATTCCACTCGTAGGGAATACTGCCATGTTGCTTGAGAAGTACATCAATGACTACGTCAAACCTGTCGATTCAGAGTACATATTCTTCACCATGCATGGA
>CAVFXW010000093.1:0-2360 GCA_963626675.1 Clostridium sp. CAG:452 | reverse complement strand
GCAATAAGAGCAAACAAGATACACGGTCCTTGCCATTTGTAAAGTCGAAAAAAATCCATCGAATTTGGGGCTTTTGAGTGGCAAGGGCTTGATTTTTTGGTATTTATGTATTAAACTGTCCTTAATACAAGGAGAATGTATGTCCGACTATCCTGACTGGGTGATGAAGTACAAGACGAAAGGAATCTACATAAAGAAGACGAAGAACGGATATTCGCTCTACCGAGGTCACTCGGAAAGGGTGGAGGGGAAGAAATACCCTGTTCTGAAGTGTGACGAGTATCTCGGGGTTGTAACAGAGAAGGACGGGCTCATTCCTTCGAGACCACCGGTAAAGCCGAAGCTCTTAGTAAGGACATACGGACTTGAATACATAGCTGAGAGCTGCTGCTGCGTCCTTAGGATTCCGCTCCGGAAGAAGAAGCTGGAAGAGAAATACATATATTCACATGCACTTCTGTCATTCCAGAGGGAAGACAATGACGCCTTATATGGATCAAGCATACTTAGTCTCTGGTATGGAGAGCTGGATTACGGGAGGAAGGCGACTTATGAGGAAGAGGAAACCATAGGGAGGCTCAAGAAGCAGATAAGAGCGAAGTTTGCATCTGCTTTTGGGGGAGACTGGAAGGAAGCTGTCGGCCTGCTGAGCTCGATATATGCGGTGTTTGTGAATGAGAGATGGCTCTTGAGCGAGATTCCATCCTCTCTTGAGAGAATACTCAGTTCACACAATCTGGAACTTAAGATGGAGGAGAAAGTGGATTATGGAGAAAAAGAAAGACAGTAAAATGGAGAATACACCCTCTGAGCCCAAGAAGTTGGAGCGTAAAACAATATATTCGATGAAGTTCCAGATTAAGGCTATTCTCTCAGAAAAACGTGTCAGCATGAAGAAGCCGACTCTGTACAGGAAACATAAGATATGTATGAAGTTACTGGGAACCTTTAAGGACTGCAAGGACTCCAGGGTCACCGGTCGGTGTACCTATGCATTGCCGGACCTCATTCTCATGATATTCCTTGCAATAATCGCAGGGGCGGAGAACCCGACGGAGATTGAGCTGTTCTGGAATTCTGAAGATATCTTCAAGCTGTACCGAAAGGTATTCAAATACATCAGAGTACCCAGCCATGATACCTTTAACAGGATACTTACCATCATAAAGCCAACCGAGCTCAATGCCCTGCTTGTGTATGCACAAGAGCTGAGGGACGATGCAATAAGGAAGGCTCTCGGAATAAAGGAAGTGGAAAAGAAAACCGTAATAATGGACGGTAAGGTAATGAGAGGAACAAAGCGTAAGAGTGGAACGAGTGAAGAGATTAAGGCCACTCAGATACTGAATGCCATGAGCTATGACTCGGAGACGTGCATCCTTTCCATTGCAATTGAGGATAAGTCAAACGAGGTTCCGGCAGTGAGGGAAGCAATAAAGAGCATGATGGATGTAAATAACATCGTATTCACGTTCGACTCTCTTCATACTAATACGGAGACTGCACTCCTGATTCTGTCTCTTGACGGGGATTTTGTCGGCGGACTCAAGGGAAACCAGCCCAAATTCAATAAATTTGCCAAGAGAAAGTTTACCGATGAATATATGGAGAAAGCCAAGAGTGATAGTTCCCTGCATGTCTTTTCAAGCGAGATTGCTCACAATCAGCTCGAGGTAAGGGAATTCTTTCTCTACAATCTTGCTTCTGTGGATAAGAGAGGACCTTTCCTCGAATGGCAGGGAGTGGAGACCATTACCTGCGTAAAGAAGACTACATGCCACAATGTCACAGGGAAGAAGACGGAAGAAATCCGTTATTACCTTTCCACACTCAAGGATGTCGAGCTCATTGCAAAGACTATCCGTTCCCACTGGGCTATTGAGAACAACATGCACTGGGAACTCGATACGGTCATGAAAGAGGACGAATGTGCCTTCACAAACAAGACAGCGGCCCTCAACTGGAGCATCCTCAACAAAGTCAGCCTGTCCTTCCTCCGAAGATACCAGCAGCTTCTCGGAAAGAATGCTCCATCCAAGAAGGGAATAAGGAAACAGATGGGTTGGAGTTTTGAAAGCATGCTCAGCACTATCCTTCTCATGATGGATGGCGAAGAACTCTCCTCTTCTTTGACACTCGTTCCCAAGAACAGCAAATCCTGACTATCGTTTCTGAGTTCCAAACACCCTACGACACCTCCTTCTCGAAAGGAGGTATCGGCATTGCCTTTGTTCTTAGCAATACGTCTACTAAGATGATTTTCAGGCCTTCTAATGTGCTTTCTTGCTCCCAAAATAGATTTTTCTGGTTGATTCATAACTTTTCATAGCTGTCAAGCATTATTAGGTGCGTTTCTCCTA
>CAVFXW010000092.1:0-2427 GCA_963626675.1 Clostridium sp. CAG:452 | reverse complement strand
TCAAGATGGATTTATTCAAGGTGGGTCAAGAGATAAATAAGTTTGAACGTATCTTGCTTGAGAAATATAAGATCAAGCATTCATTCAAAAGGACTTCCACTAAAAGAATCCATACATTTGAAGATATCTAAAAAGTTAAAAATACTCTTGGAAGTGCTCTAAAACCGTAACAGGATAAGAGATGTGGAGCAAATTGCTCCAACCCGCTTTGAGCAAGCTCAACACTAGGATACCTAGATGCCGTTTTTAAATTCACAAAATAAGGAGGACACAATACTGATTACACAAACAAGAAATGAAATCATGAATCAATTCGAGATCCTTAAATCACAAGGATTCGATGCCTACAAGAAATATGTTGATTCAAAGAAAGAAGAACAAAAGAAGACCCTTACTAAAAGGGAATACTATGAATGGCTTCATGCTGTTAACGAGAATCTAAAGAACATACCGTATACAACCGAAGTCATACATCACTACGATTTAGCAACCGCTCCTGATGAAATTAAGGAAGCTATCTCTTACGCTTCTGATATCGGTGCTTTAGTAAAAGTAAAACAAGCAGGACTCATTACTGAAGAGCAATTCAAAAATATAAGAAAGAGAATTCAAAAATCTCACAAAATCTCAACAGACATCGTCATTTAATCGATATATCTATGGTATAATCCAAGATAGGATGTGACTTTGTCTGGCAATGACAAGGAGGTAATAATTAATGCCAGATATAAAGCTAATTAAGGCTACTTCCAAACTTAGCGATAGAAACAAAGAGAAGAATTCTCTTCTAAGGGTTGCGGCCTATTGTAGAGTGTCCACTGATGATGAGGAACAAATCAATTCCTATAACTCTCAGCTTCAGTACTACAATGAACTAATCAACAAGAATCCCGAATGGAAGATGGTAGGCATCTACGCCGATAAAGCCATCACCGGTACATCTACAGATAAAAGAGTCGACTTCATGAGGATGATTAACGATGCCCAAAACGGCGACATCGACATGATTATCACAAAATCAATCTCACGTTTCGCTAGAAACACAGTCGACACGCTTCATTATGTAAGACTCCTAAAGGAGAAAAGTGTTGCGATCTTCTTCGAAGAAGAACATATCAACACCCTCTCAATGGACGGAGAACTTATGCTGACGGTCTTATCAAGCGTCGCCCAACAAGAAGTTCATAACACTTCCGAGCACGTCAAGAAAGGCCTTAGGATGAAAATGCAACGTGGTGAACTTATCGGATACAACGGATGCTTAGGATACGATTATCATCCGGACACAAAAGAAATCACATTAAACGAGGAGGAAGCAAAGACAGTCAGATATATCTTTGAGCGCTATTTAGAAGGTGCAGGATGCACGCTCATCGCCAAAGAATGTTCTAAACTTGGCTATAAGACCAAGACTGGTAAAACCACTTGGCATGAATCTGCAATTAGGGGAATCCTTCGCAATGAAAAATATGTAGGCGATTGCCTTCAAGGAAAGACTTTCACGCTTGACCCCATCTCCAAAAGAAGACTAAGAAACTTCGGAGAAGAGGACAAGTTCTACATTGAGAATCATCATGAGGGAATCATTTCCAAAGAGGAATTCATGAGAGTTCAAAAGATCCTAGATAGCAGGGGAACTCCTAAGCGTCTGATCGATGGCAAGAGGCAAGAGAAACTCACAAGGCAATACGCTTTCTCTTCCATCACCAAGTGTGGCCACTGCGGCGGAACCTATACTAGAAGACATTGGCATGGTGGCAAAAGCTATGACAAAGTGGTTTGGCAATGCGTAAACAACACCAAAGGTGGAAAGAAAGCCTGTCCTAATTCCAAAGGGATATCTGAGGATGTCCTAGAGAAATCCTTCCTTACTGCTTATAACCTAGTATGCGATGATCTCAAATCATCATTTAAGACGGTTTATGAGGAGATTGAGAAAGAATTTGATCTCGATGCCATATCGAAAGACATCAAGAAGAAACAGGAGGCACTTGATAAACTAGAAGTCAAGAAACAAAAGCTCATCGACATGAAACTATCTGATGCAATCGATGAAGAATCCTACAAGAGCTCATTCGAGTCTCTAAGACTAGAAATAGAGTTGGCGAAGAAAGATATCGAATCCTTAGAAGGAAGTAACGTCATTCTCAAAGAGAAGAAACAAAACTTATCGAAAGCGAAGAAACTCTTAGAAGATGGAGGGCCTCTTACTGAATTTGACCGTTATGTCCTTGAAGCGATAGTCGAAAGGGTGGTCGTAGGAGATGAAAACAATCCTTACGCCATCAAATTCATCTTCAAGAACAAAGACGAGATTCATCTTAACGCGGCCGAATACATCATGAAATCTCAAGGGAAGCCCTCCCTTGAGAATTCAGAGTTGTTGAATACTTCCGAGGCTATCACAACTGCCTTGCAAAATTTAGG
>CAVFXW010000091.1:0-2444 GCA_963626675.1 Clostridium sp. CAG:452 | reverse complement strand
TTCTCGACCTTATAGCCTATACGATAGTAACGGAAGATAACGCAGCTCAGTACTATCCCGACTATGCGTACCATCATGCCCTCTTTACTGAAGGTATGAAGATATTCTCCGACAGCAAGATTTCGTCATTCCTTTCAGATCTGGGAGAAGAAGCATCATTTACCTTTCTGAGAATGTGGAACGAGAAGATGGACCACAGGGAAAAGATATACATCAGTTATGATGCAACCAACAAGAACACACAGGCGGGAGACCTTTCAATAGGAGAATTCGGGGAGGCGAAAGACAAGAAGAATCTCCCGATATTCAACTATGCCGTCGCCTATGACAAGACCAACAGCAAGCCGCTTTTCTATGAACGGTACAGCGGTTCCATAGTTGATGTGTCACAGCTTCAGTTCATGATTGCGAAGGCAAAGGCTTACGGCTACAGAAGCGTAGCCTTTATTCTCGACAGAGGATATTTCTCGGAGGATAACCTCCGTCTTCTTGATAGAGAAGGTTATGCCTTCATAATCATGCTCAAGGGAAAGAGGAAGGTTCTCGAGAAGGCCGTTGACGAGACAAAAGGTGCTTTCGAAACAAAAAGCAGCTGCTACATAAAGAGTTACAAAGTTTACGGCACAACAATCAAAGGCAAGATCTTCGATAATGACTGCACTCGTTACATTCATATTTACTACTCGATAACGAGGGCAGCACAGGCTCAGAGGATGGTAGAAGACAAGTTCAACAGGATGAGCGAGGCCATTGAAAAGCAGATAGGACAGAAGTATGTGTTCAGCGGTACCTTCAACGATTTATACAATATTACCTATGATAATGATGGTACGCTTCTCTTTTACGAAGAAAAACCCGGAGTCAGAGAAAGAGAACTCAGATACTGTGGTTATATTGTCATCGTTACATCCGAGGCGATGGAAGCTCCGGAGGCGTTGGAGAGATACAAATCCAGGGATGAGAGCGAGAAGCTTTTCAGAGGCGACAAGAGCTACCTGGGTAACAGTACACTCAGAACCTACACGGATGAGAAGACGGATGCCAAGATACTAATCGAGTTTGTGGCCCTCATCGTCAGGTCGAGAATTTACACAAACATAAGCCAGGCAACTCTCAATCTTTCGAACAAACCAAACTATGCAACGGTTCCCGCTGTCATGAAGGAACTCGACAAGATTGAGATTACAAAGCATTTTGACAACATCTACCGCCTTGACCATCCTGTCACGAAAAAGCAGAAGGACATCCTTAGTTATTTCGGCATAAGTGAGGACGATGTAAAGAAGGAATCTAAAACTCTGGGTGAGATTCTGAGGAAGAAGGAGGCATAAAGATGGCAAGACGGCCAAGCACGAAGGCGATTGACACAAGAATAAAAAGGACACAGGAGAAAGCGAAGAAACTGAAGAAGGAATACGACGAAACGCTTGTCGTTATGAGGGGGCTTTTGGACGAGAAAAGGAAGATTCAGGCGGAGATTCTTCTTCAGGCAGTCAACAAAAGCGGTAAATCATTCGAGGAAGTTCTCAAGATCATCGAACTTTGAGGTATAATTTGCAGGAAGTTCACAATAAAAACTTTCCCTGTAGTTAATCAGTATGATGTCACCGAAGATGCCGTCGATAAAGGTTCCATACACAATTACGAGGGAAGGCTTGATTGTTTCCATCATTCATTTGTAACCACAAATGAATGAACTCTTATTTACCTGAGTACATCCCAGAGTTGAAACAGCAACTATGCTTCCTTTTTCTATCCCCGAAAAACAGACATCGAATGTACTATCATCTGCCCATGAGACAGAACATATTACAGGAACACCATATGATTGCCAGAGGCACCCCAGCCATCTGTTTTTATAGATATTATGAGACATCTCCCATTTATTCATTCCCGGGTAAATAGAAAAATCCGGTGTGCAACAAAGTTTGGAGAGTTGAAGAATAGGAATATACTTCAGAGGATTGTCCCAATATTTCTGCAGTATCTTGTCATATGAGAAAAACAGAAGGAGCGAGTTCTTATGCTTTCTGATTGATGCAAGATTCTGAACATTCAGGTACTGGATATCTCTTAACGTTTGTATTGAAACTGTGCTTCTTTTCACAATAGGCATTCCATTTTTATCCAGCTTGTATGTGTCAGGAAGAGGTCGCACAACTTTGAATTTATCTAGAAAATCTATTTTCATTATTCTGACTTTCCTTTTGGAATGATAGTAATATATATACCGATATGGGAATATTTTTTCTTTCTATTCTTCTAAACATAACTGCATCTCGGAGGTTACAACCTTTTTCGTGCTGGTTGAACTGGACTTTAAAGATGTCATCGATATTTGCTTTGATAGAAACCATTCTGAAAAGAGATAGAATACGTGGAAATCTAGTGTTTTTTTGTAATGAAAATCATTTAGAAGTAATAAAATAGATCTCCCTTATAGG
>CAVFXW010000090.1:0-2543 GCA_963626675.1 Clostridium sp. CAG:452 | reverse complement strand
ACACGGAAACTGTAATTAGAACCATTAGGGAACTTAACGCAATCGGAGTCGATGTCTATTTCGAATCACAAAAGATGCACACGCTTTCTAAAGACGGAGAGTTCATGCTAACGATACTTGCTAGTTTCTACCAAGAAGAAGCAAGGTCCGTGAGCGAGAACATGAAATGGAGGATCAAGAAGGAGTTTGAGCAAGGCAACCTTTGGGGTGGTGTCGATAACTACGGATACAAGGTCGAAAAAAAGACATACACGGTTGTGCCAGAACAAGCTGAGGTTGTTAGAAGAATCTTTGATAGCTGCATTAATGGAATGGGAACAATCGCCATCGCAAGAATGCTAAACGATGAAGGAATAAAGCCAATGTTTGGCAAGAAATGGAACAACGGATGCATAAGGTATATGCTACACAACATTAATTATACTGGCGATTTAATTCTTCAGAAAACTTACAGCGAGAATTACATGACCAAGAAGACGATGGACAACAAAGGTGAGCTTCCTCAGTATTATGTCGAGGAACATCATGAGCCAATCATCTCTATGGAAACATTCGTAAAAGCCAATGAGATTTTGAAGCAGAGAGCGAAGCGTTTCAAACTTGATGTCAAGAAAGAAATAATCGATTATCCATTCAAGCATATGATTAAATGCTCTTGCTGTGGTGCAACCTATGTCCACAAGACATCAAAATATAACACCTATTGGATTTGCCCAACATACAAGATGCATGGAAAAGACCAATGTGGTGATTCTAAGCAAATTATCGAATCAAAATTATATGAAGCGATAAACGAGCGTTTCAAATGGAGCAAATTCAACGAGAACAAGTTCAAAAAGCTGGTTGACCATATGGTGGCAAAACAAGGCAACATCATTGAGCTTCACATGAAAGATGGAACGATTGAGGAAATCAAATGGAAAGACCCTAATAGGTCGGATGGCTGGACTCCAGAAATGAGGGAAAAGGCAAGGCAAAAGAAATATGAAATCGATAGAATGAAAGGAACGAAATAACCATGGGAAAAGTAAGAATTATACCATCAACAATCAATCCGTTGACGATGATGGAAGTTAACTCGACTGCCAAAAGAAAGGTCGCAGCCTATGCTAGAGTTTCCACTGATAGCGATGAGCAATACAGTTCCTACGAGATGCAGGTCAAGTTCTACAAGGGCTACATCCAAGAGAGAGTTGATTGGGAATACGTGAACGTCTATGCCGATGAAGGTATATCTGGCACCAACACCAAAAGGAGAGCGAGTTTTAACCAGATGATTAGTGATGCGCTCGATGGCAAGATAAATCTCATCATCACCAAGTCCATATCTAGATTTGCAAGAAACACTCTTGATACCATCTCCTATATCAGAAAGCTGAAATCAGCTGGTGTAGAGGTCTATTTTGAAAAAGAGAACCTCTGGACCTTTGACTCAAAGAGTGAGATGGTGCTTTCGATGTTAGCTGCAATTGCGCAAGAAGAATCTAGAAGCATCAGCGAGAACGTCAAGATGGGTATTCGTTGGCGATTTAAGGAAGGCAAAGTATCAATGCCTTATAAGCACTTCCTTGGCTATGAGAAAGTCGATGGCAAGATTGTCATCAATGAACAAGAAGCTGAGGTCGTAAGACTTATCTACAAACTCTTCCTAAGGGATGGTTGGTCAAGAACTGCCATAGCCGAATACCTCAATAAAAACGGCTACAAGAAGCCTACAAATAAAGGTAAGTGGAAGACAGTCAATATCGAATCCATTCTCACCAATGAGAAATACAAGGGTGATGCATTGCTTCAGAAGGGATATGTCGACAACTTCCTCGATCATACGGTCAAGAAGAACAATGGAGTTTTGCCACAATATTATGTCGAGAACAGCCATCCAGCAATCATCGACAAGGAAGAATGGAACATGGTCCAAGAGGAATTATCAAAGAGAGCAAGGTTCAAATACTCCTATTCTACCAACAATCCGTTCAGCTCCAAACTCATATGTGGTTGCTGTGGTAATTTCTATGGTGCCAAGGTCTGGCATTCAAACACTGCTCATAGGAAGACAATCGTCCAATGCAATAAGAAGTTTGCCAAAGGAAAGAAAAAGTGCGACACTCCATCGTTCTCAATTGAAGAAGTTCAAAATAGATTCATAAAAGCTTATAACAAGGTGATGGCTGATAAAACTTCTCTTATAGAAGATACCAAGGATGTCATCAGCTTATTGACCGACACGACCGAAATCGATACGAAGATAGAAAGACTCAATAGTCAAATCTCAGATATCAGAATCATTGTTGAAGACATGATAAAAGATAATTCTTCAAGGAGCCAGAACCAGGAAGAGTACATGAGAAGATACAATTCTCATATCAAGAACTTTGAAGAACTCAAGAAACAATTGGATGACGCTCTTCTAGAAAGAGAAAGAAAACTTCAAAAGGCTGATTCGATGCAATCGTTCCTAAAGCAAATCGAAGACAAGGATGAAGTACTTCAAGAATTCGACATCACTCTTTGGAACACGATGATTGATGAAGCTGTTGTCAATA
>CAVFXW010000089.1:0-2543 GCA_963626675.1 Clostridium sp. CAG:452 | reverse complement strand
TATTGACAACAGCTTCATCAATCATCGTGTTCCAAAGAGTGATGTCGAATTCTTGGAGCACTTCATCCTTGTCTTCTATTTGTTTTAGGAACGATTGCATAGAATCAGCTTTTTGGAGTTTCCTTGTTCTTTCAGTAAGAGCGTCATCCAATTGATTCTTGAGTTCTTCAAAGTTTTTGATATGGGAATTGTATCTTCTCATGTACTCTTCCTGGTTCTGGCTCCTTGAGGAATTGTCTTTTATCATATCTTCAACGATGATTTTGATGTCTGAGATTTGGTTGTTGAGTCTTTCTATCTTCGTATCGATTTCGGTCGTGTCAATCAATAGCTTTATGACATCATTGGTATCTTCTATAAGAGAAGTTTTATCAGCCATCACCTTGTTGTATGCTTTCACAAATCTATTTTGAACTTCTTCAATGGAGAAAGATGGCGTGTCGCACTTTTCTTTGCCCTTTGCAAACTTCTTATTGCATTGGGCGATTATCTTCCTATGGGCAGTGTTAGAATGCCACACCTTGGCACCATAGAAACTACCACAACACTCGCATATTAGTTTGGAGCTGAATGGGTTGTTGGTAGAATAGGAGTATTTGAACCTTGCTCTCTTTTCAAGTTCCTCTTGGACCATGTTCCATTCTTCCTTGTCGATGATTGCTGGATGGCTGTTCTCGACATAATATTGTGGCAAAACTCCATTGTTCTTCTTGACCGTATGATCGAGGAAGTTGTCGACATATCCCTTCTGAAGCAATGCATCACCCTTGTATTTCTCATTGGTGAGAATGGATTCGATATTGACTGTCTTCCACTTACCTTTATTTGTAGGCTTCTTGTAGCCGTTTTTATTGAGGTATTCGGCTATGGCAGTTCTTGACCAACCATCCCTTAGGAAGAGTTTGTAGATAAGTCTTACGACCTCAGCTTCTTGTTCATTGATGACAATCTTGCCATCGACTTTCTCATAGCCAAGGAAGTGCTTATAAGGCATTGATACTTTGCCTTCCTTAAATCGCCAACGAATACCCATCTTGACGTTCTCGCTGATGCTTCTAGATTCTTCTTGCGCAATTGCAGCTAACATCGAAAGCACCATCTCACTCTTTGAGTCAAAGGTCCAGAGGTTCTCTTTTTCAAAATAGACCTCTACACCAGCTGATTTCAGCTTTCTGATATAGGAGATGGTATCAAGAGTGTTTCTTGCAAATCTAGATATGGACTTGGTGATGATGAGATTTATCTTGCCATCGAGCGCATCACTAATCATCTGGTTAAAACTCGCTCTCCTTTTGGTGTTGGTGCCAGATATACCTTCATCGGCATAGACATTAACATATTCCCAATCAACTCTCTCTTGGATATAACCCTTATAGAACTTAACTTGCATCTCATAGGAGCTATATTGCTCATCGCTGTCGGTGGAAACTCTAGCATAGGCAGCAACCTTTCTTTTAGCAGTCGAGTTAACTTCCATCATCGTCAATGGATTGATGGTTGATGGTATGATTCTTACTTTTCCCATTTCTTCTTTTCTCCTTTCATTCGGTCGTTCTCCAATTTCTTTTGCCTTGCCTTTTCTCTCATCTCAAGAGTCCAGCCATCGGCCCTATTAGGGTTTTTCCATATAATTTCCTCAATCGTTCCATCTTTCATGTGAAGCTCAACGATGTTGCCTTGCTTTGCAACCATATGGTCTACCGCCTTTTTGAATTTATTCTCGTTGAATTCTTTCCATTTAAAATGCTCATTTATTGCTTCATATAATCTGGATTCCACGATTTGCTTGGAATCACCACATTGGTCCTTGCCATGCATCTTGTATGTTGGGCAAATCCAATATGTGTTATATTTTGATGTCTTGTGGACATAGGTTGCACCACAACACGAGCATTTAATCATATGTTTGAATGGATAATCGATTATCTCTTTCTTGACATCAAGTTTAAAACGCTTCGCCCTTTGCTTCAGAATCTCATTAGCTTTTACGAATGTTTCCATAGAGATGATTGGCTCATGATGTTCCTCAACATAATACTGAGGAAGCTCGCCTTTATTGTCCATCGTCTTCTTGGTCATGTAATTCTCGCTGTACGTTTTTTGAAGAATCAAGTCTCCGGTGTAATTGATGTTGTGTAGCATGTACCTTATGCATCCGTTGTTCCATTTTTTGCCAAACATTGACTTTATTCCCTCATCGTTTAGCATCTTAGCGATTGCGATTGTTCCCATTCCGTTAATGCAACTGTCGAAGATTCTTCTAACAACCTCAGCTTGCTCTGGCACAATCGTGTAGGTCTTTTTTTCGACCTTGTATCCGTAGTTATCAACACCACCCCAAATGTTGCCTTGCTCAAACTCCTTCTTGATTCTCCACTTCATATTCTCACTAACGGACCTTGCTTCTTCTTGGTAGAAGCTTGCAAGTATCGTAAGCATGAATTCTCCATCTTTAGAAAGTGTGTGCATCTTTTGCGATTCGAAATACACATCGACTCCGATTGCGTTAAGTTCCCTAATGGTTCTAATTACAGTTTCCGTGT
>CAVFXW010000088.1:0-2608 GCA_963626675.1 Clostridium sp. CAG:452 | reverse complement strand
GTTAGGCTCTGAACTAACGCAGATGATTTCAGCATCAACGACTAAGGTTGAAGAACTGAAAGAGGAATGCGAAGAACTAGGCATTGTATCGAATGAGGATGCGGACGCTGCTGGTGATTTTACTGATGCCGTGACTAGACTCAAGAAATCATTTCAAAGTGTGCAATATGAGCTTGCAAATGCCTTCTTGCCAATCTTAAGCAAGCTCGTTCAAGTCATGTCAGAGAAGGTGGTTCCATTCTTCAAAAGAATGATTGAGGGTTGGGACAACCTATCGGACAAAGCTAAGAATGTAGCTCTTGCTATTGGTGCTGTTGTTGTTTCTATTGGGCCACTCTTAACCATTGTCGGGAAAGCAGTGCCTCTAATAAAAAGCATGAAGGCAGGTATCACTGCGTTAAGTTCTGGACTGAAGATAGCAAGTGGTGCGATAAGTGCATCGACTTTAGGATGGGGAGCTTTAATAGCGGTCATTGCTGTCATTCTTCTCCAAAATGAGAAATTCAGGGAGCTTTTAAAGGAAATCGTATCCATTTTAGGTAATTTCATAACCAAGATAGCGAGTGCTCTTGAAGAAGTGTTCACATCTTTAATGGGCGTCATTAACGAGCTTATGGGAGCCATTAACTTAGTCATTGATGTGGTCGTTTCTTTAATTGAGAAGATATTACCAGCTGTCGAGATGATCCTTGATGCAATTATTGGAGTTATTCAATCTCTTATTCCTTTTATCAAGAGAGTGATAGAGGTTGTTTCAACAATCATCACAAAGGTGGCTAATCTCTTAGAGAAGATTCTAGAGCCAATTTGTGAAGTCCTGGAACTTATCATCTCTTTAGTTGTCGATATCGTTTCAGTGGTTTTAGAACTCATCAATTCGATACTTGATCCAATCATGGAGATACTTGACTCCTTGGCAGATGTCCTAGAACTTATCGGGGATGTCTTAGGAGTCGTGATTGATGTCATTGCATCAGTTTTAAAACCTATCTTAGAGATAATCTCAGCTATATTGAAACCAATAATCAAGGTGGTTCAAACGATAATCAAAGCAATAAGCGGAGTGTTCAATGCTCTTAAACCTTTGATAAACGTTCTTTTGATTCCACTTCAAGTTAAGCTTCAGGTGTTTTCAAAACTATTAGAAGCATTCGAACCAATGCTCTCATCAATTGGTGAAGTATTGGAGACAGTTATTTCACCTATTCTTGAAGTTATATCCACACTGCTTGAACCAATTCTAAATCTAATCAACTGGATCATGGATGGAATTCAATGGCTCATTGATAATCTATCGAATGCTCTAGGCTTATGGAGTGAAGGAGTGTCTGGTTTTGCAGATAGCTTCGTCAACACTTTAGGTGGAGCCATTTCCTGGGTAGCTGAAAAGTTCAGCGCATTCTTCTCATGGATTAGTGATACATTCTCAAAATTCACTGAAGGCATCAAGGGAGTGGGTGAGAACATCGGAGATTTCTTCGCTAATGCTTATAGCAATGTGAAAGATTTTATCTCGAATGGCGTTGATGCTGTTTCTTCCTGGGTAAGCGATGCTAAGGATGCGGTTGGTGGCTGGTTCGGCGATGTCGGAAACTGGTTCTCTGATACTTTCAACCTAGGCAAAGGAAGCTCCAATTCAACGACTAATAACAACAATACAACGACTAACAACGTGACAATTAACACATCATCGAGCGAGTTTGACATAGACTCAATCAACAGGGCTTTAGGAGGGGCATATCTATAATGAGAGAATTCTATCTAATGAATAATTATGGCCAGACATACAAGTTCGACTATTCAACGGGAACTCTCGTGTCTGGTATCGACAACATTGGAATCGAGAAAGAAGTGGAATACACCGAGTTCGATTCTAACTATAAAAAACTTTATGAGAAGAACCCAACTCAGGATATCTCTTTAACTCTTACTTTCCTTAATGGCTATAAAGGCTACAAATCTTTTCTCGACTTCATCGAGAGTGGCGATTATTTCTACCTTTACTACAAAGCCATTGAGTGGAAGTACTGCTATGCCGAGATTGAGTCTTTGTCAAAGACTGAACTATCAGCCGGTGCTCTTATCTCAACGCTTGCAATCAAGAAGCTTTCCTATTGGTTCAAGGACGTCACAAAAGAAATAGAAATCGAGACCGATGGTGGTGGGAAGTATTACTCTTACTCCTATCCTTACAAGTACTCGAATTCAATAAGTGGCAAGGTGATGATTTCAAATAACGGATATGCAAAGGCTCCTTTAAGAATTCTATTAAATGGGGCTTTTTCTAATCCTGAGATAATCGTCACAAAAGATGGTGTGGAAGTGTCACGACTAAAAATATATTACGAATCGAAAAACGCAATTTTGGAAGTTAACTCATTCTCCTTGGATCAGAAAATAGAAATAACTGAGAATGGAGAAACGATAAACGCATATGAATATCAAGACTTCAGTGCCGATAATTTCCTGATGCTTGAAAAAGGCAGCTACACGCTTGAGTTCAAGCCAAACGTTGCTACGCCACCAAAATGCGTGATAACGATGATGGAAGGGTATCTAGGTAATTAACATGCAATTAATATTTTTAAATAGAAGTACTCTAAAGTAC
>CAVFXW010000087.1:0-2635 GCA_963626675.1 Clostridium sp. CAG:452 | reverse complement strand
ACCTATAAGCATGGATATTGAACATTCTTCAAAAAGTACAAATAACAATAGCAAGAAAAAAGTGAAACCCAAATTAAGAAATTAGCTATCGACAGCCGTAGCGCTCGAGGATGCGAGCGACCTCATTTTGAAATTATGATTAAAGTGATGCTCATAGGAGAGGTTTTGTTGTCTTTCATTGCGTGTCACCATAAAGAAGAACAACGCAAATACAATACCCTTACCCCTTTTTCAGGTGTAGAATAAAGTCTCACTATGCCCAACACCACATTACCCACAAAAGCAGACTGAACGATCTGAAAGACACTTACTAAGGGAGATTAACGATGTAAATTAACTCTTCCCCGCAAAATTAAAGGAGTTTATTCCCCTCCTCCTCTATTGTAGTAATCATCACCTATCAATCCCTATTTTTCAAGCTGTTTTTAAAGTTTTTTTAAGACATTGAATCTCAACACTCAACATCATTTATAAGAACCTCCAGCTCTCCCATGACTCTTTGAAGAGTTAGCTCTTGTGTGCATACGGGAAACAGAAGACTTTTCAGGCACTACTAGTGCCCCCGTTTTTAAGTGATACAAGAAATAATCCCAGGACTAAAACAACAGCAGCTGAATCTGCTTTCAGATAAATGGGTTGAGTAATAAATATTCAACATAGAAATGCGATAAAAAGGAGAAATATTATGGTACTCATGAGTGGACATTTCTAAAAGCATTTTTGCGAAAGTCGACTCTGCGGCAGAGTGTTTGATGCTCACTTATACACAAAGCGTCTAATTCACCCTTAATTCTTAGGGTGATTATTTTGCGCTAATTTATTATATTATATAAAATAATGCTTTACTTCTAAATCGTTATGTGATATAATTCCAATATCATTATCGTATAATATTTGGAGGTAACTATGCCAGCTTTAAGTATCAAAGTATTCGAAGAAATGTTTTCTTACTACGCAGCTAAATTCAGGTCCGTGTTCAGTCGAAAAGCTTCGTTTGAGCACTTCAGTCTCGCTTTACTCACATTCATGGCTTCAATCGAAAGGAAGGGAGTAACAGATACAGCCAGGATGCTCCCTTTCGAGTTTGATTCCGACGACAAGAATCGTGTCTATGAAAGCATGACAAAGTTCTTCAAGCGTTCTCCTTTTGACCATAAGGAACTCTGGACAGTTCTGGGTGAAATCATAAGAGACAGTGGTTATCTATATAAGGATGCCGCAGAAGGAAGAAGTTTCATCGTTATTGACGGCCACAATGTCATCAAGAGCGGAAAATTCATGGCGGGGGTAACGAGAATAACACAGTGCAGCGAAACTCCGTCTAAGCCTAAGAATACATTTGGACATCAGGTAGGGAGCCTGGGGGTATTAGCTGGGAGTGAAGACACAAAGCTCTCCTGTTTCCTTATAGAAGGAGAAATACAGAACGGGGAAGATGAAATTCGTATGTGGAATGAGAACGACACTATGGCCTTCAAATCACATGTTGATAAAATGCTGAAGATGGCATGTGATGCGACAGAAACATTCGGCCATTCATACCTGCTGGCAGACTCCTATTTCTTCTGTGACCCTGCACTTACCGCTATCAGGACACAGAATGTAACTAAACCGGACAAGACTATTGTCTTGATCAGCAAGGCGAAAAAGAACTGCACAGCCTGGACTCTTCCTGAGGAAAAGGAAGAAGGTCAAAGAGGACGCCCTCGCATAAGAGGAGAGAAAGTACATCTGACAGATTACTTTGAAGACAAAAGTGCTTTCACTGAAGTCAAAATGAATCTATATGGAAAAGAAGAGACTGTGAAATACAGGGAAGAAATACTACTCTGGGGAAAGAACTATACTCCGATTAAATTCGTTCTCACTATATCTTCAAAAGGAACGGCAATCTTCGTATGCACGGATACAAACATCAGTGCCCTTAAGATAATTTCTGGATACTCAAAAAGATGGAAAATCGAGCCAAGCTTCAAAGTGTCATCTCAGGACACCAAAGCTTTCTGCTATCATTTCTGGTCTAAGAAGGTGCCGAAGCTCGATCGTTTTGCGCCTTCTGATGCACCTGATCCTCTTGCATCCATTCCTGAGAAAGACAGAAAGTTGGTTATCAATACATTCAGAGCTTATGAGAGGTTCATTTCTATCTCGTTCATCGCCCAGTCTCTTCTTCAGCTCATTGCTCTCATCCTTGAGGAAAAAGGCTATGTGTCTCCGATGTGGTTAAGAACAAGAAGAAGCGCTGTTGTCTCAGTAGGAAATCTCATTCATGACCTCCACTACCTAATTTTATTCGGTTTTGGTAGCCTCTCCGGATTCCCGAAACCCGATAAAAATAAAAAAGACGACAGCCCATTAACCATTTTAAACCATCGTCTTCTTAAAATCAGTTGATTTTGAACCTCAACTGATTAGACTTTACCTCTCTTTCCGGAGCTTGTCACTACGGGGGAAAGGGGGAATTGTTGCCTTTTTTTGATGAATAAACGTTATGACGCCATTCAAAGCCTAAACTGCTTCGACAGTAATGATAGCTAACCTCGTTGAAGTCTTTATTTGCTTAGAAATGTCCACTCTTGAGTTTCCACAGCTGTTCCCTCAATTCTGGAAAAGCTTCAAAAAGCTTTCTTGCAGA
>CAVFXW010000086.1:0-2653 GCA_963626675.1 Clostridium sp. CAG:452 | reverse complement strand
AAATGCTTATTTACAGGGCTTTTTTTGATTCTATTCGTTCAGAAAATGCGTCAGGCGTAAAAAAGAAGGAAGTTCACACTTATCGTGTGTTGATCTTGATAGTGTAGTGCTTTGTAGCTCTCTTCATGATGGAATTAGCAGATACCTCATCGTTGAGAATCATTGCTTTCCAGTTATCCGGATCACGCTGTGAGCATACGATAGTACTTTTTCTCTGTTCGTTCCTCTTTTCGAGCAGCTCGAACAGGATTTTTATTTCTCGTTCATCAGTGATCGTGTGGAGCAGAAAATCATCTAGAATGATCAGTTCCCATTTGAGATACTTCTTCATTTTGCGAGCATATTTATCGTAGTCCTGTTCTTTAAGGGCTACCATGCTTTCCAGAAACTCTTCGCTGTGGAAGTAACCGACGTTATACTGGTTGCAGGCCTTTATGCCGATAGCTTTGGCAAAGTAAGACTTCCCGGCATCTGATTCTCCTAGAATGCAGAGATGATAACCTCTTTCGATAAAGTCAAGGGAAGAAAGTACCTCGGTTATACCTGCAGGCAGATACTCACGCTTGTCAGAGTCCACACAATCCGTCAGCTCCTCCGGAGACCCTTTCAGATGAGCTGCTGTCAGTCGATTCTTCAGTGTCGTACTAACCTTTTCCTGAAACTGTGGACCAATCAGTTCAGCAATAAGCGTTAGATGATCCATCTCTAAAAAGCCGGGTCTGTGATACAGATCATCTAAGGTGGCTGCCATTGTTGAAAGTTTAAGTTCATTCAGTTCATCAACAAGCTCGTTCATGAGAGCGATTCCTGTAAGCATCAGTCATCCACCTCCTCGCGCATCTGATCGGCAAGGGCTTTGCTGCGAGATAAAAGAGTGTCTATACTGGAAGCTTCCGGCGGCATTACATACCCGCCGCGTACCCGTTCTTTCTTTGTCGATGTGGAATGATGGTATCCCGCCTCTCCGAGATCGTCTGCTACAACAGATATCGTATTCTTGATGAAGGTATATTTCTGCTTATTCAGAGCAATCGCCTGCTCACAGCACTCTTCAAGGGCCTTATTACTGTACTTCTTTGTAAAGTTCAGAATACCCAGGCACATACGATAGGTCTGGACTTCATATGGTCTGGATTTGAGAATCGTACGAATCACAGTCTCTGTATTTTTGCCAACGAGCTGAGCTTTCTGGATAAAGTAAGGAGCATTCCACTGGGTAAATCCTTTATAGTTGTCCGGCAGGTGCTCTGGATTCGTTGACCACTGGCCTTTACGGGTTGCCCTTGGCCATTCGCAAAGGAACTCTCCAGCAAGAGAATAAATACGAACAACGGTTGAAGAAGCCTTAACAGATACTTTCTTGTGCAGAAACGCTTTATCTACGCTATAATAAGCATTGTCAAAGCGTACGTGGAAGTCGCTTGATACCTTGGCCGTTTTTCTCTCCATGTACTCATAATGCATGGAGGGAAGCGGCATCAATTCAAGTTTCTCTTCTTCCCAATAGTAGTATCTATAGTGTTCTTTCTTCTTGAATGGCTCTTTATTCAGAGCCTCCAGTTCCTTCCAGAGATCCTTATTAAACTGTTCCAGTGAGAAATACTGGCGTTCTTCAAGTTTGTGGAAGAAGCCCTTCTCAAGAATGCCTACTGCGTTTTCTACAGAACTTTTGAACTTCGGCTTACGAACCTTCGCTGGAAGAATAACAGTGCCATAGTGGTCAGCCCAATCAGCATAATCCTTGTTTAGTTCAGGTTCAATCCAGTCTTGATTAACGATAACAGCCTGTTTACAGTTATCACAGACTACTAATGCAGGAACTCCACCAAAGTAATCCAATGCATGATTGTTGACATCAATCCACTGCGGCTCCTTCGTTGAGAGCATTCCTTCTGCATAGATATACTGTGAATAAGGCAAGATAGCTACAAAAACGACAATGGTCATAATCTCACCGGTAAGAGGATCTGTCATGGAGAACGTCTGTCCAGCAAAGTCAACTTCCATCTTTTGCGCGACAACAGCATCAAAGTGGGCGGTCTCATAATTCTCTTCGCACCACTTGTTGTAGAGCTCACAATACTGGCTGTATTGATAGAAACGAGCACCTTCTTCTTCACACTTTTTCTTATAGCGGTTCCAAAGAAACATGAGTGTCATGTTTTTACGAGTAGCCATAAGCTTGGCAGCCTCTTCATAATCAGGTAGCTCGATGTTCTCATTTCGACCTCCTGATCCAGGTACGGATCCATACACCTTCAGGGCAATACCATAGTTAGTGATACCTGCTGGTAATGGATAGCTTAGATCTTCGCACTTCTTGAATGCTCTCAAGAAGTCATTAACACCAGACTTGCTGAAACCAGTCTGACGAGCTATTTCGCTACCGGACATTGATAGCGCGTAGTGTTTGATAATGATGTCCTTGTAATCCAACTGCATACATTATCCTCCTTAAAATGATGTATTCACCATCCCTGAGATGGCTACTATCATTATAAGGACTGGATTACACAGGCAGGTAGCAAATCGGCTGTTCAAAAACGGAATGTGGCCGTTTTGCTCCGCAAATCCGGCCGTTTAGCTTCGCAATATGCAATATGGTAGAGATTTAATGTTTTATTGCGCTTTGGATATACTAACGATAGTTTTC
>CAVFXW010000085.1:0-2684 GCA_963626675.1 Clostridium sp. CAG:452 | reverse complement strand
ACCTGTCTTTAGGAGTTAAGTACTCAATTCTTGTGCTAAACCAGCTCTTTTAACATTTTCTTACCCTATGAGATGTGGTGCAGATTTAGTTGTCTTCTAAAGCCACTTTAAGTGAACGGCAGAGTATTTCATTCATGCTGAGACCTGTGATGCGGGACTCTTCCTTAAGTCTCTTGAGAAGGCTTGATGGAAGGAGCGCATGGAAGCTTACATCTTTCTTCTCCATATTGATCGTCGTCTTGCATGCAACAGGCTTGTAGTCAGAGCTGATGTTTGACTCATATAGAATATCATCAAGAAGATCATGATCTTCTCGTCATCCTTGAGAATCCTTTTAAGCATATCTGAAGCTTCAGTCAGGTTGTCTGCCGTAGGTGAATTCTCAAAAGATGCAGGAAGAGCCTGAAGCTTGCTCTCCTCTCTGTATTGCAGCTTGCTTATTTCCCTTTCAAGATCATCATGGGCATTCCTGATGCTCCTGTCATAGCCCTGTACAATGCGTCGCATCATTCTTTTCTCATCTCTGTTCATTTTCTGTCCTCCTAGGCAAGCCGATTATGTACATATCATCAGGTACCATGCTTCCAGCCATGCCATATATGTACATAAGACAATCGGCAAATCCTGTTCTGCCTCATTCATAGTCATGCCACATATGTACATGTCATTTTCCAAGAAAGGGAATGAGGCCTATTTCAATATGGCAGAAGCTCTTTCATCAGGCGGTGCTGCCTTCTATTCCAGCTGCATCGACTTCAGTATTGTTTTATCAAGGTATAGATTGTTGACTGGAATATCCAGGATTTCCTCAATGGCGTCAAATACTGCAGTCCGTCTTGACATGTTCATTAGCTTTCCATTCTGCTTGCAGTCAGCAGCGATGAATGTTCTGATGAACTCTGTTATCTGCTCTGTGCCGAGCGCATTGTTCAGAACCCTGAACTGAAGCAGCCTTATCAGCAGCACTGCAATATAGCAGATAAGGAAATGTCCCTTTATGCTATCTTCCTTCTGGAGAAAGACCGGCCTTGAATCCAGATCGGACTTCATCACCCTGAAAGACTCCTCAATCCTCCATAGGTTATGGTAAATGCCATATATCTCGAGCGGCTTGAGCTTTGTTTCTGAGGTTACAATAAGATTATAGCCGCAGAGAGCAAGGTCTTTATCTATCTTATCCTGATTCACTTTGGCTGTGACCTTCTTCTCATCCTCCGAAACGAAGTCCACATATTTCCCGCATTCGCCCAATTCGTCTTTCTTTGCCTTGCTGAGGCAGCTTGCCCTTGCCTTCTCCACAAGCTTCCTTATCTCATATCCCTGCTTCTCGCATAGCTCGGGATTGAATGTGAGCACTCTCTTCTCTCTGAGATGCACTACAACATCCTTTCCGTCTTCTCCTGTGATTGTATAGGGAAAATTGTCTATGCACTCCTTATATCTGTAGAGCAGCTTGCCTTTCTTGTCTTTTACATCCTCCCATCCATAGTCATTGAAGACCCAGACCTTCTCTTCTTTCGACAGCTGCTTCACGGACTTGGAGAATATATATCCGTCTTTATCCTTCAGGGCCTTATATATGTTATCTGCACAGTTGAGTCCCTTGTCTGCAACATGTATCGTCTTGCCTTCTATGTGATTCCTGCTTTTGAGGTCTTTCACTATTTCCCTCAGAACAGGCTTCTCTGACTGATTGCCAGGATACATCTTCATTCCTATCGGTATCATATTGGCATCGAGAAGCAGCCCAAGCCCGACAATCGGATCTTTCCTGTTTTCCTTGCTCGGTCCCTTTCTTCTGAAATCATCCTCTCTGTCTATCTCGAAGTAGAAGTTCGTGCAGTCAAAGTATGTGCTTCGAGTATCTATCCCGTATCTGTTCTTTGTCGCCTCTGTGAACAGCTCAACGAATTTCTGGTAATCCCCGCCAAGATATTCACAGCATTCAAGTATCTGGTCGTATGAGACATCCGGGCAATTGTACATCTTCGGAAATACATTCTGGCATGTATATCTCTTCGAATCAGGATTTACCGCTCTGGCATATGCAAGCGAGCTCATGACTTCGAATATGTCGAATTCGAACTCCCTTGTTGCCTGCTGAAGAAACCTTATCGTGTTTTCCACCTTGAGCTCGTTCATGACCATCTTGAGCGGGAAATATCCTAAATTCTTCAAAAGCGATGCTTCTCTGCTGATCCTTGCCACATCGGCTTTCGCCTTGATCTTCTCAAGCTTTCTTTTCCTGTTTAGCTCATCCACTGTCTTCTGTGCTGTAGCGATAGGATCCGGATCCCCTGCTGCAGCAAGAGCATCATAATAGCCAAGGCTCTTATAGCATTTATGCACTGCATTGCCGACATCAGGATCATAATCACCTGAGTATATCTGTATATATAATCCCTTCTTATTCCTGGTCTTTTTCACGAAATATGACATTGCTTAACCTCTGATATGATTATAGCACAATAGCACAAGAAAGCAAAGAAAAGAAAAATAATTTTCAAAAATTTTTCAAACAGCCTAAAAACAAGCAAAAACCCCTCTGCAGATAGCTGGAAAGGGGTTTTTCAAAATATTGGTGTAGGTTAGGTCCTAAAGATTATTGTGCTAAGCCTCTAAAGACGGGCTTGCAGAGTTGATAGTCATGATGATGACTCTGGCCTTCTCTTTGTGCTTTTGCC
>CAVFXW010000084.1:0-2734 GCA_963626675.1 Clostridium sp. CAG:452 | reverse complement strand
CCGAAGAGAAAGACAAAGATGATGAAACGAAGATAAACGAGAAATACGTCCTCACTGGTTACCAAAGAGGATACGTCTTCGATGTCTCCCAAACAGAAGGAAAAGAAATTGATGCTTTCAGATTCGATGAGACAAAACTCGTTGAGGATAAGGATAAGATTCTTGATGGCCTTAAGAAAACAATCAAGGAAGCGGGATTCGATATTAGATACGCGAATAAAGAGGAACTCGGAGAAGATTGCTACGGCTTATGCAACCATAAGACCCACGAAATCAAAATACTTGAGGGATTATCAGACCTTCAAGAAATCTCAACCACGGTCCATGAATGTGGTCATGCTCTTGCTCATTCCGCTTATAGAGAAGACTTCGAAGGTCTCACTCCGAATGAAAGAAGAGAAATTAAGGAAGTTGAAGCTGAATCCATCGCATGTATCGTATGCACTTACTTAGGCTTAGATACTCAGAGCTTCAATTTCTCCTACATCACAGGATGGGCTGAAGGGGATATCTCGAAGTTCAGAAAGAACATCGACGTCATCTCCAAGCATGCGAATACCCTTATCAAGGGAATCGAAAAAGAATTCGTCATTGAGAAAGCGAAGGAAGAAACTATAGAACAAGCAGAAACATTTCCCATAGAAGTCATTAGCCAAATTCCTAAAAGAGAGGCTGTGATGGAATGAACTTCAAGACAGAGAACATCCCTAAAGAAATGAAGAAGATGAGAAACTGGGTCCTCTACGTAAAGGAAAAGGATCCAGCCATCCTTCATCCAAAGAAGGTGATGATATCGACGAATGGCAGATGCTGGCATAAGGCGAAATCGAATGAGAAAGGCGATTGGTCGAGCTTCTATGGGAGCCTTAGTTCCCTCTACAAATCAAGATACGACGGCCTCGCCTTCGTTCTTGATGATGGAATCATCTTCATCGATGTCGATAATTCGATTGATGAGAATGGTAACTTATCTGATTTAGCGAAGAAGCTTCTTGATGAGTTCCCTGATACCTATGCCGAGAAATCTTGTTCAGGTAGGGGAATTCATATCTTTCTGAAAGGCAAATTGAATGAATCCTTCATGAAGAGAAACGATTCCATCGGATTAGAGATATACGATACCAAGAGATTCTGCTGTATGACCGGAAATATCATTTCGAAGACGAATGAGCTTAAGGATTATCAGGAGAAGCTCGATGAAATCTGCAAAGAATACCTGAAGAAAGAGATTCCTAAAAGTCATGTTTTAGCAACAAGCCCGACGATGAAGGATTGGGAAATCTTAGACAAGGCGTTTAAGAGCAAGGTCGGAGGGAAGATATCAAGACTCTTTTCAGGTGACATCTCAGATTATGCATCTCATTCGAACGCCGACATGGCCTTTATGAATTTCATGGCTTTCTACACAAGAAGCCCTAGTCAACTCGATTCTCTTATGAGGTCTAGCGGACTTTACAGGGAGAAATGGGATGAGAGAAGGGGTGATGAGACCTATGGGTCTATCACCATTAAAAGCGCGCTAAGCCACATAGGCGAATGTTACCAAAGCAAGAAGAAAGAGCACGAGATGTGCTGAAGGAGGTAAGAATTGAACAAAGTCAAAGTCATAACGAAACTGCCGAATGAGAAGGCAAAAGTAGAAGAAATACCAAACGATTTCAATTTCGTGTCTGAATTTGTAGGAGGTCTTATCGATAGCACCTTTCTACCTACTGATGAGGATATCGACGTCATCGTGAATGATAGCTCATTGACTCTTGGTATGAATCCAAACATCGTCACCCCGGAATATGAAGGAGTCCTTGCAGGACCTCTTATCTTCTGCACGCATAATGAGGAAGGGAATATGGTCTCTCTTTCCGATGAGCAGATAAAGAAGACGATGAAATACATCGAAAGGAATAACGTCTTCAACATGTCTTTAGAAAGGGCATACCTATACTCGCAGATCATAGGACCTTTGCAACGATGCGAGGATGGGCTCGGAATGGAGGCATAAAGATCATGAATGAATCAAGAAAGAAAAACGAAAATGCTTTAGGAGGCGAGAACAATGGCTAATCTAGCTTACGGGAACTTGACCGCGGTCTTGCCGAGTAAGAACGTCGATAGTTTCAAAAACTATTTCCTTGATGGAACGATGAATGACCACAATAAAGTTGAGTATTTTCATAGAACCTACATCACTGATGATGAGGTTACTAGCAATAGCAAAGGAATGTCGTTATTAAGAATCTCATTTGAATGCGCTTGGTCGGTATCTGGCTGCATGATGAGCATTAACGAAGGAAAAGACGGTAAAAGGTGCGTTCTTTTAGAGGAAGCACTCAAGGAATGTGACGTTAAGAGATTCACATTGTGGTCTAGCGAATCAGGAATTGGATTCGAGGAATCCATCACCTACAAGAAGGGAGAGCCTTTGGATTATCAGTCAAGGGAACTCTACAAAGACCCTTTGGATGAATATCTAAGGGACGAGGACATATACGAAGGAGGAAACAAAGAAGAATGCCAAATTTTGTGAAGAACAAGATATTAGTGGGAAGAAGCGAATATGGAAGAAGATTGATCGATAGATATTGCACCTACGATCATGAAAGCGAAAGATTGGAATTTGATTTCAACAAGGTCATCAAGATGCCTGAGGATCTTCAAATCGAGTTTTCTTCTCGAAGTGATCATGCGCTTTGCCTTTATCTTACAAAGATAAATCCTGAAGCGGATTATTACGGTT
>CAVFXW010000083.1:0-2929 GCA_963626675.1 Clostridium sp. CAG:452 | reverse complement strand
CACCGATGAGATTTGCGACGATGCCTGCTGGAATGATCCACGACATCTCGCAAGGTGGAGTTATCGCCATGGGCAAGAACTTCATGCCAAGACTTAATAACGCCATGCATGGCTCTAGCGTGTTCAACCATGCCGACGTCATGAAGAAACCAAAGAAAGACAAGAACGCGAAAACGGAAGCTAAAGGAGGAAAGAACAATAGCAATAACCAAAGAAAGAAAACGAAGCCAAACAATGTCTATAGAAGAAACGACAGAGAAAAGGCAGTCAGAAGAGGAAGGAGGAAATCTCGATGAGGATGATACCGAAGGCAACTAAGGTGAAACTCACATTTTATAAGGGGATAACGATTCCTGATGTGGTGATAGGAATGTCATCGCTTGCGTTAATTGCTCTCACCCTTGCATCAAACTTCCCTTGGAGAATATATGCCGCGTTAGGGATATTCGCTCTTACCATTCCTTTATACATCACAGTGACGGATAGAAGGCTCTATATGGAGATTTGGTATCTTCTTAGATACCTGTTCTCAAGAAAGAGATTCAAGAAGGGAGGCAGTGGAGATATCTCCACAATCATCCCTTATAGAGAAGTAAAAGGAGAATTTGTCTATAACAAGGATTCAAGCTTGTTCGGGGTTATAAAGATAAATCCCATCAATTTCTCTATGCTTGATGAAGAAAGACAAAATCTTCTCATCGATGGGACATTCGCAAGAATATTTAATAGTGCATCTCTAGGAGAGGAATTCTTCCTAATCAAATTAGATGAGCCCTTGATTCTTGATGACAAAATATCCGACGAACTAAGAAGAATCGAGAATATAAACAATCTAAAGGAACGTGGTGAACTAACTGAAAAAGAAAGGGAAAGAAGAATAAACATCATCGAATCAAGGATGGGCGTCATCGATGAGCTTAATTCGAATGAAGATAGTTATCCATCCTATTACTTAGCCTTGTTAGGCTATGACAAGAATCTCGTTGATGAGAAATTAAATGATGCGATTTCTCTTCTGAAAATAGAAGGAATCGATGCTAAAAGGCTCAATGAACATAAACTTGAATGTTTCATCGCAAGAGGTTTCGGAAAAGACATAGATCCTAGAAATGATATAGATGATTTTAGTCCAATTAAAGCTATCTTCAGGCCATTCTCATCCACAATTGACTCAAAGCAAGTCACGAACCTCATCATTACCAAATATCCGATGAACGTACCTAACGCATGGGGAGAAAGATTGTTCTCTCTTCCTGATACCAAAGTCACGATGAGAATGAAGGCTGTAGAGAAGACTAAAGCTACAAGAAGAGTCGATAACTCCATCCTTGAGATCGAATCAAGAGATTATGGCAAGGAATCAAAGCAGATTGAATCCGATTACCATTTGGATTCTTTGCATGATCTTTTAGAGGATATCTCTCAAGGAAATGAGACATTGTTCGATACTGTTGCAATTATCTCTGTCTATGACAAACCTAAGGAAACCACAAATAAAAGAGCAGTTAAGCAAGCTCTTAGGGAGATGGGCTTCGGATTTTCCGAGATGGCAGGAAGGCAGTTTGATTCATTCATTTCAAGCCTAATATCCACCAAAGAAATGACTTGCATGACATATGGTATTCAGACAAGTTCTCTTTCTGCGATGTTCCCATTCGTCTCCGATGAAAGAGTAGATCTGAATGGAATGCTTTTAGGAGAAAACGACAAGCCTTGCTTCATCGATTTCTTCAAAAGGGATCAGATGCATGTCAACTCGAATACGGTCATTATCGGTCAATCAGGATCTGGAAAATCCTATGCGACGAAGACTATTCTCTCGAATCTTGCAAGCGACGGGAATAAGGTATTCATCCTTGACCCTGAGGCTGAATATGTGTCTCTAGCGAAGAACTTAGGTGGGGTCTCACTTGACGCATCAAATGGTCTTAAGCAAAGAATAAACCCATTTGAGATTATCTCTTCCTATGATGAAGACGGAAATATCTCTAACAGTTATTTTTCCCATCTTCAGTTCTTAGAACAGTTCTTCAAGGTCGTGTTACCAGGAATAAACAACGACGCATTAGAGATGTTAAACAAGCTCGTTGAGGAGACCTACAAGGAAAAGGGGATAGGACCTAGCAATTTAATCTCTGAGATAAAAAGCGAGGATTATCCGACATTTGATGACTTGTACAATTTAGCCAAAAAGAAGCTTGTTAACGCTAAGGATTCTTATGAAGAATCATGCCTAAGAATTATTGTTAATTATCTAGCGAGATTCGCTAGCGGCGGTAGGGACTCATCCTTATGGAATGGGCCAACGACCATTAAGATCAAGGAGAACTTCATCGATTTTAATTTTCAAAAGCTCATAGCCAATAAGAATGATGTTACTTCTAATGCGGAGATGCTCTTATTGCTTCGATATCTTGAGAACGAGGTCATCAAGAACAGGGATATGAACATCATGAATCACTCTGATAACAAGATTGTCATCGCAATTGATGAAGCACATCTCTTCATTGATGAGAAATATCCGATTGCCCTTGATTTCATGCATTCGCTTGCCAAGAGAATCCGCAAATACAACGGAATGCTCATAATCATCACCCAGAACATTAAGGATTTCACTGGAACGCCAGATACGGCAAGGAAGACAGAAGCAATCATCAACGTCTCTCAATATTCGTTGATCTTCAACCTCAGCCCGAATGATCTAAACGAGCTTGTCTCTTTATACAAGAGCAGCGGCTCATTCAATAAGGAAGAACTTGATTACATCGCCCACGCTAGAAGGGGAGAATGCTTCCTTATCTCTTCCTCGTCTGAAAGAGGAAGGCTTGAGATTGAGGCGACCGAATACATCGAGCAAGGCTTTAGCGACTAGCACTTAATGCATAAAAATGTGCATTCGCACAGAAATACGCACTAATTCATAAGAAAA
>CAVFXW010000082.1:0-3005 GCA_963626675.1 Clostridium sp. CAG:452 | reverse complement strand
GGTATGTTTATATAATATAAAGGAATAATTTAATATTTCTGATAGTCACTCGCGCTATCCTTTAAGACAGGTTTTGATACAATTCATAATCTGTCTTTTTTATTTTATAACTTATTTAACTATAATAAATTATAATATCGTCCTTAAAACATATATTGTCTACCATCAAGCGTAAAAAGTGTACTTTTTCCAAAATCCCACAAAAAACCGATTTTAAATTCGACACCCCCTCTTCTGCTCCGTTATAAGGTTAAGGCTCTTGCGTTCGAAGGTTATAACGGAGCAGTTCAACTACGTTATAAGGTTTGAACGAAATCACTCTCAGACAGCTTTCCTATTATCTTTATCTTTCTTTTCTGCATTTCTATTGTAGTATGAAAATATGGAAAGCAATAAAGACACATTACCTCAGCCAAGAGACACAGATACAATTAGAGACAGAATATACACAGTCCGTGGGGTGCAGGTGATGCTGGACTCTGATTTAGCTGAGATATATGGATACGAAACAAAAAACTTCAACCGACAGGTGAAGAACAATATCGAGAAATTTGACGAGGATGACTTCATGTTCCAGCTCAACAAGGAAGACTTGAAAGAGCTTTCAAGGTGCAAAAATTTCACCTTGAACAGAGGTTCAGGCAGAGGAAGTAATATAAAGTATCTCCCATATGCTTTTACAGAACAGGGCATATATATGTTGATGACGGTTTTAAAGGGAGAACTGGCTGTCAAACAAAGTAAAATGCTTATCAGACTTTTCAAAGAGATGAGACAATATCTAGCTGACAATGCTCTGGTCTTCAACAGGCTGGACAGAATAGAAATCAAACAGCTTGAGGCAGATAAATGGTCAGATGTTCGATGCATTCTCCTGCATAGCAGATATCATAAAAACAGCAGAGAGCCAGATTATCCTCATCGATGGCTATACAGATACGGCAACACTTGATCTACTCTCAAAGAAGAAGGATGGCGTAAATGTTGAAATCTACACATCGGAGAAGCACTCAAAGCTGAGAGAAAGCGAAATAGAGTGCTTCAACAAGGAATACCCTACCCTTACTGTAAAGTACACGAATGAATTCCATGACAGATTCATGATTCTCGATAGAAAGACTCTTTATCATTGTGGCGCCTCCTTAAAAGATGCAGTAAAGAAAGCCTTTGAATTATCCGAAATCGATGACAACAAACAAACTGAGGAGATTTTGAGAAGGCTATAATGCTCTCATGATCGACATTTTCTTACACATATCGTCTCTGCAGAAATACAATTAATCCCATCTTTACAAAAAGACACAAGAGAGACAACAATATCAACCTCGCCTTTGAGGAGAAGAACAAAGACAGTATTTCGAGCGAAAGAAAAAATGATGATATACCGTCGTTAGTAGAGTAAAAATTGCGCTCTAAAAGTGAAAATATATGCTTATCACAGAGAAGTATTTCAGAAATTGCACTTGAGATACTATGACTAATTTATATTGAGTATGTTCATAACAACATTTGTCATTATTTCCTTCTCTTCTGGCTTAGATTCGGCAATAAGAAGAGTAAGCGCAACCAATGTTCCGTTATTTATCGTCCTTCTACCGTCTGCTCTTCTGAGAATTCCATTCTTCTGTAAAAATGTTAAAAACAGCGTAGCGGCTATACGTTTGCAACCGTCATTGAAAGGATAATCGTTCACAAGGAAATAAAGGAGATTTGCTGCCTTTTCCTCTGTTGTCGGGTATACATCTTCTCCAAAAACACTCTGATATACACTGCCGAGTAATGCATCAAGTTTTCCTTCTTCCTTTTCCGTCCCGAAGATTTGAGATTCCGATGCAAATTTCATTTCACGGATGATAGCTTTGCATTCCTCGTTTGTGAGCTTTTGGTATTTCTTACTTCCCTCAGGCTTTGCCACCCTTTGATGATCATAACTATCGAGTAACTCAAGTGCACTTGTATACGAATTAATCACCCCAAGCATCTCATCCGTCTCCATATCGGTAAGATGAGCAATGATTCTGGACTCTATCTCAACTGTCTTGTTAAGAGCTTCAAGCCTCTTCTGGTTCAGTGCATAACCCTGAAGAATATAATCTTTCAATACCTTATTTGCCCATTGCCTGAACTCAGTGCCTCTCTGTGATTTTACTCTATAACCGACGGAGATGATAACATCAAGGTTATAGTAGTCAACTTGATAAGTTTTACCATCTGTAGCAGTTGTTGCAAATTTTGCAACAACTGCTTCTCTGACGAGTTCATCTTCGCTAAATATATTATTTATGTGTCTGGAGACCGTCGATTTATCTCTTTGAAAGAGGCTTGCCATCTGATCCAGTGACAACCACACAGTGTCAGAATTGACGTTAACAGGAATACTTATAGCCTTATCTTTTGTCTCAAAAATAGTAATCCCATTTTTCATATGTATATAATATCAAATCAAGTAGTGTAAAACAATTATTATTGTCAGCATAATGAGTAAAGTGATAAAAGAAGAACAACGGAGTAGCGATAACTTTGCTATACCAAATAGTATCAAGGAGCATTTCTCGTTTTAGTAGGAACACCGTAGTCCAATAAAGTGTGCATTCTCATAGAAAAGGCATCAACTTCCCCCTTCGAGAAGGATAACAAAGACAGTATCTTAACTGAAGGTGAACTCATGATTTCTCTCTTGTTGTCTTTTCTAAGGAAGACTCACGCGCCATCAATGAAAATGTAAGACCTCAGTGTAATAAAGGTTTGAATGCTACCAAGAAGATAAAAGACACATTCAACAAGTCGGGTGTTTCACTGGCGTGAACTACTCGGTAATAAATTACCAGAGCATCATGGCTGAGATTTCTCCCCCCATGGGTGCGTCCATGACACCGCTACTGCTATTGCTAGACAGCTACTTTGTATACATATGGCATTCGTATGTCTGCCATGTGTATTTGTTTACCCGTCCTCTGCCTGTATAAACGGAGGATGTTGTATGCTCCGACTGCATCGGCATTCCA
>CAVFXW010000081.1:0-3532 GCA_963626675.1 Clostridium sp. CAG:452 | reverse complement strand
CCGTTACGGTCACTGCGACGGATTCCAATCTCGTGAGCTTATTCTACAAAGGTCCGAATAACAATAACTATGCTGCCTGCGGGAATACCTACACAACGGGAAGCACAAGCGGTTGGTATTATTTCTATGCGACAGACAAATGTGGAAATAAATCTGATGAATACAAAATCTACATCGACATGGATAAGCCAAAAGGCGTCATCTATGTGAATGGCAAAGAAGTATCAAGCGGATCTTATGTATCTGATGGATTCTCTTATTTTGCAAGCGACGCCGCATCTGGAATTAAGAACGTTTACTATAAGGCTCCAAATTCAACTTCCTATGTCCCTTATAGCAATGGAACGATCATCCCAAAGACAAGCGGGGATGGCTGGTATGAATTCTATTCTGTTGATAATGCAGGAAACATCTCTCAAACATCAAAGGTATTCTTAGAGACTTCAACACCAGTCATCACCATCGAGAGAAACGGAGAAGTTGTCTATACCTACAATGCGAATGAGAACAATACCATTGAGACAGGTTTATATTTCAATGAAGGTGATTCAATCAAGTTCGGATATTTATCCTCATCGAACGTATACACATCAGGAACATTCAATATCGGAACGAAGTATTTGCTAAATAAGGCATCCTATCCGAATTCGACTTATTCTGAGACCATCACATCTGCGACTGGCATCTCATCCACATTCAAGTTTAAGATTGTAAGAGATAAGCCAACACTAAGCGTCAATGGCATTTCCTATGAAGATGGGTCAATTATCAAGCTCAATAAGGATGCCAATATCGTTATGAATATCGATTCAAATATCGATAGCGGGTCAAACAACGGATACGTTTCTTATAACGGAGTTGAGAACGCTTATGACTTGTTATCAAATAGGAATGCGACTTTGACTGCGAATAATGGCGAAGTGAAGACTTATGAAATCATTGTTAATGATTCCGCAGGAAATGAATCAACATTTACAGTCATCATTGACAAAGAGCCATCTATTGGAACCTTTGCATCAAATGGCATTGTCATTCCTAATAACGGATATACCAATAAGCCATTCACATTTACTTTCTCCGACGCGACTTGTGTCTACTCTAAGGACGGAGAGGCGTCCAAAGCCTATAACGGCGAGGAAATATCAGAGGATGGAACTTATTCATTCGTTTTAACAGATGAAGTAGGTAATACCTCTAACTTCAAGATTACTTTAGACAGCGTTCCTCCTAAGGGAACTATCTACGTCGATAACAAGGAAGCAGAAGGTGAGGTCATCACAAACAAATCCATCTATTTCACTTGGGACGGCGATGAGACTTGCCTCGTTAATGGAGAATCTTACAAGAAGAACACGGTCATCACTGAAGAAGGCGTGTACAGCTTCGTATTAAGCGATAAAGCAGGAAATAGTGTTACCTATAAAGCCGAAATCGATTTGACTGCACCTACAGGAAATGAAGATAGCCTTAAACATCAGGCTGATTACACGGTATCCAAATGGTATGAGGTTTCTTATAAGGGAAACATCGATTGCTTCAAGAATATCGAAAGCGCGAATGCTAAAGCCTATGAATATGAATTCAATGATTCTGTGACTACCTTAGAACTTGATGACGTATCCAAATTCACCGAATACAGCATGGTCGCATCAAACGGTAATCCCGACAATCATGACGATGAGGTTAGAACTGGTACCTATTGGCTTTACAAATCCATCGCCAACAAGGACATCAAGCTCTATTACTTCGACAAGAACCTTCTTGATGAGGCTATCGCCTTCTATTCGAAGGATTATGTCTCAGGCCCTCATTACCTAGACGGGTCAAACAAAGCAAGCGGAGAAGAGGTCATCGATTCCATGTGGGATTATGAAGGTGAATACTATCCGATTGGTAACACTTATGTCCTTCATAGCTATGGCTCTGATACTGCCTATGCAGTAAAAGTAGGAACAGATGAAAAGATTCCTCTTAATTACGATGAAACCTTAGGCAGCCAGCTCGCTGAAATCGGATTGTATGAAATCTTCGAGACCGACAAGGCAGGCAACACCTGCTCATACAAAGTCATCATCGACAAGGATTCTCCTAAGTTAGATATAAGAACTGAAACTTATTCTGAAGACTCTTCTAAAGAATTCACTTTAGATAATGATTCCATGCCTTCGAGCAAGACTTTCTATCTGAAGTCCTTCGAAATCAAATCCATCATCGAGAATGACCCATATGCAGTAATCAAGGTTGTTCATAATGGCAATCCTTCCTATTACTCCAAAGGCGATGAGGTTCCGACTCTTGTTGATGGAGGAAGATATGAGATAAGTGTCTATGACAGGCTATCTAATGAGATGAGCTTTACGGTCTATATCTCAAGCGAGGAAGAAAGTATCGAATTCAAGAACAATGACGATGACACCAAAGTATCTATCGATATCACCCTTCCTGAATCGAGCATTACCATCACGAGCCTTGAGATCTACAAAAATGGAGAAAAACTAGAAGGAGTGACTCCAGATAAGCTTTCCTACGAATTTTCTAAGGATGGGAACTACAAAGTCGTCTTGAAGGACAACTTCGGTAGAACGATTGAGAAGGAATACTATTTCCATAAGGCGAAGCCTACTGGAAATATCAACGGAGTTACGAATGGCTCTAAAACCAATTCAGACGTTTCCTTTGAATTCGACTCATCGAAATATTACGCGAAGGTCTATAAAGACGGCGCCATGATTGAGATGAATAGAAAAGGGAATATCTTCATTGAATCAAGTGAGTTCAACAGCGGTTCTTATGAGATCATCCTCATTAGCAACGACGATGAGGAGAACATGCAGTCTTACAATTTCACAATTGATTCAATCGCTCCTGATGTCGTTTTAGATGGAGTGGAGGATGGTAAGACCACAAACGGATCAGTCGTTATTTCATGGAATGATGAAGACGTTAAATCCTCAACATATAGTCTTAACGGCTCTGATGAAATCCCATTTGAAAACGGTATGACATTCGATAAAGAAGGAACTTACATAATCACTGTTATTGATGATTTAGGCAATACAACGACTAAGATATTCGTAATTGATAAGACCGTCGATTATGAGGTCAAGACTGCTGATGGAAGAAGTATCCATGGCGATGCGACGACTTCTAGCGATGTATCAATCTCTACTAATGAAGAAGGAAAGGTAACCGTCATCAAAGATGGTGAAACTTATCCTTATAAGGCTGGTGAATATCTTACTGAAGAAGGAACATATCTAATTACTGTTGAAGATTCATTTGGCAACAAAACTTCATTTACCATTGTGATCGATAAGTCAGTCGATTTTGAGATGAACGTGGCTGATGGTGGTATCACCAACGATTCAGTCATCATCAATTCCAATGAGAAGGTAACGGTAACCATCACTAAGGATGGAAAGCCATATGCCTATTCATTAGGAGATGAGATTAAAGAAGAAGGATCCTACAAAGCATTGATTACCGATGCCTATGGAAACACCAAAGAAGTCTCATTCCAAATCGTTTACAA
>CAVFXW010000080.1:0-3559 GCA_963626675.1 Clostridium sp. CAG:452 | reverse complement strand
CAGGATCAACTTCCTCGACATAATTTGAACTCTTCAATTCATAATTCAGCTCTCTACCTCACTGCGGGGAGCTTTTCTTTCGGTCACCTTCGGGTGGCCTTTTTGCATTTAAGAGGAACACACATGAAACTCAATAATCCAAAACTCAGCCTTATCTTTCTAGGTGAGGATACTTCTTCATCGTCCTTAGAGGTAACAAGCCAGTACATTCTAAAGGAGTCCGTCTCATCAACATTTCAGCTATTTTCATCTCTAAAATCCTCTTCTAGACAGATGTCGCTATCTCTTAAAAGAAAGACACCAGCCATTGAGCAGATTATCAAGACAGAAGGGGATATCAAAGCAGTTCTTACTGATGGTGATAAAACTGTCTTTACTGGATATCTTTCTTCCAACTTCTCATGGACTTTGGGAGAGTATGGAGAGGAGGCTCTTTCAATTACAATTGAAGATGTAGGCTCTAAACTTTTAGGAAAAGCCTTCATTAAGAGTGGAAGTCATCTCTTTAAGTGCTCTGCCTCCAATGCAATTAAGGCAGTATGTGATAAAGCAGGGATAGAACTATCTTCTTCAATTCCAACCATAGACACTAACATTGTCAGAGTAGTAGGAGAAGGTGAAACCTGTAAGGACATCCTTACTACCATGCTCTATGAACTTGGCTATGTCTATTACTTTGAAAATGACGGAAAGATGAACCTTTTTTCTTTTCTCAATCTTCCAAAGACTGAGAGCATGGTTCTTGATGGTACAAGCATAATAGTAAAGGGAAGTACTGCCATAAGCCTATCTAAGAGCATAAGACAATATAACTCATCAAAGGTGAAGTTTACTGAACTTGGTGAGGTTTCAAACTATCTTGTATACAGAAATACCACGGGTAAAGATTCTTCACACCCATACTGTAATCTTGTACTCAAAGCCAATGAGGCCTTTGACGGCTCTGAGATTTACACACTTGATGAAAGCTCAACACGAACACCTACAAAGATAGAAGCTGTTAATGCACAAGGTGAGACCGATATTATTGGCTCTAGAAAGATTATCGCTATAGAAAATGTAAGTTCTGTAATAGAAAAGTATGGCAGTATCACAGCCTCTGTTGTTGGCTCTGGCGGTCCATACTTAGAAATTAATGCACAAAACAAATCTTCATCAACTTACTCAATCACTCGTCTAGATGCCTATGCCGATGTTCTTTATGAGAAATCTACAAGTGTGGTTCTCTCTGGAGAAGACACTACTTCATCTGATAACACCATTGAAGAGGAGATGAAGTATATCCACAATCCCGATGACATTAAAAAGCATGCCTCATTGATAGCCCAATATTATAAGTACTCTAGTGCAAATTACACTTTCTATACAAAAGAGGACATTGCTTTGGGCTCTGTTGTAAGGCTCAATGATGATGTTTATACAGGTCTTAATGTCCTAGTTTTAGTCTATGCAAAGATAGAAAACGACTCCAATGGAATTATTGAATACAAAGCAGTTGGATATTCTGAGTTTGACTTTGATAAGGCAAGTATTATCACTCGTCAGCTTATCTCTCCAGTAAAGGATATGGGAGCTAAAGGTGAGAATGGAAAAGACGGCTATGCCTTTACCATAAGAATCCTATCTTCAAATGGTATGGCTTTTCGTATGAATGAAGAAATGCAGACGACACTCTCAGTTCAGATTCTGAAAAACAATACTGATATTACTTCAAGCTTAGATGATTCTCGTTTTGTATGGATACGCAATACTGGCAACGAGATAGAGGATGAGAAGTGGAACTCATCAAGCAAAGCTCTTTATCACAAAAGCGTTCAAATAAACACAGAGGACTGTCTTGGAAGAACAGTCTTTGAATGTGAAGTTGATTTAACAAACATATAGGAGGCCGAATATGGCAAAGACAAGTGCAAGTTTTACATTAATGGACTATACCGATGGTATATCACTTATTACCGGCATTGACAGCAACCTTCCGCTAACAAGCCTTTATGACACAGCTAACCAAACGCTCTCACCCTCATGGGCAGGGGATAAAAGTCTGATTTTGACTCCAAAGGTTTTAAAGGCTGGCTCATCTACTTCTTTACTTGAAAGTATGACAGCTAAAGGTTGGAAAAGAAGAATTGCAGGAGGAGATTGGGTCGCTGTTACAAGTGGCTCTAATGGAGAGACTATGAACGCCACAACTGGAGCACTGACGGTATCGCAGGACAAACTTATAGGAGATGTCTGGCAGATAGAGTATAAGTTCAGTGGTTCATATTTAGATCCAAACTTAAAATTAACATTTCCTGTTGAAGTGTCTATTACCCTCTCAAGGGTTGCAAACGGCACTTCATTTGTTGTGGCTCGCGCATATGCTGTAAGTGGCAGTCAGTTTAAGAATAATCAGCCCTCATCTCTTACAATCAAAGCCGAGCTTATCAGAGGAACCACAGCCGATACCTCAAATCTCTCTTATGCATGGGAAAAGAGCATAAATGGCACAACATGGACTACAGTCAGTGGCACTACCGATACATTAACGGTCACTTCAAGTATGGTGGATTCCTTTGCAGTTTTCAGGTGTAAGATTACAGATACAGACTCTGCATCTGATACTTACGAAAAGACATTTACAACTGAAGGAGTATCTTTTTACGACATAACAGATCCGTATCAGGCAGTAATTGAGTCAACAGCAGGGCAGTTCTTTAAAAACGATACTGGCTCAACAATTTTAATCTGTAGGGTTTATCAAAATGGAGCAGAGGTTGATGCCACCGGTTCTTCTCTTACATATACCTGGACTAAGACAGATAAAGACGGAAATGCTGTCACCTTTACTCCAACAGGGGTTGCAACAGGAAGCATTGTAAAAACAAAGAATAAGGCAATATCGGTAACTCATAGTGATGTAACTGTTAAGGCTACATATTTTTGTACGGTAAGTTAAAAAGGGAGGGACGATGAGTAAATGTTCTACAAGCTTTACACTAGTTGTCATTTCAGATGGAAAAGAAGGAGCAAAAGGAGACACTGGAGCATCTGGAAGTAGCATTACAACTTCAGTCCAGTTTCTTCTAAGCACTTCATCTACATTGACAGAAGACCAACAGGCATCCCTTACTACTTGGGTGGACGGCACAGGTCTCTTGTGGTCTTATGGCTATTACATCTATAAGCGTCTTAAGAAAGAAAATGTTGATAACGGGGGTGTAACTTATACCTATCTTGGAAGAGATACTCTACAGGAAAATTACTTTAAAAGCCAGCTCTCATTTTTTATTACAGCAGATAGAAGTACATACTTTAAGAATTTAAGGGCAGGTGATAGTGAAACTACAACAATCCAAATTAAGGTAAACGATAGATATTACAGCCCATCTTCTATCAACTGGACATTAAACGGCTCAAGTTTTAGTCCAACGTATTCAAGTGGAGTATATTCGTTTACTGTTCCTCTTAAGAATCCAAAAGACTCGTACACAGTAAAAGCCACACCCGTTAAGAGCTCAAGTGCAATAAGTGGGGCAAGCTCGTCTATAGTTCTTACTGTGGTGGATATCACAGAAAA
>CAVFXW010000079.1:0-4966 GCA_963626675.1 Clostridium sp. CAG:452 | reverse complement strand
GCAGAGTGTTTTCTGGAGACTTTTTCTGCGTGTTGGAGAGACGAAGAGGGAGCAGGAGTGGAGCAAACAGCCGTAAAACGCCTGAAAACGGGATGAATCGCAGATATCCCTTTACTATTACTGGAGTAAAATGCCAAAACTACCGCATTTCTGTGCTGAAATTTTCCGTCTCTTTCATGTTGAATCGCAATTATGTTCTTTACGTATAAGAGAATAAGGTGCTGAAAATCTGGTTAGGCGTGCTGAAATTTTCCGCCCTTCCCCGTTGAATCGCGGTTAATTCTTTGCACTGTCGTAACTTTCGCCCCATTTTTCCCCATTTCCCGTGCTACTTTTTAGGCGCATCAGAAGGCTGAACCGCAGTTATTTTCTTTTACACGCTAACTTTACAAGCATTTTTAAGACTTTTCTGCCGTCATAATCTCCTTTATCTTGCAGAACAATAGAAAAAAACAGTAGCTAAGAACTTCTCCTTCTCTCTGTCTATATCTATCACCTTAATCCTCTCATTTCACCTCATTCCCCTACCTACACCATATCCCCATCCGTCTCTATTCCCTCCATATACATCTACTCTCATATGCTCCATCTCCCTATTTTTTTAAGAGAAGAACGAGAACCATCACACACCATACCTCTCATACCAGCCTTACAAATAAGAAGAGATCAACCCGACCAATCTCTACAAGATACATAAGAAAGACCAGTACCAGCATACACCTTTACATTACAATCTCTACGCCTCAAAAAAAATCAAACGACCATTAACAGCCTACAACTTTCCATTAGTACACCATTCAAATTCAGCAAGTGTCATTATCGAATTCAGAGACAATAGAGCCAGCGAGACGGGCAACCTTATAGAAGAGAAACCAAGAGCAGAAACAAGAGAAGAGAAAACAAATTTACAGCTTAAGAGTTGAGCGACAAGAGAGAAAAAAAATCAGAAGCGCTTCTGACAATCTCCAAATACTTTTGAAGAAAACTGGCAATAGAATTCAGAGTTAGAATCAGTAAAGAGCGAAGCGGATTTGAGAAGTATAAGCGTAAGAGAATTGAATCAGGAGCCGGCGTAAAAGAGGAGGTAACGAGAGAAAAAAAATGAAGCGAATAGCGGAGACTTTTTTTATTATTGAAGGGAGAGGGGGAAGGGGAGTTAGACAAAAATCAGGAGCGCTTCCAGAAAGAGAAGGTTGACAGAAGAGCGAAGCGAGGAGACTTAAGCGATGGGGGAAAAGAGAGCGAACGGGAGAGAGCGAGACAAAAAAAACCTGCCAAGTCTAAGGGGTAAGACTCAGCAGTAAAGGAGGGATAAATGGAATGAAAATGAAGAAAAGTTTTCACAGAGAAAGGAAAGCGAAGTTTCGCTTTCAATATGTTTCTGTTTGAGGAGAGAGGGACAAGGGGGAGAGAGCAAAGGGTGTAGACGGTAGAAAAAGAAACCCCGCCTAAGCGAGGTATGTTAGAAGTTTTAGACGGTTACCCAGTCGATAGACTCAGGAGTTGTAATCCATTCTGCGCCGTCATATTCATTAACGTAATACCGACCAGAAGGGGTTTCGACTTCTCTGACGACGAGGTTTACATGGGAGCCGGCGTTAGCGTCTTCGCCGAGTTCTTCGACGAGCTCGACAAGAAGTTTGCTGTGTCTTGGGACATTGCCGAATTCCCATTCAGAAAGTTCTCTTTCATCTTTAATTCCCTTAGCCATGAGCCAGCCGATGGCAATTTTAGAGAGTTCGAATCCGCCGAAGCTTTTGTTAATAACGATTTTTGTTGTCATGAGAAAAGACCTCCATAAAAAATTCACAGAGAAACGACAAGCATATTTTGCTTGACGATAGAGAGAGACAGAGAAAAGCCATCCGAATCGAAAGCAAACAAAAAGCACCTCCGAAGAGGTGCTGTGGTTACAACTCCCACTCGAACAGAATGGCATCAGGTCCAAATTCTTTTAGAATCTGAGAACTAAGCTCCATATATTCTGCGACGCTGCAGTGTAAATTCCAGGTTTCAATCTGTTCAGGTGTGAAACCTTGATTCAAAAGCCAATCATAGGCTTCATACGAAACGTAAATAAGGTAATGGTCGTCCAAAATTGCATAAGGGTCCTCTTCGTCAGTCAATTTATCAAAATCATACTGTTCGAGTGGGATGTAAAAGCAGTGATATCCATCACGAGGTTCAGGTTCGTTCGAGCTCATTTCTTCCATCGTTTCGTTTTCTTCCATCATTGCGAATAAGTGAATCATAGTAAAAACTCCTTTAATTTATTAGAAAATTCACAGAGAAAAGACAAGCAAATCTTGCTTGACAATAGAAAATAGAAACCCTCCGAAGAGGGCTGTTAGGTTTACTTGCGTCCCAATTATTCATCACTGTATTCATCGCTGTATTCATCGCTGACATTAGAACAAATGCGCCTTTGTCCTCTATATCCTACTATATTTGCCAGGCTGAGTTTGCAATTATCCACCGCTGACATTAGAGCATTGTGTTCACAGGGAAATACATCGTGGTCTACTTTGATACAAGTGTTTTTCCCGTTAACGATACGACAGTCATAAGAGATGTTGACAAGTTGCGAGTATGGAGTATTCAAGGGTTCGAACACTGAAACTTTAACAACAACTTTCAAGGTCCAGTCAATCTCTTCCGAATACCAGGTGGTAGTACTATCGTTTGTGATATCTCTTGGCGGATAATTCAGAAGCTGGACAGAATAGGTTCTACGTCCCCTTGAATGAGATATGTAATTTTCAGAAACAACGGTATGCAGGTAGGTATTCAGAGAGAGCGATTTCTTACCGAAGAGGTCTAAAATTGACTCAATGATAGTCTCGTTAGGTGAAGGGTCTCCGATTGCGCACATCCAGTCGAAAAGGTTAGTAATTTCCATAGTTAAACTCCTTTGATTCATTAGAATCTTCACAGAGAAAAGGCAAGCAAATCTTGCTTGACAATAGAGAGAGGAGAGAAAAGCCATCCGAATCGAAAGCAAACAAAAAGCACCTCCGAAGAGGTGCTGTATTGTGTAGCTTGAGATTCCTTAGAACGGGATATCTTCATCTGCGAAGTCATTGGCGATCTGTGCCTGCGCAGTTGTCGGAGCTGCAGCTGTTTCTGCCGGCTTCTCTTTCCTTGTTATTGCATACGTATCCGGCTCTGCAACGAGGATTAGCTGCGATCTGTTCTCACCTTCCTTGGTGGTGTACTCTTCGGTGATGAAATATCCTTCGACCATGACAGCATCACCCTTAGCAGGTACGATGAACTTCTCATAGTTATAGACATTCATCCTTACGTCGATGAACGCAGTCTTAGACACCCATTCGCCGTTAGCGTTCTTATAGTTCAGACCGTTGCTTGCGAGTCTGAATCTGCAGAAACCGCCATTGCTATCCTCTTTCTTGCTAGCGAACTTCTGACCGTCAGCGACTACTCTGCCTTCGAAGCATGCGTAGTTCATCAAGCTCTTAGTGACTCTGACGTTATAGTAAGAAACGTTCGAACCATCTTCTTTCTGGACGGTCTTCTTTGTGAGCTTTCCGAGTACGTGGATTTCATGGCCTTTCTTCAGAGACTCGAGTTTCTTCTGATAAGCTTCGACGTTACCGACAGACTCGACGCAGTCATAGAAATCAGTGTGCGGTTCATAAGTGACAGTGCCATCTTCAGCGTTTTTCTTGCTGTTATACCATGCGTTAGCGATAGTGTACAAAGCATAGTGTTTTGAACCGTCTGCAGTAGATTTGACTTCAGCGTCAGAGACGAGGCGACCAGTGATGATGATTGAATTGATATTGAGCATAGTAATGCCCTCCTAGAAAATAATAATTATGAGCTATACAGCCCACGGAAAAAGAGGTGCACGAATTACGTGCAACAATTGATATAATCATAGCATGAATTAGATAACTTGTGTAAACGATACTATTTTTCCCCTGACATGTTTCGTAAAATTCTGTTAGTGTTTCAGTTCTTTTTATTACGTAGATACCGATACTGTACAGTAAAAGGTTGCCTGCGATTTACTGTTTCTGTTTCTGCTTGTGTTCCTACTCATGTTTCTGTTTATGTTCCGTTCAAGTTCTGGTTAAGTGGAAGATTCCCGAAAGATGTTCCTGATGTTTCTGTTCTGCGAAAGAAGCGTTAGCGGAAAAAAGACCTGCCGGTATCCGAAGGACTCAGCAGGAAAAGGAGGTACTATGTCATTTCAACCTACGCTCCACAAAAGGAGCAACAATCATATTGTAAGGTCTCACGGAAAAAGAATGGGCGGGGTTCCGCCTTGTATACTTCGGTTGCAAGCGGAAACACGGACATGTACATTAAAAGAAAGATGAATCGAATCATTAGAGATTAGAAGTTTTGTTTGGGTAATTTGAAAAGTCTTCTCCTAGGTAACAGACACCCGGGAGAGTATTAGAGTGTTTAAGATGTTAGAAAGATTCTATTCTCTCGTATTAGTATTTCTCTTCTCTTAATTCGCGAGTGTTTCTAAGAGTCAAAAGAGTAAAAAGAGAGCGTAGATAATAAAGAATGTAATAGTATTCCTTATGGTCATAGAAAAATTCTGATGGAAAAAACAAAGGGGAGGGATGTGGGGGTTAGAGAGGGTTAGGAGAGGGCTGGAAGTATGGACCCGGAGGAGAACTGGAAGAAGAATCAGGCTGAAAGCGAAACAGTAAGCAAAAAAAATCCTGCCGAACTTTTCTATCCGACAGGGGAATCTAAGGGATAATTCTTCTCAAGGCAACCACTCTCGCTCCAAAAAGACGGGTTGCCACGTCTCCTCTCTGCTCTAAGTAGGGTCTTCCTCTTTGTAAGTGTACCTTTACCTTCGCTCTTTGTCTATCAAATTTTCGCCCATCTTCAACTTTCAACTCAAAAAAAATCCCCGGCATAGCATCGCGCCAGTCCGGGGTCTTAATTTATTAGGAGTGCTTTTGCGTATCAACAAGCC
>CAVFXW010000078.1:0-6029 GCA_963626675.1 Clostridium sp. CAG:452 | reverse complement strand
CTAACTTTATTACTGTTAAACAGATAGATAATCTATCTGTTTAACAGTAAATTTCGATTTGACATAAAAAATAAGAGTGAAGAGAATAATTCTCTTCACTCTTATGTGTTTCGCATTAGTCACCAATGCGGGTGCGGGTTGCCAGGAACTTCGGGCACGGGCTCTTTGCACCGAGCTTCTTGTGTGCCTTCTTGGTGGTCTTGAAACGACCCATGTTCTCCTTGGTACGCGGGTTGATCTGAGAAGTCTCAGTCTCAGTCTCCGGAACGTCCATCAGGTAGATGCCGCCACGGAAATCCTCAGTCGGCTTGAAGTCAAAACGGTTACCGCACTCCATATAGGTCATGATTGCAGCATCCATGAACTCATACAGGCCATCGATGTTCTCGATCTTGAAAGAGTCGTCCAGAACCTTTGCGGACTCAGACTTGTCGATGCCAGCCTTTTCCAGGATGCGGCGCAGGAAGTTACGCAGTTCTGCTGCCGGGAAGATGTCCTCGGTGCTCTCGATCTCGCCGTTCTTTACATTTACAACAACGTGCTTGAACTCGCTGTCGTTAATCATTGCCTTCATCAGGCCCTTGAAGTTCTTCTCGGAGAATCGGTTGATGATCTTTCGACCGTCGTCACGAACTCGAGCCTGGATGCCCTCACAATATTCCTTAACCTTCTTAGACATATTTTTGTCCTCCTTAAAGTTTGTAAGTTTTAGGATTTCTTAACTGTACTGTGTTGATTTACAATTAATCATCCTCATCTTCGTCATCATAAGATCTTCTAGTCAGGGAATTCAACTTTCCCTTCTGGTACTTCTTCAGCACACGGTGAACCACATCGTCAACGCAGAGGCAGTTCGGATCCAGATCGCTAGTGTCAATATTCACAATATCACCTCCTTGATTACATATGAATCTTCGGGACGGATTCCAGCAAATATTATATCAATGAAAGTACATGTAGAAAATCTCCTAAGGGTTTTTATTACCCTTAGGAGACTTGTTTTACGAATTGTAGATTTCTAGTATTTTTCGCTTAAGCTCTACAAGAACTTTGTTACCAGCTACAGTCAGAATGATGGACGGCGTCATACGTCCAAGCAGACCGGATTGTGGAATAGTTGCAGAGATTTCCTCATCAGGTCTGAACTCAGAGAACGGTTCATAACCTTCAGGAACTACCTCACTGATAACTGTCTTCAGTGCGGTAAACATAACAATCTTGTCACCAACACCAAGCTCATCAACGTGAGATATATAGAACTCGATCAGGACACCATCTTCAACATTAGCGCCCTTGATGATACCATACTGGTTAGGTGAAACCTTTCCAGTCGGCTCGTTCAGGAGAACGCCACACTTTACAATAGTTCCATCTTTATCGTATTTATTAAGGATCTTCTTCTTGCGTTCTACCTTGTTGTAGTACTTCTTACACAGAGCACGCAGAGACTCACTCATTTCATCAAGTTCAACAGAAGCGTAGATCTTGATGTCAATAATCTTTCCAGAATACTTAGAGTGAAGTACGTGGGAAGACTGCTCAGCAACACTAGCGAACTTCTCATTATCCAGACCATTCAGGAAGCTATTAAGTTCCTGCTCTTCATACGAAGTATCAAAGCTGATAATCGGATCGCCAACTTCAACACTGTCACCAATGTGACAAATCTGAGTAATGTTAGCATGTTTACCAATTACAGCACTCTTCTGGAATACGAATTCAGTTGCACCCTTCTCAGAAAGCTTCTTGGTAATGAAATTACCATCCTCATAGTTATTGTAAGTTGATACAAGAGCAACCTTAACCAGAGGACCTACATTCATACGAGGGCCGTTGATTTTGCTGTCTGTGAAGAAATTCTTGTGCAGAGCCAAGGCGCTTCCCTCTTTAAACTTATCTCCAACTTTCAAAGTGCTGACAAGTTCATTAGACAGATAGAAGCCGCCTGCGCCGTTTTTAACGATCTTATTACTCAGATCGATTCCTCGAGTCTTACCAGACTTATAACGAACAACCATTACTCCAGCATCATCGTTTCTCTCGATTACCTCACCATCTTCATCAGCATTCACTGCGAAGTCAGAACTGAGGTTAAATCGAGCAACATCATCCATACCATGAGAAATCAGCGCGGGCTGAGATACTCGAGTCGGAATAACATGCTTCGTCTGCTTAGTTGCCATTGCAGTACGAATACTATCATCACGAGCGACGCCCAGTGAAGTAGTAAGCTCTGCAGGACAGAAAAGCTGAGTATCATGGAGTTCATTCGGATCCTTTGTGATGTCACAGTAACCACGAATGGTCTTTACGTTAGGCTCAAGGGCCAACGTACGCATTACACCGACACCAGCGTCGGGAGTCGTGGACATTGCAACAACTCCGAGCATTGTCGGATCGTATTGACGTTTGTCAATTGTGTAAGAGTTATCAAGGTTTGCACCTCTGAATCCTTTACAGGTAAGAGTTCTGAAACGCTCAAGCTCAACAACAGGATTCAGTACGCTGTAATCGTCTACGGTCTTCAGACCAAGAATTTCCTTGATTACACAATCTCTTCTCAGAGAAAGCTTCTTCTTAGGTCCGCCTGCTCTGAAGTGAGTATACTGAGTAGCAAGCTGAGAGTACAGGATTGCAGGAACGATCTCATTGGATCGAACACGATAGTTGAACTGACGGTTTTCAGGTGCGAATCCATTGTCAGCAAGAAGATTACTGCCGTGGATACACAGACCTACAATGTCCGTCGGAAGATTTAGGTACTGAAGAATCTCAAGAGTGATATTGTCAATCATCCAGTCATAAGCATTGCTCAGAGCGTTCAGGATGCTGACCTTACCATAAACCTTCTTAAAGTAAGCTGCATATGGATCGATCTTATCGAAATCTTCATAATTCCACTTAGTCGTATCCATGATGTTAAGACCATTCAGAATCAGAGATGATTCCAAAGTGTCTCGCCATACCAGATAGCAATCCTGGAACTTGAGGTAGTTCTCACCAATAAGACCCTTACGAGGAAGCGTCTTCTGGAATCTGTATACGGTCTTCATCTTCTGAAGTACCTTAGCGATACCTTCCCAATAGCACAACAGAGATGCCAGCGGGACAGTCTGTGCCATGATGGTTGCGGTATTATACAAAAGTCTTTTACCAGCCTTGATCAAAGCATATTCTCTACGAATATCTTCAGAGCACTGGTCGAAGATAAAGTCGATTACACCATATCCGACGTTCTTCGTCTGATACGATACAGTACCGACTACCATCTGGGTTGAATTGTCAATCCAAACACCTTGTCCTTTGTATGATCCGATAAAGGCTACTTGGTTTTCTTCATAGCCTTTCGGGAGCGGGTAGTCTCCACCTTTACGATACTCTTCAGCAGCATCTCTGTTGAAGAAAATAATCATATCACGAGTCTTGTACTGAGACATGAACTTAGCGCACTCATCATACTCAACAGTGGAAACATACTTAGAGTTTGCAGCCGAGTTGTTACCGAACTTAATTCGGTTTCTAAACTCCGGTACGGTCTTAATGATTTTCTTCAGACGTTCTACTGAAGAAATAGACTTAGCACCAATTCGACGAATGAACAGCTTGTTATAGTTCGTAACAATCTGAACCGTATCAGAACTAGTCTTTACACAAGGATACATAAAGTTCTGCTTGATAATAATCTTTCGGTTACCACCAATCAGAAGGAATTTGTCATCCAAGAACTTCGGAATGTCAACTGTCAATGTATGACGCTGACGATTTTCATCTTCAAGGGTAACATGATAAGTATCCTTGTAGTTCAGCTCGTCCGATGTATCTTCGATCTTTACGTCAACGATATGCATAGGAACAGGCATGTGATTAAGACATTCGAATGCTCCCATAATATCCTTCTGAAGAGCGTTCTCATTATATGCCTTTTCGAAGTTAGCAAACTTAACTTCCTTCATATTCTCGTTGGTAGTATGAAGAGCCTGAGAAATATTCTTCTTCGGAATCGGAACATTGTCGGTCTTAAGCTCAGACAACTGCTTAAGAGTCATTCCACCAACTTTAAGCTGCTCCTGTTTCTTCTTAAGTTCGGCATCTCGAGCTGAGCTTGCCGGAGTTTTCGGAACTGCTCTCTGCATGTTGTACTGATAAATTCTGTCGATAAGGGTACTGTCTTCTTCAACTTCATTCTCAGTTTCAATCTCGCTCAATGCAGAAACATCAGAAGTATTCGGATCATTTGATGCAATCTCTGCAGGAGAAATGTCAGTCTCCTGCTCAAGCTTAGCTACAATGGATTCGGCTTTGGCTTCTGTCGAAGATTCAATAGACTTCTTAAGGGCTTCCTTAGCGGTCGTCTTTCGACGAACCAGTTCTTCACTCTCGTTATCCTTAGAATCTTCAAGATCTTCCAGATCAGTAACTTCATCATCTTCTTCGTCACCAATGAGGTTATACTTCTTCTGAAGAGTTGATGCAATCTTGTCCTTAGCGGCTTCCTTATCAACAATAGTGTCATCTACATTTGCAATATGTGACAGATTGCTGTTAAGCTTAACAAGTTCTCGCTTAAACTGCTTAGCATTTTCCCGATTCAGCTCGGACAGTTTGATCTTAAGAACTTTATGATTGCCCAGAATAATAAGATCAGTATTGAAATTACTGAGCTTTTCCTGATAACGATATGCAGTGTAGTAAATCAGATACAGAGGATTTCTGATAAGAGAATCAATGCTTCCTCTCGTACTGAACAGGGAATCTACAGCATTTAAAACGATATACTTCTGGGAATAGGATTCAGTATCTGCTTTGATACAGCTTTGTACATAATCCATGTAATTCCAAAAAGATTCAATATATCGAAATGCTTTCATGGAAGAAGATAACTTATTGAAAATCTTCAGGAATCCAGATATATCATAAACAAGGTTCTTGCCAGATGCCATAGAAACTTTAGTAACTGAAGTAAGGCTGACGCGATCAGAATTCTTAATCTTTTCAACATTGTCCTTACGAGTCACTCCATCTCTAATGTTAAAACGCTTAGTGTACACATAACCACGATAACGAATCGGATAGTAATAGCGTCTATAATAAGTACCGGTTCTAGCGGTCTGATTGGACAAAATATCTCCAAGCTGAGTAAAGTCGTTGCTCCACGGAATGAGAACAACGCCACTGCCAGAGGGCTCTCCCTTAGGCATTATATAGCTACCATTTTTGGTGAGGAGATAAGGTAATTCTTGAATTGAAATAGGCAAGATAAACCCTCCTTTCCTTAAAGAAAAGTTGATTATATCCACTTTCATTGATATACTATAGATGCATATAAATAGAAAGGATTGATATACATGAAAAAATTCTGTCCCATGTGTAAGCAGAGCCGAGACATTGATATGAACGGTCATTGCCTGACTTGTGGATCTCTCGTTACCACAAAAAATGAAGTGAACGAGGTTGTCATAAGCCGGCTGAGAGAAGACATCGAGATGACCTTTGCAACCAAGATCATATTTGACAATAAACTGTCTGACGGCATGATTTGCATGGAAGCTCATCAGATGGCTAAGAACCTGACATATCTCTTCATCGACTTCTACACAAAGAAGATTACTGCTCAGGAGTTGATAGATAAGATAAACAACAACCCCGAGCTCGTCTGCTACAAGGTAAATGGTAGAGACGTACTCTTCTGGTTTACCGGAGAACCTGGAATGATGAAGAAGGGTAAGACCATAGCCATCTACTATAAGAATATGTAAAATATATAAAGAGTACTGGATAAATTTCAGTACTCTTTATTTTTGTCCGGTCGGGATAATTTGAGATGGCAAAACTGATAGCCATCCCATTATCTTGGAAAATCGCTCTCTTATATATGCGTAAGCATATTATATGGAAACTCGGAAATGATAAAACGACAAAAAGACCACATTATCCGCCGAAATGGATAATGTGAAAATTGTTATATAATATCATTTATAAATTACATTTTCCAATTTTGTAATTTATAAAATTTTCTATATATATTATAT
>CAVFXW010000077.1:0-6697 GCA_963626675.1 Clostridium sp. CAG:452 | reverse complement strand
GGATGGGGATGAAAGTATAATAAGACTTTATAATGAGCGCCTTGCATTTTACGGTCTGATGATTATGGAAGAGAGAAAGAAGGCAGTTGATGAGTTTAATAAGATTTTTCCTGTACTCTTTTCAGATATTTCAGAAACAGAATATAAGCTTGAAGTTTTGTACCAGCCTTCCTGGAAAGATGACAGTGTAGATAAGGTTATAGAGTCGCTTGATGAAACGCTTGAAAGAGACATAAAAATGAGTACGACAACAAGCGGTCCGCATAGGGACAGATTCTCCATCATGAGCCAGTATGGGGTCTTTAATCAGATGGGTTCCACAGGACAACTGAGACTCTGTTCCCTTATATTCAGAATAGCTGAGGCTGTGTATTTCACAAAGATAACAGGGAGAAAGCCTATACTTCTTATAGATGATGTTCTTCTTGAACTTGACAGCTTAAAAAGGGGAAAGGTGTTATCGTCCCTTCCTGAATACAGTCAGGCATTTTTTACATTTCTTCCAAATGAAGATTATAATGAGGCTCTCAAGGACAAGATTGAAGTTGAAGTAAAGGAAGGCAGGCTATATGAGTGAGAAAAATCTCTGGGATGCAATGACTGAGTTTCTTAAAGAGTACAATATAGACCTGTCATTTCAAAAGTATTTTGATGCATGGCCGTTAATCTGCCCGGTTAGTCTGAGTTCCTGTACAAGATTGTCTTCAATAAGAGATTTAGACAATAAGAAAATCTATGTTACACCGTCGTCACTTTCAAGTAAGTCATTGCTTAAGATGGAAGAAAAGAACATTATCAGAAAATGGAATGAAAGATTTCCAGATAAAAAGATAAATAAGATAGTCATTTTGAATGCAAAGCCCTGAAAGGGGTTATTGACTACAGAAAGATAGATTGATACACTTCTGAAACTGGACACTAATGTCCATATTTTTTGAAAATTCATCGCTGAAAAGCGTTAAAATTGGAGTTAGAGCATGAGCACTAAAGGTATCAGGACTTACCAGCCAAGTAAGACTAAGAGAACAAGAAAATTCGGATTCCGCGCAAGAATGGCAACAAAGGGTGGCCGCAAAGTATTAGCTAGAAGAAGAGCTAAGGGTAGGTACAGCCTTACTGTCAGCGATGAGAAGAAGCCTTACTAAGATAGAGATTATCAGGAAAAAAGATGATATTGATCGCATTTTTAAGACAGGTAAATCATATTCTTGTCTTGGAATGCGATTAATCAGTCTTGAGAATGAACTTGGTTGGGACAGACTTATTGTCATACCTGCAAAGCATTATGGCAGGGCAGTCGACAGAAATAAAGTCAGGAGACGTATCAAGGATATTTTCCGTAACTATCCGGAGCGTCATTCAAGCCAAGATAAAACAAACGAAATTACCAGGGACTATGTCCTCATTGTATATCCTGGGAAGGTTTCCTCTTTTTCCTTGCTGGAGTCTGATTTTACTTCATTATTAGACAGGTCAAAGAGGAAATAGTTCCATTTCATCTCATCAGCAGAGTTCCTATTCCATCTTTCCAGGTACTGAGAATAGATCCATTCAGGAGTTAAAATGGATAGGAATACTATCATTGCAATTATTCTCTGCGTAATAGTCATTACTGTTGGAATGACTGTTCAGCAGGCTTTAGCCGGCACTTCGTCATCTGTGGTGGCTGAGGAAACAGTTCAGGATGCATCGCTAAATGAACTTGCTTCATCTTCCTATACAGCCACAGGCAGTGTGGATGATGATGCCCTCTTTACTGTGACGTCTCCATCATTGGCTGTTACCTTTAATCCTAAAGGTGGAACAGTTGAATCAATTCATGATGAAAAGAATGATGTCAATTTGATTCTTAAGGAAGATAGTGATAATCCTTCCTTTATGCTCTATTGGGGAAATGACAAATCCTCTCCGATTGATGACGTATTTGCTTACACAACTGAAGTTAAGGCAGTCAGTGGCAAGTCCGATACTATCACGCAGGTTACGTTTACACGTTCATACAGAGAAGACAGCACAGGGCGCGAATTCACCATTGAGAAGAAGTATGCAATTGCAAATAATGATGAATATATGCTCCAGCTTGCTGTTACTGTTTATACAAATGACGGACAGAGCATACCTGTTGGTGTCGATAACTCGATGTATACCATTTCTGTTGGATCTCAGGTTGGACCTGAGTTTGACTCATTGAATGGTAACTATGACTACAGAAGAGTTATCTACAAATTAGAGAGCAAGAATAAAAAGAAAACTGTAAGTAGCGGAAACTTCTCGTCTTCTAGTGCTATGAGCTGGGTTGGAGTGACAGGTAAATACTTTGCTTATCTCCTGATTCCGGAAACTAAAAATATAATCTCATACAGCGAGACAGTCCGCACGGAAGGCGAGACAATAAGCCAGAAGGACGTTGTTTATATGACACGTGCAGCTTCAGCTGAGAGCAGAACAACAGATGTTTATTCATTCTATGTTGGTCCACAGCTGTCATCCACCCTTTCCATATATGATAATGCAAAGGATAACATTTTCGGCCTCTCCGACCATAATCTGAAGAAGGCGCTGGATGTTTCGTGGCTGAGCTGGCTTGAAACAATTCTGAAGTGGGCACTGGAAGGTTTCTACTTCCTGATTCCTAACTATGGTGTTGCCATTATTCTTCTAACACTTCTTGTCAAAGCTCTATTGATTCCTCTTTCAAAGAAAGGAACAGAGAGTACAGCTAAGATGAGTGCCATCCAGCCTAAAATACAGGAAATACAGACTAAGTATAAGGATGATCCTGAAGCCCAGAATGCGGCGGTGGCAAAGCTTTATAAGGAAGAAGGAATTAATCCTATGGGATCCTGTCTTCCTATGCTGATTCAGTTCCCGATTTTCATAGGACTCTACGGCCTTCTGAATAAGGATTTCTCCCTCAGAGGTGCTATGTTCATTCCGGGATGGATTAATGACCTCTCAATCCCTGAGACAGTCTTTACACTTCCGTTCAATATTCCTCTGCTTGGTGCAGCGATACATCTGTTGCCTATTCTTTATACCCTCTCGATGATCTTCTCAATGAAGATTACCCAGAGTTCGACAGCAACGAGCGGAACAAACAAGGGAATGACATGGTTCATGACATATGGTATGGCAATCATATTCTTCTTCGTCCTCTACAATGCACCATCAGGTCTTCTTCTGTACTGGTCGATGTCGAACCTTCTCTCTATTATTCAGCAGTTAATAATTAATAAGAAGAAGGTTGCTGGTTACAGGAAAGAGATTGAAGAGAAGGATGCCCTTAAGGCAGCAAAGAAAGCTAACAAGAAAAAAAGATAATTCGAGGTATATATAAAATGTATAAAGATTTTGAAGGAAAAACAGAGGAAGAAGCCAGAAATAAGGCTATTGAGGAACTTAATCTCAACGGGGAGGATTTCGATGTTGAGGTTATAGAGACAGTTAAGAAGGGTCTTTTCAAGAAACCCAGTTGCAGAATCCGTGTCTACTATGGAGACGATGGCAATGAAAGGGACGTTCATGAAGAGGAAGAAAATAACAGGGAAGGAGCTTCAGTAGAGCCGGAAAATGACACAGAGAGGAAGGTTCTTGAGTTTGTTAATACCCTTATTGCCAAGATGGGTTATGAAGGGGAAGCAAGCATCAGCTACCGTAAGGAAAGCAAGGTAGGCTTGGATATAGAATCACCTGATTCTTCATACATAATAGGAAGAAAGGGAAGGAATCTTGATGCCATCCAGCTTATTACGAACATCTATGCCGGGAATCTTGATCCCGATATCAAAATAGTTGTTGACAGTGAAGACTACCGCATGAGACATGAGGAGCAGATTATCCGTAATGCCTACAGAGTGGCAGACCAGGTAAAGAGAACAGGCAGAAGCAGGCTTCTTGATCCTATGAACCCGTTTGAGAGGAGACTTGTTCATACTGCACTTAATGAGTATGACGGAGTTGAGACAAAGAGCGAAGGAGAAGGATTATACAAACAGGTAAGAATTCTCCCTGTAAGAAAGTAAAAAGATGGCCGCCTGAAAAAGGCGGTTGTCTTTACAGAAAAGAGAACATGTAGTATTATACTAATAGGAATTTATCCTAATTAGAATAAATAGAGGAAAACACTATGGAATTAAAAGGATCAAAGACAGAAAAGAACCTTATGGCTGCATTTGCAGGTGAGAGCCAGGCAAGAAACAAGTATACATATTTTGCTTCCAAGGCAAAGAAAGAGGGTTATGAGCAGATTGCAGCTCTCTTTTTAGAGACAGCTGATAACGAGAAAGAACATGCCAAGATGTGGTTCAAGTATCTTGAGGGCGGAGAGGTTAAATCTACAGTAGAGAATCTTAAGGAAGCTGCTGCAGGCGAGAACTACGAATGGACAGATATGTACAAGACTTTTGCTGAAGAGGCTGAGAAGGAAGGCTTCAAGAAGATTGCCAACGAGTTCAGACTTGTCGCAGGAATCGAGAAGGAGCATGAGAAGAGATATCTTGCTCTGCTGAAGAATGTTGAGGAAGGTCTTGTATTCTCAAGAGACGGAGAGATGATCTGGAAGTGCAGAAATTGCGGACATGTTGTCGTCGGAAAGAAAGCTCCGGAGAAGTGTCCGGTATGTGCTCATCCACAGGCTTATTTTGAGTTAGTCAGTGAGAATTACTAATTAAATATATACAGTGATTGTAAGGAAATATCCCCGGGAGGCCGGGGATTTTGTTTAAGAGTGGCGAACCCAAAAATAGATTTCTCTGGTAGTTCATGAGGGGTGACAGGTGTTAAAGCTCACTACATTTGTCCCCGAATTGCTAACTAATTTTGTCCCATTTTAGTATAAACATTACATATCTCTCCACTTTTGACTTGTTTTTAGGCTTGTAAGCTCCTTGTTACATATTCTCTTTCAAAGTCCGAATAATTCTGCTCTTTAGTTTTGTCCGTCAGCTTTCCGGTGTAAAGTAAGGACCGGTTTCCCGGTCCCGAGTAAGAACTCTTTCTTTATCGCTTTTTACGAGAAGACTTCCTTTGAGCATAGTAATCATCCCAGTCATGGCACATGAGATCGAAATCATGAATAGTGGAGTTGAGAAAATTCGCGAATATCATCTCATCATCAATATCCTTATGGAGAGTATAGTATGAGGAGAGAATGATCCTCTTGCGGGTATTCTCGCCGAAGTACCGTCCCATCCTTTTCACTATGAGTTTCAGAAGTTTATCGGTAGCATTGTCCACATCATTAGACATAGCATAACCCATAAGAAGGTCCTTCAGATTCTCGTTCTCCTTTTCAAGTTCACTTCTTGTGTCGACATACTCTTCGTTGAAAATATCAAACAAATCAGGCTGGCCATCATACATATTCAACCCCCTTCATCATGTCGAGAGCTTCCTCGAATACTGCAAGAGTGTCTTCGAGAGTCTCTATGCTCTCCTCTATTGCATCCATCTGGGAAGAACCGGAGAAGTGTTCCTCAAGTCTCTCCGCTTTCTCTTCCTCCTTCCCAATAGCCTCTGCAATCTTCACCCTGTAATTCGTGCAGAGTTCATCAATCTTCCTGACTACATCCTTCGTAAGGGCATTTACTTCATTTCTTTCTCTGTTATTCATCTTTACCTCCTAGATCATTTCTGTCTGTATTACGTTTGTTACTATTCCTGCATCGACTGCAGTAAGACTGCTACTTGCAGCAGCCATAAGAGCAAGAGAGCATATCTGGTTGACTATCCTCATCGCTCCTCCGGACTCTGCATAAATCATGTCCATCGCCTCATCTGAGAAAACAGATGTATCCTCACCCCCTGCTGCTTTCATGTGCGCATCAATGTATCGTGCCATCAGGTCACGGTTCATTGGTTCAATAACGACAGGGAATGCGATGCGCTGTCTTATTGCCTCACATATATCTCTTCTTAAAGTGCTCCTCAGTTCAGGCTGACCAGAGAGAATGAGGGAGACGAGGGACACGGAATCAATATCACTATTGAGGAAGAACCTCAGTTCCTGGAGAGTATCAAGACTTAAAAGATGTGCCTCATCCACACAGACTATTATCTCCTTGTGCTTGAGTTCCCTTGCAACAGCAAACTGTTCATGTACTGCCTTCTTACCATCTCCACGGTAGTAATACTCCTTTACTCCAAAGTGTCTCAGAATAAGATTGTAGAGCCACCGGGGAGAGAGATTGGACTCACTGATGTAGATGAACTCCCACCTGTTCGGATTGAGACTATCCTTCAGCGCTCTCAGCATCGTACTCTTCCCGCATCCGGGAGGAGCTGTAAGTACTGTGAAGAGTTTGTTCTCCACAGCGTATCGCAGCTTGCTGTAGCACATCTCCCAGTTCTCGCTCTTGAAGAGACTGTCTACTGCGATGTCCTTTGTAAACGGCAGTGTCTTCAGATTAAATTTCTCTTCTACAACAGTACTCATTGCTTATCCTCCTGAGATGAACACTGATCTCTACAATGCCATTGGCTTCAATCTTCTGAACTTCTCCTGAGTCAGAATCATAGTGGACGAGAACATACTTACCGGCAAATCCAGGGATTTCTACCTCGTACTTCTTCCCATGGAAACTGAACACTCCGTCTCTCATGACCCTTCGTAACGCTATTCCATTACTCATTTTCGTTCCTCCTTACAAATGCGTTGAAATTTATCTTTGACGTCTCTTTTACTGGGACATCTGCTACT
>CAVFXW010000076.1:0-7958 GCA_963626675.1 Clostridium sp. CAG:452 | reverse complement strand
AATTTTTTGCCCAAAATGTACTTGAACTTATGTTCGGATAGTGTATAATAAGGCTATGAGAAACAATGCGTTTCCGATAGAAGAAAGAGAGGTGCAAGTGTGAGAAGCAAGAGTCCTGAACTTATGGATAAGATAAAAAAATATGTAGAAGATTTCTACCTGCAACACGGGACATCTCCTTCTACTTCTAAGATAGCCGAGGGTGTTGGTATTGTTAAGAGCACCGCCTATAAATATCTGGTGGAGATGGCTGAAAAGAATATGCTCCAGTATGACGGGAATGAAATCATTACCGAATTAACTCAGAAGATTAACAAGGATATGACACAGACCCCGATAGTCGGTTCTGTTCCATGCGGCAGCCTACAGTACGAAGAAGAGAATATTGAAGAATATGTTTCACTTCCTACGGCTATATTTGGCAATGGGGATTTCTTTATCCTTAAAGCCAGCGGTCAGTCGATGATTGAAGCCGGCATTGATGATGGCGACCTTGTTGTTGTCAGAAAGCAGTGTGTAGCCAATGAGGGCGATATTATCGTTGCCCTTGTGGATAATCAGAATACCCTGAAACGATACTACCGAGATGATAAGAATAAGAAAATCATTCTCCACCCTGAGAATAAACAGATGGAGGACATTATCGTAGATAACTGCTCTATTCAGGGCGTTGCATGTAATATCATAAAATCTATATAACAAAGGATACAGCTATGAAGAACATTGAAGGAATTCGCTATCTGAATCATTTGGATAGTGCGGAAATAAAATACATCTTTGCCGCAGGCGATAGTCCGCCGGACAAGGGGAAGCCGGAGGTGGATACCACTTGATAAATTATATGTCGAAAGCCGAGCTGGAAGAAATCAGCGAAGGCTTAATTGCAGCTTATGCTGATAAATTCAGCAACAAAATCAGTCAGGAGTCCATTGATATAGAACATTTCATTACAGAATTTTTGGGACTTGAGATTGAATACGCATCATTTGCTGAGGACGATTTAGGTAAGATTGGATTTTTAGCAGACGGTAAAACCGAACTGCTGATACGTCAGAACGGAAGAATTATTCCCTTTATATTCCCGAAAGACACCATCGTGCTTGATAAGTGCCTTCTTGCAGAAAAAGAAACTGGTCGTCGCAGATTCACATTAGCTCACGAAGCATCGCACCACATCTTAAGCAAGATGTATGCTATGCCGGGTGAAGGACATTTTTATACAGAATATGACTCTGAGCGGAGTTATTCAAGAGATGAGCTTCGCAAGATGTTAAGGATGGCTGAGAGACAGGCAGATACAATGGCAGCTTGTCTTTTGATGCCCAGATGTATCGTTGAGAATGCCTTGGAGAAATATACACAGTCCAACCCGATAAAGATTTACGGTAACAAGACTGTAAGTACAAGAGATAAGGCTTTTATTCGCAGAATGGCAGCCTATGTCGGAGTTTCCTATACGGCATTTTATTACAGACTACAAGAGATGAAACTATTTGAGGAACACGATATGAAAGAATACATTTCCTACGAATTACAGTTGGGAGGTGTGAAGCAATGAATATCCCTACTCAGATAGCACCTGAAATAGAACACAGACTGCTTCTTTCAAGAGTTGAAGCAGAAGAATTAAATGAGCGTGATATTCTCTGCCCCGTATGTGGGTTCAGAATCCAGAGAGTATTCTCTGACGCAACAGGGCATTTCAGAGTGAAGTGCCGCAAGTGCAAGAATGTTCACGTATTAAACCTCGCTTACTTCCGTAGGTTCAAAAGAAGGCGAAGCGGATGGTAAGATGATACCACTACAAGTTAATATTGAAACGATTTCTAATCGAGTAAGCGGAGATAAGTAATTTCATTTACTAAACTACCAAGCACCGTACGAAGCCGGATAAGAGATGTGGACACTACAGTTCTATCCTCTTTTATCCCATTCGACGGTGCTTTTTTTGTTGCCATTTTACTCGATTATGCTTTGTGCAGTATTAGGTCTTTTCCCTTACTTGGGAAAGGACCTTTATGTTTTATACCGTTTGGCAGTGCCAGATAGCGAAGTATCCGTAATCTCCGAATTTTGAAACTTATCAATTTTTCAGAATTCAAAGGAGATTACGACAATGACAAAACTTATATTAACAGAACAAGAAGAATTATTTGCAAGAGACTGTAAACTTATCAATTTGAAATATGAATACACCGGATACACCGGAAAAGAAAAGTGGGCGATTATAACAGAACTTAAGGAAGCAGAATTGCTGCTTAAATATCCTGATGTTGCAAGCAGATATATTCCTTTTGTTTTACTTTCTGTGGCTCAAGGAGAAGTGATAACGGAATATCAGAATGTTGAAGCAAGAGAACGAATGAGAAAACTTCGCTATGGTCATGCATTTGATATCAGTGATGGTGATTTTGAGGAACACAATCCATCACTTGCTATTGAAGATGATGTTGTAGAGCGTCTTTATTGGCGTGAGAAAGTACAAATCATCAATAGAGCGATTGCCACACTTACTGACATACAGCAAAGGCGAATTGTTGCATATTTTTTTGAGGATAAAACAATTAGAGATATAGCCATTGAGGAAGACGTGAATTACAGCAAAGTTGAAAAATCTATCAATCTGGCTCTAAGAAAATTGAAAAAATTTCTTTCATAGGGGGTACAAAACGGCTCTCCCAGTTCAAACAAGTGAAGGGGTTATTTAATTCCGGATAAAAATGACACTTCAAAAATAATATTAGCGAGGTATTCAGATATGAATAATAGAACGATTTGTCGTGGAGATTTATACTACTACGATTTTGGTAAAAAGGCAGGCTCTATTCAGAGCGGTGAGCGTCCGGTGATGGTAATTCAGGCAGATGATTATAACAGGAACGCTCCGACGATTATGGTAGCTGCAATAACAAGTGTGGTGAAGAAGAGATATCTTCCATCGCATATAGAGCTTGGCGAAAATTATGGCTTAAAGAAACCGTCAATGGTTCTCTTGGAGCAGGTGCAAACAATCAATAAGGAAGACTTAAAAGATTACATCGGTACGGTTGATGATGAGTCCTTGATGCGTCATATAAATGCAACTTTAAAGAAAACCTTTGGATTGTGGATTTATCAACCGGTAGAAAAAGAAAAGATTCGTTGCCTTTGTCCTAAATGCCTAAAGGATTATATACATCATCCTGATTATATTGTCAGAAGACTTGACCCGTTTGCAAAGGCAAAATCTAAATGTGATAAATGCGAGAACTCAGGTTACGACTACATTGTCACAGATAAGAGCAGAAAGAGAGGCAATTGATTATGGCTAATGAAAAAATTTATGTACCTATTTGGGAAAAATATGCACTGACTGTTTATGAGGCTGCCGAGTATTTTGGCATTGGGGAAAAGAAGCTCAGGAGAATCGTTCAGGACAACCGTTATGCGGAATATCTTTTGTGGATAGGGAGCAGGGTTGAGATTAAAAGGGAACTGTTTGAGAAGTATCTGGACGACATCATCTCGGTCTGATGTCAAGTGTGCGATTTCAAAATTCGCAGAATTGCCGGAAAATCCGTGTCTTGCTACCATATAGGCAGTAAGACACGGGCTTAAAGCGAAAGGAGCATTAGATGAAGAATTATGTATATGTGCCGGGGCTTACTGAGACAGTTCAGAAGGAGGCTGAAAAAGCCAAGAAGAATAAAGAACTTTCAAAAGCACCGAAAAAGAAACCTTCGGTCACTAAGGACAGAGGCGTTATCAGGGAGAAGCCTGTTGACGACCGCAACTACTCCATTCCTTTGTGGCATAAGTATGGGATGAATCTCAGAGAAGCCTCAGATTATTTTGGCATAGGTGTTGACAGGTTAAGGGAATATCTCTTTGCTCATGCAAGCGAAGGTCTTTACCTGATGAACGGAAACCGTATGGTTATCAAACGCAAATGCCTTGAAGAACATTTTGACAGGATGAAGGATATGTGAGGTGAGAGAAATGAATGATGAGAATTACTATGAAGTTCCGATAAAGGAGCTTGTAGACCAGTCGCTATTTGCAAGCCGGAAAGAGACGGAGCTTCCTATATGGGAGCGACCGATACTTACAGTTGTTGAGGCTGCTAAGTATTTTCAGATTGGCGAAGGAAATATTAGAAAATTGACGAGGAAGAAGAAAGATTTACCTTGTATCTTTTGGCGTGACAGCCACGTGTTTATCAGAAGAGAAGAATTTGAGAAATTCCTCGATAAAACAAATGAGATTTAGAAAGGGCAGAAAATTATGGCAACTACAAAGAAAAAAGCTACGAAGAGAAAAGATAATAAAGGAAGACTTCTCTGGAATGGAGAATCCCAGAGAGCAGATGGAAAATATGAGTATAAATATCTTGATGGAGATGGAGAGCGTCGTTCTGTTTACAGTTGGAAGCTTGTTGCGACAGACCCACTTCCGAAGGGAAAACACGATACGCCTGCACTTAGAGATTTGGAGAAATCCATTCAGAAGGATATTGAGGATGATATTCAGAGCTATCAGGCGAAGAGAATGACGCTTAATCATTTCTGGGAACAATATATCGGAATGAAGCTTGAACTAAAAGAGTCTACAAGAAGCAATTACATCTACATGTATGACAAGTACGTCAGACCTGAAATTGGAACTATCCCGATTGATAACTTTAAGTACAGCGACATCAAGAGATTTTATATGAGCCTTATCCACGAAAAAGGATTTAAGCCAAACAGTATGGAAATCGTACATACGATACTGCATCCGGTATTTACAACAGCGGTTCGTGACGGTTACATCAGACTTAATCCGACAGACGGAGTTATGGGCGAGATAAAGAAAAGCCACGCTTGGGAGAAGCCGAAGCGTCACGCACTTACCATTCAGGAGCAGGAGGCATTTATCAATTTTGTTGCAGGTCATTACCGCTACAAGCACTGGCTGCCGCTATTTACAACAATGCTTGGAACAGGCTGCCGTGTCGGTGAGGTTTTAGGTCTTCGCTGGGAGGACTGCAACTTTGAAGAGAACATCATCAGCATAAATCATACGCTTGTTTATCGTAAGCTGACGAATGAAAAGTGCAGATATATGGTCACAACACCTAAGACCAAGGCTGGCGAGAGAATCATCCCGATGCTTAAGGATGTGAAAGAAGCTCTGACAATGGAATATAAAAGACAGCTTGAAGAAGGCTTTAATGAAAGCGTGATTGACGGTTATTCCGGCTTTATCTTCAAATCAAGATTCAATACCGTCTTCTCACCACACGAGGTCAACCGAGTGATTAACCGAATCATCAAGGCATATAATGAAAAGGAAACGGAGGAAGCTAAGAGAATGGCAAGAAAGCCGCTGCTTTTACCACACTTCTCGGCTCATAATCTAAGGCACACATTCTGTACCCGTTTCTGCGAGAATGAGACAAACTTAAAGATTATTCAGGAGATTATGGGACACGCCGATATAACCACCACAATGGATGTCTATAATGAGGCAACAAAGGATAAGAAGATAGAGTCCTTTGCTAACCTTGAGGGGAAGATTAAAGTGAAATAAGGCGAATAAAGAAAACTGAAATCGGTAAGAATAAAGTAAGGCGAGGGAGAAATCCTTTGCCTTGATTTATGTGTGAAAATATAAATTACTCCCAGCCTATCTGATTTTCTCCCAAAAAGTTTCTGCAATTGGGAGAAAGATGATGTTGGATAAAAGGAAAATGCTTGAACAATACTACCCAAGCTGCTCGAAACACTACCCAAGGTACTACCCAAACAAATGAATGTGTTGGCGTGAGTGAAGAAAGATATGGGAATGTCCCTCGGAATGTCCCTCAGAATGTCCCTCAAGATGTCCCTCAAGATGTCCCTCAAGATGTCCCCCAGTATCAATTAGATGAACAGATATTAGAAGCGTTGAAAAAAGATAACAAAATTTCGACAGAAAAACTTGCGATAATGCTTGGAAGCAGTTCAAAAACGATAAAACATCATATTAAAAAGATGGATAATATATCTTAATCGGGCGTGGAGCTAATGGTTACTGGGAAGTGAAATAGCAATATAGGGATGGGTATTATAAGCAGTGACGTATCCTTGAACAAATGGGACACGACTTGATTTTTTAGACGATTGCGGTTATAATAATATCAAATCACGATTTAGTAAATCTAAATTTGAACTAATTGGAGGAGATTGTATGTTTATCGGCAGAGAAGCTGAACTGAAATTTCTAAATGATAAATATGAAGCAGAAGACGGTCAGTTAATTGTTCTTTACGGACGTCGTCGTGTGGGAAAGACGGAAACCTTGAGAGAATTTTGTAAGGATAAACCACATGTTTTCTTTTCTTGTACTCAAACGACGGATAAGGTACAGCTTAGAAATTTTTCATCACGCTTACTGAAAGAAGATATTCCTGCTAGAAATTATATCTCAGAGTTTGAGGATTGGGAAAAAGCTTTTCGTGCGGTTCTTGACCTACCTTATACGGATAAGAAAAAATTACTGGTTATAGATGAATTTCCGTATATGTGTCGAGGGAATAAAAGTATACCTTCAGTATTACAAAATCTTTGGGATTCAGAACTTCGTCAGAGTAATGTTATGATTATTCTTTGCGGAAGTGCCATGAGTTTTATCGAAAAAGAATTACTCGCTGAAAAGAATCCTCTCTATGGCAGAGCTACAGGAATTTACAAGATGAAAGAAATGGGGTTTTATGATGCTATAAAATTCTTTCCCGAATATTCCGCTCGTGATAAAGTGATTGCATACTCTGTTCTTGGAGGAATTCCTCATTACTTGAGGCAGTGGAGTCCAAAGCTTTCTATAGAAGATAATATCAAAAGCAATATCCTGACAAAAGGATGTGTTTTATACAGCGAGGTGGAGTTCCTTCTCCATCAGGAATTAAGAGAAACACCAATCTATAATTCTGTTATTGAAGCGGTAGCAATGGGAAATACCAAACTTAATGATATCAGCCAAAAATCTCTTGTTGAAGATACATCAAAAACAAGTGTATATCTGAAAAATCTGATTGAACTTGGAATAGTAGAAAGGGAATTTTCAGTTGATGCAAAGACGAAAGAACATGCCAACACAAGTCGGGGGACTTATCGATTGACGGATAACTTCTTCCGATTCTGGTATGCCTTTGGCTTTGCAAACTACTCACAGCTTGAAGACGGAGATGTGGACGGTGTTTATGAATATGTTATAAAGCCAGTGCTGCATGAATTTGCATCTTTCGCTTTTGAGGACGTGTGCAGAGAATTTATAAGTCAGAAGCAGAAGAAAAATGAACTTCCGTTCCGTTATACAAAGATGGGCAGATGGTTTGGCAAAACAACTGTAAGGGATACAAAAAAAGAGGACGGTCTTAGGACAGCAGAAACTGAGATAGATGTGCTCTGTATTGACAGAATGGGGGAAAATTATCTGGTTGGTGAATGTAAGTTTAAAGGAGTTCCATTCTCGTACTCGGAATATCTTGATACATTGGTAAAGCTTACGCCGTTAAAAGAAAGGGCAAAATTTTATTATGCCTTGTTTTCTGAAAGCGGATTTGATGAGAAGATTGTTAATGACGCTAATGAAAATGAAATTGCACTTTACGACCTTGAAACCATTGTGGGGATTATGTGACAGCAGAGCAAGCACCAGTGCCACGGATTGAAATTCCACGCTGAATCTGCTATAATATGACTCAAATCGAACAAAAAAATCCCCTGAAAAAGCGTAAAAATCCAAGAGGTACAATGAAAACATTAAGCCCCTCATTGCCCGCCTATGAAGGACTTGGGCAAAAAGTTACGACAATTTTTACGACATTTGAAGAAGATTTTATACCAGAATATGCTCATTGTTGAGATACAGTGGATTAACGATTCGCCGATAAGTACCTTATATCGTTGGATTACCAGCAAAAATGTCGTCACCAGGGCGTTCCCGACGATGAAGTC
>CAVFXW010000075.1:0-9286 GCA_963626675.1 Clostridium sp. CAG:452 | reverse complement strand
TGTTGCCATTGTCTCCCTCCATAAAATAAAATGGAGGCGCATAGTTCTTTTTTCGGGTATTTAAAGTTTTAGGTGGAATTTACTTCAAACTCGATTTTTTAGTTAAATACTTTCTTTAAAGAAAAAGGTGGAAAGATTTGCTTTCCGCCTTTTGTTATGGTAAAATTTAACTATAAAGTTTTTGGTGGAAAGGAACGGTGAAATATATGGGTAGAGCAATCTCCGAATATGAGGTTGAAGATCGTTTTATCAACCGTCTTACAGAGATCGGATACGAATATGCAGAGCTCAATAACTACGATGATGTAAAAGCCAACTTCCGTCAGCAGTTGTGCAAGGTGAATGCAGATAAACTGAGAGATGCTAAGGGCATCGCCGAACTCTCTGATGCTGAGTTTAATCGTGTAATGTTGCGTCTCGATGGCCATTCGATATATGAGTCTGCAAAAATCCTGCGGGAACAGTATGTGCTGGAACTTGATAACGGAAAGAATATTTACCTGGATTTCCTGACATCGGATTACAACCGAAACGTCTATCAGGTATCACATCAGATCACTATGGATAAGACGCATTTGGATGATGTGGATCAGAAAAACCGTTACGATGTGACCGTGCTTATCAATGGTCTACCACTTGTTCAAGTAGAGCTTAAGCGTCCTGGTGTTGAGATCAACGAGGCAATCAACCAGATCAATCGTTATAGAAGGAAGTCCTTTAAGGGCTTGTTCCGCTATATTCAGCTTTTCGTTGTGTCCAATTCTGTTCAGACGAAGTATTTCGCTAATGCAAATGAGAGAACACCGAATGGCGATGTACAAAACATTCTCAAATCTCTCGTATTTTATTGGACAGATGATGCAAATCAGCGCATCAACACGCTCATTGATTTTACCAACGTATTTTTCGTGAGGAGCGCTCTCACAGAAATGCTGACGCAGTATTTCGTAATCAAGCATAAGGAACCGATCCTTATGGTTATGAGACCGTATCAGATTTACGCAGTGAAGAAAGCTGTCGATCGCATTCTCGTTTCCGACATGAATGGATATGTGTTCCATACAACAGGCTCGGGAAAAACACTGACATCATATAAACTCGCTTCTATTCTCCGAGACAATCAGCAAGTAGATAAGGTGATCTTTCTGATTGACCGTAAAGACCTGGATGATCAGACTGTGGATGAATATAACTCTTTTGAAGACGGTTGCGTTGACAATACAGAAAATACGCAGATGCTTGTACATGATCTTCAGGATACAAAGCATAAACTCATCATTACTACCATCCAGAAAATGGCCGCTGCGTTGCGTTCTCCAAAATATACGACCATCATGGATCAGTATAGAGATCAGAAATGCATATTTATCATTGATGAGTGCCATAGATCCCAGTTCGGAAAGATGCACAGTTCTATTGAGCGCCATTTTCAGAAGGCAAACTATGTCGGTTTTACCGGAACACCGATCTTTAAAGAAAACCTCGGAAGTAATACGCGTACCACAGCCGATGTATTCTGTGTTCCAAACGATGATAAGAGTGGTACACGAGATTCAAAAGCATGTATTCATAAGTACATGATCAAGGAAGCTATCGCTGACGGAAATGTCCTCCCGTTCTCTGTCGAATACATGAGAAACATTAAGATTTCTGGATTGGACGATAAAAAGATTGATCCAGAAAAACTGGACGATGCAGAGTATTGCAAACGTCATAATATCGATATTTCCAATTTGTACCATGACCCGGAGCGCATCCAGACTATAGCTGATGATGTAATGGAGCATTTAGCACAGCATACGCGTCCGGAAGGAAAGGATGTTTACACAGCCATCTTCGCTATCGATAAAATCAAGTACCTGATGGACTATTATCATCGCCTGAAGGAAAATCCAATGGCGTACAATAAGGAAACTAATCCTGACGGTTATAAGATCGCTGCTATCTTTACCTACCAGGCGAATGAAGATCCTGACGAAGATGGTGCAGATGAGTATTCCGCAGATTATCTCCAGGAATGCATGGATGATTATAATAAGATTTTCGGAACGGATTACGATATCTCAAAGTTCGATGCTTACAGAAAAGACATTGCTAAGAGACTGAAGCAAAAGGATTTGCCGCAGGTAGACCTTCTGCTCGTGGTAAATATGTTCCTGACTGGATTTGACAGCAAGCCAACCAATACACTTATCTTAGATAAAGATCTTGTATGGCATACACTGGTGCAGGCGTATTCCAGAACGAACCGCGTAGACAAGAAAACCAAGCAGTTCGGACAGATCATCACATACAGAAATATCAAGAAGGCACAAGATGCGGCATTGAAGCTCTTCTCAGGTGATGGCAATCCAGATGATTATCTTCTCAAGAGCTACGACTACTATATGTCTAAATATCGGGTAGAAACAGATGCAATATACGAGATAGCAGCGACACCGGATGATGCTGGGTATTTACAGTCTGAGGATGATATACGAAAATTCATTGTTGCTTTCCGACAGCTTGCACGAACAATGGCAACACTCAAGACATTCTCAAAATTCGACTGGAAAGACCTTGATGTGTTCATGGATGAGGAAACCTATCTGGCATACAAATCCTGGTATCTTGAATACTATAGAAGTGCAACACATGATCCGAAGGGAAACCCTAAACTGGTAGATGTCGACTTTGAGATTGAGCTTGTAAAGACAGATCGTATCAATGTGGTTTATATCCTTAATCTCCTGAAAGAAATCAACCGCAAGGATAAGAATGAGATGGAAAAAGCCATTGATCTTATCATGCGAGAAATCGACCGTTCTGATAATGAAAAGTTACGGTATAAGCGCGATATCATGAAAGCATTCATTCGGGAACGTATCTTTAACCTTGATCCGGATATAGATATTATTGAGGCATACATTGAATACGAGAAAGAGTCTATGAAGGCTCGCATCGAAGAATTTGCTACAGAACACAACCTTGATGAAGAGTTGGTAGCCGGAATGGTGACGGATTATTTCACGGATCCGAGGAATCTCACTGACGAAGTAATAAGACAGAAATTACGTGATAAGGGGCTTGGCCTTTTGGCTCTTAAGAAGGCTCTTATTAGCATAACTCAGTTCTTGAAAGAAATGTACGATCTTTATACAGCGGAGGGAATTTAAAACAATGGCAAATACAGCATCGCAAAAGCTCGCCCAGCAGATTTGGGCGATCGCTAATAAGCTCCGTGGAAACATGGATGCATCAAAATTTAAGGATTATATTTTAGGCGTTATTTTCTATCGATATCTCTCTGCTCATACAGAGAGTTATATGGATGATCTGTTGAAGAACGACGGTGTAACGTACCGTGAAGCTTTGGCTGACCCCGATCTTGCTGAAGAAGTAAAGAAATGGGCTATTGATACACTCGGATATTTTATCGAACCGGATGATCTCTTTGATTCCTTGGTTGCAAAGATTAGAACCAATTCTTTCTCAGTCGAGGATTTTGAGAGAGCTATAAAGCGCCTTACGGAATCTACTCTTGGTCAGCCATCAGAAATCGCATTTGCGAACCTTTTTGATGCAATGGATCTGCATGACGCAGACCTTGGTAAGGAAGTGTCCGACAGATCGAAGGCGATGTCTGAGATTATTGCAAAGATTAACGATACACCATTCGCAAAGGATTCCGAAGCTGGTGATGTTCTTGGTACAGCCTACATGATTCTGATTGGCTTATTCCAGTCCGGTGCCGGAAAGAAGGGTGGCGAATTCTTTACCCCGACTTGTGCATCAACGCTACTTGCACAGCTTACCACTATCGGGCTTAATGAAGTCAACAATGTAAGTGATGGATGTGCTGGTTCCGGTTCACTTCTTCTTGAAGTGGCAAGACATCTTCCTTCCCATAAGGTGCATCACTACTACGCACAGGAGAAAACCGGAACCACATATAACCTTCTTCGAATGAACCTCATTATGCATGGCGTTGATTATAAGAAGTTCAGCGTATTCAATGCAGATACGCTCACTACTGATAACTTCTACGAAAATGGGGAGGCGGTTAAATTCGATATCCAGGTTGAGAACCCGCCTTATAGTGCAGAGAATACGGCTGCATCTGACTCTTTCCTCGAAGATCCCCGGTATCGTTCTGCTGGCGTTCTTGCGCCGAAAGGAAAGGCGGATCTTGCATTCGTAGAAAGTGTTGTATATCACATGTCAGATGATGGCCGCGCAGCGATCCTTCTCCCTCATGGTGTGCTTTTTAGAGGGGCTACAGAGCTGGTGATCCGCAAGTACCTCATTGAAAAGTTAAATGTTATAGATGCCATTATTGGCCTTGCTCCCAATATGTTCCATGGCACAGGTATTCCGGTTTGCGTTCTGTATCTCAAGAAGAAAAGAAATGGTAATTCCGGCAATATCCTTTTCGTCGATGCCTCAAAGTACTATGAGAAGGTCGGAAAAAACAATGCTCTCAGAGCATCCGATATTAAGCGCATCGTGGACTGTGTAAGAGATCGCACCGATGTGCCGAAGTTCTCAAGAAAGGTATCTCTCGAAGAGATCCGGGAGAATGACTATAACCTCAATATCCCGCGCTATGTGGAATCCTCCGAAGATTCTGATAGCTGGGATGTATACTCTCTTCTCAATGGTGGTGTACCTGTAAATGAGGTTGAAAAGTTCAATTCGTATTTCGAAGTATTTACCGGGCTTAAAGATGATCTCTTTACAAGGAATGGCGTTGCTTATTCAATCAACGGTGATGTAAAGGAAATCTTTAAGAAGAACGTTGCTGTAAGCGCCTATACAAACGATTACAGGAACACAATCAGCGGTATGCGCGAGTTCTTGCATGATACGCTTATCACGAACATGGATACAGTGCAGACGCAGGAAACAGAGAGTGTTCTTACTGATGAGCTGTTTAACCGTATCTCTAACACACCACTTATTGATCGCTATACAGCTTACCAGTTCCTGTACGATGAGTGGTTGCAGATTGCTGCAGACATTGAAACAATTCATGCGGATGGATTTGATGCAGTAAACGGTGTCGAAGAGAACATGGTTGTGAAGAAGATCAAGGACGAAGAAAAAGAAGTGCCGGATGGAACATATCGCGGTAAAATTCTTCCGTTTGAGCTGGTCCAGAAGGAATTACTCGCTGACGATCTCGCTGCTCTCGATGGAAGCAAAGCCGAGCTGTCAGAGAAGGAAACCATGCTGGATGAACTTGTGGATTCCCTGTCTGATGATGACAGGGATTATGAGGTATCTGATCTTACCCTATATGATAAAGAGAAGGGCACTCTTAATACAAAGACAGTAACGGCTGCGATGAAGGAATTCAAGAAGAAATATGGGAAGAAGCTTGGATTTGACGAAGACTCTGTAGAAAGTAAGATTGTAAGAATTTCCGAAAAGCTTGACGTAATTAAGGCCGCCAAGGCAAAAGTGAATGCAGCGGATGCAGCTCTTACAGATAAGACGATTGAAACAATTAAAGGTCTTGACCACGATACAGCGGTTGCAATGCTTGAAAAGAAGTGGATTGATCCGTTTATTGACAATATCTCTGGACTCGCGGATACTATCGTAAAGAACTGCATCAACGCTGTGGACGCAATGATTAAGAAATACGGAACTACGTATGCCGAGGAAGACGCGGAAATTAGAGCGCTGGAAAAGGAATTGTCTTCCATGCTTGGCAATATTAAGGGAAATGAAGCAGATAACCTCGGAAACGATGAATGGATCAAGTTCCTCGGAGGTACATTATGAGTAGAGTACCGGAAATGAGATTTGAGGGGTTTACTGAACCTTGGGAACAGCGTAAGCTTCCTGAATTTGTTTCGTTTTTTAATGGATTAACATATACGCCAGATGATGTTCAAGAAACAGGAACTCTGGTTTTGCGTTCATCTAATGTAAAAAATGGTGAAATTGTAGACGCAGATAATGTTTACGTAAGTGATGAAGTTGTTACTTCTGAGAATGTGAAAGAAGGAGACATCATCGTAGTTGTGAGAAATGGTTCTCGTGCTCTTATCGGAAAACACGCACAAATAAAGGCTTCTATGCCAAATACAGTCATTGGGGCATTTATGAGTGGAATACGTTCAGAGCATTCTTCTTTTGTAAATGCCTTACTTGATACACCTACTTTTGAAAATGAGATTGCAAAGAACATGGGAGCAACAATTAACCAGATTACAGGTTATATGTTTTCAAAAATGGAGTTTATGATTCCATCTGGTGAAGAACAGGATAAAATCGGTGCTTATTTCAAGCAACTTGATAACCTCATCACTCTTCACCAGCGTAAGTATGACCGTCTGAAAAATCTGAAAAAGGCATACTTACAGAAAATGTTTCCGAAAGAAGGTGAGTCAGTTCCGGAGATGAGATTCGAAGGATTTACTGAACCTTGGGAACAGCGTAAGTTGGATGATGTTGCTGAATTTAGTAAGGGTAGCGGATATTCTAAAAGTGATTTAAGCGAGTCAGGAACACCGATTATCCTATACGGAAGATTATATACAAAATACGAAACTAGTATCTCAGATGTAGACACCTATGTAGAAGCAAAAGATGGTTCTGTATACAGCAAAGGTGGAGAAGTTATCGTCCCCGCATCAGGTGAAACAGCAGAGGACATTGCGAGAGCTTCAACCGTTGAAAAATCTGGGATTTTGCTTGGTGGAGACTTAAATGTTGTGATGCCAAATGAAGACATTAATTCTGCCTTTTTAGCAATTTCTATTTCTAACGGTAATTCGCAGCGAGAACTGGCAAAAAAGGCACAGGGAAAATCAGTGGTGCATATCCATAATGAGGAGATAAGAAATCTGATTGTTCCATTTCCAAACAAGGATGAACAGAATAAAATAGTGGCTTATTTCTCCAACCTCGACCACCTCATCACTCTTCACCAGCGTAAGCTTGACCGTCTTAAACACCTGAAGCAGGCTTATTTACAGAAAATGTTTGTATGAGCATAAGGCTCTGTGCGGTTATCCGCGCAGAGCTTTTTGTATATCAAAAACGCAACAAGAAAGGAGCGGCTTATGGCAGCAAACATTAACACGGACAAGACATTATGCGATTACTTCGAGGAATGGATCAAGATTTACAAGGAAGGTGCTGTACGGGCAATCACACTCGGAAAGTATCATATGGCGCTTTCATGGCTTCGCAAAATTGTCCCTGAGCTTAAGGTATCGGAACTCAACCGCACAAAGTATCAGGAAATCATCAATGCATATGCAGTACATCATGAACGGCAGACCACTATGGACTTCCATCATCAGATTAAAGCGGCTATTCTCGACGCCGTAGATGACGGTTACATTGAGCGGGATCCGACCAGAAAAGTCATTATTAAGGGGAAACCTGCTGTGCCGAAGAAACCGAAATACCTCAATCAGTATGAACTGCACAGATTGTTAAGCGCTTTAGAGCTTGGTGATACAGTGTCTTGGGATTACTTGATTTTACTTGTAGCTAAGACAGGACTCAGGTTCTCAGAAGCCTTGGCGTTGACTCCGGCAGATTTCGACTTTCGCAGACAGTTTGTATCCGTTAGCAAGACATGGGATTATAAGGGAAATGGTGGGTATCTACCGACAAAGAATAAGTCTTCTATCAGAAAGGTACAGCTGGATTGGCAGACTTTAATGCAGTTCGCTGCAATTACTAAGAGCATGCCACAGGATGAGCCGATTTTTGTTCCGAAAGAAAGAGCGGTTTATAATTCCACAGCCAATGCGATTCTGGAAAGGAGATGTAAGGCTGCTGGTATCCCTGTTATTGCCATGCATGGATTACGGCACACCCATGCGTCATTGCTTTTGTTTGCAGGAGTATCTATTGCCAGTGTTGCAAGACGGCTTGGACATGCAAGTATGACAACGACACAGCGCACATACCTTCACATTATTCAAGAGCTGGAAAACAAAGACACCGACCTCGTAATGAGGGCGATGTCCGGGTTAAACTGATCAATCATCCTCCAGAAAATCATTAAACGAGAATTTCTCGGATGGTTCAAATATGTATTTACTCAGAATAATTTTCTTTCTCAATACATCAAATTTATATCCGCGGCCATCTCTGGCAATCGTGCGGATTTTTCGGTTCAGACTTTCTGTCTGCGCATTCGTTCTTTCCATATCCGGATAATCAAAATATGCAAATATCTCATCAGCCCACTCATTCACGGTGTTTATGAAACTGTCATAGGCGGTGATTCCGTTTTCTTTGCATGCTTCACACCATTCAGAAAACATTTGTCGAGCTTCCATTGATGACTTAGCATTTGCATAGATGTCCCGGAAGGATTCCTTTAAAAGGTATATGTTCTCCAGCTTGGGATAATCATTGAACAGCTGCTTGAGATCTTGCCCCTGCTTTGTTGATAGATCCTCGTGATTGCGTAACATAAGATATCGGCTGTGCTTGAGAGCTCGTCGCTCATTTGCCTTTATCCCCTTGCAAATGGTAGCACGAACAGAATCCATATCTTTAATAAGATTTTTTATAACATGGAAATGATCCACAACGATAGCAACAGATGGGAATACCGTCTGAACCGCATTCTTATAGGACTTCCACATATCGATTGTAACAAGTTTCAGGTTCTCCGGTTCCTTAAGGCTTTTAAGCGTATTTACGACTGATGGATATGTCCTTTTCTCAGTAAATTCGAGAACATGCCCCTCGTTCTTATCTACACATACAAATACACCGCGATATTCATCATTAAGATGTACTTCGTCTATACCAAGAACGGGTGGCGTAATCAATTGGTGAGTCAACATACATTGATCTGTAAATTCATTGAAAATACTCGCCACAGTAGTAACGGATACGTGGTATCGCTGTGCGGTCTCCGAGAAGGTATGGCTTAGTGAGTCGCGACGTATTGCGTCAGCCAGCCTCTTAGTGAGTCTCCCTTCAAGAGAAGGATATTCAGCCCGAATGAGAGTATCACAATCACGGCAGCGATAGCTTTTTCCGTCAACAGTAAGTCCTACACGATGCCCAAACATATCCAGATCTTTTACATTGCGCTTTGCACTTTTATGGACGTAAAGAGAAACGCTACCGCACTCCGGGCAACATGTCGGCTTTGTCTTTGGTTTGAGTATATAAAGGATATCCCCATTCTCTTTCTGCTTTTTATCAACAGCATCGAACTCCGGAAGATCAATTTCTGTATAAATCATTTTTGGCGCAGGTTCTTTTGCCATGTGAAATCACCACCTAAAACTTTATAAAAATACCACCTAAAACTTTA
>CAVFXW010000074.1:0-11474 GCA_963626675.1 Clostridium sp. CAG:452 | reverse complement strand
ACAAATTTATTTGATTGCTTCCTCTCTCCATTGCTGTTGGCTTGGGGGAGGATAACATTATCCTTCCCTATTCCTGCATACAGCCTTACAATATTCATAGAAGAACACTTCTAAATCCAACGGTTTTCAAAGGGGAATAAAAAGACTATGGATGAGGATTTGAAGGCTTTCCGTAAATATCTCAGACGCATCAACGTTACTAGCCTCCGACTGCTTTGCTCAAAGGCTGGATTCACTGAGCACTTCCCTATCCTAGGCGACATCACATTCTCGATTGAGGATATAGACCTCTTAAGAAGGCATATCGGGGGCTGATACCTTGATTCTGATTCGTTAAGAAGATAGAATAAGATTGACAATGTAAGGCAATCCTCATGCTAGTAGTTAACAGCTAGTGTGAGGATCTTCTTTTATTCCTTGATGCATAGTTATTCTCATGGTAGAGTATGATACAGAAGAAATAATCATTGCACTTACACTCATGCGGACTGTGCACTGCATGGGTGTTTTTCATTGAAAAAGAAAGATAATTCTGCTAATGTATCTATACCATTCAAAACAATTCATTTTTCTAATCATGTCCACTTCTGTATTCCTCCTATATATGAGCAGTTGTGGATATTTTTATTGCCATTGTTTTATCTTTAGCTCTATAATCGGAGATGTAGACATCGCATAGAACACTCGCCGTTTCTATCTGTCACCTATATGAGCGTTTGCTCTTATCAGAATCGGAAAACAAAAGCATTAAACATCCACTCAAGTCAGGTGCGTGATCATGTTATCTTGCTGGAGGAATTTATGAAGAAACATAAGAATGTTTTCTCGTTTATGCTTGCCTTCTTGGCTACATCCGTAGTTTTCTTCTTCTACTTTGTAGTTCTCGGCTCTGGTTGGTTCGGAGCATTTGGAAGGCTAACTGATGGCTGGATTCTCGCTATCGCTGTATTCACTGTCTATGACCTTGTGAATAGACTCATCAACGCAAAGGAGACAATAACTAAGGTATACATCGCAATGGTTGTACTGATGCTATCGTCTGTGTTCAGCTTCACATGGAGTACTGTACAGGCTAAGCCTGCCTTTCTTCTTGCAGGCGTTGCGTTTGCTCTATTCCTTGGAGCAGTTGCTGGACTTCTCCCCAGAGTCATCGCTCTTATCAAAGGCACTAGAACTAGCGACTCTGATGATAGCAAAGCATACACTGCCGAGCAGCTGCAGGAGAAGTGGGCTTTGCTTAGAATCAAGCTTCTAAAGACAGACAAGAAAGAGAAGAAGGTTAAGCTCCTTGAAGAGAATCTGCTTTTCAAGCCACTTAACGACGACATCAACAACTCTCTTGATATGGAGAGACCTCTAATCTTCAAAGATGGTGTGGCTTATCTCGTATCTGTTGTTGAGGATAAGGAAGACTTCAAGGATGAAGTCGCTACAGCTAAAAGCTATATCGAAAGCCTTATTGGCTGAAGGAAAGGAGAGCTGAGAATGTGTTCAGTAAAATCAAAAAGTGGTTTAAAGACCATCGTCGCATTATTGGTATTATCTGTACTGCTGGCATTACCTTGCTGGTCGGCTGCCTTGTGGCCCGGTCTAAATGGTCTGTTTGGTTCAAAAGAAACTACAGAACCAAAGGGAGCTTCCTCCTCAGTGGGCTCTCTGCAGTCGGAGACTTTCTTACAGGAGACAGCTCCAGTGACACAGGACTACTCAGTGGAGAACTCCACCAGCAAATCACTGGGAGCAGAGACAGAACGCTTGAAAGAGCTGTTGTCAGCAGTGTCTGCATTGCAGACGGCTTACACAGAGTCGCAGGCAGCCTTGGAGAAGTCTCAGAGCGACTTAGCGACTCTCAGCAATACCTCGACTCAATTGAGAGAACAGCTAGAGAGCTTGAAAGAAGCCAATGCAATCAGTGATGCAGAGTACAACGAGGTCAAGGAGACTCTCGTAAACAATGTGGATGCAAATGTAAAGGCAAGCACAGAGATAGCAACACTCAGAGAAGAGCTTGTGAAAGCCAAGGCAAAGAACGGCACAAAGGGATTTGCAACAGTCAATGCAGTAATGGGATTCAAGAACCTCGTTCCTACATATGGGCTTGGAGCTAATCTCGGAGTAAGGGTAGGCAATCATCTGATGCTTACTGCTGGAGCTGACTATATGCTTGGCACCTTCACTAGCCTACCGACATTTGATCTTGACAATCTTAGATTCTCATGTGGAGTCGGCTGGATGTTCTAGCAAAAGAAATGCCCATCAGACAACTGGTGGGCTTTACTTTTATTCCTTCTCATTTTCTTGAGAAGCATACAGCACTCTCATTATCTTCAGAGCCATTCTCTGTGATGAAGGATTCAGTTTCTTATAGATTATAGCCATTTCCTCTTCTTCCTTAGAAGCGTTGAATATCGGCTCTAATCCTTCTCTAAGCCATTCCTCATTTACATTAAAGGTTGTACAGATAACCTTTATATGAATGGCATTCAGAGGCGTGGCCCCATTCTCAATCATTGAGTAGGAACCTTGCTTTAACCCTATCGCAGAAGCAAATTCCTGCTGAGTTAATCCGAGTGTCTTTCTCACTTCCCTTAACCTTTCCAGCATCCTCTTCCTCCCACTCCTTTTGGAGCTTCAATAATCCTCTTGCCATTTCAAGCAAGTATTCCTGAGAAGATTCCGTAAGATCTTGATAGATCTTCCAAACCTCCTCTTCTTCCTTAGAAGCGTTGAATATCGGCTCTTTACCGCTTCTAATCCATGCCTCCCGCACATTGAAAGCCATACAGATAGAGTTGATATGAATAGTCCCTAATGGATTATTTCCCAGTTCTATCTGAGAGTATGCAGATTGCTTTAATCCTATTGCTTCTGCAAACTCCGATTGGCTTAATCCGAGAAGCTTTCTGAGCTGTTTTAACCTTTCTAACATACTAGCCTCTCATCTCATTAACAAGGCCTTTGACCTTCTTGTCCAGAGCATTGATTATGTTCTCTCCGTTTCTGTGGTCATACTCTCTTCTGTAGCTTGTATGTCCCATCAAGAAATCTATATCCTTCTCTTTAACATCATCGTTTAAGCTGTTTCTGAGATTTGTATTGAACGTATGTCTGAAGCAATACTGTGTTCTTCCGTTAGGCTCTATGCCTGCTCTCTTCAGAGAAGCTACAAGGTGCTTGTTAGCCGTATTGCACAGCATCCATCTTCCGTCAACCTTGAATAGATACTCATCATCCGTTCTCTCTGCTAAATCATGAACAAGAGCAATTGTGTAGTCAGATAGGATACCGACCTTGAATGGCTGGCCTTTGCTAGTGGTCTTTATTGCATTCACTAGCGTTCTTGTAACTCCATCAACGCTCTTTGTTGTATATACACCATTGCCTTTGAAGTTGCTCTTACCTAGCCCAGAAACCTCGCCCGGTCTGAATCCTGTATCATACATGACAGAGAAGTATGTAGCAAACAATAAAGCAGAGCCATCATCGATGTTGTTCTCATTCTGCCATATTCTATAAAGCTCCTTTCTGTCTTTAGGGAAAAGCATATCCATCTCTTCTTTTGTGAAGATGTCTCTCTTAGAGCCATGCTCTGTTATGCGCTCTGTCTCATCGCATGGATTCTTATCGATAAGCTTGAGTCTCATAGCTTCGGAGAAGATATAGATAGCAGTCTGCCTAATCTTGTTCTTAGTGTTGTCTGCAAGGCTCTTAGAGCTGTCAGAAGCGAAGGAAGAAGCAAGGTATACATCTTCAAGGTCTGCTGATGTTATGAGGGCTAGAGGGCAATCCTTGAGGTGTGGCATGAGATGGTTATCAAGCCTAGACTGATTGGCACTATAGAAGGATGGCTTATAAATCTTTCCAAAGGATTCCTTCCTTGCATTGAAGCTATCCTTGTCTCTTCTGATGAAGAAGTTCTTGGCGAACTCTCCGAATGTTATCTCATGCTTTCTGGATCCAGTAGGAGTGCATCTGTGCATGAGTCTGTCATTTGCATATTCCTCTGCTTCATAGAGGTCTTTGGTTCCTGCTGATTCCCATAGACCGGGTATGTTAGTGAACTGGATTTCGAGATTTCTGCCCTTCCTCTCACGGATACGGAACAGACCGGATTTGTGGTGGTAGACTCCACCCTTCTTGATGAAATTCTTCATATTAAACTCCTTGCAAATAAGTCGATCGACAACAATAGAATAGACTATTTCAGAAGATTTGCAAGTGCCGAGCTATGCCACAAATTGCCAAAAGAAAAACCTCTAAATCTTGTAATTTCTTATCTTACAATGATTTACAGAGGTTACAGCCTGCCCAAGACGGATTTTAAATAATTTTAAAATATTTGCGAATCCCTAATATAGCCATATTAGATAGGAATGTATTATCAAGATTCCTAATAAAAGTATCAATTGGATATATGCCAATGCCATGACAATGCCATGTTATAACAGCTCCTCAAAGGCATCTGAAGAGCCATCATCAGTCAGTCTATAGTGCTGATTCACAAGAGGCTCAAAGAAGTATCCTTCCCTATCTGGCGACTCGACTCCAACAAGAGGTGACTGTATGTTTCCTGTCTCTAGGAAGATGTATGCCGTTGCTAGAATGTCAAGCGCATCATCATGGCTGATTACAGGGAAGCCCATGTATTCCTGCGTGATGAATGAGTTGATGAAATCCTCGTCTTTTCCGAGATAGTTTATTCCCCAACACTGCTCTGGTAGATATATCTTACCTCTCTTAAATGGAGACTGTAGCTTTGAGATTCTATGCTCCTTCTTTCCGAACTTCTTCATGGAGAAAGGAGAGATTGAGAATCTGAATCTATACTGCTCCATGTAGTTGTTCATGAGAGCTATATCAGCCTGCATAGATTCCTCTTCGTAGTAGGTCTCGAGAGGTCTGTATCTCTGATAAAGAGAGACTAGGTTCTGAAACTTCTGTTCCTGTGTAAGCTTGTCTCTTACCATGTGAAGCACCATAAGGTTTGCATTATTGTCTATGCCTACAACAAGAATGACTGTATTATCGTTTGTTGTCTTCTGCTTAGAGCCTGCAGGGTCAACGAACATATACACGTTGAGATCATCCCAATAGTCAGCCTTCCATTTCTTTATCCAATGAACATCGAAGGAAGCTTGTGAGTTTACAGACGGATCGCAGAACATCTGCGTGTAGGCTGCATCCGGTCCCATCTTGTTTATCTTCTTCTCTAGAACATCAGAAGCATAGCAGATAGGTGTACCATCCTGCTCACAGCATGGCTGTATGATTGCCTCATCAACCATTCCGTTTCGTATCATCTTCACATATAGGTCATCTCTTGCATAGAACGTACCCACAAAACATAGACCTAGGTTCTCTGTCTTACCTGTATTTACTGCAAGCGAGATCTTGTTATACGCCTTCTCTATTGAGGCAGCTGTCTCTACTGTCCTAGGAGTCTCGGCATCATCATATATGATTCTGTCAAAGTGTCCACCAGTCTGCCCTGCTCCTTCAATAGCACCAGCTTCGATTGTCATCTCCTTCGGATGATTCTTTCGTCTCAGCTCTATCTTAGATTTTGTCCATGTCCAGATTGTTCTTGTACCATCCTCGTTATCCTCATACCCTCTGGCAGGATCCTTCCAGAATACTTCGGGCCATAGCTCGTGCAGGAGCTTGCTCTTCTCACAGTATGTTCTGATATGGTCTACGCACGTTGCAGAGAATTCGATGTTGTAAGAGTTGATGAGATATGTAAGCTCTGGATTCTTTGCAAGCTCCCATAGCGTAGACATCTCTGTTATAACAGTGGTCTTGAAGTGCTCTCTGGCAATTACCCATAACCTGTTCCACTTGTGCTCCTGTACATCCATGCATAGTCTGAAAACATAGTCATTGTCGGCAAAGCTTGCTTCAAGTATTACGATACAGAAGAAGAACAGATTGGATTCTGCAATCTTTCTCATCGCTGTCTTTCTTACTTCGTATACATCTTCCGTGGAGCCACCTGCTTCTAGGCAAGCCTTCTCTGATGCATCAATGATTGTCCAGCATTGCTTCTTGAATTCCTCTCTTGAAAGTCCATTCCAAGGAAGGAGACCTCTATATCTGTATCCTCTAAGTATCTCAAAGGAGATAAAGCTCATTGTCTCAGCTAATGTCATCTGCTTCCTCCACTTCTGCAACAGTCGCATTCTTAAGGTTGCTATCGGCAAGCCCTGCAATGAGAGAGGATACAGATTCATCTATGAGCTGTCTTGTCTTCTGCTGTGCATTCATGTTTATCTGAATTGCAATAGATGACTTGCTGTCTGAGGCTGGCATTGTCCTCTCCTCTATTCTCTCCATTCTCGATAGAGCTGCATCTATACCTTCCCAACGCTTTCCTATCTCTGCGATATCCATCTGTCTCTTTAGGAGAGCATCCTTGATCATATCAAGTGACTGTGCAAGAACTGCTGAGTATCTAGGGTCAATAGGATTGTTCACCTCGTTATATAGAGCCTGCTGAGAAGGATAGCCTAAATACATTGCAAGCTCTGTAGGAGTAGGGAGCTGGCTGGCCTTCTCGACATCAAGAGGATGCTGTTCGAAGAACTCGTCTATAGCTTCCTTAAGCTTCCCAACTGATTTTATTCTTTTTGTTGGAGTTGGATATCTGTATAAACCCCACTTTCGCATTTCTGTACGCTTCTTCGTTATGTTCTCCAATTTCTTGGATTCCGTCTCCCTTATCGTCGGAAGATATGTACTCATTCTTCATTTCCTCCAGTTTTTTGTCTGCGTATTTATCTTCAAGCTCGAGAGTCTTCTTCGTGAGCCTGTAGCCTGTAAGCTTTCTTCTTCCATAATATCTCTGCTGTTTTCTATGAACACCGCTCTTATTGTAATTGTCACAATATGAGATCTTATCCATTGTTTCAAAGTCTTGCTCTTCTCTGAGCTTACAATGGTAGTTAGAGCAGTTGGAGCACTGCTTCTGTTTATATTCTGGGCATCTGTATTCAAGAAGGTCGTCCCCTCTCTTCCATTTTCGCAAAGCAGAACACCAGAACATTCCATCCTCATAGATCTGGTTCTGATTATTAAGAGGACAGTACCTGCAATGGCAGCAGTAAACCCACCCCATTCTGTCCTCGAACTTCAGCCCATTCTTATAAAGAGTCTCGTCTGGTATTCTCATATCTTATTGTAATTTAAATTCCCTTCCATTTATAGACAAATGCAGATTATAAATGTTATTATAGAGCCATCGAAATACTCTTTGTTTAAACTCCGAGGTAACTCTACTCGGGCAAATTATTGGCGGGAATTATTACTCTTGAAATGGCTTTTCCTGTTAGTTTCGGGGATGGTGTTGGTTGCAAAGCACCATCCTTTTTTATTGCCTGTTTGAGAAGGCATAAGCCATAAGTATTCCATCAGCATCCTTGTGTTTTGTGATAAGCTCTCTGAACTGAGGGAATAAACGGATTCCAATATCCATTGATTCTTTCTTTAGCACATATGATTCTGTGCCCTTCTTCCTTGATGATGGAAGCAAGTCTTTCTGCCACTCCTTTGAGTCTATAGGCTGATATGGAATCTTCAGTGTCTCGAGCACTGTTATAGTAGCTTCATATGCCCTCGCGGCTGTTACGGATGTTTTGAACATAGCAGGATTGATCATAGGACGCTCTACGTAAGCGATAGAGGCACTCTCACGCCCTTCTGTATGCGATTTGATGAAATTATACAGTTTATTTGTATCGATGCGTGATATGATCTTTTTTGCTTTTGTGTAATCCTGCCCTTTGAACGACGGAGTCAAGATGAATGATGGCTCGCTCTTTGTATCTATTATGCCTATTGTGCCTGTACATCCGTTATCGATCCCGATGATAACCTCTCGTTCCATGTCTCTAAATCCTCCTTGACTGACTTTGTGATGACTCTTAGCTCTGAGTATTGCTCCCCTGTTATAGCTTCATATGTCTTGTGCGAATATCCGAATATCTCAATCAGAAGAATGACTGATATAATCATCAATCCCATGATGAATGTTTTCATGCAACCACTCCTTTCTTTCATAATATACCCTCTTTAATATACCATTTCATATAGAACTCCTACAATCAAATCTATTGCAGTGAGGACAGCTCCAATTATGAAGTGCTTCGAATGGTTATCCCATTTCTCATCTGCAAATATGATTGCCTCAATGAATCCTAGGGCATACTCTGCGATTGTAAGCAGGAGCAGGGCACTCTCAATCATGAACCATGCTTTCTGTATAGCTGTCATTTTGTGCACCCCTAAAAATAATTCATCTTAAAAGGCTTCTGTGGTATATAGAAATGCTTATCGTTAAGCTCTAACCAGCATGTTAAAAGCTTAAGCTCTGAAAGCCTTCCTGTTACCTCGGTGCCTATAGATGTCTTTATGTACACCTTATCATCAGATGCCCTGTAGGATATCGTGACAGCACCGAGATTCCATACATCCTCAAAGCCTTTCTCACGTTCAAAGCCTTTGGATATCAGCCAGCCCTCCAGCCGATATCCTGCGATCTTTGCCATGTTGTTCTTTCTATTATTGATACAATTCAAAAAACTCATCTAATTCATCCTTTAGTTCGTTCAATCTATGAAGGCGTAGCAAATCCGAAAAGTAGATTGTCGTCGGTGGCTTTATCATCTTTCCGTTTATTGGTTCCCATTCCAGTTCGGTGAAGAACTCATCACCTTGTTTGTATTGGTAGGATACATTGCCCATGTGGTATACAGTAACACCTTGTTCACTGTCACATCTGCCAGTAAATCCTTCTGCCAAGCTCGGAAGTGCATACATGAGAAGGTCTCTCTTTCTGTACATCTCATCTATATGATCATTGTATGCTTTGCGCTCTTCCTCGCTCATAGCCTCTTCCTCAGCTCTCCATTCCTGTGGTGTCATTCTTTCTTCTCCTTCATCTCAGTAAGTGTCTTTATTGTCCTGTCTTCCTTCTTCAGAAACTCTTCTTTTGTCATTCTCTTTCTCCTCTGCTCTGAGAGTTATCTCAAAGTCTTCTTCCAGTAACTGTGCGAGTGCCTCTGAACACTCGCTTGTAAAATCGCTCATATCAACATCCTCAATGACTGCGAGTAAAGGTATAGAGTCATCAGCACTAATGCCATTACAAGCAGCCTTATTGCTGGCTCGTCCTCCAGCACTATTATTATAGTGAATCCGCATATCGAGATTATATAGAAGACGAGCGATAACATAGGCAGACTAATCATCTTTTTCATCCCTCTTTATGTCGGAGGGTGAGATTACAGGTTTGTAGGTCGAAAGTCATAAGCTCTGAGTTCACGCCCATGTTGAAGAACTGTGTAGCGTCCCCTCTATAGAACTGTATGTGCCTGTCGTGTGCATTGAATGGTGTTGTCGTGTTGCGCAGCTCATAAGAGATGCCCATGTAGTCACCAATCTGTATCTCAATCTTGTATTTGTCGTGTTCGGCATCTTGGCTCAATAGGATAGTGACATTACTATCATCCATTGCGAACTCCTGCACCGTACAATAAGGGCCATCATTGAAGTGGCTCTTCTGACTCCATCCGTTATAGAATAGTGCCTTGGTCAATGCTTCATTGCGTTCTGCGTTTGACTGTTTTTCAATTTCTTTTAAAATCTCGTAATTCATTTCTTTCTCCTTACTCCTAAAAATCAAAATACATCTGTCTATACTCATCCTTCAGAGAATCAACCAACGTTTGCAATTCCTTGAAGCTAGACCTAGAACCGATATAATTTACGATTATTTCTGCAGAAGCCTTTATAGCCTCGTTTCTGCTGTTATACGCTGTTCCGTACATATTGAGTGGGCTTCCAAATCCTAGATAATCTCCATGCTCATTGGATTCCGCCCAGATGCCGTTGAACCACTTATGGATAGGCGCATACTCGCATACTGTTATCTTCCAGTTCTCCTTTGAATCCTCGAATGTCTCAGCCTTCTCTTCATCTAAGGCTGGCAGTTGTAACCAGCCGTATTCATTGACAGCTAAGACATCATCAGAGACACCTAAGAGGGAAGCAATCTTGAGCGTATGCCTAGCCTCTTCATAATGTTTATCGTATACCTCTTTCCTTGCCCTCTCCTGCGCCTCAATATCATCTTTCTTGATTGAGATGAAGTAATGATCGGGACGCCTGTATATCGGGTCTAGAACCTTGTCGACAAGCTCTCTCATTTTGGCTTCTGTCATCTACCTCCCCCTCTTCTCTTCGGCAGCTTCAATGAATTCTGCTAGGTATGGGAGCCTCTTTATCTCATTGCAGAAGTGATGCCATTCAGCAAGCTTATGATCTTTTCTTGCAAAGTAGATTCTTATAAGTGTCTCATAATCAATGTCGAGCGTAGACATATACATATACCCCATAGGTAGCAGTTCTCTAATCGCCATGAAATATGTATAGTCCTTTGTCTCTAAATACATATCTCTTAAGTCATTCAACTCTTTCAATAATTTTTCCCAATACCATGCAAGTTCGAATAAATCTTTATTCTCAGAATCACTTACATTACGACAGATAACAGATATTTGAGCTTGTGATAGATTGTACTTTTGTGACAGTTCAATCTGTTTTGAGCCAGCCTTGTATTCATCTCGGATTCTGTATCTGACATCTGGCAATATTTTGGAAGATGATTTCCAGCTTCTATAATTAGCTCGTATATCATCTTTATTTCTTGAATGCTGTCTTGCATTTTGTCTTCTTATATTTTCTTCAAGAGTTACCCATTCGAGGTTTTCAGCAGAATTATTGTTTTTATTATTATCCAAATGATCAACTGTTAGATAGCCATTAGGATTCTTGCGCCAAACGAAAGCAACTAATCTATGCAATTGCCATTTTTCTCTAGCTCCTCCCCCCAGATTAAGTTCCCAATAGCCACCGCTTGTTAAAGATGGTTGGCATTCCTTCCTTTCAAAGCTTCTTGTTCTACCTGTCCCATAAGTATCGGTGTAACTAAAAGGCCTAGCAAAGACTCTGCCATTTCTATAAACCTCATATTCTCTGCCATTTCCGCAAGTATACACACGATATTCATCAGTCTCATATGGATAAAATAAGGATTCTTCTTTAGGTTTATTTCTCTGTGAAAGTATTTCTATTATCTTCTCTGATACAGAAAAATCTTCAATCTCAAATGGTTTTGCTGTTCCTCTATGCATAAAGCTACTAGAGTTTCTTGTAGTCCCGACCTTATAAGTATCTAGCTCTGCCATGAAATAAACAGGGGCTATTATGTCCATCTGGACATGTATCATTCTGAGGAATTTTCTATGGTCTGAGCCTGCTGTAATGAGTTTACAGCACAACTGTAAATCTTTTACACCTATCTCTTCTCTGCTTTTTCCTGCAACAGGCTCCTTTCTGAACACGCTGTCGCTCTTGCTTCTTGAGTCATAAGGATTCCTCATCCCCATTATGGCTCCCTCAAATCCGTATGCTCTACT
>CAVFXW010000073.1:0-12379 GCA_963626675.1 Clostridium sp. CAG:452 | reverse complement strand
GCGAACAGCCGAAGAAAAAAAGAGGCCGTCCTCCTAAGAAGAAAGCCTAAGCACTGCAGTTCTTAGTCCGACAAATTGGGAATTTGTTAGTATAAAGATTACTGTAAGAAGATACGTAGAAAAATTAGTTTGCGAAGGAAAATAAACCGTGAAGGTGGAAAAAATATGGAAAATGGGTTGTATGCTCATCTGAAAATGAGCATTAAGAGCACATAATAGCGTAGGATAACAAAGTGAATAAAATCATATGCATTGAACGATAGTTTTATCATCACTTTCTGTCGGTGGTAGTATCTTCCGATAGTGGACTCCGAGCTCTATCAAGGGGATTTTACAGCTCAGATAAGCGAAGTCTTCCCAGAAGGAATCCCTCTCTTACAGGATAAGCAGAAGAGAGCTATTTATGAGTGGGTTAAAACATATGCCGGCCTTCCCTTTGAAGACGTCTTGGAAGATGAGGAAGAGGGAGAATAATTGTCCCGAAATTGTGATATGAGACGTCGACCTTGGCACTCTCAATACTCATAACTCATCTCGATATATGGCAATCTCTTATCGGACGTCGCCATAAAACGGTGGACGGTTAGACCTCTTGAATCTGTAATAGGACATTCAGGAGGGTTCCTCCTGACTTCTTCGATAATGATTGAATAGGAGGTACATATGTCTGATTTCGAATTGATAATGATCGTATTAACGATGATAAATTTGCTGATCGCACTTTATAATGCATTAAAAAAATAACCATCCCTAGCTTCAAAAAAGACGGTTATTTTTTAACCAATTTTACTGAGGTCAACCGTCTACTGGCGGTGCCTTTTTCCTATCTATAATGTACGTAGTAAATCTCCAGCTGTCAAGTTTCTTGCATACTTGTCCAATTTTGTAGTAAAAACATATTCACTAAATACATCATCCATATCCTTTGATATAGAAAGGATTTATACCAAATACAATGTGATGATAATATTCGATTTTGAAACTCCTTGTTGGCACTCTCAATACTAGTAACTCATCTCGATATCTAGTAATCTATTATTGGCGCTGCCATGACACGGTGGACGGTTAGACCTCTTATTTTCCATTATAGGACATTAGGAGGTGTTTGCCTCCTAATTCTTCGTCAAGACTTAGAAAAAGGAGGTTTGCGTATGAGTGAATATGAGATATTAATGGTCGTATTTACGGTCATGGGCTTACTAATAGCTCTATACAATAGCACTAAAAACAAATAACCGCCCTTACCCTTAAAACATAGGACGGTTATTTTCGTCATTTGTTAGAGGTCAACCGTCCACTGGCGGTGCCTTTTTTCTAGCTATAATGTACGTGATAAATCTCCAGCTGTCAAGTTTCTTGCATACCTATCCAATTTTGTAGTAAAAACCTATTCACTAAATACATCATCCATATCCTTTGATATAGAAAGGATTTATACCAAATACAATGTGATGATAATATTCGATTTTGAAACTCCTTGTTGGCACTCTCAATACTAGTAACTCATCTCGATATCTAGTAATCTATTATTGGCGCTGCCATGACACGGTGGACGTTTAGACCTCTTGGATAAACAATATCTGGGAGGAGCTCCTCCTGGATTCGTATGAAAATTCGAAAAAAGGAGGTGATGCTTATGTCAGACTATGAAATATTGATGGTTGTGATTGCAATCATCGGATTAGTAATTGCCGAATACAAAAGCAAAAAATAACCGCCCTTTCCTCGAACCAAGAGCGGTTATTATTAACTTAACTTATTAGAGGTCAACCGTCCACTGGCGGTGCCTTTTTTCTGTCTATAATGTATGTAATAAATCTCCAGTTGTCAAGTTTTTGACTTTTTGACATATCATCCGCTCTAGAAAAGACTTATCCACAATCCAATTTAATATCATAAGCCCTGAGAGTGATGAATATCATTGAGTGTGGCTAGCGGAAATTTTTCAAACCACAACTGCGTAGTGCCGAGAGATAAAATCGCTGTGTGAGAGGAGAAGAATAAATCTCCAACTCGATTTATTCTCTTCTCAATCGCGTTGAAAAATCTCTCATGCTCCTTTTCTTCTCCACTTACGACTGATGGCCTCTATTTCCTGCATATCTATAGGCAGAAGGCACAGGGAATTATCCAATCCGCTATCGGGTATTCTAACATCGACAGAATAATACTTATGGCTCATAAGCGTTTTTTGATTTTCAGCATGCAATACTCCTCCAGAGTTCTCTTTTATCTTCTTAGCTTTGAGAGGTTGACTCTTTCTTAGAACAGATGTTTATTTACTCGTTTTCTTTATATCAAATGATTGAATAAGACATTTCTGAAGACATACGGGTTATGCCATGAAAGAGTAAAGTAAGCTGTCATTCTTATCTATAAGCTTAAGGCACTATTGAACTATAAGTATTATATCCCAGTCAGGAATCGAGAAAGATGCACGTAGTATAAAACTCGAGTACTGAGGATTAATTTCTCTTACCTTTCGTAAAAGTCTCCAGAAGTCATCGATTTTATGATAGACAGAAAGTATGAGACGTGGCATCGTGCGCCCAATAGTTTCACGCGCGCCCTCAAGGATGCCCTCTTCATCTCCCTCGCAGTCGAATTTGATTATTGTCGGCGTTTCGTTTTTCAGTAGTTCGTCGAGCGTATTGGTGCTTCTTCTCCTTCCGTCTTCTCTATGTGTATTTCCTCGTCCCTTCTTCTCTGAAAAGAGGATCTCCTCTTTTCTATCTGAGAGAAGTGTATTATAGAGTGTTATTCTCTCTCTTCCTTCAAGATTTTTGAGAGCTTTTATGTAGCTTCGTTTATCGCCCTCAATCCCTATTATTCTATTGTAGGACTCTGTCATCTCAAGAAAGCGTAGTATTGTGTCTCCAGTGTAGGCGCCACAGTCAACAAAGGTCTCATCATTTGAAAACGTTATATTACTCCAGATTTCCTTTTCGTCTTCTCCAATATCAAAAAGGTATTTCACATCCCCTGTAAGCCTAAATTTGATTATCTCATCAAATATCTCACGGCTCCTCTCATCCACTAAAGAGGAGCGAAAATAATCGAAATCCTTTTTATGTTTTTCATAATAGAGAGAAGAGAAAGGCTCTCTATTCTCATCTAAAAGAAGCGACGGACAATATAATTCGTTTTCACTGTATATTTTCTTTATATTCTCAATAACATTCTTCCTCTGTGTTCCAAAGCCCATGACAATGAACATTTCCCCAAATATATGTCTTATTTCCTCATAGGAAAGCACCTTGAATGAATGAAACGTACGCTCACCCACTCTCTCATCTGAGGAGAAGACACCACTGGGTCTTATTCCTCTCTCTTCAAGAAGTGAAAAAATAGTGTCTGCTGCTCTACCCGTTCCGTAGATAACAACTGGTTTCTTCGTCTCTTTCACTTTAGTCCAGAAATCCAGCATTTTTCGCCTCCTTAGTAAGTGCCTCTTTATCTATTATGACATATCGCCCACGTCCACTTCTCTCTATTACTTTCCCGTCCTCGAGTTTTCTCAGTTCATACATGAGATGTCTGTAGCTTACAGAAAGAATTCTAGCCGTATTGATATGGTTCTCAGTGTAAACATTATTCTTCTCCTTTTTGAGAATGTATGCTGAAAGCCTACTTCTTAGGGGGAATGAAAGATTAGAAGATGTCTTTTTGTTTACCCTGTAGAGCTTTTCTCCTAGGTACGATGCAATCTCCTTAAGAAAGACACTATCTGAAAGAAGCTTCTCCTCTATTAGCCTAATGTCGATAACATATGCTCTGCATTCTGTAATGGCAGTAACAAGAGATGTGCTCTTATGAGAAGTAAGAAGTTCTAGTTCACCATAGAAGGCAGGAGACGAAACTTCATCAAGTAGAGATGGAACGCCGTCGGGGTAGATATATGAGCAAGAGGATAGACCCTCATAGATATAAACGAGTGTCTTTATCTCGTCACCGAGAGCATATATAGTATCACCCTTATTGTATGTCACTTCCTTTGCGTATGGCGTAATGTCGAAGGAAAAGAGAGAAGTAAAAGAATCAAGCATAGTCTGATTTTAATCTGTAGATTCTATTAGAACAACATAGAATGTGCTATTTCTCATATTCTTATTCTCTAATATTTTGTTTAATAGCGTCATGACACCATATGTTCTCTTTGTACAAGCAATAGGGTTCATCCCTTCTCTTATCTCTATTCTCTCGATACAGCTCAAAAGCCGTAAGAAAATACTTATCCTTCAGCTTATAGCAGGTGTAATGTGGGTTACACACTACTATCTACTTGGAGCATATACTGCAGTTCTTACAAACTCGATCGGCATATTCCGTTCCGGTATTTCATATTTCAACGACAAAAAGTGGGCAAAAAGTATCCTGTGGCTCTTTTTAATCATTGTGCTATCTATCGTTTCATCAATAGTAACATGGACTAGCCCTATTTCCCTTCTTCCGTCTATATCACTCATTATGACAGCAACAGGTCTCTGGATACACAATCTCACCATAACGAGAGTTCTCTTTGTCATCCAGTCTCCCTGTCTTCTTATTTACGATTTAGCTGTAAAAAGTTATGGAAGTGCCATCATAGAGTGCTTCGCCTTCTTCTCATTCATCTTTGCTTTTATTCGTCTCGACGTAATTCCCTATGTAAAAGCAAAGAGAGCGCATTGAGGCTTTCTGAGGGGGTAGTCGTATCGCCACAAAGAGAAATACCATCTTCTTTTAATTTCTCCAAAAGAAAAAAGGAATCTGTCATGTAGGACCTATCATATTGATAGAGATCCTCTACTCGGCCGTCCACCATTACGCGTCCTTTTTCTAGAAGTATAACCCTATCGGAATACTCGAGCGATTCTAGGCTCTCATGAGTTGTGAAAACAACTGTCTTACCCTCATTTTTAAGTGAAACGAGAATATTGAAAATATCGTCTTTACTTTTTTTGTCGAGTCCTGAAGATATCTCATCAAGAACTATCGCTTCTCCCTTTAGGGCAAGAATTCCCGCAAGAGATACTCGCCTCTTCTCTCCCCCCGAGAGAAGAAACGGACTCTTATTCCACTTCTCTTCTTCAATTGAGAGGGCGTTTAGAGCCTCCGCGGAGGCCGTGAGAGCCTCTTTTTCTCCCATTTTCTTATTGCGTGGTCCGAATGAAACATCTTTTATAACGCTCTCTTCAAATAGCTGGCTCTCTGGACTTTGAAAGACTAGCCCTATTCTTTCTCGTAATTTCCTTCTGTCGTAGAGCGGTCCGTTTATATCCTCGCCATCAACAAGGACTCTCCCTTTCGTAGGGGTCCTAAGTGCGTTAAAAAGCCTCAAGAGTGTGCTCTTTCCACTCCCGCTTTCACCCATGATGGCGGTAATTGTTCCTCCCTTTATCTCAAGGTTTATGTTATCTAGAGTATTTATATTTTCTCCGGGATAACGGAAGAATACATTTTCAAATTTTATATCCATTTAATTTTCCCCAAAAGAACCACCACGAGTAGATAAAGAAGAATAATCAAATATCCGAAAAAGTCTCTTTTATTATATTCTAGGGGATGAAGAGATGTGCTTCCGCATTTATTAAATCCTCTTGCATCCATTGCCTTCGCCATTTCATCTGCTCTATGAAAACTCGAGACAAAGACGGGAACAAGTAGAGGAAGAAGAGCGCGGGCTTTATTTCTTATTCCCTTCTCTTCAAAAGTGCATCCCCTACTCTTTTGAGCATCCATTATACGTTCACTCTCACTTTGTAGAAGTGGAAGAAACCTCAAGGCGATCATAACAATTGAGGAAAGAATATGGATAGGTTTCTTTAGTATCCCCTTTCCCAGTGTTTTCTCAATTCCCTCAGCTATTTCTTTCGGCCTAGTAGTAGAAGCAATTAAAGACGAGGACAAAACAGATAAGAGGAGGCGAAAAATCATAAGTAGGGCGCGCTTTGAGCCATTTTCTTCCGTCAGGGCAATCAAAAGAGCAAAAAAGAGAAAGAGAATAAGAATTCTCTTTATTTCCTTTATTGCTTTGAGCAAACTTATTTTTGCTAAATAATATAAAAGAATGAGGAAAAGCGACGAAAAGAGAAGCACTATTAGGGAATTTGTATAGAAGAGAGATGCTATATAGACTAGGAGAAAGATGCTCTTTACTCTTGGGTCTAAGCTATGAACTAAACTCTCTCTTTTTTCATAGCGGATAGCGTTTATATCAAGCATTTTTTACCTCTTCCTCTATTTTCTCCTTCAATTCCATAACGGTGAGACAGTGCTCAAGCTCTAACTTATATGAGGCCTCAACAGCGTATGGAACAGAAAGAGAGAAGGACGAAAGAATGGGATAAGTCAATACAGTCCTCGGTCTCCCTTCCTTTTTGATTTTCCCCTCAGAGAGTATATAAACTCTATCGGAGAAGACAGCTTCCTCTGTGTGGTGCGTAATATGTATAACAGATAATCCGCTTTTTTCTTTCTCTTTTCTCAAAAGAGAGAGTATGCTATCTCGATTCTTCTTATCGAGCATACTCGTCACCTCATCGAGTATCAAAATCTCAGGATGCAAAACAAGAACAGAAGCGATCGCCTCCCTTTCTTTCTCTCCCCCCGAGAGTGCGTACGGAGACGCTTCTCTTTTTGAGAGAAGATTTACGCTCATAAGCGCCTCTCTGACTCTTTTCTCAATTTCCTTACTTTCAAGATTGAGATTCTCCGCCCCGAATGCCACGTCCTCCTCGACAGTCTCTCCTATGATTTGGTTATCGGGATTTTGAAAGACAACGCGGCACTTTTCTCTCCGCTCTTCTCGCGTAAGATTTATTTTTCCCTCAGTCTCCTCAAGAAGAGCGGAGAGAATGAGAGAAAGCGTGCTCTTTCCACTACCATTTTCGCCGAGAATGGAGACGAATTCACCTTTTTCTACATGTAGCGATACGCCCTCTAGAACACTCTTTTTTGTTCCGGGATATGTAAAGGAGAGATTTTCGACATCAAGAATTGTCATCTAGAGAGTGCTTATCCTTCACCATAAGGTATTTACTTGTTGCAAAGAGTCCTGCTATACACATAACACCGAGCATAAGCTGCCACATATCCCATTCTCTTATGACAAGCTCACGAACAAAAGCAATCATCAATATTTCGATGATTGACTTGAGGTTTTGAAGATTTAGAACATGTATGAGCTCTATTAGGATAATAATCGTAGCAGAGTAGTTGACAAGGCCCCCAAGTCCTGCAATTCCGAAATTGAATACATCACTAAAATATCCAGGAATATGAACAGCACTCACTATTATTCCCGCAATGAGGACAACTGAGAGCGCTCCCTCAAGTATGGTCGTCATTACATGTGTTACACGTTGAAACGTTCCGAGAGAGCTCGATGTTTCAAAGAACTTCGGGCTAAAATCACTTCCTTTCTCTTTCCCAATGAGCTTTTCTATATTCTCTTGATGATTTGACATATTTTCCCCTTTTTAATGTGATTATACATTCTTCATTTATCATCAACTAGTAAAAATTGAATCATCTTTTTCCATTCTTTCAAGAACAAACGATGAAATAAGCCCGATTATTGCCCCTGTGATTGCTCCCGAGAGAAGAAGTAGTGGTAGATAATATGTAAGAGCTTTGCTTTTTAGTATTAAAATTGCAGTAAAGAGCTGCGCCGTGTTGTGGCTCACTCCTCCAGCTATGCTTACCGAAATCTCTCCACAGTGCAGCTTTTTTAGAATATACATAAGTAATATACTAACTAGTGCTCCCGAGAGCGAATAAAGAAGGGAGAGAATATTTCCAAATAAAAGAGAAGAAATGAAAACCCTCAGTAGCGAAAGAAGAATTGCATCGGGAAACGTTAAGGTATAGAGCGCAAACACAACAGCTATGTTTGCCAGCCCTAATTTTACTCCTGGAATTGGTACAAAGGAAGGAAGAAGAACCTCAATGTATGATAAAAGAAGCGACAGAGAAGTAAGAAATGCTATACGGGTTATCTCTCTTGTCTCCACACTACACCACCAACTCAACACTATCGTCACTCTTATATACTGTGACGACGATTTTATTAGGAAGACAAGTTATACATTCCCCGGTGTGAGAAATCCAGCCCTCTTTCATACATATTTTATCGGGGCAGTCGGCACTTGTCATCTTTGCTTTTCCATTCTCTATAGTAAGAGTATTGCTCCCAGAGTTGAGAACTATTGAGAGCTTCTCTTCAAGTCTCCATTCCCCTTCAATCTTTCCGTCAATTGTTACTTGAACATAGTCCCCGTCCTCCCCTTTATAAAAGAGGAAGAGAACAATTGATACTATCAACACAAAAGCTACAAAGACTCCACTACATAGGAGTTTCTTTCCTTTTTCCATTATCAGAAACAATATACCGATAGCGAAATAATTGAAAGAGCTATGAGCATGATAGAATAATCCCTTAAATATTTTGGCACATCCTTATCATTAATCTTCTCTCTCAGGAAGGAAAGGACAATTGTTACAATAAAATACCCGATTGAAGCAAAGATCGTCTCGATGAAGGAGTATTTAGCCTCTCTGAATTTGAGAGCCGCGCCAAGAAGAGAAGAAGAAAGAGAAAGCGAGAGATTTTCGCCTCCCTTCTTTTTTGTAACGGTGCCGCTTATGGAAGCATGGACAGGACTGTAAACTCTACCCTCTTCCGATTTAGCTATCTTCTCACCCCTGTATACATGCTCCCTCACATTAATAATAGGGACTCTAGGAGAGCCTGTATGCATACTCATCGAAATTTTGACTTCTTCAGGCGGTGCTATACGTCGCGGTGTCTATCTTGAGTTGCTTTTCAATAGGGAACATGTTCTTCCGATATTTTCTTCTTGAAAAGCATATACATACACGCCTTTATCTTATTTTATAATCAATTCTTCAACGCCCGGAGTATACCTCACCTCCGAGTCATTAAAGACCCATATCACATCAACATTCATATTCTCGGCAAGAGCATAACTCTCTTCATAAGGAAGAACAAAGAGGGCCGTTGAAAGACAATCGGCAAGAGCGGAGTCGGGAGTTATTACCGTAACCGAGCTGTAGTATTCTGCTGGATAAAGAGTCTCGGGGTCTATGATATGTGAATACCTTTTGCCGTCATAAATGAAATATCGCTCATAGTCACCACTTGTAACACACGACACATCAGAAAGCATCACCATCATGATGAACGAGGAGTCCGGGTCTCGGGGATCTTTAATTCCCGTTCGCCACCCACTTTTATCAGGTTTAGTCCCGATTATCCTTATATTGCCACCAATATTGAGTACATACCCCTCAGCACCTCTCTCCCTTAAAACCTCGCTCGCTCTCTCTGCAGCGTATCCTTTTCCCACCGCCCCAACGTCTAAGGAGGCATAGGGAGAAAGAAGACGAACAGTCTTCTTCTCTTCATTTATCTCAAGATACTCAAATCCTATATACCTAGAGGCCTCTAAGAGGTCATCTGAGGACGGAAGATAGGCTTCATCACTCGTTCTTGCATCATGCCAGAGCTTCAAAACCGCTCCCAAAGATATGTCAAATGCACCAGAGGTTAAAGATGACATCTCTTTTGCATAGAGCAGGAATTCTAATAATTCGTCGTCTATTGAAATATCACACAAGGGATTTGAGTTTATCGTACATAGATTATTCACTCCCTCGTATTCATGATATATATCAAAATAACGGTGGTATTTTAATAGAACCGAATATGCTTCATCTGCATTTAGGAGAAACTCCTCTGAGCTATCTCCTTTATACGAATATATGTATGAGACTGTATCAAAAAGGTCAAAGTATGCACGCCCTTGGGGCTTTATAAGAGTCGTTTGAGTCTCACTTTGAGTTATCTTTGAACACCCTATTAACATAATCAAACCAAGGAGAAAAAGAATCCTCCTCAACATGGCTGATAACTTATTTCTCTTAGTCAGCATTTTTTGCGGCTTCTGCAATAACACGTTTGAACTCAGTTATCTGGATTGAGCACTGAGCAAAGAGATCCGGATCAACTGTTACGACATATCCTGGGTGTGGTTCATCTTCAGTTCTAACTCTTGTAGGAAGATTCTCGACTTCATCAGCGAGAAGACCCACCGAATACCTCTCGAATGCGCCTACCTGTTCAAACCATTCGTTTGTAGCTTCAGAATACCTAACCATATTGTAGTCGAACTCAAGTTCCTTCTTACTTCCCTTATATTTGGCTTCTTCAATTTTCTCATCATCTGCGCTAACCTTGTTCTGAGGCTCGATTGCATCTATCAAAGAAGCAAGAATCGTTCCGTCCTCAGCACAAACTGCTGCGCCGAAAGAAGAGTACATCTTGATTATGCCGTCTTTATCATCTGTCATAGGTACAGTCTCTACTGCTGTGCTATCAAGCTTAAGACCGAGCTTGAAGTCTGAGTCATATGTAAAGCTTTGAGAATGCTTATCTTCAATTGCCTTGCATACAGCTAGAATAAAATCAGTAATCTGGATGGAGCACTGAGCAAAGAGAGTCTCATCTGCAGCAACGACATACCCTGGGTGTGGTTCATCGCTTGTTCTGACTCTTGTTTTTGTATTTTTGATTTCTGAGAGTGTCTTACCTACGCAATAGTCCTCGAATGCCTTTGTCTGTTCGAACCATTCATACTTAGCCTCTGAATTCTTGACCATGTTGTAGTCGAACTCAAGTTCCTTCTTGCTTCTGAATGTCTTTTCACTGTCGATTGCATCGATTTCCATCTTGTTCTGTGCATCATCGATTTTAACTCTAACGACGACGCCGTTTTCGTCTGTGACGACTGCAGCGACTGTACAATCGTATTGAGCCTCTTCTTCTGTTGTGTTATCAACAAAGACAACCCCCATGCCGAGCTTATATTTCTTCTCCTCTGCCAGGGGAGTAGAAGATACAGTAGTAGTTGTATTAGCTGTTGTTGTGTTAGCTAGAACTGTTGTTTCGTTCTTCTTTCCACATGATGTGAAAACAAAAAGAAGTGTACATAGAATAAGAATAGCGACTGCTTTTCTCATTTCGTTCTCCTTATATACAGCGTTAAACGCTTTTCCTTTTCTCTCTTTTTTGAATCTAAGTTAATTACACTTATTGAAGGAAGAAAAAAGCCACTTGATTTTCATTTCTCTCAAACTAGCATCCCCAAGATGTTATTGTCTTTCCTTCTCCGTCCTTGAAAACGCCTGTTATGATAAGTATAAGGTCGATAAGCGGCCATATTCCAAGTGTCATCCACCCTAAAAGTAGCATCGCAACCCCCGATCCCGTACGCCCCACGTAGAAACGGTGGATACCGATTACACCGAAGAATACGCATAAGAGAAGCGCCGTCAATCGGCTTTTAGGGCTTTCATCCTCGTTTTTTTGCATAGACCCACATTTGGGACATATTAGGGCAGTATCAAGTAATTGAGCTCCACATTCTCTACAATATTTCATTCTTCTCTTTCCTTACAGAAAGAAAATAACATTATTATCTCTCTAAGGAAAGAAGAATGGAAAAAAATAAGTTATTCGCTAAACCCTCAAAGTATCAATTGTAAGAAGCAAAATATTCCTTTGTCTTTGGATATCTCTTTATTGTCTTTTTAAAGATTTCTAGTATCTCACTCTCTTCTTTATCGTCAAAAAGCATATATAGATATACGCAAGATGTTGCTTCATCTAGAATTTCCTCAGCATCTTCCTCGTCCTCAGCTTCATTTATCTCTTCCTTTATATCAGCAATATCTATCTCTAGAGACTCCTTTGCTTCTGCACTGAGTGATGAGTATGCCTCGTTCAACATGTACAACGCTCCTTCTTTATACTGGTCTTCTTTGCTGTCATTATTTGCACAGGAAGCAAACAAAATCAAAAGAGGTGAACTACTCGGTAATAAATTACCAGAGCATCATGGCTGAGATTTCTCCCCCCATGGGTGCGTCCATGACACCGCTACTGCTATTGCTAGACAGCTACTTTGTATACATATGGCATTCGTATGTCTGCCATGTGTATTTGTTTACCCGTCCTCTGCCTGTATAAACGGAGGATGTTGTATGCTCCGACTGCATCGGCATTCCAACTCTTCTCCCCGTCAACAAAGAGTCCTCGCTTTACACGCTTATTCTTCTCGGCATACTTTTTACTCACTTCCTCAGACAGAGGAGAGCACTGGCTTGAGTATGACTCCTTCTCCATTACAAGGGTTATACCCGCCAGTGTGAGTTTGTACTCAAGTTTCTCGATAATCCTCCTGAACGGCCACGAGTGCATCTTCTGATTGAGTACATCACCTTTATTGAAGTTGTCCCTGATGTGTCTGATGTCCCCATAGACTACCGTGTTGATGTTATTATCTATGCAGTAGTCGACAATACACCTCGTCATCTT
>CAVFXW010000072.1:0-13637 GCA_963626675.1 Clostridium sp. CAG:452 | reverse complement strand
CAAAGTCGAATGAGTATCCGCTTCTCTCCACAAGCCACTCTACGTTCTCACGGTTGATGATTGTGATATCACTACCCTTGTAGAGAGCATCCAGTCTCTCGTCCTCCGTCCCTACCGCTACGCTATAGCTCAGGCCTTTGAGGTGATCCCACTTCTCGATTTCATCGGGCCATGTAGTGCGTGCAACTCTCAAGGGTGCAATCACAAGAACGCGTCTTATCTCAAAGCTGTCTCTGATGAGTTTCTCAACTGCTGTGAGTGTGATTACGGTCTTCCCCAGTCCCAGGTCCAGAAAGACTGCAGCTGTGGGATGTGTGAGGATAAACTCTTCGGCCACCCTCTGGTACTCATGAGGTCTGTATATCATCCAGAACCTTCTTGACCTTTTCGGTCCTATCAAGAACGTAGACCCTGTACCCCAGATTCCTTAAATCCCTGTGTCTCTTCTCCTGGAGCGCTCTCGGCTTCTTCCCCGGAGCCTTCAGCTCCACAAAGCCCATCTTTGCATCCGGCAGCAGCACGAGCCTATCGGGCATTCCACTGAGACCGGGAGAGACAAACTTGGGAGCTATTCCCCCGCGCCTCTCTGTCTCATCGACCAAATTATGTTCAATCTGCTTTTCTCGCATTTCAAAATCTCCACTTTTCTCTTCCAAATGTCGTGGTGGTCGGTGACGGTCGAGATAGTCGTTTCACTAAACTCCCTATATAGCTTTTTTTCCATTTTTTCCTCTATAAGGGACTTTCTAGAGAAGACTGTCATAGACCGTCACTTTTACCCTAGTGACACTCAGTTGAGGTCAATTCAGAAAGTTTTCTTTAAGCTTCAAGCCGTAGACAAAACTTCCCTTGTTCGTCTTTTTCCTTTTAAACCCCGCAATCTCAAGTGCCGAATAGAAGTCCGTAGTGCTCCGTATGTAGCCTTTTCCCGCCACACAATAGAGTCTGTACTGGGCATATAGATCGCCGGATTTCTGCTCAAAGGACGGGTCTATATCGCAGCACTCTTCGACGAAATCACCCAGCCAGTCATTGTCTTCCTTATACGCATCTATCGCATCTTTGACACACTTCGGGTACTCCAGGTGATAGTCGTGTTTTATGACCTTCTCAGAGCCTTCTATAATCCATTTGAGGATGGCGGGACCCGCATTTTTGAAGAGGTAATCGCTGTAGTTCTTGATATCGCCGGAGCCCTTGATTTTTGCATTAAAGGGAATGACGATAAGACGCCTCCATGTGCCGAGGTCGTTTGCCCCGATACGCGGCAGGTGATTGGTGTACAGCACGAGCGTGTGGCTCGGAGAAAACTGAAACGGATCTTTGTATTTCTTCTCGCCCTGGATTTCGTCGGTAGAACAGAGCTGTTTGATAACAGATGTATTGAGCCTCATTCCCTCCTCGAGCTCTGCTGCGATGATGAGTCTCTTTCCCTTGAGCTCTGCCATCTCGGGCTTAACGTTTCTCTTACACCCCACCGTCAGTGCATCGGCTGACATTCCGCCCGAGTACGTACCAAGGACTCTCTGTATCGTATTCCAGAAGGTCGATTTACCGTTGGAGCCTTCGCCGTATGAGATGATCATAGCCTCCACATAGACCTTTCCTATGGCACCGAGTCCCACTATCTCCTGGACGTATGATATGAGCTCTCTGTCTCCGCAGAAGAAAAGCTCCAAGGCATCCTCCCAGAGCTCTGCGCCCTCGTCAGACGGAGTGACGGCAGTCTGCTTTGTAATGAAGTCCTCAGCCCTCGGCTCCCTTGCGCCGTTCATCCCTTTTCTGAGGTCGAACGTTAGCCCCGGAGTATTCAGGAGAAACTCGTTCTTATCGAGGTCGGACTGCTTCATCTCAAGCATGGGTTTTGCTGCCATCAGGGCCGATGTGATGTACTTCATGTTTCTTCTGCCCATCACAAACTTGTGATAGACGAGTGCCGATAGATATGCCGCATAGGCCTTGGCCTGCTCGGGGGTCAGTGCTCCGATTACATTCTTGTCACCCTTTACAATGAGAGCCCTATCAACACCGAGTCTTTCAAGCCTATCGAGAGCTTTTTCTATCACGTTATCGGCGTCCTTAAGCTGAAGATCCAGAAACTGCTCGGCAGCAGCAACTGACTGCTGCTTGGACTCGTTCCACACTTCCCCGTCATAGCGTATATAGTCCGTACCCTCTGTGTATCTGAGCTCGTCTCTGTACTCTTGTGTCAGCACCTTGGCCTGTCCAATGTCGGAGTAATCCTCGGGCTTGAGAAAGCCCGGGGCATGCTTTTTCTTATACTCCTCCGGGCTCACATAATCCTCGGCCTTGGAGATGGTGTTCTCATAGAACTTCTTTGCGTTGTTCCATATGGACTCGAGCTCCTTCATTTCAAGAGGAACGACACACCTGTTTGACTCGTTGATAAAGAGCGTGTATGCGCTATCGTCCCCCAGTCCGAACTTCTTCAAGACCTTGAGGGCGTAGCGTAAGAGCGTGCTGTTGCGCTTTCCTTCGGGAATCATGTAGCCGACGTGAGCGCTCTCAATGTTCTCGAAGTCACTGCTCTTCTCCCCGGGAGCCGTGGGAAGGACGACATCCTCAGATACAATCTCGTCTATGTTGCACCAGCCCTCATCGTTCCAGATGACCTCGGGCTTCTCTACGCCGAAGAAGAACCTTGCAGCATCAAGGGCATTATCATCAAAGAAGGGGAACTTCGCTCTTATTGCCGTCTTGAGGGCGCTGTAATAAACGCCGTCATCACAGGACTCGATTTCAAAGTAGACGTGAAATCTCGGGCGCGGGCCTTTTCCGTCCTTGTCCTTCATATTGTTCCTCGAAAAGACCAGAGCGTAGTTGATACCGCAAAGTTCCCTTTGCATTTTCTCCGGGGTAATCCACTCCTCCGGGTTTTCGCTGTGGTCGTTATCACAGTCCATAGGGATGACGTTGCTTCTGATGAAATCATCATTGGCACGGTGGTTGTTCTTGTACTCGGCACAGACGTGGTCATACTTCACCGCCTGGGTGAAAGTCTCAGCACTCGTGACCGGGGCCGCTATAGGGTAAAAGGCGTTGTTTTCAACGCCTCTTGATTTACTTCTATAAAGATTGAATGTCATCTACATCTTCTCCTGAACGCGGGTGTCTCCCCATACTCAAAGCGCGCCTGACGGGCTTTGTTGTAGGCACGGGCGGTGAGAACTCTGTCCATATCACATAGATATGAATAGTCATCGCCGAAAAGGGTGAATATGCCGTCCTTGTCTACACCGGGATATGCTGCAAAATAGTCACCGTCGATTGTCTCAAAGTTATATGGATTTGCTGCATTCAAATCTCCATATGCTTTCTCCTGCATATAGAGGATAATTTCAGCCATATCTGAGCCTTCCGGGATGTTGCCGACAACAAGAACCGGTGTCTCTGAGAGTTCTTTTTCTTCAGAAATTCCCAACTCATAAAACCTATTGATCTTAAGAGCATCACCAGCTGTCATATTCCCCTTCACTTCTACATAGATGGTGCAGTTTTCCTTATAGAAGGCGTGGTTAATGGTGACACCGTGAAGACGGAAGTCAGGGAGGTAGTGCAATCCTCCTCCGAGGTCGAATCCCTCCGGCTCGTACTCCCATTCAACACCGAGAGAATCAAAGAAGACTGCCCAGCGCGCTTCAAGACGCGAGCGGAACTTGTAGCCTTTGTACTCAGTGTCCAATGCTTTGACTCTACTCATCTCTTACCTCCATTCTTCTTCACTTCCTCTTTTGCGCATTCATCAATGGAGGACTTGAGAGAGCCGATGAGCTCTTCAGAAAAGATTGCTCCTATTGCCTTGAGAACAGCAGCTACCTGAAGAAGAGAATCCTTTCCTTTGAAAATGAGCTCTACATTGTGTGAATCGCAGCTTACTGCGCTGAAGCTTGATCTTTCGCCCAGAAGCCCCGTTATTGATACAACCGTGAGACCGCCGTCGCCCATCAAGCCGTTGGTCCCGACTTCAACTACAACTCTGTCGTTAGGTGTATTGAGGCAAAGCCCCCTTGTTTCAACCGTCGTACCTTTGTGATGCTTCGTTTCTCTCGGGCCCGAGAACACTGTTACAAGTGGAGACTCAATCATTTTGATAAGCTTCTCATCCTCTCTCGCTTCCGCCCTCAGTTCCTTAACGCTTTCTTCAATACCCTGAAGACGCTCGTCTCTTCTCTTTTCTCTCCAATTCTTACTCATTGCCTTTCTTCTCCTTCCCGTCCACGGTGAAATACCTAATGGTCTTATTTCGTCTTTCAGCTCTCTCAAGCTCTCCCCTCATGCCTTCAGTAATCGTGTCACCAAAGACCCATACCTCTGCGCACTTATCAAGCATTACCAAGCCCATGAAGAGCGCGATGTCTCTCTCCCTCGTCTCATCCATAAAGCGCGGATACAAGAGGTGTGGTGCAAATGGAATGGCTTTCTTCTTAATGGCCACTCTGCAGTACATCTCTGCATTCTCTGTGTTCTTCTCTGTATCTCCTCTGTAGGGAGAGCAGATATACACAACAGGTCTGAAGCCCAGCTTTGACTTATCTCTGTCGAAGCTCTTGTTTTCTAGCATTTTCATTGCCGTCTCCTTTGAGGGATTTTCTTTCCCTCAATTCCTTTAGGGACGTTCTGCGCGCTCTTTTTCGGTTTTTGCTCTCAAAAAAGTCAAAAAAAAGAGAGCCACCTCAAAAAAGACAGCTCTCATCAATATTCATATGTACGCATAAGCGCTTACTTCAACTTTTTCAATCTTTTTTCATTCTCCGACCGAAAATGACCTCCGTTTTTGTCCCTAAAGGAAGTGAGAGGCAGCGAAAAAGCGCTCTCTCAAATCTTCATTTAGGAGGAAATAGATGAATAAGGAAACGTTTTTATTTCTGTTAGAGACCTTCTCTTCCTTCTGTACAAACCTCGGCGTTGCACTGGGAAAAATCGCAGAAGAAGAGAAGAGAGTCTCCACGGCGCCCCAGGCACCACCGGAGACGGGGAAAGAACAGACACCAACGCCACAAAAGGCAGAGGAGACCAAGGAGAAGACTGAGACTGTAGAGAAGAAAGAACTCTCCTTCCAGGACTTCAGAACCGAGATGACAGATGTCACAAAGAGGGGTAAGGGCGACATCGTACAGAAAGTCCTTGCAGACTTCGGGGTAAAGAAACTCTCGGAAGTAAAGAAAGAGGACTATGACGATGTGTTGACACGCGTTCTCTACTTTGCAGGAGAGCTGGAGGTGGTAGATGCCTGATAGCACTCACGCTCTATTATCACCATCCTCTTCTCACATATGGCTTGAGTGTACTCCTGCAGCACGCTTTGCTGCCAAGTTCCCGAACGAGACAACAGAGTATGCAAAGGAAGGAACAGAGGCACACGCACTTGCCGAGTACAAACTCCGCATCGCTCTCGGGGAGACGGCAGAAGACCCGAGAGAGAATATGACGTATCTCACAGCCGAGATGGAGGAATGCACGGATGACTATGTCTCATACATACTTGAGACGCTCTCGCGCCTCAAAGAGACGTGTCCTGACCCGTCTGTATTTGTAGAGCAGAAACTTGACTTCTCGCGCTATGTTCCCGAGGGATTCGGGTACGGAGACTGCATCATCGTCTCTGACGGAAGGCTTATCATAATCGACCTCAAGTACGGACTCGGGGTTGAAGTGAAGGCAGAGTGGAACAGTCAGTTTCTGATGTATGCCCTGGGAGCTATAGAGCTTCTCTCTCCCCTATATGAGATAAAGGACATCACGGTGACGGCATTTCAGCCCAGGCGCGCCAATATCTCCTCTTTCGATATCACCTTGTCCGACCTTGAGAAATGGAGAGACGAAGTACTCGTCCCGCGGGCAAAGCTGGCGTACGAGGGAGAGGGTGTCTTCAAGGCAGGTGAGCACTGTCGTTTCTGCAGAGCACGCTTCACGTGCCGTGAGAGAGCCCAGCATAACCTCGAGCTCTGCGCCTACGACTTCAAAAAACCCGAAGAACTGACTCTTGAGGAAATTCCAGAGATCCTGGGGCGCATCAGAGAGCTCGAAGCATGGACGAAGGACGTAGAGGACTATGCCCTGAGGCTTGCCACAGGCGGCACAAGGATCAACGGCTGGAAGTTAGTGGAAGGGAGAAGTGTCCGTAAGTACACAGACGAGAACGAGGTTGCCTCTGTTATCTCATCTCTCGGATACGACCCGTGGGAGAAAACGCTCAAAGGCATCACAGCAATGGAAAAGATGGTGGGGAAGAAGATCTTCAATGAGAAGGTAGGCTCTCTTCTTTATAAAGCACCGGGTAAGCCTACCCTCGCTCCTCTTTCAGATAAGAGAGAAGAGATCGAATTCGCGTCTGCAGACTTCAGAGAAAGCTCAGACGCTAGAAAGCACACAAATTAGCCAAGAATAGGAGATTTAAAAATGGCACAGGTTATTTCATCAAAGATTGTCACAGGACGTGACACAAGATTTTCGTATGTTAATGTATTCGAACCAAAAGCAATGAGCGAAGGCGCTCAGGAGAAGTATTCGGTATCACTCATTATCCCAAAGAGCGACACGAAGACAATCGAGGCAATCAGGGCTGCTATCAAGTTCACGTATGAGAAGGATGCATCAAAGCTCCAAGGCTCGGGAAAGACTGTCCCTGTCCTTTCACAGATCAAGATTCCTCTCCGTGACGGAGACAGCGAGAGACCGGATGATACAGCGTATGCTGGAAGCTACTTCATCAACGCAAACTCCACACAGAAGCCCGGAGTCGTGGATGCCGCCCTCAACCCGATACTCGACAAGAGCGAAATATACTCCGGCTGTTACGGCAGGGCCTCCATCACCTTCTTTGTCTACAACGTAAACGGCAATAAGGGAATCGGAGCATCACTGAACAACATCCAGAAGCTCAGAGACGGGGAGCCGCTTGGTGGAAGGTCTTCAGCTGCCAGCGACTTTGCATCAGACGACGAGGCTGATTTCCTCTCCTAAAGCGCGAAAAAAAAATAGGGCGCTATCGGTACTCTCCGACGGCGCCCTATTAAAGGATAATAATGATTAAGACTATTTCACTAGATTTAGAAACATACAGCTCTGTCGATATCGCAAAGTGCGGAGTCTACAGATACGCAGAGAGTCCGGACTTCGAGATATTGCTTCTCTCATATTCCGTTAACGAAGGAGAGATACACACAGTAGATCTTGCCCGGGGCGAGAAGATTCCCGAGGATATACTTGAGGCCCTTGTTTCAGAGAACGTACAGCATTGGGCTTTCAACTCGTCATTCGAGCGAATATGCCTCTCTGTGTGGCTGAGAAGAAACCGCCCCGCTCTATTTAAGGGTTACGGCAAAGAAGATGAGTCAACTCAGCTCTATCTCTCCCCTTCTTCCTGGTACTGCGACCTTGTACTTTCTGCGTACTCGGGTCTCCCGTTATCACTTAAGGGTGTGGGAGCTGTCCTTAAGCTCGACGAACAGAAGGACGAGAGGGGAAAAGCTCTCATCAAATACTTCTGCGCCCCGTGTTCCCCCACTCTTTCCAACGAAGGAAGAACCCGTAACTATTACTATAATGACATCCTCAGGTGGGAGGAGTTCAAAGAATATAACAAGCAGGATGTAAAGGCAGAGGCGGCAATACACAGTCGCCTTATAAAGTACAACCTCCCGGAATTTCTATGGGACGAGTATCACGTAAGTGAGACTATCAACGACAGAGGAATCAAAGTCGATATGGACCTTGTAAGAGGCGCTATCGCTATAGACAAAGAGACAAGAGAAGACCTTATGCAGAAGCTCTCATCCCTCACTCTTCTTGATAACCCTAACAGCGTGAGCCAGATGAAAGAGTGGCTGAAAGATAACGGAGTCAATATGGAGACGCTGGGAAAGAAGACAGTCGAAAGTGCCATAAAAGACGAGTCCCTCGCTCCCGACGTCAAGGAGATACTCAAGCTCAGGCTTCAGCTTGCAAAGTCGTCTATCCGTAAATACGACGCTATTGAAAGCTGTGTGTGCCATGACGGCAGAGTGCACGGCATGTTCATGTTCTACGGCGCTAATCGCTCGGGGCGATACAGTTCACGCATCATACAAATTCAGAATTTAGTTAAAAACCAGATAGAAGACCTGGAGAATGCAAGGGAGATAGTAAAGCTCAAAAATTCATCTATCCTTGAGAGCTTCTTTGATGATGTACCCGACACCCTATCTCAGCTTATCCGCACAGCCTTTGTCCCTCGTGAGGGATACAAGTTCATAGTAGCAGACTACTCTGCAATAGAGGCACGTGTCATAGCATATATGGCAAAAGAGCAATGGCGCATTGATGCTTTTGCGAGGGGCGATGATATCTACTGTGCAGCTGCATCAGAGATGTTCGGTGTGCCTGTAGTAAAACACGGAATTAACGGCGAACTACGTCAACGCGGCAAAATAGGAGAATTGGCATGTATTGCAGAGGGACAGCTTGTCTTAACGGATAGAGGACTTGTCTCTATCGAAGAAGTAACACTAGACGACAAAGTCTGGGATGGAGAGAAATGGGTAAATCATGATGGTGTCATATACAAAGGAGAAAAAGAAGTCATCACCTACGAGGGCCTTACAGCAACTTCCGATCACCTCGTCTGGGTTGAAGGGATAAACGCTCCACTGTTCTTTGAAGACGCGGCAAAGCATAGCCTGAACCTTGTACAAGTTGGAGAAAGAATTCCCTACTCTACTGGTTGGAAAAAAGCCGGAATAAGAAAGGTTTATGACATACACAATGCCGGCCCGCATCATCGTTTTACCGTATCGGGGCATCTCGTCCACAACTGCTGTTACGGTGGAGGTGTAGGAGCTCTCAAGGCGATGGGTGCTCTCGATATGGGACTCAAGGAAGAAGATCTCAAGCCTCTTGTGGACTCATGGAGAGAGGCAAGCCCGAATATCGTAAAATTCTGGTGGAACGTTGATGAAGCTGTGAAGAGAGCTATCAAAGACCGCACGGAGACAGAGACTAACGGACTTCTCTTTGAGTACAGATCCGGCATGCTCTTCATCACTCTGCCCTCGGGTCGTCACCTCTCATATGTAAAGCCAAAGATTGAGACCAACCAATGGGGTGGAGAGAGTGTCACATATGAGGGGGTCGGCACTACAAAGAAATGGGAACGCATTGAAAGCTACGGGCCGAAGTTTGTTGAAAACTGCCTTGCTGCTGGAACCAGGGTTGTCACCAATAAAGGGTTGGTCCCAATAGAAGCAATCACATCAGATATGCTTATCTGGGACGGAATAGAATATGTACATCACGAGGGGCTTATCTACCAGGGAGAGAAAGCCGTCATAACAGTAAGCGGCATAGAAATGACACCGGAGCATAAAATCCTCACGAATAAAGGCTGGAAGAAAGCACAGGAGAGTGAGGGCCTGATATGGAAAGGAACAAAGTTGAGGGTTTCTATCTATCCGTATTCGGATATAAAGAGCGTGTATGATATACGTAACTGTGGCCCAAGGCACCGCTTTGCCGTCTGGAACGGAGAGGCGGCTCTTATTGTCAGCAACTGCGTTCAGGCTGTCTCTCGTGATATCTTATGTGCCGCTATGACACGAATGCAGAAAGCCGGAATCTCAACAGTGGCCCACATCCACGACGAGACCGTCAACGAGGTTCCAATGGACACAAAGATAGACGAGATTACAAGCCTTATGAGCATATCGCCAGAGTGGATGAAGGACATAAAGCTCAACGCCGCCGGATATGAGTGCTCGTTTTATATGAAGGATTAGGGGCTCACCCTACTCCTTCTACTTTTCCGGGTATGATGCGAACAAGGCCATAATGCTATTATTATCGCATTGATTTAAAGCACTCACTTCCTTGTAATAGTCAGACATGGAATCTGTATCCTCGTCGTCCTCATAAAAGGCCCTTATCTGGTCCGTATAATCTTCAGCATAATAATGCTCATCACGAAGGTTTTCTTCTATCAATTCTTTTATAGTATCTGGGACAGCGCTACTAAGATCTCCGATTAAATCAAAGAAATAATCATCTACTCTCTGATTTACTTCTGCATTATAATCTTCAAGCTTTGATTCTTCATAGCAATAAGTCAACGAGCTGATATAGTCACCAACATCAACATCCGTGTTCATATATGCCCTATATGTCAATTCTACTATATCGTCCGCGGTAAGCGTAAAACCGAATATGCTCTTTGACATAAAATAACGATTTACAACAGCTATTGCTGACTCAAAGTTAATCAATCTTGTACATACATCATATACTCGTCGACTTACTGTTCCGTTACAGTAGAAGTTTCTCATATTGATATCTCTCAAGAGAATAAGGAGCATATCAGAACCAAGATATTGGTTGCTGTAACCACGGTATATATATCGTCTCATAGGAGAAGCATTTTCCAAGAATTCCAACGTCCCATCAAAAAGAGCCTTATAGACATCATTGCAACACTTCAAGTCTATAACCCGTCCTAGAATATCCATTCTCTTCTCATCAGGGCTTAGATATTCAAGTTTCAGGATATCCCCGCTAATTGTCATATTGTTGAGAATCTTTTTCTTTTCTTCTCTTCCATAAAGCTTATCTATCTGCAGTTTGTGTATTATTCCTTCAAACAGGGATTTATACTCAAAAGTACCCTTTTTATAAATTGAGTTGGCAAGAAAATCATGGACAGAAGGATCAATGAAGCCAATCATATCCGTATCACCAACCACACGCTTTATAATTGCTGTATTACCAGTTCTAAGGGCTATGCGCCATGCCTTGCTCGGTGAATCATTATATCGCGCAACTTTCAGATATTCATTGAATACTCTTTCGCATATGTCGATATTAACAACTGTATCAGTCAGCGAAAAAAGAGCCTTCAATAGGATTTTACCCTCGAGAGATATTATTTTGTCTTCATCATCATAGATAGCACCCCATACGGATTTAGGGTTGTCAAGAGCCGCGATGATTGCCTTATAAAAATCTCCATCCTTGTTAACCGGAGGGGCATTCTTGGTAATGTGGTCAATGATTCTAGGAATATAGTGTTTGTGATCTATTATCGCCAGACACCTGTTGTGAGCTATGTCCATAAAATGCTTCTTGTCTGTTCTGGCAATTATGTGAGAACGCAGAATCAAAGCTTTTTCAAATCTGGAAAGCTTATCAGCGTTGATAAGACGCCCGCTTTTCTCCATCTCTTCAAATTCTTTCTCATATATATTGTGTTTCTTGGACCCTTCCAGAACACTGATTCGTGAGTTCAGCAATAACTTTATTCTACGAGAATTTATCTTTGCATAAGAAATCAGCTTGCAGAACCACCTTTCCTTCTCTTCACTCAACTTGTACAAAGCCTGCCCCATACAGTCATCAATAAGTATGAAATGCATTCCGGTGGATTTATCCGAGATTTCTTTATAGAGCTGTCTTATCTCTTCTTCATCTATACCATCAAGATAATGTATCTTATATTTCTGAGTCCCAGCCAGTTTTACTGCTATCAACTGAGATGTAGTAGACTTACCTGTACCCGGATTTCCTATCAGCATTACGTAGCCGTGTTTAATCAGACTCTTGAGAGTATCCCTATAAACCGAAGTCTTTATAAACAGATTCTTTTTTCTGTTCACCTCGCTGACAAGAAGCGCAAGATCCGGGTTCTCATCAGCTTGCATACAGAGAGCTTCATAGTCCTCTTCCTTAATGGAATAAAACAAGTCTGCATCCTGGTTCTTATCAGCCTCAACGTCAGTTCCCTGCTCTTTGTCTTTATCAACAGGCTCATGGCCCCTGTCACTAAAAAAGGGCTTGTTATTCAGCTTACCCGCATATTTACTTCCAAGTGACGCTAGAGTCGTCCCGTCTATCCATTTCTCAAGAGTATATGCGCCTTCCTTATTCTTCTCTTGTAAGAAGGCATAGATAAGGCAACTCATAATAAAAGGTATGAACGGGATATTAAGAGACTCTGCTATCTCATTCTTCGTCAAAGTGGACTTTGAATTTGAAGTGTCTACTCGGAACTCCTCTTCTCCATCTATTGTAGGGTCTTCCTCGACGAGCTCCTTCAATGCAGCAACTATATTCTTCTCTGCCCCTTCTCTGAGATATTCACCAATAAAATCCTGCAGTCTCCTGCATGCATCAGCAAAGCCGGAGCCTTTTAGCGCATTCAGCTTCTGCCTCTCGAGGTACGTTTGCCCAAAGGCATTAGATTTACAGGTTTTAAGGTCTTTCACCTGTACGCGGAACGTGTCTATGCGTTTCTTTACAGAATTATATGAAACTTCCTTGTCGACGACATTGAGGAGACCGGCAAAGAATATAGAGTCCGTCATTTTCTTGTCGCTTTTAAAGTATTGCTTCTTGTAAAACAGAAAGACTGAACAGAGAGTTCCTCCCACCAGACGGGGATACACGGCTTTGTTTCCATTGATATCTATACGGTTTGGCATATGTACATATTATAGCTCAAATTCTGCCACCTAAAACACCGCTTTATAGAATTTATGAAATTTATGCGTTCTGGGAATATGGGGTTTATAAATTCTTTCATACATTTACCACAGAACCCACGGATACAAGGGCAAATCTACTTAAGGAGAACACAATGAAATCGATAAAAGGCGCTGAAAAATCTCTGACGACAACGCGACGTGCAAACCATATTTATGCCCCATATACTCTACTCATAAGTGGGGTGAATATAGCTTCAATTTTCAATATCCAATCGTCTGTGATTGATGGGTCTTTTCATCTGATACGATGTACTAGAAGAAAAGGTTATCCATCTCAGAAAAGATAAGCAGATACATTGTTTTCCTCTGTGGAACCCGGTGCGAACGTGGCACCCGGAACCCTCTGGATATCACCCAGTCCTTCGTCTTGTGACGGAGTAATCTTACCAACCGCCATGTCTGGAAGCATGCTGTTCCGAAACAGGCATGAAATGGTTGAAATGCAAGAAGTATAGGAGCCTTCTTGCCTTTCACGGGGAGGTCCCCGGTGAAAGAAAAATATAAGGATATAGCTTCACTTGCCTCTCCGGTCGGAGAAGCAAATGAAAAAGGGATTTATTGAGTATCCTGTGAGCAAGCAGGAAGCGGCAAACATGGGATTCAAGGTAGACGAATTGAATCACTATGGCGACACATACATCGTCTGCGTCAACGCAGATGGATGTAAGAATGCAGAGGAGGTACAGCAGTACTTATGGGCGGAGGCTAAGAAGAAGCAGAGAGGCTACATGCGCAGTCAGAAGGCGAAAGAAGATTTCTCAGATGAATACTCTGAAGAGGATGAACCGTTCAGAGAGCCTATGGCTTCGCTTGACTATCTCGCAGAGCACGGCTATGAAGGCTGTGAATACATCGAAGAAGGCTATGATGCCATTCTGAACAACGACGCTCTCTATGACGCATTGGGGAAGCTTCAGAAGATTAAGCCACGCTACGTCAAGTACATCAAGGCTTACTACTTCAACAAGGACCCCGAGTATAACTACGAGAAGATGAGCCGTGAGTTCGGGAAAGCCATACCCACTCTCCATGAGCAGATACGCCGTGGCAAAGCCATCCTCAGTGACATCATGGAAGGTGAAGTCTAAGCCTTAAAAACGACAAAAGCCC
>CAVFXW010000071.1:0-20607 GCA_963626675.1 Clostridium sp. CAG:452 | reverse complement strand
CCAAAACCGGGTGTTGGGGGTTCGAATCCCTCCTGGCCTGCTGGCACTTCGAGGATAATGGAGTAGATATGAAGAAGATAGCAGCATATTTCAAAGGTTGTTGGAATGAGCTCAAGAAGGTCAGCTGGCCCAATAGAGAGACAGTTGTCCATTACACATGGGTTGTAATCATCTCAACTATTGTCTTTGCAATTGTTCTTGGCCTTGTCGATATCGGCATCGGTCAGCTGATGGATCTTATTTTCTAAGGATTTTGGGAAGAGACGATGGAAAAAGGTTGGTACGTTATCCAGACATATTCAGGGTACGAGCAGAAGATTGAAAAGATCATCAATAAGTACATCACACTCGATCCGGAGTTCAGGGCCTATTGCACCGGGGTTAATATCCCGATGGAGAAGGTTAAGGTACGTTCGGATAAGGATGGTGAAGTAAAGATTGAGGAAAGAAAGATTCTTCCCGGATATATTCTGGTGGAGCTTCAGCTTCCCGATACCGGTTGGAATTCCATTGTTTCAAAGATTGTCGGAATCAACGGTGTTTCGGGCTTCCTTTCAGGTGACCCAAACGGTAAGGTTCCGCCGTCTCCTCTTTCAGCTGCTGAACATAAGAGAATACTTGTCATGACAGGGGAACTCCCGGAAGAGAAGAGCTTTCGACCGAAGCAAGATTTCTCTCTTGGAGAAGAAGTTCTCATCACGGCCGGTCCGTTCTCGTCGTTCAACGGCACAATTGATGAGATCGACACACAGAAGGGCAGACTTAGATTATCTGTTCAGATATTCGGAAGAAGTACGCCTGTCGAGGTTGATTTCAATCAAGTTGAAAAGGTTATCTACTAGGATACCTTTTAGATTTTTATTATTATTAAGTAAATCTCCCCTCTATTTTTAGGAATATTGGGTGGGAGCTCTTCGTTGAAGAGCGTTAATACCAGCGTGGAACCCCGCGTTATCGGTCAACTCAGACCAGGTTCCGGCGTAAGGAGAAAAAAATGGCAAAGAAGAAGGTTACCGCAGTAATCAAGCTTCAGTGCCCTGCCCAGAAGGCCACACCAGCACCTCCAGTAGGTCCTGCTCTCGGTCCTCATGGTGTCAGCGCACCTCAGTTTGTCCAGCAATTTAATGACAAGACCAAAGGTTTTGAAGCTGGACTTATCATCCCTGTTATCATCACTGTCTACTCAGATAAGAGTTTTACTTTTATTCTGAAGACTCCTCCAGCAGCAGTTCTCATCAAGAAAGCTCTCGGACTCCAGACAGCTAGCGGCACGCCTAATAAGACGAAGGTCGGCAAGCTTACGGATGCTCAGCTTACTGAAATTGCTCAGACAAAGCTTGAAGATCTCAATGCATACGATATCGAAGCAGCAAAGAAGATCATAGCTGGTACAGCTCGTTCAATGGGCGTTGAAGTGGAGAAGTAAGATGAAGAGAGGTAAGAAATATCAGGACGCAGTGAAGAAGGTTGACAGAAACAAGACCTATAGTTTTGTAGAGGCTGCTTCAATCGTAAAAGATTGTTCCTATGCTAAGTTTAACGAAACTGTTGAACTGTCTGTCAAACTTACTTTGAAAAAGAGCCAGTCTGTTAGAGACACAGTTGTTCTTCCGAACCAGTTCTCTGCACAGAAGAAAGTTCTTGTTTTCGCTAAGGGTGATAAGGCTGAAGAAGCTAAGGCTGCAGGAGCTGCATATGTCGGCGACAGCGATCTCATTGATCAGATCAAGGGCGGCTGGATGGATTTTGATATTGCAGTTGCAACTCCCGATATGATGAAGGATGTTGGTAAGCTTGGTCCTATTCTTGGACGAAGAGGTCTTATGCCTAACCCGAAGACTCAGACCGTCACAAACGACATCAAGGGTGCTCTTGCAGAATTGAGCAAGGGACGTGTCGAATTCCGTTCAGATAAGACTGGTGTTGTTCACCTTGCAGTAGGTAAGGTAAACATGGAAGGTGCCCAGATTGCAGAGAATGCTGTAGCAGTCCTCTCTGAGATTCTCAGAAAGAAGCCCAGCGATGCAAAGGGTGACTATGTAGTTTCTATCGCTCTTTCTTCAACAATGGGACCTGGTGTCCATGTTGATGTTAAAGATTCACTCGATGCTGCTAATGCATAAGGGAGGACAGAATGGAAGAATACAAGGCTCATGTTAATAAAGCCAAGGAAGATGCCGTTAGCGCTCTCCGCGAGGAATTCAGCGGCTACAATGGTTTCATCTTCACAGATTACAGAGGTATGACAGTTGATCAGCTTACTCAAATCAGAAAGAGTTTGAGAAAGGATGATGCTGCATACAGAGTTGTAAAGAACCGCTATGCAAAGATTGCTCTTTCAGACCTCGACAAGAATGGCGCTGAAGACAATATGGTCGGTCCTACAGCTGTTGCTCTCATCAAGGGAGATACAGCAAATAACGTTGCTAAGGTTCTTTTCGCTGCAGCTAAAGATGGCGCAAATATATCAGTCAAGGGTGCTCTCCTTGATGGTGAAGTGCTATCAGCTGAACAAATTGAAGCAATCTCCAAGCTTCCAACGAAGCTGGAACTCATCGCTTCCTTAATGGGTACGATGAAGGCACCTGTACAGAAGCTCGCTGCTACTCTTCTCGCATATGTCGAGTCGAAGAACGCTTGAGCTTAGAATTAATTAAATATACGGTCCTAGTCTTCAAGTAACCTGCTAGACCGTCAAAATATAAGGAGAAGATAATATGGCTACAAAAGAAGAAATTTTAGAATCCATCGCAGCTATGAGCGTTATGGAAGTATCTGATCTCATCAAGATGATGGAAGAGAAGTTTGGTGTTGTTGCTGCCGCTGCTGTTGCTGCTGGCCCTGCTGGCGCTGCTGGCGCTGCTGAAGCTGCTGAAGAGCAGACAGAGTTCAACGTAACTCTCAAGAGCGTTGATGCTGCAAAGAAGATTGCTTGTATTAAGGAAGTTAGAGCTGTTACAGGTCTCGGCCTTAAGGAAGCTAAGGAACTTTGTGAGGCAGGTGGTCTTCTCAAGGAAGCTGTCAGCAAGGAAGAAGCTGCATCCATTAAGGAGAAGCTCGAGGCTGCTGGCTGTGTTATTGAAGTAAAGTAACATCAATTGAATAATGGCACCCAGTGTTCCCCAGGGGCACTGGGGCTTTGCCGTCTTTGAAAAAAGAAAAATACCCTGGTAATTCAGCGAAAGCTCCGGAACAATTTCTGTTCCATTTTGGAGGTACAACGATATGACCGGCAACGGTAAAGTATTTGAGAGAGTCAACATTGGTTCTGAAGTACTCAATGAGTATCCTGTTCCGAATCTTGTAGAGATTCAGACTGCATCCTACAAGGATTTTCTTCAGCTCGATAAGATAATGAAAGGCGAGGAGCCAGACCCGAAGTTCGGACTCGAACATCTATTCCAGACATATTTCCCTATTGAAGCTCCCAACGGCGGAATGACTGTGCATTATTCAGGATACACAGTTGATCCAAGTGATGTCTTTGCCATGAAGAGCGAAGGTGAGTGCAAGAGAAAGGGAAGTACATTTGGTGTCCCTGTTAAGGTGAAAATACAGCTCGAGAAGAAGGATAAGGGTGGTGAGATTCTGGAGAAGGAGATATTCTTCGGTGATTTCCCTGTCATGACAGATCGTGGTACGTTCATAATTAACGGCTCTGAAAGAGTAATAGTATCAAGTATTGTTCGTTCCCCTGGAGTCATCTTCAAGAATATGAACAAGAAGGGTCTTAAGAGCTCGCTTTTCGCTGCTAATCTCTACCCGTATCTAGGGTCCATGCTCTCTTTCGTCTTCGAAAGAACAAACGTAGATGACAAGGAGAACAAGGTTGACTTCAAGGTCGAGGGAGAAGGAGAAGGCAAGAAGAATAAGGAGACACAGATCTATGGTGCCATCCATAACCTCATCTATGCTACATCTCCGCGAAGTAAAGATGATACACAGTCATTCAAGAAGATTGCTATCCCTGTAACCTTCTTCATGCGTATGCTCGGGCTTGATACAAGAGATGAAATTGTCTCTCAATTCTATTCATCTGAGCTCATCAGCACATCTAGCTATGATGGCCATTTCCCGCGTTTTGCATATAAAGATATAAAGAAGGACAACACTGTTCTGTTCTGTGCTGGAGATGAACTGGGTCCTATTAACCTACAGGAACTCCATAATCTCGGCATTGAAGATATCGAGGTTGTTGATACCCAGGAAACAAATCTTGATGACCTTCCTTCTATGGCTGTTCTCAAAACATTGCATGAAGAGAAAGTCTTCTGCTATAGAGTTATTCAAGGTGATGTCTCATCACTCAATAAGAGATCTCTTGCATTCGATAAGGAGAAGTGGGAGAACTGTCAGCGCATCTATAGAGAAGAGGGCAAAGAGTTCAAAGATCTCTATATAGGGTATGTTGCAGAGAAATGGAAGACATTCCTTCCTCAGCATATAAGAACAACAACTGACAGCGACAAGGTTATCAACTACTACAAGGATTTCTTTAATGACTCCAACCGTTACGATTTCTCGGAGATTGGAAGATATAAGCTCAACAAGAAGTTCTTCGGTATGGATGAAGATAAATATATCAAAGAGACGACTCTCACAATCGAAGATGTAATATGCACAACACGCATGATTATGGACTTCGGTGATGGTAAATTCCAGAAGGATGACGAGGATTCACTCGGTAACAGACGTGTCAGAACTGTCCGTGAGCTCCTTGAAAACAGCCTTGGTGATGCGTTCTCCAAGATGGTTAAGGCCGCAAAGGACAAGATGAATGTCTCTGATGACGATGTAAAGCCTCAGGATATAATCTCCATCAAGCCTGTCATTGGTGCTGTAAGAGAGTTCTTCGGCTCATCCCAGCTCAGCCAATTCATGGATCAGGTCAACCCTCTTGCAGAGCTCACACATAAGAGAAGAATTTCTGCTATCGGTCCTAAGGGCGGTATTAAGAGAGATAACGCACGTCAGCTCTTTGATGTCAGAGATGTTAACTACACTCACTATGGAAAGATATGTCCTATTGAGACACCTGAAGGTGGTAACATTGGTCTTATTCTTACTCTTGCTAACTATGCAAAGATAAATGATTACGGCTTTATTCAAACTCCTTATAGGGAAGTCCTCAATGGCGTTGTAAGCGATAACTGCCGTTACCTGGATGTAAACGATGAGGAGAAGGCTAAGATTGCACAGGGAAACGCAGAGGTCGAGAAGAGAAAGGATGGCTCTTATGTCCTCAAGGGCGAGGTATCTGTCAGAGCCAACCAGGATTACTCAACTGCAAAGCCTGAAGAAATCAACTGGATGGATGTATCTCCTAAGCAGGTAGTATCTGTTGCAGCATCCCTTATTCCGTTCCTTGAACACGACGATGCTAACCGTGCCCTCATGGGATCAAACATGCAGCGTCAGGCTGTTCCTCTAGTATTCCCAGAGGCTCCTCGTGTCGGAACAGGTATGGAGATGAGAACTGCTTATGACTCTTCTATCATGGTCAAGGCAAGAAGAAGTGGTAAGGTTGTATATGTTTCAAGTCTTACAATCAAGGTCGAGCCGGATGAACCAAGTGTGAAAAACGAGCTTGATGTATATGAGCTTAGAAAGTATGAGATCACAAACCAAGATTCTTGCATGAATCAGCGTCCACTTGTTCAAGTTGGCGATACGGTAAAGAAGAACGACGTTCTTGCAGATGGACCGAGCACGGATCATGGTGAACTTGCACTTGGAAGAAACATTCTTGTTGGTTTTGTTCCATGGAATGGATATAACTACGAGGATGCCGTCCTCATCAGTGAAAGAGTCGTATCTGAAGATATCTACACATCAATTCATATCAAGGAATATGATGTAGATAGAAAAGAAACGAAGCTAGGAGAGGAGCGCTTCTCGCGTGACCTACCGAATACATCTGAGAGAGCAGTAGAGCATCTTGATAGCGACGGTATAGTATGTATCGGTACATATGTACACTCTGGAGATATTCTTGTTGGTAAAACAACTCCAAAGACAGAGACCGAGAATACACCTGAGCAGAAGCTTCTCAATTCTATCTTCGGAGAGAAGAGTAAAGATACAAGAAATGCTTCCCTAGTTGTTCCTCACGGAGTTGAAGGTACAGTTATCGACATACAGAGAATAACGAAGAAGGAAGAGCTTGCACCGGGTTCACTTGAAACAGTCAAAGTCTACATCGCTACAAAGCGTAAGCTTAAACAAGGCGATAAGATGGCTGGACGCCACGGTAACAAGGGTGTCGTATCACGTGTACTTCCTCAAGAAGATATGCCTTACATGGAAGATGGCACACCTCTTGATGTATGTCTCAACCCACTCGGTGTTCCTTCACGTATGAACATCGGACAGCTTATGGAGACACAGCTCGGATGGGCAGCTGTCAAGAATGATGTATGGTATAAGACACCTGTCTTCCAGAGTGCTACAATGGAGCAGATTGAGGAAGAGATGGTGAAGGCAGGACTACCGAAAGATAGTAAGGTTACACTCTATGACGGCAGAACAGGTGTTCCATTTGTGAATAAGGTATTCTGCGGTTATATATACTACCTTAAGCTCCATCACCTTGTTGATGATAAGATGCATGCAAGAGCTACCGGTCCGTATTCACTCGTTACACAGCAGCCACTAGGTGGTAAGGCTATGTTCGGTGGACAGAGACTTGGAGAAATGGAAGTCTGGGCATTTGAAGCATATGGTGCTGCAAACAACCTTCAGGAGCTTTTGACTGTAAAGAGCGACGATATGAAGGGAAGAGTCAACATCTATCAGGCTATCGTCAAGGGTGAACCGGCAGAACATCCAGATGATCTTCCGGAAGGATACAAGGTACTTTGCCAGGGCTTAAGAGGTCTGGGATTGGATCTTGCTGCATATGATGAGAGTGGCAGGCTTATTCCTCTTACAGAGAGAGATAGAGAGCTGATTAATAAAGCCGAAAAGGAAAAGAACAACCAATAGGAGGTAAGGGATGAGCGATACACATGATATTAGTACATTAAGAATAAAGATTGCTTCCCCAGACCAGATTCTCTCGTGGTCCTATGGAGAGGTTAAGAAACCGGAAACTATCAATTACCGTTCTCTCAGACCGGAGAGGGATGGTCTCTTCTGTGAGCGTATTTTCGGTACTACCAGAGACTGGGAGTGCTGGTGCGGTAAATTCAAGAGCAAGAGATACAAGGGCACAGTGTGCGAACGCTGTGGTGTTGAAGTCACTGAGAAAAAGGTCAGACGTGAGAGAAGCGGACATATAAAGCTTGCAACTCCTGTTGCACATGTTTGGTTCTACAAGTCGCAGCCATCCATCATGAGCTATCTTCTTGAGATGAAGAAGGCTGACTTCAATTCAATCTTCAAGTATGAAAGCTATGTCGTCATTGACCCCGGTCAGATTGACGAGCTCTCTAGATGCCAGGTTTTGAGTGAAGCAGAATATGATGAATATACTGCCAAGTACGGAGAGGACTCCTTCAAGGCAGGAATGGGAGCAGAGGCTATCTATGAGCTTCTCAAAGGACTCGATCTCGAGGCACTAAGAGAGAAGAACAGGGAAATACTTGCCGAGATAATCCGCAAGAACGGAAAGACCGACAGCGGAGAGGCTAAGAAGGCCGCTTCTGTTATTAAATATTGCACATGGTTTATCGATTCGGGCAACCAACCTGAGTGGATGATTCTGACAGTTCTTCCTGTAATTCCGCCAGATTTAAGACCTATGGTTCAGCTTGACGGAGGAAGATTTGCGACTACTGACCTCAATGAACTCTATAGAAGAGTAATCAACAGAAACAATCGTCTGCAGCGTCTTATCTCTATCCAGGCTCCAGATATCATCGTACGTAACGAGAAGAGGATGCTTCAGGAGGCAGTGGATTGCCTACTTGATAACGGAAAGGTAGAAAATCCTGCAAAAGGTGCATCAAAGAGAGATCTTAAGTCTCTTGCAGATCAGCTTAAGGGTAAGCAAGGAAGATTCAGACAGAACCTTCTTGGTAAGCGTGTAGACTATTCAGGACGAAGCGTTATTGTCGTCGGACCTGAACTCAAGATGCACCAGTGTGGTGTTCCGTCTCTCATGGCTCTCGAACTCTTCAAGCCTTTCCTTATCAGAAAGCTTCATGACAATGGTATTGCGCCAAACGTCAAGAAGGCAAAGGTTATGGTAGAAGAAGGAGCTCCGGAGGTATGGTCCATACTTGAAGAAGTCGTAAAAGAGCATCCTGTTATGCTTAACCGTGCTCCGACACTACACCGTCTTGGCTTCCAGGCATTTGAACCAGTTCTTGTCGACGGTAAGGCCCTCAAACTTCATCCACTTGTATGTCATGCGTTCAACGCTGACTTCGATGGAGACCAGATGGCTATCCATGTACCTCTTTCAGAGGCTGCACAGCTCGAGTGTTGGACACTTATGCTCAGCACGACGAACCTTCTTGATCCTGCAAACGGAAAGCCTATTGCATTCCCATCTCAGGATATGGTCCTTGGTATTTACTACCTCACAAAGGAGAGACTCGACCTCGATAGGGGTGAGAAGAGAAAGCATTTCGATTCCTTGAGTGAAATCGAAGCAGCTATCGACGGAGGAAGTATTTCATATAACGAGAGAATATATTACCGCTTGAGAAAGGGACTCACTATCATCGATGAGAAGGGTAACAAAACTATCTCTGACGGTGTAAAGTGGACTGAGACAACTCCTGGTAGAATTATATTCAACTCTTCAATTCCTGTTGGTGTGCCTTTCCAGAACTATTGTTTGGGTGATAAGCAATTGAAGAAGCTTATTACGGCTACTCTTGAAGAAGACAAACCGTCTGTTGCAGTCGAACTTCTTGATTCTGTGAAGGATCTTGGATATAGGTACGCAACTATTTTCGGTGCAACAATAGGACTGAGCGACATGATCGTTCCGTCTGGTAAGAAGGATCTCATTGCTAAGGCCGAGAAGGAAGAGGCTCACATTAAAGAGCAGCTTCTTAGTGGTACTATCAGTGAAGAAGAGAAGAAGAGTAAGGTTATCTCTCTATGGAACAATACCAAGAATGAGCTTACAGATCTCCTCATGAAGGAGATGAGGGAAGACCAGCATGGTTTCAACCCGCTCTTCATGATGGCAGACAGTGGCGCGAGAGGATCTAGCAAGCAGATTTCACAGCTTGGTGCCATGAGAGGTATCATGACAAAGCCTAATGGCGACAACATTGAACTTCCTGTAAAGTCTAACTTCAAGGAAGGCCTCTCAATCATCGAATTCTTCTTCTCCTCCAACGGTGCAAGAAAGGGTCTTACAGATACAGCTCTTAAGACAGCTAGAGCTGGTTATCTTACACGTAAACTTGTCGATGTCGCACAGGATGTCGTCGTAACAATGGAAGACTGCCATACTATTAATGGTATATGGGTTAGTGCTAATGCTCAAAAGAACGAGACACTCTACTCAAAGATTGCTGGAGCGTTCCCGGTTGAGGATGTACTTCATCCATTCCTTAAGGATGATGAAGGTAAGCCTGTCGTACTTGCCCAGGCTAACGAACTCATCACCAACGAGATGGCAGCTAGAATTGAGGATGCAGGTGTCGAGAAGGTTCTTGTAAGAAGTGTTCTTACATGTGAGGCAGAGCACGGTGTATGTAAGAAGTGTTACGGACGTAACTATGCTACTAACAAGACTGTTGAAATTGGTGAAGCAGTAGGAGTCGTTGCTGCACAGTCAATCGGACAGCCTGGTACTCAGCTTACGATGCGTACCTTCCATGCCGGTGGTATTGCAACTGTATCGAGCAACGAAAAGAGTTTCGATTACCCTGTAATCATTGATGGCATCAACTCTTCTCTTTATGTTGTAAACAGAGAAGGAAAGAGAATTTTCCCACGTAAGAGTAGATATACAGTTACGAAGATTCTTGAGGAAATTACTGGTGAATACTCTGAACTCATTGTTCAAAACGGTGAGAACGTTGGTAAGGGATATGCCTTCTACAAAAACCTCAAGGGTAAGGAAGTTGTTGCTAAGTACAATGGTAAGCTTCTTGTAACCGATGGTCGAACATTCGTTATCGGATCAACTAGTGAAGAGGAAATACCAGTTGGAACGATCTTGAGCGATAACGTGAAAAACGGTGCAATCATTCCTCAAGGAGAAGTTGTCTATACATTCGACCCATTCAACGAGCTCATCATAGCAGAAGAAGACAGCACGATCGTCGAGATGAGAGACTTCGTTGCACGTAAGAGTTATCTTGTTGTTGAGAACCATGCTTCAGGAGTCAGAGAATGGCATACTGTATCGAGAGACAAGCTTGGTAAATACAACCCGACTGTTGTTGTAAAGCTAGAAGACGATACAGAGAAGTCATATACAATTCTCGGTGGTTCGATTATGCACGTACAGGATGAAGGCCAAAAAGTTCATGCAGGTGATATCATTGCTTCAGCTCCTAAGGAAGATGCAAGTAAGAGTAAGGATATCGCAGGTGGTCTTCCGCTTGTTAACTCGCTTTTCGATGCTACAAAGACACAGACTGAGAACTACACAGTCATCGCTCATGTAACAGGTAAGGTTGAGAAAATCAAGATTGAGAAGGGATACGCAAAGATCACAATTCTCGACAAACTTTCTGAGAGACCTGAGTTTGCAGAAAGAGTCAATGATGGAAAGAGCTTTAGACATGTCCACAAGGTTCCGACACAGGGAATCGTCCTTCTTGTTAGAGAGGGTGATGAGGTTGTATGCGGCGATAAGCTCTGCGATGCACCTGTCAATTCACGTGAAGTATTGACTGTACAGGGAGAGACAGCAGTCCTGTCGTTCCTTGTTAAGGCTATTCAGGATGTCTATAGAGAGCAGGATATTGAAATCAATGAGAAACACCTCTCTGTTATCATCCGTCAGATGCTTAGAACAGTGGAGATTGTAAGAAGCAACGATACTCGTTTCATCGAGAACCAGAAGGTAGATAAGCTCGAGTTCCTTAAGGAAAACGAGAAGGCCAAGAAGGAAGGCAGAGTACCGGCAATCGGAAGACCTTGCCTCAGTGGTGTATCTGATGCTGCTAGAAATAGTGAGTCATTTATCAGTGGTGCTTCGTTCGCTCATACTGTCCAGACATTGACAGAAGCGGCTATTGCTGGTAAAACAGACGAGTTGAGAGGTCTTAAGGAGAACGTTATCATTGGAAAACTCATTCCAGCAGGAACTGGATTTGTAGGATACAAGGATATAGTACTTACAGAAGACCAGAAGCTCATCGATGAACAGATTGTCAAAGATGCACAGAGGGAAGCTAGCCCTATCGTTGATGATGATACTGACTTCGAGGATCTTGCAGAGATGAAGACTGTAGGAGATGACAGAGAAATTGGCGATGTCATGATAGATGAGGAGTGATGCCTGTTGGCATTACCCCTCTTGACTGAGTTACTGTCACTCATGCTGACTGCAGTTTTTAATAGATTTCGTACGGTGTGAGACGTACGGAAAAAAAGAAAGGAGCGTCAAATAGATGCCTACAATTAATCAGCTTATAAGAAAGGGCAGAAGTACTTCTAAACAGAAGACAAAATCCCCAGCTCTTGAGGGATGCCCGCAGAAAAGAGGTGTGTGTACAAGAGTCATGACAGTTACACCTAAGAAACCTAACTCGGCTCTCAGAAAGGTAGCCAGAGTTCGTCTTTCCAACGGAATTGAAGTTACAGCTTACATTCCGGGTATCGGCCACAACCTCCAGGAACACTCTGTTGTTCTTATCAGAGGTGGAAGAGTCAAGGACCTTCCTGGTGTCAGATATCATATCGTTCGTGGCAGCAAGGATACTCTCGGTGTTGCTGACAGAAAGAGAAGCCGCTCCAAGTATGGTGCTAAGAGGCCTAAGGCTTGATAGGAGGTATTGAAAAATGAGTAGAGAAAAAACCCCTGTCAGGAAAGTAAAGCCTGACGCAATATACAACAGCACAGCTGTCGAGAAGCTTATCTGCCGCATGATGGTTTCAGGTAAGAAGAGTGTTTCTTCAAGAATTGTCTATGATGCACTTAAAATCATTGCATCTAAGACAGGAGAGAAGGAAATCGATGTATTCAACAAGGCTCTCGAGAACGTAAAGCCTGCAGTTGAAGTAAAGTCGAGAAGAGTTGGTGGTGCAACATATCAGGTTCCAACCGAAATCAGAGAGAGTCGTCGTGAAGCTCTCGCTATGAGATGGATTATCACAGCTGCAAGAGGCAGAAACGGTAAGACAATGGCGGACAAGCTTGCTGATGAGCTCATCGATGCATACAACTCAACTGGTTCTGCTTTCAAGAAGAAGGAAGACGTACACCGCATGGCAGAAGCAAACAAGGCATTCAGCCACATCCGCTTCTAATTATTGCGATGAAAAAATTAGGGACTGTGAAAATCAGCCCCTATTTTTATAGCTCGGTTTGTCTTACAGGTTAGATTTTATAGCCTTGCTGAGCTGATCGGCGCATGATGTGGGTTTGAAACCACATGTGTTACCTTCAAGAATTGACGCTATCTCTTTAGCATCCTTTCCTTCGCATAGCCTTGCGATAGCCTTCAAGTTCCCGTTACAGCCTCCATCGAATGATAGATTGTGGATATGGTTGCTCTCGTCTAAATCAAAGTGGATGGCCTTGGCGCAGACGCCCTGTGTTGTGTAATTTACGCTTCTCATAGTTTTTACCTCTTATTATGAGAAAGATAGACGCTTGAGGCGAAAGTGGCAAGAAAAATTTCAAGGGTGCAATTATAATATTGTAAGTATAAGGTATTAAGCGTTGGCCTATATTCTATTTGTAATAGAACATATTCGGTTAGATATATCTCTGTAATGACGCACTCGCCTCGTCAGTAAACTCTGGTTAGGGAGTGTCAAAACAGGGTACATTGGGTTAGTGTAATGTCGTACTCTAACTGTCAGAAAACTATGAGTTTAAAGCGTCGTTTTCCGTGTAAGTTTATATTTAGATATACCAAGGATCAATTTCTTGAAAATTGGTGTTCAGCATGAGGAGTTGGGCTCGCACTTTTGGAGCGTCATTTGGCCTTAGATTGTTGAATGAGCATATTCTGGTAGGTTTTACTTGTGAGCACCACTATGAGTGACGCGTTGGACTCGTACTTTGAATACGTCATTGAGAGCCAGTCTCGCTTTTAGCGTCAAAGATTATTTGTTTTGTCATTTTGATAGTTTCTGTGTGTGAGTATTTCCTATGAGGGACGCTTTGGGCTTAAGCTTTGAATAGTTCATTACATAAACCTTAGCTTTCCTTTAAATTTTTAATACAGCATAAAATATGATGTTGACAAGATATTTAAATTCAAGTAGATTAGTCAAAGTGTCGCCTATATGCACGCTATTATTGTGCTGCGGCGCCTAGAGCCAAACCGATTGCTGAGGCGATAAGGGTGGTTCCGGAAAGTAGTTTTTTTATTACTAATTACGTATGTCGTCAATATTTGCCGACCTCTGGAACTTCACATTACCTGACTTAGCAGTTAGTTGTCTCACTGGACTGTAAAGGCTTGGGCCTTTATAAATATTATTTTGATTTGTGGCACATGCCACAAGGAGGAACTGATGGCTAAGGAAAAATTCGAGAGAACTAAGCCACACGTAAACGTAGGTACTATTGGTCACGTAGACCATGGTAAGACCACTCTCACAGCAGCTATCACAATGCATTGTGCTAGATTGTTTGGAGACAAGGCCCTTGCTTATGATGCAATCGACAACGCACCAGAAGAAAAGGAACGTGGTATCACAATCAATACAAGACACGTTGAGTATCAGTCTAAGAACAGACACTATGCTCACGTCGACTGCCCGGGTCACGCTGACTACATCAAGAACATGATCACAGGTGCTGCTCAGATGGATGGTGCTATCATCGTTGTTGCTGCAACAGATGGTGCTATGGCTCAGACAAAGGAGCACATCCTTCTTGCTAGACAGGTTGGTGTACCTGCAATCATCGTTTTCATCAACAAGTGCGACCAGGTCGACGATCCTGACCTCATCGAACTCGTAGAGGAAGAAATGAGAGACCTTCTCACAGAGTATGGTTTCGATGGTGCTAACTGCCCTGTTATCAAGGGTTCTGCTTATGAAGCAATGACAAAGCCAGATGATCCAGAAGCTACAAAGTGTATCGATGAGCTTCTCGATGCTATGGATTCTTACATTCCGCTTCCTGAGAGAGCTGTTGACAAGCCATTCCTCATGCCTATCGAAGATATCTTCTCGATTTCAGGTCGTGGAACAGTTGTTACAGGTAGAGTCGAAGCTGGTGTCGTCCATGTTAATGATCCTGTTCAGATTGTTGGTATCAAGGAAACAAGAAACACAGTCGTTACAGGTGTTGAAATGTTCAACAAGCTCCTCGATGAAGGACAGGCTGGTGATAACATCGGTGCTCTTCTCAGAGGTGTTGACAAGAAGGAAGTTGTTAGAGGCCAGGTTCTTGCTAAGCCAAATACTATTACTCCTCACACAAAGTTCAGAGGAACAGTATACGTATTGAGCAAGGATGAAGGCGGAAGACACTCACCGTTCTTCGATGGTTATAGACCTCAGTTCTATTTCAGAACAACAGATATCACAGGTACATGTCACCTTCCGGAAGGAAAGGAAATGGTTATGCCTGGTGACCACACAGAGATTATCGTTGAGCTCATCCACCCAGTAGCTATGGATAAGGGACTCCGCTTCGCTATCAGAGAAGGCGGAAGAACAGTTGCTTCTGGTCAGGTAACAGAGATCATCGACTGATCAAACTAATTTATTAAACTTAAGGTCCGACCGGGGGTGCCTCATCCCCGGTGACCTATTGATTTTTGGAGATTTTTTAAAATGGCAAACGAAAGAATCCGTGTGAAGTTGAGAGGCTTTGACGTTGACCTCATCGAGCAGAGCTCGAAGGCTATCGTTCAGACAGTCCAGAAGGCAGGAGCAAAGGTCTCCGGTCCTATCCCACTTCCGACACGTATTAACAAGTACACTGTCCTCAGATCCCCGCACGTTAACAAGAAGGCTCGCGAACAGTTCGAAATGAGAACACACAAGAGATTGATTGACATCCTGGACCCAACCCAGAAGGTTGTAGAAGCCCTGATGAAACTCGAACTCCCTGCTGGTGTGGATGTAGAAATAAGACAGTGAAGTTGAGGTAAGTAAGAAATGTTAGGGCTTATCGGCAAAAAAGTTGGAATGACACAGGTCTTTGATGCTCAAGGCAGATTGATACCTGTGACAGTAATTAAAGTTGAGGATAACGTAGTCATCGCAAACAGAACAGATGATAAGAATGGTTATTCTGCAGCTGTTGTTGCTTCTGGTGCTGTTAAAGAGAGCAGAGCAACAAAGCCTTTTGCAGGACAGTTCAAAGATGTTTGCGATCCAAAGAAGGTCGTCATGGAGATGAAAGACTTCGATAACGAAGTTAAAGTCGGCGATGTTCTTGGCGTTGATTTATTTAAAGAAGTAGCTTACGTGGATGTAACCGGAACAAGTAAGGGTAAGGGTTATCAGGGCGGTATGAAGCGTCATGGCTTCGGCGGCGGAAGAAAGACCCACGGCTCAAAGTTCCACAGAGATCTCGGTGGTACAGCTATGTCATCAACACCTGCTCATACATTTAAGGGACAGAAGATGGCTGGTCACATGGGAAACGAGAAGGTTACAGTTCAGAATCTAAAGCTCGTTGCAGTTGACAGTGAAATGCAGGTTCTTATGGTCAAGGGTGCTATCCCTGGTCCTACAGACAGCGTAGTAGTCGTTAAAAAGGCAGTTAAGAAGTAAGGTGGTATAGTATGGAACAGAAACTTTATTCTACAGCCGGCAAGGAAGTTGGAACAGTTTCTCTTAGTGAGAACGTTTTCGGAGTAGTAGTATCTACCGGATCCATCTATCATGCCGTCAGAAACGAAGCAGCTAACCGCCGTGTCGGAACTGCATGTACAAAGACCAGAGCTGAGGTCAATTACAGCAACACTAAACCTTATAAGCAGAAGGGAACAGGTAATGCACGTCGTGGTGATAAGAAGTCTCCTATCACAGTCGGTGGCGGTACAATCTTTGGACCTAGACCTCGTGATTACTCCTATTCACTTCCTAAGAAGGTTAAGAGACTTGCTATGAAGAGTCTTCTTACTCTTGCTGTTGAAGAAGAAAGACTAGTTGTTGTCGAAGATTTCACTAGCGAAAACGGAAAAACAAAGGATATGGCTGGAATTATGGCTGCCTTCCAGACAGTCGGACAGAGAACAGTCCTTGTTATGAAAGATGATGATGTGATGATTAGACGTGCTTGTAAGAACATTCCTTATCTACATGTTCTTGCATACGACAAGCTCTCTGCTAAGGAACTTCTTTATGGCAGAAAGATTATCGTTCTTAAGTCTGCAGTATCTAATCTCAACGATTTCTACGGTGAAAACTAAGGAGAAAGCGAAATGAGAGCAGATAGAGTTATCATTGAACCAGTTTTAAGTGAAAAGTCGAACATTGCCCGCGAGGGTGAATGTAAGAAGTATACATTCAAGGTTGATCCAAAGGCTAACAAGTATGAAATCATGAAGGCCGTTAAGGAACTCTTTAAAGTTGAATGTACAGCTTGCAATGTAATGAATGTCGGTGGAAAGCCGAAGTTCTCCAGAGGTAAGGGTGGATTCGTTAAGGGATACACACCTAGCTGGAAGAAGGCAATCGTAACATTGGCCAAGGGTCAGTCCATCGGGGCTATCGAAGGCTAAGGGAGATAGAGGAATATGGCATTAAGAACTTATAAACCAAATACACCCGGTCTCCGTCAGAAGACTACACTCGTAAAGAGCGAAGTTACAGCACAGAAGCCTGAGAAATCCCTTACAGTCAGTCTTCATCAGAACTCTGGTCGCGATTCTTTTGGACGTATCAGCGTTCGTCGTCGCGGTGGCGGAGCCAAGAAGGCTTACAGAATTATTGATTTTAAGCGCAATAAGTATGGTGTTCCCGGAACAGTAAAGACAATCGAATATGATCCCAATAGATCTGTTTTAATTGCTCTGGTTGCCTATGCTGATGGCGAGAAGCGCTACATTTTAGCACCTAAGGGGTTAACAGTCGGAACAACGGTTGTTTCCGGTCCGAATGCTCCTCTTACTACAGGAAACGCTCTTCCTTTAAAGAACATTCCCCTTGGACTTGCAGTTCATAACGTCGAGCTCAACCTCGGACGTGGCGGACAGCTTGTCAGGAGCGCAGGCCTAAGTGCTACAGTCATCGCAAAGGAAGGAGATTATGTTACTCTTCGTCTTCCTTCAGGCGAGATGAGAATGGTATTCGCTGAATGCTATGCCACACTCGGTGTTCTTGGAAACGAGGATCACATGAACGTATCTCTTGGCAAGGCAGGTGCTTCCAGACATCTTGGAAGAAGACCTAAGGTCAGAGGTGTTGTCATGAACCCTGTTGACCATCCACATGGTGGTGGTGAAGGCAAGACTGCTGCAGGTAGAAACCCATGTACACCTTGGGGTAAGCCGGCTAAGGGCGGAAAGACTCGTTCAAAGAAGAAGCCGTCTAATGCATTCATTGTCAAGAAGCGCAAGTAGGAGTAGAAGAAATGTCAAGATCAATCAAAAAAGGTCCATTTATTGAAGCCAAGCTCTTAAAAAGAGTAGAAGCAGCAAACCAGGCTAATCAAAAGCCGATGATCAAGACCTACTCACGTAGTTCAACAATCATCCCGGAGATGGTCGGATTCACGATTTCCGTGTACAATGGTAAGACTTGGGTTCCTGTTTATGTTACCGAGAACCTTGTCGGACACAAGCTCGGAGAGTTTGCACCTACACGTATTTTCCGTGGGCACGCATCTGATAAGAAGGTTAAATAAGGTTAGATTATGGAAACTAAGAAAGGTTATAAAGCAGTTGCCAAATATTTGATGGTTTCTCCTTCAAAGGTCCGCCCTGTAGCAGATCTCGTTAGGGGCAAGGGATATGTAGAAGCAGTAGCCATCCTGGAGGCAATGCCTCAGAAAGGTTCAGACCTTATTCTGAAAGTTCTCAAGTCCGCAGGTGCTAACGCCTTATCTCAGAACAAGAATCTGGATGAAGATTCACTTTATGTTTCTGAGTTAAGAGTCAATGACGGCCCTAGACTTAAGAGAGTATGGGCTCGTTCTCACGGAAAACGTGACATCCTTCTTAAGAGAATGTCTCATATTACCGTCGTTGTAGACGAGAAAGCAAAGGTAGGCAAATAATGGGCCAGAAAGTAAATCCAATCGGACTCAGACTCGGTGTTAACAAAACATGGCAGTCAAAGTGGTATGTTGATCCCAGGGAGTATGCAGACACACTCCATGAAGATCTTGTACTCAGAAAGGCATTGCTTGCTTGTCCTGAGGTTGCAGGTGCAGAGATCAGCGAAATCGAAATCATCCGTAAGCCGCAGCGCATTACTATGGTCATCGCTACAGCTCGTCCTGGCGTCATCATTGGTGCTAAGGGTGCTAATGTAGAGAAGATTGCAGAGAAGATGCAGAAGCTTACAGAGAAGAAGGTTCAGATCAAGATCAAGGAAATCAAGAAGTCGGAGTGTGATGCTCAGCTTATCGCTCAGAATATCGCACGCCAGCTCGAAGGCCGCGGTGCTTACCGCAGGGCTATGAAGAATGCTATCTCCAGAGCTATGGCCGGTGGTGTCCAGGGAATCAAGATCAAGTGTTCAGGTCGTCTCGGTGGTGCTGAAATCGCAAGAAATGAACAGATGAAGGAAGGAAGAGTTCCTCTTCACACACTTCGTTCTGATATTGATTATGGTTTTGCAACAGCAAACACATCTTTCGGAAGCATCGGAATCAAAGTATGGGTTTTCAATGGTGAAATCTATGAGCACGGTGTTAAGAGTAGTGATGATGAGGCTGTTACAGCTGTAAGCAAGAAGGCTGAAGAGAGCAGAGGTTAAAAGATGCTTAGTCCAAAGAGAATTAAATACAGAAAAAAGCAGCGCGGAACAAGAGACGCAGTTGCACACAAGGGAAATCAGATTTCCTTCGGTGAGTATGGTCTCATGGCTCTTGAGCCATATTGGATTACGAACCGCCAGATTGAAGCTGCCCGTGTCGCAATGACACGTCACGTCAAACGTGGTGGTAAGGTCTGGATTCGCATCTTCCCCGATATGCCATACACAAAGAAACCTGCTGAAACAAGACAGGGTAACGGTAAGGGCGCTCCGGAAGGCTGGGTAGCAGTTGTAAAGACCGGTGCAATCATGTTCGAAATGGGTGGTATTGATGAGAACCTCGCAAGAGAAGCTCTCACACTTGCTGCTTCGAAGCTTCCAATCAAGACAAAGTTCGTGTCTCGTGCTAATCAGGAGTAAACTATGAAAAGATATAAAGATCTTAGCTATAACGAGCTTGTCGCAGAAAGAGATAAGCTTAGAAAGGAACTGGTTGATCTCAGAATGCAGAAGGTACTCGGTCACTTAGACAACCCGATGTCTCTTGGTTCCACCAGAAAGAATATCGCTCGTCTTAATACTAGAATCCATGCCATGGACATTGGACTCGAAAAGAAGAATAAATAAGAGAGGCGCGTAAATGGAAGCACAGAAGAAAGTTATGACAGGCATAGTCAAATCCGACAAGATGGATAAGACTATTGTTGTTGAGGTTTCTGATAGAACCCTCCACCCACTGTACAAGAAGTACGTGATCTCAACTAAGAAGTTCAAGGCTCACGACGAGAAGAATGATGCTCATATCGGAGATACGGTCCGCATCATGGAATGTCGCCACCTTTCCAAGGATAAGTGTTGGAGACTCGTTGAAGTCGTCGAGAGAGCTCGCTAAAGGAGAAAAGTCATGGTACAGATGCAGACTTATTTGAATGTAGCGGACAACAGTGGTGCAAAGCGTGTGCAATGCATCAAAGTTCTCGGCGGTAGCCATAGATATGTTGCCGGTGTTGGTGATATCATCGTAGTTGCAGTCAAGGATGCCCTCCCTAACGGCGCCATCAAGAAAGGTGACGTTCTTAAGGCAGTGGTTGTCCGTACAAAGAAGGAATACCGCAGACCTGACGGTACATACATCAGGTTCGATGACAATGCATGTGTTGTCATTGATGCCAACAATAACCCTCGCGGAAAGAGAATCTTCGGGCCAGTAGCTAGAGAGCTCAGAGATGGCTATATGAAGATTGTCTCACTCGCTCCGGAAGTGTTGTAGGAGAAGAAAATGAGACTGAAGAAAGATGACACAGTCAAAATCTTGGTCGGTAAGAACAAGGGTCGTACCGGTAAGATTGTAAAAGTTGACCCAGTTAACGAAAGGGTCATCGTCCAGGGTGCCAACATGGTTCAGAAGACCATGAAAAAGAAGAATGCTCAGGATAAGGGCGGCATCATGGAAGTTGAAGCTCCAATTGCAGCTTCAAACGTTGCTCTTCTTAGTAAGGACGGCGTAAGCAAGGTTGGATACAAGATGGAAAACGGCAAGAAAGTTCGTTATGCCAAAAAGACAGGAGAGGCACTCTGATGGCTGAGAAGTTTGTACCAAATTTCAAGAAAAAGTACCTGGAAGAG
>CAVFXW010000070.1:0-36014 GCA_963626675.1 Clostridium sp. CAG:452 | reverse complement strand
GGCTTCTGTAGCCTTTGTTGAGGCTGTGGAGGCGCTAGTAGATGCGTTGGTCTCACTGGCCTTTGCATTGGTCTCGCTTGCCTTGGCATTAGCCTCTGATACAGATGCATTAGTCTCTGAAGTCTTAGCGTTGGTTTCACTAGCCTTGGCATTAGCCTCAGATACGCCTGCGTTCTCCTCGCTTGCCTTTGCCTTGGTAGCACTCTCTGATGCCTCGCTTGCCTTGGTAGTGGCTGTATCTGCACTCTCGCTTGCATTGGCTGCATAGGTCGAGGCTTGTTCCTTCAGCGTGATCACATCGTTCTTCAAGGTCACTACTTCGTTCTTCGTGGCTACTGCATCAGCTCCGAAGGCATCCACTACATACTGTATCGTTGTGTTCACTACTGTCTTGATAGAGCCATCATCGTTCTTTTTGAAAACGAACACCCTGTCTGACATCTGGACATCATCAGTCGTTACTGATGCATCCACAGTCCTGTTTATTACCTTGTCGCCTATCTGTACATAGTTGTCTGTTGAGGTCGGCTCGTTCATTCTGTTGCTCCTTTATGATTTTCTCCACCATGCGTAGACTTTGTACGCTGGAGGTCGGACTGTATTAGCGTTGCCGTAGATTGTGTTGCAACTGTGAGCATTGAGGCATATGTCTATTTCATCAGAGCCAGATCCAGTTTTCCATGCATTACCAGATCTTCCGTTAGTTGTGAATAATGCACTACCGTTCTCATTTCCGTTCTCTGGATATGGATCATATCCAGCCATAATACCAAAAAGCTGTCCATCTATATTAGGCAAGCCTGCATCAACAGTATCTGGCTCTCCGCTTGAATTAAGAAGATGTGCTGTAGTAGAGCTATCATGGGCTACAAACCAGAATGACATATTCCCCTTTAAAGCAATCCACTCTCCACCAATGAAGGATGCAGGGCTAGTAGGGTCTGTAGATATATAAAACGAACCCGGTGGGTAGTAATTGGCTGCATAGATTGCCTTAAACCTATCAGAAGATGTTCCTAGTGTGTATTGGTTATCTTGAGATGGATATATCGACTTAGTCTGTAAGACAGCTTCGCCTGCAAGTATGTTTACAGAGAAATTCATAGGATATAAGGAATTTAAATCTATCTTTGTAGAGCCATTAATTAATACATCTTCTGTTGATGTTCTCTCTAAAGAGGTTATCTGATATGTTGTTCCTTCATATGTAATAGAGCTGTTTTCGCAATTATATGATTGGTTAAAATTTAAGACATTACACTTAGCATTTCTGCTTTCTCTTTTATCTAGAACATATTTTACGAAATTATTTGAATCGTTATCGCCTACAATAAGATTGTACTCTTTGGGTACATAGAAACCATATGCGTAATTACCAAGGAAAGTAATACTATTGGCTTTCTTCTCAATTATTGTTCTATAGTAATTAGTTTGACCATAGTTTGTGCCTACTCTTTCTAGGGCATCAAAATATATATAGAACTTATCACAATATATATCCCTAAGAGCAGCAACAGCACAAGTGATATTAATTTTAACCTTAATTACTTTCCCTGCAATAATTTTATCTCCTAAATCAATAACATAAGACATGGGATTCATTGTTGTAGAAGTATGTCCACTGCTTGTATATCCGCTATTAACTAATACACCATCAACATATATACCGGAGTCATTAGTGTTTACGTCGTTCAACCCTCGATTGAAGGATATCATTATATATATACTTTGTATGTCACGATTTACTGAGAACTCATATTCGTAAGATATTGATGTACCTCCATACCCTTCTGGATATGTTGGAAATGCAGGCATACTACAGTATAGAGCAGATGAGCCAACCCATCGGTAGAAGGTCGAACTCGCATCCATGTATATATTATAATTGTAGTTATAATTTTCTTCATCCAATATATCACCACGCTTCCAGTATTCGGCTGTCTCAGTAAGAGCAAGAGACATCTCATCGTTACTGATACTAGTAGTCAGTATCGGCAGTCCATCATTGTCGTTCGTCTCAATAGAAGCGTTCTTCAATACTGCCTTGTTCAGCTCTGCATATCCTGTAGACTCTAGGTAGAAGCCCTTCTTTGATTCATCCTTGTAATCCAGCTTGTTGTATCCACTGGAGTGTATGCTTCCATACTTCGATATGTTGTTGTTCACATCGAGCGTGTTCGTGATTGTAATCTCGTTCGCAAAGAGCTTGTTGATGAAAGCCTCCATGGCTGCGACCTTCTCATAGACCCGCTCTATGTCTAATGCCTTTGCCAGTACGTTGATGTCTGTCATGTCGCCTTGAGCCATGATTGTCATGAAGTAATCAGACTCGTATGTCTTGAGCTTTGCAGGATTGACCAAGGTCACAGATTTGATACTAGCCCCCGATACCATCCTAATGTCGGCTAATACATAAGGGTCGTACACAGTTCCATCTACGGATGTAGTTGTAATCTCTGTTCCGTCCTGTGCTACCCACTTCATCCTGTATGTTGTGTTGCCGTCATCGTCTGTCTCAGATACTGGCACAAGATAGCATAGCGACAGAGAGCCTACTGTGCTTGTCCAATGAGCTACTAGGAAGTATCTTTCATGCCAGTTGCCGTCTAGGTCTGATGTGATTGTGAATACAGTCCTCTGGAATGCGACTACCTCTCCACCTAGGTTTGCTCTGAAGCTTCCAAGAGAAGGGATGCCATCTCTATCGAGTCCTGCAAAGGTAATGGAAGAGCCATCTATCTTATAGCCCAGAGAGTTATACGAGCCTTCTACGCCCTGCTTTCCAGTTACGCAGTAATATACCCATCCTGCGTCAACTCCCTCGCTTGCGTACCGCCATTCACGCTTCCATAGATAAGGCTTCTCTTCAGAGTAGGCTGGTATCGTATTTGACCATCCAGTACCACTGTTCTGTGATATTGTGACAGCCTGTCCATTCACCTCAAGCAGAGTTCCATCTCCAAGTGAGATTGTGTTGTCTTCCTCATCTGGATTGATTGTGTCTGAGCTTCCCCATTTCCATTGAACGATGGGAACGATTCCCGACTCGTCTGCAGTATACTTTGCAGGCTCAGACCATGTTGAATATTCATATACTCCATTGGTTACAGAGACTACGCCCATGCTTATCCAATGAACCTGTGTCTCTGTTCTTGTAGGAATCTGCAGAGACCATCCGCTAGGCACTTGGTCACAGGTCTCTGTAGGTGTATCGGGCTTCTTCTCGGATGCACAGTATATCTGTCTTGTGTATGGAGCTGGATCGCCTTCGTCTCCCTTGTCTCCCTTATCTCCCTTGTCTCCCTTATCTCCCTTATCACCCTTGTCTCCCTTATCACCTTGGTCACCTTTATCACCAGTCTCTCCCTTGGTCTTTGACCATGTATAGGAAGAAACATCAGATGGGGCTGTTGTGGCTGTCGTAACGCATACGCCCATGTATTCGCCTACAGCAGTTCCACCATTCTCTGTGAACGTAGCTCCGTTATCGTCTGAGTATCTGATGTAGGTATATGAGGATATTCCATCGTCTCCGTTCTTCACGAGCATCTGAGGCTCTGACCATTCATCTGCAGAGATGTCATCATGAACTTCAAGGCGAGTAGCAGCTGTTGCAGATGTTACCCATACTGGCTCTGTACCATCTGGCACAGTTATAGTCCAAGGCTCAACACCGGATATCGTGTTGGTATCGAAGTAGTAGGTTGATGCACCTGTAGGCTTTGCAGGCTTCGTCTTGCTTCTCTGATAGAGTATGACAGTAAGAACTGTGTATCCATCCTGTCCGACAGTTCCGTTCTCACTGAGCACTGCGGGGCTAGTCCAATCATCTATCTCTATCTTATCCTCTGTGCTATTCGCAAAAGCAGATGCAGAGATTACCCATAGCTTCTCATCTCCGCTTGGTACTGTTCTGCTCCATGTTCCTGTAGAGCCTGTTACGCCACCTGTAGAGAATACGTATGTAAGCACCTCTCCGTCATACTTAGTCTGTTCTTCGCTTGAACGCTTATAGAGAGTTACTGTAGCCTGTGAATAACCAGCAGCTCCGTCTTCGCCTTGGTCTCCCTTTAGGCCTGTTTCTCTGAAGTAGTTCCAGTCTCTAGAAGAGGAGTCTGTTGCAAGGTCGGATGATTCACGTCTCCATAGATAAAGCTTCTTGTTCTCATTCTCCCTTACGTTCGTAGTCCAATAGACGTAGCTATCCTTCATCAGCTCTTCTTTTGTAGATGCATCAGAGTAGGCGTATTGTATGAGAGTTCCAAAGTAGAGATTGAAGAATGTCTGTATCCTTACATTCGCATCATCCTTGCTTGGCAATACTCCGTAGTAGTCATGCTCAAACTCAAGAACAAACTGCTTTGGAGTTGTCTTGTTCATCTGGGCAAGTGTGATTGTACAGCTTCTGCCATTTGCTAGAATGGTATCTGGATCATTTGGATCGTACCACTTGAATTCAGAGTCAGCATAAGATGTATCGTCTGTGACATCCTTGTATGCTCCATCTTCATAGAGGTAGAGCTTAGCCTGCATTGTAAGCTTATCTATGATGTAGTAGTCGCCAGTTACCTCAAGCTTGTGTCTGTCCTGCAGAGCACCACATTCGATGTTGTATGTATTGCACTTGTCTATGAGAGTCCATGCATTGAGAACCTGTTCAGTGATTGACGCAACGTCAGACTCCTCGTATGTGGAATCCATGTCCGCAAACACCTTATCCATTAGGGTGGTTAGAGACTCTATCGTAGATTTCAATGCAACATAGTTAGACCAATCTTTCAAATCTTCAGAATTGCCATATATATTGTTTACCGAACTCCATGCAGAGAGCAGGGAATACCACTCTCTCTTGAGTCCCTTCTTCTCGCTTGCGATTATCTTTCCATCTGATGTTGCATCCTCTAGTTCTTTCTTAATAGACTCGATGTCTCTGTTTGTCTTGCTGTTTGCAATGCTTGCCTTAAGAAGGTTTAGAGTAGGGGATGAATAGGTTGAAGAGTCGAATATCTCATCGACTCTATCCACTGTGATTGTCTTGCCACCTAGGTTAGTCTGAACACTCATATAACTATTATACCTTCAATAAATTCTTAGAACAATAAATCGTAGGTGCTTGCACCTAAAGAGCCGAATAGCCAGCCCGGATTGAACTCCTTTTCCTTTCCGAATATTCCATTAGGTGCAAAGGTTTTAACTCCTCGCTTAATCTGTACCGATGGGAGTCCTAATGCGCCAATGGAATCTAATGCGGATTCGAAAACTTGGTTCCAATCAGAGGATTCATAATCACCTGTGATTATATTCTTTCCAAGCGATGCTGTGCCCTCTATCGCCTCTCTTACTTTCTTGAATGGCTCGGTCAACAATGAGTCGCTTCCATCGTTTGTGAAGAACGTTCCGAATACAGGAGTATATCCGATGAGGTTTGTATAGATATCATTCAAGAATGACTCGAGATCAAACGCTCCTTCGTCTTCTTCTGGAATCCAGCCACCTGCAATAAGAGCTGTTGAAAGAGTCATCAAGCCAATGCCAAGACACTTCTCAGCGACAGCTCCGTAGTTCTTGTCTCTGAAGTCATTGCCGATGCCGAATACGATGCTATTCCATACTTGGAACTGGTCTTTGGAGAACATTGCAAACGCTCTTACGAATGGACTTCTGTTCCTCTCAAAGTTTGATAGCGAATATGCATCTCCGATAGACTGAGTCTTCTTGATCATCTCAGCAGCCTTCAAGCCCGCTTCGCTCTCGCTCATTCCATTCTTTGTGTATTTGTCATAAGCAGCTGCGAAGAGCCATTTCTTTACAGCTTGGTCTGCGCTCTCTGTCCATTGCATAGACTTCTCTGTGAGCTTGCCCATGAATGAATCTCTTCCTGTTACCTCTGTTCTCTGTCTCAATAGCTCATACTCGTATCCAAGAGAGCCTCCTGCAATATCGGAAGCATATTTGTTATAGAGTGACTCTATTGTCGACTTCTCGTTTCCAGTTGCAAGAGCAACACCTTTCATGAAGTCAGATGCAGAAAGGTCTGTATTGGTTACTGCAGGAATTACTGAGATGAACTGCTTTACGGAAGTAAGTGCATTGAATCCGATCTTTGATACAGCTACATTCTGAAGAAGCTTGTTTGCAGTCTTCTCATAGTCGGAGAGAATCATCTTGTTTCCTGCAAGCGTTGCAATCTGGCTATCAAGATATTTCTTCATATGCTCACCAAACTGAGACTCTATTATCTGTCCTACGTTGTATCCCTTATCGCTCATGATGTAGTTCATATCAGTTACTGTCTGATACATGTTTATCATTCGCTCCTGCGCTTCTATCGCACCGAATAGAGTATTAATAGGGTCTAGCCTCAAAGCGTAGTTGAATGCGCTCTGTCGGTCTTTTACGGCATTTGTAGATACATGTTTGGTCTGCTGTCCAAGTGTCTCTCCGATTGCATTCATTGGACCTGCTTCGTTAGCAACTTTAGGGAAGTAATTAGCCTGTGCCTTGAATGGCTCGTTGAGAACTTCTCCTGCAAACTTCTCCATTCTGATTGTGTTCTCATCATTCTCTCCGTTGAGAGTCTTGACGATAGCGTCTCCGAGGTCTCTGAGCCATACAGGAAGGTCTATCTGTATCTCGTCATTGAGAAGCCTTGCGTATGTATCTCTTATCTCTGCTTCCGTATTTGACTGGAAGAAGAGGCTCTTGAATTCTGGCTTCTTTGTCTGATGCTTGAGTTCTGGAGGAAGTGCGTTGTAAGCATCCAGATCTTGATAATACTGGTCTCTTGCTTCGATCTCCTTCTCTAAATATACCTTCACGGCATCCGGATTGATTCCTGCTAGCGTCTCCAGCGAGAAGTTGTTTCCTTTACCGCTGATGAGGTTCCCGAATGACTGGGCATTCTTTGCATAGATGTATATGCCAAGTGCCTCGTTGTATGAAATCGTACCATCACGATGAGAGAAGTTATCTCCATCTTCCTTCATGTTGTATGTGACATTTACAGTATCAGCCTTGCAGAGAGTCTTGTATATCTCCGACCATCTCTCTTGTCCGCCTACAGCCTGCATCATATCACTCAGAGCCTTGGCTGTTCGTGCATCCTTGTTCAGAGAGTATGCATTGAGAGCTTCCTGTGCCCTTGTTACAAAGAGGTTATGGAGAGGTCCGTTCTTGTCTTTCTCTATGTAGTCTGCTACCCATTGTATATGCCCGATTGTATTGGCAACCCATCCTTTGAGCTTTGTGCCTCTGCCGGCTTCCTGCTGTAGGATATCTGAATACCTTGAGATGTTGTCTGTGAAGTTCCTCAATACCTTTGCCTGTATTGTAGGATCTATATCATACTCGGTCTCTGTATATCCAAGCTCCTTGAGTATGATATCCTTTGCCTTCTTAGGAATGCCACCTTCTACACCGAGCACAGACGAGTAAATCTCTGATGCGAGCTTTACTCTTCTAGTTGCCTTCTCTGCATCCATAGCAGACTTCTGAGCCTTTGCATTAGCCTTTGCTATGTTGTATGCCTCTGCAAGCTCCTTGAGCGTTCCTACGGAAAGCTCTCCAAATTTCTTGTTTCCTTGAAGCTCCGTGATTGCCTCGCTTGAGAATCCATAAGAGAGAAGGGCATCTGGAATAGCTGTTCTATCGAAGTTGTAAGCCTTTGGATCAAATGCATATTCTCTCTGTATTGAATTGCCTTGTGCGTCAACGATATCGTCTGCATCCTCAAAGAATATCAGAACATCTGCATCTACAGACTGACCGCTCTTCATTGCATATGTATCATACTCGATGTCTGTCATTCCTTCCTTGTCATGCATGAGAGAGTATATCCACTTAGCAGACTCATCAATGGAAGCAGAGTAGACCGCATGGTCTACATTGAGCCTTCTCTTAATGGCATTGGTAAGAGCCTTCTTTGCTTTGTATTCAGCATAGCTCTTCTGCATCTTCTTGATTCTCATCTGGTAATGCTGACTGAGATTCTTCATCTTCTGAGCCTCTCCAGCTCTCTGATCTTTGAGCTTCTGATTGAGGTCATCCTTTATCTTCTTCCTCTTATCTTCCATCTCCTTGAGTCTTGTCTCATAGTAGTCTTTGATCTTGTCTTCTCTGAGCATATTCTTGATCTGGAGAGTCTCAATAGCATCGGCCTTTGCATCGTCATCAATCTTCTTGAGGAATCTGATTGTAGACTTGAGTCTTGCAATGTTATCCTCGAGCTTCTTGATATTCTCTGCATAGGTCCACTTCCTGCTTGTAAGCTTCTCTTCATACTCGTGCTTCATGCCTTCAAGCTTTCTCTCGAGTTTCTCTTTATCGGTCTTCTTTATGCCCTCTACAAGCTCCTCGAATGTTGCTGTCTGTTTGCCGAGTATCTCCTCATAGAATCCCTTCATCAGAGTCTCTGGAGTAGGGCCATCGTATTCACTGCCAGCCTCTTTGAGTGCGTCTCTGATTCTCTTCTCTTCAGCCTTGCCGACTCTTTCCTTGTCGTACAGCTTCTTTCTCTCATTCTCGAAGTAATGCTTCTCATCTCTGAATAGCTCCGCATACTCTTCTGTAAGAGCCTCGTTGATGTATTTGTTGAGGTCGGTAATCTGAGAGGTGTAGTAGTTCACAGCCTCTCTTTCAGAAGCAGAAAGCGCATCCATGTGAGCTGCCTTTCTTATCTCTGTAATGAGATTGAACTGAGGCTGTCCTAGTGAGAGATACATGAGATGTGCCTTTGCGTTCATGTAGTCTCTTGAACCGACATCCGTATCAGCAAAATGCTTTGCATAATCAACATTGGAAGCCTTGAGATAAGCTCTGAGCCACATGGTCGGATTGTTGTTTATGCTGTCTGTGATTGTCTTCACATCAGACGCAGGAGATGCCTTAGTCAGATCCTTTATCATTCCCCATGCCTTGCCGGTATCCGGAACGACAATCTGAGTATATGCCTTGCCGTTCATCACCTTTGTGATTCTTCTAGTGCCAAGCATTGTCTTGAGTTCCAAGAGCTTATCTATGTTTCCGTTTCCATACTCGCTCTTAAAGCTTGCTCTCATCTGAGAAGGAGTCTGAACCTTGTTGTAGTAATATATCTTCTTGAGAATGCCTTCAGTATTGTCATTGTATGCAGTGCCATAGAACTTCTTCATTGCCTTTAGGAAGTCACTGAGCTGAGCATTGTCCACTAGTGCTCTTCTTACCTCGTTATCTGTAAGGAAGACCTCCATCGTGCTTCTGTCAGCCTTCTCCTGCTGTACCTTTGCATTGTCGTTGTACTTGTCTAGGAGAGCATCTGGTACATATACATCAGCATCTATCATGTTCTCAACATCTGTCTCTGCAAAGTCAGAGAAAGTATAGGTATTGTCTATTCTTTCTGCTTTCTCTGCTACCTTCTCTTCTGGTGTAAACTTCTGTTGCTTATATATTTTCTCATTGCTAAGCTGCACTCCATCTGAATCATTGACGGATTTGTTATGTGATGGTACATTTAAATCAAGCAAAGGTGAAGAATTTAATGATTCCTCTCCTCGACTGCTAGAAGCGAGGTCGTTTTTGAAACTCGCTTCACCAAGGGGCACCCAGTTATGGGGCCCATTTTTTGGTTCATAAACCATAGGATTTTCACCATTAATGGAATATCCTTGATTGCTATAGAACTTCGAATAGGCTTCTGCGATTCTTCCCGGCATCAGCTCCTTACCTGTAAGGTTCTTGTATATCTTAGCCAACTCACTCTGTAGCTTCTGCAGTATGCTCTTAATACCTGTCGGCATTGCTGATTTTACTTTGGTATTAGTTGCAGAGAACATATCCCACATTGCTATCATAACTTCGTTTACTTCATGGTCTTGAACTGAGTTTTTCCTGCTGAGACGTTCAAGAATATTCATTGCCTCATCTGCATCCTTGATGCCAGCTCTGTTGAGAATATCCTTGTGCTCGCCTAGGAATGCCTTGAGCTTATATCTGCCTTTATCTGTAGCATTGTTTTCCTTTACAGCCTTGATGACATCATTTCTTACCTTTTCGTTGTAGTTGAATGCGACATGATGCATTTCATGATCAATAGTAGATACGTCAGAATTATCACCCAAGATAATCCTTGCAGACCTTGATGCATCATTTGCAAAGCTCGTAATACCGCTTGCATTATCCATAGCCTTCATCTCTGCATCAGAGAGACTCGTATCATATTCGGAGACGAATGAGACATGGTCCATTACATCATTGCCATACATGCCTGCAATGTTGGTTACAATGTCTATCTCTGCATCTGTTACTTTGGTCTCAAGCTGTCCATTTGCAGTGAGTGCATTTCTTATCTCTGTCGCAAAATCTCTGTTTGTAATAACACCATTTGAATTATTGACAGTCTGAGTAGCCTTGACATTGTTCTGTACAGTCTGCGCTGTCTGTGGTGTTGCGAGCTGTACTGTGAATGTCGCCTTCGTATCCGTATCGGTAATAGAGAAGGCATTGCCATTCTCCTTGATATCAAAGCCAATGTCTGCCATGAACTTCTTGAAGGATTCAAGGTTCTTGTCGTTGCGTATTGTAAGGATGTTCGTAGTGCTGTCAAAGCTTCCACCGAATGCTTTTCCCAGATTGCTGAATGAGTGCTTATCCATGCTAGGTGCAACCTGTTCTACGATGTTTACATCAACTGCCTTGACGCCTTTATTAAAGAGCCAATGAAGCTTATCTACATCAAGCTCTGTTGCACCGACATACATGGATTTGTTGTTAGGATTCTCCTTGACGTTTATCTTCCCGAGCTTGCCGTTGGAGTAGTCGCCTTTTACTTTGCCAAAGCCTTGGGAGATGAAGTCCATTCCGATTACGTTAGGATTGGTATTCTCCTGCTGATACTTCCAAGCTTCCTTCAGTCCCTTCTCGGAATTCCTTATCGCATACTGTGCTCTTATTCCATTGTCTATGCTTGCAGAAAGGGTCTGCAGGTCTTTGTACGTACCCGGAATAAAGGATGATACCAATACTGGCATGAATGTTTCCTTATAGGATTCCCATCCATCTTGAAGGGTGTCATTTACCAACTCTTCTATTCTGCCAATGTCATAGTTTGTTCCCTGCTTCTCATTTGCCCATTTTTTTGCAATTGTCTTGACGATATCACCAGCCATTGCTTGGAACATCTCTTCCATAGATTCGGAGTTTGCATCCTTAAATCTGTTGATGCCGTATGCAATTATCCAATCTCTAACAGAAGCCTTTGCCTCATTCAGAGGGAACTTGCCAAGCTTTGACATCCCAACTACAGGATCCGGAGTCATATATTCAAGGATTGTGTTAACAGATCCACCTATTGCAGACCATACCTTTCTTGAAGTATCGGACATTCTGTTTCCATTTTCGTCTAATTCGTTGTACAGCTCTCTGGAGAGACCTCCCGTCTCCATGGTGAATGTGTTGGCTACGTTTGCAAGTATTCCTATGTTTCTTCCTGCTATTGCACCTTTTGCAATCCCCTGTGTTGCCTTGAGCGCACCGAAGAACTCTTGGTTCTGGCTTAATGCTGTAGCTATTGTGCCGAATGCTTTAGAGCCACTCAATGTACCACCAGCTACCCCTGCAATAGCACCGCCTATGGCAGCTCCTGCGTATGTCAGAGCAAGTGATTCAACAACTTGGTTTACAATAGGAGCAGAGGCGACAGCGGATTTAGCTAAGAGATTTCTATCCCTATAGTCGCTCTTCTTTACAATCTTCTGCTCAAGCTCTGTCATATCCTTCTGGAGCTGAAGCTTAGTATCCTCATCTTGAGTCCAGTCGAAGTGTAGCTGTTTCCATGAAAGCTCTCTGTTGTACCAGTATGTAGTCCAGTTATCAGCAAATGCCTTCATCCAGCCTTCATCTTCCATATCAGTTCCTGTGATTGCTCTGACATAGTATTTATGATTCTTTGCCACCTCTGTATAATCTTTACCTAGAGCGGTAGCAATGGCTGCATCGACTGCAAAGCGATAATCTCCTCGTATGGCTTTGCCAGAAGGGGAGGAACCATAGATATTCAGAACTTGGTCATATACATCGCTGAAAGCTTTCCTTGTGTTCTCTACGTCCGTTGTAGGTGTGAGGTCATAGTTTCTCGGAGAGTATGCCTTCATTGGCGTAGAGTCTAGGGTCTCGAGATAGTTTATGGCATCATTGCTTATCTGCTTCTTAGGCTGTTGATAGGTATACATATCGCTGGCAGTCTTGCCTTCGTTGTAGTTATTAAGAATGTATTTATCTAGTTGCTGTGCCATAATATCTCCTTCCTTAGTTCTGTGCTTTATTGCTGTTTGTGTTCTTTCCTCTTGTAGTTACAAGAGCCTTTGTCATAATCATTCTGAGCTGTGGATCATTCTTTCTCTCTTCGTTTGTCTTCTTTGTTCTTACATAGTCGGCACCTTCATAGAGAGCCATAACGTCCATATATTGAATTGGCATAGGAGTATTGGACATATCTTTAGCAAAGTCATTATGGAATGCATTCTTCTTGTAGTATTCCATGTCGTACACACCGCCTGCATCCATCTCCCAAGGGTAGAGACTTGAGTTGTTGTCGTTCGTAACTCTATTAAACTCGGCACCACTTGGGTCTATGTGATAGATTTCCACTTGATTATCTCCTGTTGAGAGATATACAAAGCCAGCGTTATCTAGACATCCTATCCCATATCCTTTAACTCTGACTTCTCTGCATCCTTCTCCTGCTCCCTTAGTGAGTGCAGTCTCTCCGCCAGTGAGCTTTGCTAGGTTCTCTGCGCTCTTATACTGAGATGCCTCATATGTTGCTTTGCCAACTGTAAGATAGGCTCTGTTCTTATATAACTGCTTCTGAGAATCGCTGATGCTCTTATCCTTCTCCATCTCATCGAGAGTCTTATACTTACCATTCGAGATGCTTCCGATTGCAGTATTGAAGAGAGAATCCTTTGAGTATGTCTTAGACTGGTCGCTGTAGAGCATTCCTTTGATTGTGCTATATGAATCAACATCTATAAGAATATCTGCCTCTCCTGTCTTGATTGCAGTGAGAATCTCGCTGGTTGTTGCCTTATCGAGTCCCGGTTTATCATCAGTCTTGCCAACAGCCATCTTGTATGTTGAGCCGATTATGTTCTCAATATCATTTGAACACTTAGAATTGAATGCATAGTCTGCAATCTGGTTGATGTAGTCTGCCTGCTTCCTTGTGTCATTGAGCGCATCTGGATTGCTTCTGAGCCAGTCATCAAATATCTGAGCCATTGAGCCATTCTCTGCGATATCCCATATGAGAGCGTTCTTATCATCCGAGCTCATCTGAGAGCCAAGGGCAAATGTAAAGTTGGAAGCCATATTCTTTGCTGTAGTGTAGTAAATATCACCGCTTCTCTTGGAACCATCTGTCCCGAATTCCTTCTCATATACATCTGCAAATGCTGGTGTTATATGACCGCTTGCGACTTCGACGTTGTATGCATCTATGACCTCCTTTACTGAATACTGATTAGGCTCTCTGATCATGTTGTATATGATTGCCTCTGAGGCATTCATCTGATTGAAGTCCATAGAGCCACTCGTGCCCGTAGAAGAGGATGATGAACTGCCTTCAGCCATATTCATCTCAAGTGCCATGTCGTTTATCTGAGAGGCAACGAGCATCTTCTCTGCAGGTGATGTTATATTGTTCTTCTTGCAGTAATCATCAACCAGATCCTTATACTTTGTCTTTACAGATAGCGGGGCTTTTTCATCTCCGCCTTGGATTGTATAGAGATTTGAATCAAGGAAGTTTCTGATTTCGTCAGACTCTTCTTCTGTTACTTCAGCCTCTCCTGCCTCACTGTATGAATAATATCCATTAGATAGGGTAGTATCATAATTTGCTATCTGAGTCTTTAGGTCTAGCTCATCGCTGGAAGACATTAGATTAACCTTTTTCTCGGAAGTTCCTCTTATGCTCTGATTCTGCTGATTAGCTGAAGCGAATAGAGAGTTTCTTATCTCATTGCTATTCGCATTCTTGGAATCCTCTGTTATTCCTGCTTTATTCAGAATCTCATCAAGCTTGGTTAGGTCGACTACAGTATTATTTGCCTTTGCCTCTGCGATCATAGCATAAGCATCCGATGCGCTGGCTTGGTTATCTGTATAGTTTGTTGTGTTCTGCTCTACCCAATACTTCTTCATGGCAGAGAGATAGGTATCTCGAGTTGTCTTGATATCAAGTTCTGTTGTTGCAAAGTCTGAGTCTGAGCCGAACTTATCTCTGACAAGTTGCATATCAGAGTCGTACTCGTCTTCGATCTTCTTCAATGCATCTTGATAAGACATTTCACCAGAGATTGCGCTCTCCATTGCCTTCTTTCCATTTGCGGTAAGGGAAGTGAGCATGAAGTTATACACATTGGTCTTATTAGCAGGGTCATTAGATCCGGAGATATCAGCACCTTTTGCAGTGTCGTTGTATATTTTACCCCACTCATCAAGCTTCTCTTTGGAGCTCTTGCTTCCATCGAGTGCCAAGAGATTGACCTTTGCCTTTGTATTCTGATTTATAGAGTTGTTCATGGAGACATTCGCATAGTAGCTTGCAGCAATGTCGCCTGCCTTTTTTGTCATATCACCACGCTCATCTATATATCTCTGAGCCTCTTCGTCATTGAGCCCGAGAGACTTGAGATGGTCTGTAGTCATTAGATTGCTATATTTCTCATCCCATCCTTTCTGATACTGTGAGTAGTCTGGATTCTTCATAGCCTCAGAGAAGTAGTCATGAATTTCCAAGTCAAGGTTCTTCTTTGCCATGGCAAAATGATCTTCCAGCAGTTGACGCTCTGCCGCAATCTGCCTCATGTTCTCTTCGTGCTTTAGCTTGTCCTTATGCTTCTTGTGGTCAATAGATGCATTAACAGCAGTATTTGTTGCACTGTATATCCCATTGCCTAGGCCTTCCAGAGACTTGGCAAGATTAGCTACGTTTATGTCTGTCCATTTGAATGCACTCATGTCGATTATATATTCCTATTCTTTTCGCTCGTTTCGATTCCATCATAATATAACGATGTGCTATATGCCTTCTTTGCGTTCACGTATGTACTATATGTGTCAGCTGCTGCTGTAACTCCTGCAGTAAAGATATCTACTACCCAGTCCCAACCGGAGTATTCAGCATTCGAATATGCATCCTTGGCCTGTTCAATGTTGTAATTGATATCAGCCTTATTCTGTTCATACTGCAGTCTCAGTGATGCCATCTGTTCCTCGAATGCAGCTTTGGTGTCTTCTATGCTGTTTGAATAGTTCTCCATCTGAGCAGAACTGCTCCAGAAGTTGCTTAATGCCTCTGATGCCATCTGCTGAGATGTAAGCTTCACATTCTGCATTGAGCTATCGATGGTCTGCCTCGCCTCAGTCTGTACCTGCTGTTGCCTAACGCTCGATGTACCGCTGTTTCTTGCTCCGGTTGTAGCAAGCGACTGGTTGAAGGAACCTTCTGTATCTGCCATGTTTGCAATGACAGTAGAAAGCTCTCTATACATCGAATCCTGCTTTGCAACGTTAGAGACTGATGAATTCTGCGCAGAGGTGTCTCGGACAGACTGTGTCTGATTTATATTCCAGTTGAGGTTCTTAACGCTTCTGTCTTTCTGATTGGTAAGGGCAGATTGATTCTGAGAATAGCTCTCTTCGAGTCTTCCAAGGTCTGCATTGAGCTTATCAATCTCTTTCTGGAGCTGTGCCTGCTGTTGCTTTGACTGCTCATACTTGGACCATACAGAGCCAGCACCTTTTAAAATCCCTGCCCCTGCTGTGAGAAGTGTAGCAGTTAATATAACGCTCATTCAGTCACCTCCACTTCAAGAGCGAGTGCTATAAGCTCAAACGGCTTGCCTTCTACGCTTTCAATAGTCATTCTTATTCCGTCATATGTGCTTGCAGAATAGACATCCATCTTGATTAGATCCTTATCGAAGCTTCTTGGAGTAAGAGATGCTCCGTTGTTGCTTCTTGCAGTGAACTCTGTTCTGTAGGAGTCCACGTATATGTTGTTTATCTTCTTCCAGTAAGGAATGGTTCCATTGCCTTCAACGTTGTTCGTAACGACCTTTGCCTTAAAAGGTGTTCCATCGTCTGTATATACATCATCATCGAATCTGTATATTGCTCTTGTTCCATCTTCGGCCTCTGCAAGCACTACAGGAATCTGCCCATCCTCATCGTCCATGATGCTCATCGAGAGTATCTTGAGAGAAGGGAATGTCCACTTGCACCAAGCATTGATGGAGTAGTATGGGTCGTATGAAAGAACGGCCATTGTACCATCCTTCAAGACTATATATAACCTAGGCTCTGGAACTCTCTGCCAGTGCATCTCCTTGATTCCTGCCTTCAGTATGCTCTCGCACTGATAGCTAGGCTCAGAGAATGAAATACCATCTGAACTGCTGGAGATTGCTCTGATTCTCTTGTTGCCAGACTGCACGTAAAATATTGCATTGGAACCATATACGCACTGCATGTTTCTTGCAGAGCCATATGAGCCGACCTTTGTGAAGGAGTAGTTGTTGGCATTTGCATCAGAAGGCATAAACCACTCTGAAGATGCGGTTCCTATGTATAGACCGCTCTCCGCAAATCCTATCCATGAGACTCTCTCATCTCTGTCGGAGCCAAGCTCCAGCTCCATACCGCAGTCGTCTCGGACACGATCTGTCCAGTCATAAACAGGAGTAGTGTAATAGACTGCATCGCTGATTACAGTTCCCACTACCTTCTCCTCTGCGTCGTAGTAGTTGGTCTTATGGACATAATATCCTTCAATGGATACCTCGAAGGATACTATCTTATATGTAGCTGTCGGATAGTTTTTCTTATCTTCTTCAGTAAGATCTTCCTGCTTTGTGTAGCTTCCTCTTACAGCCTCAAGATACTGCTGTGTAGTGGTGCCTTCCTGTACGCTCTGTATCTTATCGTAGAGCTGGAAGTCATTGTATGAGAAAGGGCGTGATGCAAAGAGCTTATATGGCTTGTTCTTCGTAGCCATGAGCCAGAGTCTCTGCCCCATGTATGCACAGCATGCAGGGTAGTTGCCGTCCCCTGTAAGAAGCTCATCGTATGTGTATGCTACAGTATCGTCCTTGCCATCCACTCTGTATGTGAGCGCTGTTGTATCAAGCGTTATGTCAGAACCTAAAAGACCACCATTCTTGTAGGTAATCACATAAGGCTTGTGGTTCTCGTGGGTGAGTATTGCTCTCTCGTAATCCTGCGTGAACTGTATTGCTGGAATCTCGTTTGTAAGGAATGAAGTCTTGAATTCACCGCCACCGACTTCTACGAGTTTACCGCTTGTTCCAAGTCCATATACCCTAGCAGATAGGTTGCTTAGCCCTATTACAAAAGCTTCATCCACGCTTTTTGTATACGGGATGATTCTATCTGCTGTTATGTTATCGCTGTACCTAACAAGACCGGGTCTCAATCTGAGTCCTCCCGCTCTTGTCGGCACTGCGTTCTCTATAAGCGATGCGGAGTTGTAGTAGCCATCGAGGTCTGAGCGTCTCCTCATCCTCTCGTCAATCATTCCTCCACGGAAGTCTACGTATACAACCTTACTCGCCATATATATCTCCTGCACCTTTTCGCTCTGCGTTTGAGTAGTGTTCCATCAGCTCATCGCATCTATCCTTGTAGAGATAGTAGATTGAAGAGCGTGTCGTCTGATCTGGCGAGAGACGTACGCTTGCGTAATATGCGAGGGCAATGGCGACTAAGTCTGAGAAGTCATCGGGTAGGGAAGTGGTGTCAGGGTCATCTTCCATCTTCAAGACTCCCCAAGCTTCCGGCTCATCATCTGAATCGGTGAGTAGGTAGTCGCCAGCTCTCATGTAACGATCGCCATTGGCCCAAGAAAGCTGTTCAAGCGATTCTGTGATGCGGTAGCTATGATTATAGCCTCTCATCTCACCGAACTCTTTAACGGCCTCTGTAGGCTTCTTGGTCTCCTCGTCTAGAACCATTTCAAAGCTGAGCTTACTGATAAGGAATGGCCAAGACATCTCATGGCTCGCCTTCCTATAAGCTGCCTTGAACCACATATCAAGGGTCTTCTCCGTCTGGTCCTTTTCGTCTCCTTCGTGAAGGGAATCGAGCGGGGCCTGTCCGCAGAGATCCAATGCCATATTGTAAAGCTCAAGCTTCTCCATATCAGTTCTCCATCAGTCCAGCTCTGGCAGAATCGACACGAGCCTTCTGGAATGATTTCTCATAAGGGTCGTAGATTGCCTTTGGCTTGTCTTCTTCCTTGTTAGCCTCTTCATACATCGGCTCAATGCATCTGTGTTCAACTACGAAGTCCTTTGGAAAGACGACAATCTGTCCTCTAGCCAAGAATTCGTTTCTATACATGCAGTTGTCTGTGACCATGTATTTGAGGTTTCCATCGACGTCCGCAAGCTGGACCTTCTTAATCTCTTCTGCCTCTGCCATATTAAGCCTCCACGATCATTCTGAGTGAACCAGAAGTGAACGCTGTACCGGATGCCTCAACCTTGAAGTTTGGGTACATTGTTCTTGGAAGCTCTGTATCGAATACGAGTACGTCACCGAGTTCAGCAACGAGGTCAGTTGCCTTGAATGGGCCATATACAGCATATGTTGAATATGAGCCACCGACCTTCTTGTGCTTTACAGTGAAGGAGAGTGTGGATTCGCCAGAAGTAACTGATACTGCTGTTGTGGCAATCTCTGCCTTGAGATGAATCTTACCGCCCTTCATGTTCTTGATGGATGCGTCAATTACTCCATTGTCGAAGCTGAAGTTGCTAGGAAATGAATATTCCTTGCTTGAGATTGCTGTTCCGATCTTTGTAAGATCTACTGCTGTTTCGTCTCTAAGTGCTCTTATCATTCCTTTCCTCCTTAAGAGATCTTGCTCTCATTGCTTGTCATGTGTCTGCATGTTCTGAATACAGTTCCACCCATGCTGAAGTCAGTCTTGAGATTCTGAAGCTTAGCATTCTCGAATGTTGCAGCTGTATACTTGCCGTTGTATGCAACCTTCAAGTCTACGCTGAGCTGTGGTGGAATGTATGCGATGAAGCCGTTTGCGATATCTGGATCGACTGCTTCCATTGCTTCAAATAGTGCTCTCTCGAACTTCTTGAGACCAGCATCTGTAGAGATGTCTACGTTTGCGATTCTGATTGCGCCCTGCCTGTTCATCATGCCGACACCGCCTGTAATGAGGAATGTATCGATTGCCTGCTTCTTGACACGTGCAACGCCATCTACGGTTACGGAGAACTCTCTGAATTCGCCCTTCTCGTATTCGATACCGCCTGTGAAGAGTGTATCGCCGTTTGGAACGAGCCATGCTACTCCACGCTCTGCATTAGGATATACAAGGAGAACAGAAGAGAGTGCTGAGCCAGAACCGCCTGCATCGAGTGTGATGTATGGTGACTTCTCGCCCTTGTATGTTCCGTCCTTTACAATGCCATCCATGTCTGTGAGGACAGAGAATCTTGGCATGAGACCGAGCATGTTTCTGCTGTCTACCTTTGGGTCTCCGTAGAGAATGTCGTGCTCAACGTCGAGTCCCATCTTCATTACAGTATCGTTGGTCTGCTTGGCTCTCCAGAGATTGCCGATTGCGCCCTGTAGCTGATACTCCCTGTAGTTGATTGCAATTGCAGAGTCTCTCATTCCCATGATGTCACGTCTTGAATATGTGCCCATCTTGTGGAATGTAGGACCGCCATCAACGGATGTGAGCTCAGATGCCTTGCCGTACTGCCATGGCTCGAGGAATGCTCCTACGTCCTCTGTTCTTCCAGATGCGACCTTGACTGGAAGGTCTCTTCCGATTGTCTGCTGTCTCTGATATTCATATGTGATTCTGCCAAGCAGGTTCTCATCACCCTGTGTTGCCTGCAGAAGCTCAGAGAGAGTTGTGTACTCATTTGTGGTCAATGCCACAAGCTGTTCGTAAGTGATAGCCACTTATAGCTCCTTATCAATAGCCGTAAGGATTGAGTGGGTCTATCTCCTTTTTCTTGGTGCCGTTTGGATTTGAGCTCTGAAGCGATATCTCTGTATCACCCTTTCCGATCGTGTATAGGGCAGATACGAAGAGAGGGTCCTTGAGGTATCCCTTCTTTCTTGCTTCAAGGAACTCTTCGGGGTAGTTCTTGCTGTATGCAGCCATTCCGTTCTGTACTGTAGCTAGGAATGCCTTGTCAGACTTCTTGCCGTTCTCGAGGAAGCTCTCAAGCTTCTCCTTCTGCGCCCTCAGTCCCTCGGCTTCCTTTGCCAGAGCCTTCTCGGAAAGAGCAGAGAGGTATTCCTCAGCCTTCTTGGTTGAGATGCCTGTGCTCTTCAGAAGCTCCATCGTAGCTCGGTCTTCCGAATCCTTTTCAACACCGAGAGTGGAGTATAGGTTCTCCCAGTCCTCTTCGGTATCGTGTGCAACAGCTTCTCCGCTCTTGAGCTTCTTGAGGTATGCAGAAAGATTGTCACATCCCTTTGCGTCCTCTCTGAATTCTTTAGGCAGAATCGTAAGCCAGCTTGCACTTTCGCCACCTGCCGAGTCTTTCTTCTCAGCCTGTGCTCCGTCTGCAGACTCTTCGCTTCTGTCTTTGCTTTCCGTCTCAATCTGATTTGGGAGGGTGACGCCCTCTGCCATCTTCTCAAGCTCGTTTGGCTCTGTCTTCAGTTCTTTGTCTTCCATTTATTCCTCCGTGCCCTAGTTGCCAATCGGCATCTCGAGCATGTATTCCAGTATCAAGGGGAGTGTCTTCTCGTTTACGAGGTCCATTCCCTCCATGAGGGAGAGCACGAAGTTCCTGCATGCAACCTCTTCAGAGTCTTTCGGCTCTATGCTCTCGAATATCTTTGCGGACATCACCATCTCGGTTAGGGTATCGATCCCCTTTCCTCTGTAGGTCTCTCTGCGCTCTGCGACCTCACTGATGATTCTATCCCTCTCTTCTTCCGGTACTTCCTTCCAGTCAATCACTGCTGTCCCCCTCCGCCATTGATGCCCATGCTCTCGTATGCCTTTGCATTGTCAGCATTTGCCTTTGCCTCCAAGGCTCCGTTCTGGGCCTCAAGCTGCTGTTGCTGGATCTGGGCACGTGCGTTTCTGAGCTTCTCGATCTCGCTCTCTCCTCTGATGAAGGATGCGGAGAGTCCCTTTCCGAGGAAGTATTTCTGCAGGAATGGGTCCATGTCTACGACGTCCATTACCTGTGGGTATGCTCCGTACATGTTGATCATTGCATTCACGATTGCATCGTCTCCCTCGTTCTGCAGGTATGCATTGAGCCTTCGTATGAATACCGAGTTGAGCTCCAACCTTGACTCGTCGATGAGCGAATTGAGCTTCTCTCTCATCTCGTTCGAGCCATCTCCGAAGTCCGTATGCTTCACCACGATCTTTGCACAGCGTTTGAAGACCGGTTCTAGAAGGTTGCGCTTCATGTCCCCGATTGAGAGTGCGAGGAGAATCATTGCCTCGTTCTTCCTCATCTGCACTTCCGTAGCCGTCTTCCTTGAATCCGTAGAGCCTAGGAGCGTTTCGAACAGGTCGACCGGAATGAGGTTTCTTAGGTTCCTCTTGAGGTCCTCTATGTCCTCTGAGTATCCGCTTTGGTCGATGGTCGTATAGATCGGGCTTGGCCTGACTTCCGTACCGCCAGATGGTCCGTAGTTCTCGGCCCTTGCCTTTCCGCTGAATCTGCCTCGGAGGGAATTGGGGATGTACATCGGAGGCTCTGCGTTCTTCTGTCTCACGAGCTGTCGCAGGTTTGCAAGGTCGTCGAGCTTCCTGATCTCGGGAAGGCACATCTCCACCAGTCCCTCTCCGTATGGTCTCTTCTCCGAGTCAAGCATCCTCACGTCCGTAGAGATCGGCATCACGTCGAATCCGCTTTCGGCAAGGATCTCGAAGTCGTCGTGGAGGTACACGATGTGCACGTAAGGCTTGTTGCCCTTGAAGCGTTCGAATTCATTCTCCTCGAAGTTCCAGAGGTAGTTCCTTGGGAGCACTGCCTCATAGACACAGCAATCGAGTCCTTCGCTTCCAGAACCCTTGAGCTTCTGCTTCGTCGCCTTCATCTCATGCGAGTCCCCGTACTCACGCACTAGGTCAATGGCACTCCTCCACGTCTTTCGGATGAACACGTCACAGAGTCCACGAGGGGAGTATGCCACCACGCATTCCTGTGGGTCGATGCACTTGAAGATGATTCCCTTCTCTCCCGAGTCCCATCCATCCTCTACGTGCATCACTCCGATTCCCATGATCTCTCTATCAAGTCCTACCATGTGGGCAGTGGTGTAGAAGTTCGAGTCGGTCATGTTCTGGAACACCTCTGAGGTAATCCACTCTAGCTGTTCCTCACGTTCCTTCTCGAATCTGGATGTGTATCTTCTGACTCCTGTATTCTTTGCCCTTCCGTAGACGAGGCGTCCCCATTCTGCATCCTCTGGAAGAAGGTATCCAATGAGGCCTGCTACGTACTTCTGCACGTAGCTCTTCGGGCTCGAGTCGTGTACCGAGATCGTAGGCACCTCCGTGTATCTGTACTCGGTTCGGTGACTTACGTATCCAGCTGCCTTTAGCTTGTTCTCCCAGCCGGTCCTCTTAATCCCGTCTAGCTCGTCGAACTTCAGCTCGATCTCTCGTCCTATCCTTCTGTCTCTTTCCATTACCTTCTCCAAGTGGTGGTAGGGGAGGCTACTAGCCAGTCAACCCTATAGAATTCCCTGTGGCTAGTAGTCCTATGATTGCCGTCATCCTATATTATATGTCCTATGTAATTCCTTGTCAAAAGTCTCTTTTGTCTCTCTTTAGTATTTCTCTCTTTTTTGTTTAGTACTTCTTGTGTGCCTTCCCATTTAAGAGTTTGCGTATAGGAAAAAATTTCTACACAAAATTTTTTTGAAGGTGTTTCCATTGCCTTTAATACAGTCAATCAATAAGAGATTTCTTTGTATTCCTAGAAAAAGTGTGTAGGGAAATTCTTAGCTGGTTTAGAGTGCATTTACTGAAGGTGCAAGGTTTGTGTACATGAAAAAAGAAGGCAAATATAAGCGTCTTGAGTTTTGCGTATAGTGAATTTTTAAAAAGCAAATTATTTTCCATAATCCTGCGTATAGTGAATTTTTAGCACGCAAATGCCGAGGGGCGATAAGAGTGAGGCCCCATCGCTCGTGGGTCCCCCCGGGGGGGGTCTTGCCAGTGATCCCGCGGGCGGGGAGATTTGTTTTTACCCTCCCAATCTGGGCACATGGAAATCGTGAGGTGCACTGGTGCAAACTAACCAATAAAATAGGGGATTGACTATTGAGCTGCCATGTAGGATAATCGCGCGCCCTCATGGTCTAATTATTGTGATACTGCTAGAATATGCCATAGTATGCCATAATGGTATCTAATTGCTTACTGTATAAGGATATATCATTGCCTATACTAGGAATTTTGAGTTTTTTTAAAAAAAATGAATTATTGCTTGACACTATACGGCCGTACGTATATTATCTAAGTATGATATCGCACGATATCGGATATTTTAGAAGCTATGGCAAGCAGCCATAGGAGGATTAGAAAGATGAAAGAATTAGAAGTAAGGTCAATCACCAACAAGAAAGGTAGTACTGTAGGCTATCGTACTACAGCAATAGGCTACAAGGCTCCTAGCAAGGATAATCAGGGCCGTGTGGGATTAGCATTAGAGTATAGAGAGCGTACTGATGCACTCTATGCAATAGTAAGGGGTGTAAGAGTGTATATTACCCCCAACAACGACGGATATTGTGTAATACACGATAATAGCGCTAATCAGGGCTATTCCCTTGCAGCCGATAATAAGCTAGTACAAGATATGGTTCTAGCCAATAATGAAGCTATCCATTCCTACCTATGTAGCAGGTACAATATTACGAATAGAAAATACAGCTTTTTGAAAGACCTAGCCATTAATGGCAAGGCATTGCTTACAAAGGCTGAGATGAAAGAGCAATACAAGGCTCTTTCAGAAAATAAGTAATTAATTTTATCGATAGTATTTAAGCCGGTACCTGAGACCGGCTTAGTGTAGTGTCGATAAAAGACTTATTGAGCTGCTTGCACTTTGTTAGCCAATACATGATATTGGCGTGCATTGTGCATATATACGTGCTAGCCAATACATGAGATTGGCGTGCATAAGAGCGGTTTATAAGCGGGTGTGAACGGCCTTAATCTAATGGCTGCTACACGTTGAGGATTTTTTTTAAAGGCAGAGAAAAGAGCCGGCTATATCATACAGATATCAGAGCCTGATGTAGCTATTATTTTCCAATGCAGTGAAATAGAACCGGTGCCACGCTGTAAGGCATAGCACCGGCTGCAAGTGTAATTGACTAGCACTTAAGGTAGTCCCGCTATACAGAACGGGGCTCTAAATCAATAGGCTAGACATATGCATTACACCTACCAATCTAAGCAATTGATAGAGTATTGTATACGCCGGCCGATAGTCAAGCACCAATTAGCTCTATTCTAATCGGCTATCTTACTAGCCGGCTAGCGAAAAGGATAGGAATAAGGAAGTGACAGCTATATAGCAGTGGCGCCAATGATAGGCTTAGGGGACTATGGCAATCTTAAGTAATCAGGTAGGGGCTATGTAGTATGTACTAGGGTTTAGAGCCGATTGGTGGTGTAGTGCGATTGCTAGCGATATAGCATATAGCCATGTATATGAGATGTGGCTGCTATATAGAGCTAGAACTACATAGCAATATGTATTATCTGATAACAGATAGCATTACACCGATACTTATATAATCGCTATATGAGTAATGATTGATAATCATAGCGCGAAAGCGTGAACTATACTCAATCATTAAGATATATCGATTATCGATATAAAGGGGGTTACAGCATGGCTAGAAAAACAAGCTATGAAGTAACAAAGCGCTATGAAGATAAGGCTATGAAAAGATACTCTATCAAGTTTCATAGAATATCAGACAGCGACGTGATATCAGCTATTGATTGTAGTAGCAACAAGACCGACTTTATAAGACGCTGTATCAGGGCGACTATAAAGAAAGAAAGTACATAATAGTAATAACTATTAGTACTTAAGAAAGATTAAGAATTATCCTATATAACAGGCTAGTTCTAAGGGGTATGGATTATAGAGTCTATACCCCTTTTTTATGGAGGGTATATATGGAAACAGTAGCAGTATGTATTACAGCTAATGGAATGTACAAGCTTGTATGTGAGAATGGCTTGTATAGAATCAGGGGTTCTAAGAGAAAAGATACTAGCCGGCCTATGGCTAGTATCAAATAGTTTAGTCTGAGCGTGCTATTCGCTCAGTAGTTTACGACTCCACACCGATTAATTCAAGGTGTGGATTTTTATTGACTATTGGAGGTCATAAAATGGCTAAGTACAAAGTAGGTATTAGCGAATGGGTACATGTGAGTGATTGCATGTCGGGAAAGATGACAGGTATTGAAGCCCTGTCCACAAGTTGCCTATGCAATCATCTTTGCATGGCAAGAAAGGAAATTAAGGGGAGCATATGCGAGAGCTGCTTTGCATGTGCGACTGTTAATAGGTATAAGGCTCTAGGCAAGTGCTTAGAGTCTAATTACAAGGTGCTTAATGAGAGGCTTCTCTCCCGTGGAGAGGCATGCCAGGTACGTTTCTTCACAAGCCTAGGCCGTATTGAGGCCTTTGGGGATGTGGCTAGCGTGGTACAAGCCCGCAATTACTTGAGGATTATCAAGTATAACAAGCAGACCCGTTTCGGGGTGTGGACCAAAAACCCAAACTATTGGGACGAGGCTATTGAATTGGAGGGTAAGCCCTCAAACGTAACAATGGTGCTAAGTAGCCTATTCAAGAATGTACCTTGTAACGACTACAAACGCTATAGTTGGGTGGACTATGTCTTTACTGTCTATACACCCGATTGGCTCAAGGCTAACGGCAAGGATGAGACTTTCATCAATTGTGGTGCACGTGATTGTACCACATGTCAAAGGTGCTACAGGAAGCACAAAGGCTCAGAGCCGATTATGGTCAATGAGCTGCTTAAGTAGGGGGTAGCGTATGGATAAATTAAGAGAAAGACTAATAGAGCTTGCACTTGCAGGCTCTATCAAAGGATTGATGACAGAATATCAATCTATGTTCCTGATACAGGTGAACGACAGCACTGTATTAGATATCAATTACACAAGGCGTGGCAAGCTTGAAACACGCCTTGTAACTGCTAATGGTTTCCACGCTGTAAACCTTAAGAGCGTGGATGTCAAAGATAAAGAGCTAGTCTTTAAGTTTAAGAGGGGACTAGTGATCACATATCAGATGGAGGGTTAAGGATATGGAATTAAGAGCATTTAGAGTATACGGCAAGGATGGACATCGACAGCGTGCTACATGGTTCGATAGCACAACATTTATGACAGCAAGGGGCTGCCTTGTATCAGTGCTTAATGCAGATCTGACAGGACATCACGAATACACCTCAATATCAATATGCGGTGAGTCGGACGCTGTAATCATGGAAGAGCTTGAAGGTCAGATTTCTGATGGCCTTTTCGAAAATTGCAATGTAGGTAAGGTTGAAGAAATAGACCTATCTAGGAGATAGATACAAGCCCCCACCCAGGGGGCTATATGGAGGATTTATGAAAAAGAATAAAGAGACAATGCTGTTTAAAGAAACAGCTATATCTAAGATGGAAGATGTAGGAATAAAGGGGCTCTCTAATAGGGAGCTTCTCTATTTATCGGTGGATGATAGTTGCAATGGGGGAGTTCATGAGACGCCATCAAGAAGTCAACAAGAAGGCGATAACTCAACCGGCCGACATATACAAGCTTATAGCCCACCTATACAAGGATGAGCAAGAAGTGTTTATTGTCATCGGCCTTAATGGAGCGAATGAACCTATCTATAAGAAGGTTGTTACAACGGGGCTTATTGACCAGACGTTGGTTCATCCTAGGGAGGTGTTTGCGGATGCAGTGGCAGCCCGTTGTTCAAGGATTATCATCGCACATAATCATCCTACCCATAGGCTTACACCATCAAAGGAAGACCAGGCATCTACGAATAGGATTAAGCAAGCAGGTGCACTGCTAGGAATATCGCTACTTGACCATCTAATCTTTAGCGATACAGATTTTTACAGTTTTAAAGACCACAATCTTTTATAGGAGGCAAATAGAATGACATACGAAGTTACAGTTCAGCATACAGTTAGCAGAACCTTATGGGTTGAGGCTAAGAGTGAGGATGAGGCCCGTGACAGCGTGGAAGAGCTTATGTGTCGTGACAATAACTTTTGGGACGAGGATGTTAATGACATCATCTTTGATGAGGAATGGTTTATAGAGGAAACAAACAAATGACAACGATGAAAGACTTTGAAACAATCTTAATTGATACACTCCTGTATTTCTATGGCAAGGAATACAGTGAGGATATTAAAGAGCAAGTGGAAAACGACCCGTTCGAAGTAGCTTGCAATCTGCTATCTGATATTGAGTCAATAGACATGGTTAATACGGATTTGTCTTTCAGAGACAACGGGGATTTTGAAGCGGATGGAAGAAAGGAATACATAGCCTACAAGCGACAGCAAGAAAGAGACGCCTGGAGGGTAGGAGACTGATATGAAAATAAAAGGAATTAAGAAAGCAAGCGGGGCCACTTGCAAGTGGAGCGGTGGCCCTTATTATCAGATTGTCTATGACAGGGCAACAAATGAGGTTCTAGCCCTGTTCCATTGGTCCCGGGATGAGTACACGAAACATCCCGACTATCTGGATGTGGTAAACACTGATAAACATATGACTATGGCTGAGATCAGAGAAGCCACTGAGAAAGCCATAGAAGACTACAATCGATATTTGAACCTAGCAAAAGGCTTCGGATGGGATTGCTAGGATGATACAAGCCCCGCTTTTGGGGCTTATTTAATGGAGTGAAAAATGAAATATTGTGAGACTAAAATTGAATTATCAGAAGAGTTGGGCATCTGGGTGGATAAGATTAACGACTACCTAGGATGTGAAGAGGCATATGTTGAGGATGCCAAAGACGGCTTGTACCTATGCTTCAAGTCGTTGGATGATTTGAGCTTCCTGTTTACATATGGGCAAGCTGGGGTTTACTTCTTCAATGGCATTGTATCAGCCTATGCGACCTGTCAAGAGGTCACATTGGATATTGATGAGACAGCTTGCATTGTATTCTGCATGAGAGACTGCTACAAAGAGTCAAGGTTCCTGTTTGACTTATACGAATTGAGGGAGAAATTACATGAAATTCAAGGTTGAGATTAGATGTTACAAAGTAGTGGATGTAGAGGCTGAAGACTACAGAGAAGCAGAGTGGATTGTGAAGAGAGCGTTTGCAGCTTCACAATCAAAGCATGCTCCATCTGCATGGGTGCTTGAAGAGGCTACTGCTATTGATGAGATAGAGGAGGATGGATCCGATGACAGCATTAGAAGTTAAGAGTTTTCTGAAAGACTCAAAAGAGTTCCACTATGGAAGGATTGCAAATGAGAGGATGTCTTTCTTCTGCAATGATGAATTCATTATTCAAGTTAAGGATGGCTGCCACACCATCAGGGTATACAGCTACTACTTCTCAACATGGATTAAAGCAAGGCTTGAAGACTGCTACATTACAGAGTATGGCAAGCTGTTTGCTACTAGGTGGACAAAGGATGATACGCTATGACAGTTGAAGCTGTATACGATTTAGACGGCTGGTTCAAATATGAGAGCTGGACCGGTACCGGATACGAACTTAAGACAAGGGCGAGAAATCTGCTAAAATATGGGGCGTTAGAGGTGAGGCTTAACGATATGTTAGGCTCCACTTTCTATTATCTTTCAAGGAGGCGTAAGCAATGCCATTATCAATAGACATGATACAGGGGCTTGCCGGCTTATCGGTAGTCGCAAACAGGAATACTGCAAAAGCACGTCAAGTCATAGGCTGGTACTACCTAGAGAACACGCTATGGGCGTACTCTGATCTATCACAATCCATAGCCCTTAAGAAGCTACATGATGAGAAGGAAATACAGCTCTTACCAGAGCATGGAGCCTTTCTTAAGCCTAATGAGCTAGGCGTACGATATAGCCATAAGATAGAAGTGCTATCAGAGGATACGATAGCTAATCCTAACGGCTTCTATGAGCTGCTTGACCTAGGGGAGAGGCTATCTAGGTATGAGGCTGAAGAGGATACTCTAATGGCTAGGGCCTATGGCAGGGAGCTATGGGAAGAGACGGAGGGTAAGATATTGCCACGTTATGTAAAGCCATTCAATACGTGGCATTTTCAGTATGTGGATATCCATGAAAAGGGCATAAGAATGTTTACACCTAACGACGTTCAGGTGCTCATTATGTACCGATTTGTGGAATATAAGACAAAACCTAGAAGAGTTTACAATGCCAAACTGTCAGACAAATTGAAGAAAATAGAATAATTCTCAATTTTCAGAAATCCACGATAGGCATTTCAAGTTTATATATTGCCGTGTTTTACAAGAAAGCATGGCATATTTTTATAACCTTTTGGCATAGTATTTTCAGACGTTTCTTTTATTCTTAAATGCTTATGCTATAAAGAATTAAGTATTGATTTTTAATTTATATTGTGAGATACTTTAGTTGTCGACTAAAAAGAGTATTTCATGAAGGAGAAGCTCATGTTCATTGATGAGAAAGATTATGCATTGGCTGTTGCTAGGCTGGATAAGATAGACCAGCTAGAACAGCAAGTGGGGATGCTTAGAGCAGAAATTGCAAAGCTCACAGCAGCTGTTTCGATGGAAAACACGAGGCCTATGAAGGCAAGGGACATCGAAGACTACTACGGCCTACCACGTTCAAGCTCTTACAGCTACAACAGGATTTACCTCCCAGACTTCGGGATGAGTGAGGGGGTTGAAGCTAAAAAGAATGTTTGGACAAGAAAAGAGGTCTTCGAATGGAACTCAATACCTATGAAGGAAAGGGCTAGGAGGCTCCGAACCTTATAGGGGGATATGGAGTCATAGAAAAAGCCAGCCTTCAAAGTTTTAAGCGTCGACCAAAAAGCAAGGAGAAGCTGGCTCGACTCCAATTTAAAGCAATCGTCAAAAAATTACAAGGGATTGAAGGAGTATGAAATTGACTACTAGAGAAGTCAGAGATGTAAACGACAGAGTCGGAACTTTAGGCTGCTCAGATATCGGAGCAGTATTTAATGCAAGCACATACAAATCCGCAAGAGAAGTTGCGCTTGCTTATAAAGGAGAGGCCCCAGAGCCTACACTAGAGCAAGAAATTGCCTTTAAGATGGGCCACCTGCTGGAGCCTATGATTGCGGATCTCATCAAAGAGCTATATGGCTTAAGGCTAAAAGAGTCTAGGTTCAGATACCTATGCAAGGATGAGCCAAGGCTGGGATGTCATCCGGATAGACTGGTAATCGGAGACCAAACTACTGCAGTTGAGATTAAATCATCATCTGCATTCGATACTTCACGCTGGGGTGATGCAGACTCAGACGAGGTGCCGTACGACTATCTCCTGCAATGCTATGGCTATTTCATCTGCATTCCAAAGGTTGAAAGAGTGTATCTTTTCAGGTTTTCAAACAACCGCCTTACAAGGTACATCATCAACCGCCCAGAAGATAAGGTATTGAATGGCATTGTCGCACACCTTACCGACTGGATGAACAAGGTCAACGAAGGATGGATGCCGGAGCCTAAGACTTACAAGGAAGCCATCAAGGCATGGAGCCCAAAGGATGGAACGGCGGAAGCCCCAAGCCAGATTATGGATATCATCGCAGACTACAACGCTTGTACCGATGAGATAAAGAAGATTGAAGAGAAGCAGGAAATAATGAAGCTCTCAATCGTGAAGTATCTCGAGGAAAACAAAATCAATGGTCTATACGATGGCAGCTCAAACAAGAATATATGCACATACAGCACAGCCTCAAGACTGGGCATTGATTCAAAGCTTCTCAAGGAGAAGTATCCGGCAATCGCTGATGAGTGCTCAAAGCTGACAATCTTCAATCAGCTAAAGATTACAAAGCCAAAGAAGTAAAGGAGTAATGATATGGCAAATGAAATCGTATCAAAAGAAAAACAGGCAACAGTACTAGCAGAGAACGTTTCAAAGTGGCTTCTCTCGGACATCCAGAAGGGAGCTATCAAAAGCATTCCCGGCTACAACGTTCAATCAGAGGTCTATTCAGCTCTGATGAAAATCGCCCAGACAAAAGACAGAAACGGACGTCTTGCCCTTGATGTATGCACAAAAGACTCAATTTGCGTTGCTCTCAAGGATCTGGTAATCCTAGGGCTCTCAATCACAAAAGACCAAGGATATTTCATTGTTTACGGCAATCAGCTACAGCTTCAGAAGTCATACTTTGGAAACCAGTATGTATTCAAGAGACTTTTCCCGAATCTGCAGCCAACTGTAAACGTAGCATTTGAAGGCGATGACATCTCATACCTCCACGATGACATCTACGACTTTGACTACATCAAGGTCAATAAGGCAGAGATTGAGAATAGAGACAAGCCTATCAGATGTGCATATGGCTCTATCGTCGATATGGATAGAGAGAGAAAGATACATGGCTGCGTCATGACGTGGAAGGAAATTAAGGCTTGTTGGGCTCATGGCAAGTCAACCAATGTACAGAATGAATTTCCGCAGGAGATGGCAAAGAGAACCCTATTGAATAGGATGCTTAAAAACTTCATCAAGAGCTCAACCAACCAAGACAAGAGCGTTGTTGATGCCTTTATCAGAACCACAGAAAACGAGTTCGAGGAAGAGGTTCAGCCAGCTCCTGCAAACGGCTCTGTTGACAAGATGATTAGACAGAAGTCAAAAGGAGCAGAAGGGCTCAATGAGATACTCAAACAGGCAGAAACTCCAAAGACAGAACCGGTCAAAGAGCCTAGCGTGAACGGAAAGGCACCAAAACAGCCCGTAGAAGAGTTTGAAACGGAAGATGGAGAAATTTCCAAGCTCCAAAAAACAAATGCGTCTACGCCAAGATTTGACGATGAAGATGAATTCCAGCAATTTCACCCAGATGAGGCAGAAGTGAGCACAGAAGAGGAGTTCGACAACATTCCATGGTAAAGACAACGCTTGTAGTAACCAATCCTTCCCACCCTTATGGAGCTGGGGAGGCTCTGAAGCTCAGAGACAATGTGCACGTCGTCTTGAAGAACAAGGCGTATGTATCCGGCATTGCTTCCGGATACTGTGCAAACGGAGGATACCTCGAATACATCGTGCTTACTGATGGCAAGAGAAGGGTGCTTGTATACGGAAAGGATATCAAAGAGATAACAGTTCTTCCGATGAAGAAGGAAGAGAAGGAGAAGAAGAGATGACAGACAATGGATTTCTAGTAATCAGACATTGGATGATCAAGAGGTTCGGGCTTGTAGGGACACCGCTTGTGCTATATGCGGCGATCTATCAGAAGTTCGAGAAGTTCGGAGAGAAAACATCGGAGTATAGCCTTAGAGACTACGGATGCGGAAACAGCCAGATAGTCGCAAAGGGTATCAAATTCTTAAAGGAAAATGGCTTTATTGAGGAGACAGAGGAAGTTACCAGCAAAGGCTTCAAGAATAAGGTGCTCTCTCCTGTAATGAAGAAGCTAGACGAATACGACGTGCCAGAAAGAGCAAGAACATATGAGAAGGGAGACAGAAAATGAATGGGAATGACTGTCTATACAACTCAATGCGACCTAGCTTCAATGCAAAGTTCGCAAAGAAATATGGGATTGAGAAGGCAATTGTTGCCGAGTGGCTTTACTTTCATCTAAACGACCCAAACTATTCGCATCACGGATGGAGCTTTGATGAATACGAAGGTTCATTATGGGCATCCTATGACCTCGACAAGATTGTAGAAGATTTTCCAATTCTCAAGAACACCAAGGTTGTCTACCTATTAAGGCAGCTGAGGTGCGATGGGATGATTGATGTTGTTTACACTCGAAGTGGAGACAGGATGTTTAGGCTTAGCGATGAATGCTTAGAAAAATACTTCTCCGGTGAAGAGTACGACGTTGAGCGACTAAGGGAAGATAAGGAGGGAGAATAATGGCAAAGATAAAAATCGAGAAGACAAATGACTATACAGTCATGTCAAACTACCACTTTAGAGATAAGAGGCTCTCTCTTAAGGCTAAAGGACTTCTTTCTCTTATGCTATCACTTCCGAATGACTGGAACTATTCAATCGAAGGTTTGGTTTCAATCTGCATAGAGAACGAAACTGCAATCAAGTCAGCCCTGAAAGAACTAACAGATTGTGGCTATATATGCAGAAAGAAATATATGCCAAACGAAACACCTACAGGCAGGATTGAATACGAATACATTGTGTCTGAATACCCAAAACAAGAGGGTAAAAAACAAGGGCTAGAAAATCTAGGGGTAGAAATTCTACACCTAGAAAATCAAGGACAATTAAGTACTAAAGAAGTAAGTAAAGAAAATAAAATATATAAATCTTCATTACATTCAGATTTATTAGTGCAAAAAGAGGATTCAACCTCAAAAAGGTTCAAAAAACCATCCATTGAAGAGGTTAAGGATTACATCCGAGAGCAAGGCTATTCAGTGGATCCAGAAGGCTTCTACGACTACTACGAGGCTAACGGCTGGAAGGTAGGCAAGAATCCAGTCAAGGATTGGAAAGCCTGCGTTAGAACCTTTCAGAGAAATCTAGATAATTATAACTCCGGTAGAGCAAGAACAAAATTCAGCTTTGGCAATACCAACTTAGACCCAGATAGAGAGTTTGTCTTGGAGTAAGGAGAGAATATGAAAGCAGGAAATAAGCTAAAGAATACAACATTCAATGATGATTTCTTCAGATACCTAAAGGATGAAGAAGTAAACAGAGCTCTGAGAAGCGTAGAGAGTTGGTGTGAGAAATATACAGATGGTTGCAGAGGCTTCTATATCGCTTCTTCTCATCCGGGTAGATGTAAGACATCGATCATGGTATGTGCTCAGCAGTATATCAGATTCAGATATCACAAATATGCGCTTCTCGGAAGTCTGACAGAGTATATGGACGTTAAGAAGTATGACAGAGAGCTATTCGATGAATATAAGAGCTGCGACGTTCTTCTCTTCGATGATATCGGAATAAACAACTTCTCTGGATTTGAGGGCGACTCTTTAAACCTCGCACTCTATGACCTTATCAACACTAGGTACGACAACAACAAGACCACATGCTTCTCATCCAACTTCACGTTCACTGAGCTTAAGGATAAGAGGAACATCCTCGAACAGACAGTCGACAGAATCAAGGGGATGACGATTGGCAACTGGTTCTCTATAACAGGCTATTCGCTGAGAGATAGGAAGGACATCGTCTCAATCGAGGAAGAGGCAATGAAGACAAGGGATGAGAACTTCAAGCGATTCTCTGGACAGGAGGCTGATTGATGAAAGGAAGAGACGATGAGCTTGTAAGCGCGACAAAGGAACAGCTAAGGCTTGTTGACGTTTACGTTCTCAAGAGCGATGAGCAGATTGCAGGTAATGGTTCAGTCATCCTCTGCAAGAACTGTGGAGGCGTCAGATACAGAAAGGAATTCTCAAGAATATTCAAAACAGAGAGATGGAATACGAATCAGAGGCTTTCTAAGGATGGAACAGTAATGCTTACTGGATGCGCTTGCGAGCAGAAGGCGAGAAGGGAAGCAAGACGAAGAAGAGACGGCTACGTAGTTGAAGATGGCGCAGACGAGAAGGGCAAGATCACACGTCGCACTGTGGAAGGCACCCACTCGGACGTTATCTACAAAACTAATAGATATCTCTTCTCCGTTCCCGAAGAATATCGCAGGAAGTGGATAGAATCAAGTTCCTTCTGGACGCTCAAGGGAGAGTCGGCATTCAGCTATCAGCTCGTAAGAACGCTTGTCGACATGGTCTTCTTTGACAATGAGATACCTAGCGGAGTGTTCCTATATGGGGGTGAGAAAGCAGTTGCCATGCTATGTGCACTTAGAAACGTGATGCTCCATTATGGGCACCCATGCATATTTATGGATTCAAAGACTTTACTATTTCACATGACAAATAATACTCCGATGTCGGAAGAAATGAAGAGTATAGAAGTGTTGATGATTAACTTCTCTGAACCACTTTCAGAGTCTGGTTCAAAGATAGTCAAAGACCTTCTTGTTGAGAGAAACAACCAAGTTGGAAAGCGTACATTCTTCTGTACGAAGACGGATCAGGATTCGTTTGCAGGAGATTGGGTATCCGAATCTCTATTCGAGCAGATTGCACTCTCGATAGAGGCACTGTCAAACATGCTTTATGTAAGGGGAGATAACGAGAAGTGAGGCAGATACGCAGATGTGAGTCAAAGATGGCAGCTCTATACAGGCTTATACCTTCCTATCCAAAGGAAGTATCGAGAACGGAACTAGCCCAGAAGATGAAGGTCACGAGCAATGACATTGCCATGATGATAGAACGCTTCAGAGCATACGACCCGATCTGTGAGGATGACTACAAGCTTTGTTATATCAGCCCTGCAGAACGCAAGAAGTTTCTGAACGCAATCAATATCGCAGAGAGGAGAGCAAATGAGCGAAAGCAAGTGCAATAGATGCTCGAAGCTGTACGAGGTGGTCAATGATACCACCTCTAGATGCAGAGAGTGGGATATACAGGGAGGGAGCGTTGTAATGGAACGCTTCTTTGAAAGGTGTACGGAAGGTTGCCAAGCCTACAGGAAAAAGGCAGACGAGAAGGCAATATCAATAGAGAGAGGCTTAGCTCTAAGCGATGGCTTCTTCGATAACGCAAGACGATGGAAGGGAAGGAGAAAGAAAGATGCTAAGAATAACATACAGTAGAGCATACGGATTTGAGGGAGCCATAATGGGGATGAGGAATCCTTATGACT
>CAVFXW010000069.1:0-50198 GCA_963626675.1 Clostridium sp. CAG:452 | reverse complement strand
CGGTGTTGAACACCCGAAGAGCAGTAAGCATATACAGAAGCTCTACTCGAAGATGAACAATGCTCTTGATGACTACACGCACAAGATGACGAGAGAGCTTGTCGACTACTGCATAGATAATAACATCAACACGGTAGTCTATGGGGACATCAGACACATCAGGGACAACTTCAATAAAGGTGATGTACTGAATCAGAAGATGCACTCGTGGCCGTTCAGGAGGATTATCGAGAAACTTGAGTACAAACTCACACTGGCGGGTATAACCCTTGTAATGGAGAAGGAGTCATACTCAAGCCAGTGCTCTCCTCTGTCTGAGGAAGTGAGTAAAAAGTATGCCGAGAAGAATAAGCGTGTAAAGCGAGGACTCTTTGTTGACGGGGAGAAGAGTTGGAATGCCGATGCAGTCGGAGCATACAACATCCTCCGTTTATACAGGCAGAGGACGGGTAAACAAATACACATGGCAGACATACGAATGCCATATGTATACAAAGTAGCTGTCTAGCAATAGCAGTAGCGGTGTCATGGACGCACCCATGGGGGGAGAAATCTCAGCCATGATGCTCTGGTAATTTATTACCGAGTAGTTTACACGAAAATATACTTCTTAATGATATGGTGTAAAAAAGGTAACACACTTTGTATTACTGCAATATGGTTCTATAAAAAATCCCTCCGATTTCTCAGAGGGACAAGAAATATGATTCTTAATTATACAATAACCTATAATCCCTGAAGTAGAGGAGAGATAGTCTCCATCATGCTTGGGACAACGGAAAGAAGAACGCCTGCTGCGACTGCACTTCCGATGACACCAGATACGTTCGGGCCCATTGCGTGCATAAGAAGGAAGTTCTGTGTGTCAGCTTCCTGACCGACTTTGGATGCAACACGTGCAGCCATTGGAACAGCAGAGACTCCTGCAGCTCCGATGAGCGGGTTGATCGGGTGCTTTGGATCGAGCTTGTTCATAAGCTTCCCAAGTAATACACCACCAGCTGTTCCAAAACCGAATGCTACTGCACCAAGTAGGAGAATACCGAGTGTCTCGAGGTTGAGGAACTTATCAGCTGCCATCTTTGAACCGACTGAAAGTCCGAGGAAGATGGTGACTGTGTTCATAAGAGCGTTGCTCATTGTGTCGGCAAGTCTTCCGAGTACTCCACATTCCTTTGCAAGGTTACCGAACATGAGAGAGCCCATGAGAGGTACTGCTGATGGAAGTAGGATACCGCAGAGTGTGATAACAAGGATAGGGAAGATGATCTTCTCTGTCTTTGAGACAGGTCTGAGCTGCTGCATTCTGATCTTTCTCTCATCAAGTGATGTAAGAGCCTTCATGATTGGGGGCTGGATGACAGGTACGAGAGCCATGTAGGAGTAAGCCGCAACTGCGATAGAGCCAAGGTAACTAGGAGCAAGTCTACTTGTTACATAGATTGCTGTAGGACCGTCTGCACCACCGATGATACCGATTGATGAAGCAACATTGAGTGTGAAGTTGATTCCCGGGATATATGCAAGAAGCATTGCTCCGATTAAGGCTACGAAGATACCAAGCTGTGCAGCTGCTCCAAGAAGGAGAGTCTTCGGGTTTGCAATAAGCGGACCGAAGTCTGTCATAGCACCGACACCCATGAAGATAAGAACAGGGAAGAGTCCCGATTCAATACCTGCATCATAGAGGATCTTAATGAAGCCTGTTGCAGCAAATGAACTATTGGGGTCAACTCCTGCAATGTAAGCAAGAGGAATGTTCGAAAGGATACAACCCATTCCAATTGGAACGAGGAGAAGTGGTTCGAACCCCTTCTTGATAGCAAGATACAAAAGTAGGAAGCCCACAAGAATCATGAGGGCCATACCCCATCCTTTCTCTACTGTAAGAAAACCATACAACCCTGTTGAATACCAGAGCTGGACAAATCCGTTTAGAATATCTGACATCTTCTATTCCTTATGCGATAACCATGATGAGGTCGCCAGCCTGGAGCTGATCGCCTTGGTTAACAGATATATTTGCGACTGTGCCGGCAACAGGAGAATAGATTTCATTTTCCATCTTCATAGCTTCCATAACACAGAGAACCTGGTCTTTCTCAACCTTATCTCCAACTTTGACTTCGTATCTTAGAAGGAGGCCAGGCATAGGAGCCACAACTTCTTCTCCGTCAGCAGATGCTGCTACTTCGCTCTTTGGTGCTTCAACTGCTGCTTCTTCCTGTACTTCCTCGACAACTTCCTCGATAACTTCTTCAACGACTTCTTCAACAGAACCGCCAATAGTCATCAAAAGGTCACCAGCCTGGAGCTGATCGCCCTGAGCAGCAGAAATTGATGAGATAACACCATCACATGGAGCGTAGATCTCGTTTTCCATCTTCATAGCTTCCATGACGCAGAGAACCTGGTCCTTCTTTACGCTGTCTCCAACCTTGACTTCAAATCTGAGTGCGAGGCCCGGCATAGGAGCACAAACTTCTGTGCTTCCGACAGTTTTTACTGTCGTCTTCTTTGCTTCTACTTTAGTAGCAGCCTTTGGTGCAGCTTTAATACCGTCAACAACATTGAGTGGATATTCCTTACCGTTGACAATAGCTTTATCTCCATTGATCTTAACGCCATAGGATGTTCCGCCGACTGTAACTGTATATTCTCCGTTACTCTTCTTTGCTTCTGCTGTTTTAGGTGCTTTAGCTGCCTCTTCTTTTGCCATCTCGCTCTTGAGTCTTACTCCGTTGACATGAGCTTTTCCTGTGAGGTAGAGGATACCCTTTTCCTTACATGCTCCTGCAATGAAGATGTTCTCATCTGTGAGAGGAAGACCAGCTTCTTCAAGCATTGCCTTTGCTGCAGCGATTCCCTTCTTAGGATCTCTGTCGTTAATATCTACAACCTTCTCTGTAGTCGGCTCGAGCTTGAGCTGCTCTGAAGCAAGTTTTACAACTTCTGCATCCGGAGCGACAGGTGTCTTTCCGAAGTAACCGAGAACCATCTTGCCGTAACCTTCAGCAAACTTCTTCCATGGTCCGAACATAACGTTGTTGAATGCCTGCTGGAAATAGAACTGGCTCACAGGTGTTACGGAAGTGCCGAAGCCACCCTTTGCAACTGTTTCTCCCATAGCTGCAACAATCTGAGGATATTTATCCATAAGGTTGTTGTCTCTGAGCATCTGTGTATTTGCTGTGAGAGCGCCACCAGGAAGTGGGAAGAATGGAATTTCAGGGTTGACCTTTGTTGCTTCTGGAGGAAGGAAGTAATCAGCCATGCATTCCTCGAATACGCTTTCAGCCTTTCTTACCTTCTCGATATCGATATCGAGTGTGTAGTCGGTTCCTCTGAGAGCGTGCCACATTGTTATGATATCGGGCTGGCATGTTCCACCTGATACAGGAGACATGGAAAGGTCGAGCTGGCTTGCACCTGCTTCGATAGCAGCCATATATTGCTGGATAGAAACTCCTGCTGTCTCATGAGAGTGGAATACGATGTTCATATTCGGTCCGACAAGCTTTCTTGCCCTCTTGATTGTCTCATAGACATTGTGAGGTGTTGATGTGCCGGATGCATCCTTGAAACATAGTGAGTCGAAAGGAATCTTAGCCTGGATGATTTCCCTGAGTATTCTTTCATAGAAATCAGGATCATGTGCGCCCTTGACGCCCTCTGGAAGGCTCATCATTGTGACTGTAACTTCGTGTTTGAGGCCTGCATCATGGATGGCGTTACCACTGTCAATGAGGTTGTTTACATCATTGAGTGCATCGAAGTTTCTGATTGTTGTAATGCCGTGCTTCTTGAAAAGCTGAGCATGGAGCTTAATCATATCTCTCGGCTGTGAATCGAGACCAACGATGTTGACGCCACGTGCAAGAGTCTGGAGGTTTGCGTCCTCTCCTGCAACTCTTCTGAATTCATCCATCATTGCGAATGCATCTTCATTTGTATAGAAATATAGAGCCTGGAATCTAGCTCCGCCACCAGCTTCGAAATGTCTGATTCCTGCTTCTTTTGCAGCTGCTACTGCCGGCATAAAATCTTTAGTAAATACTCTTGCTCCATAGACGGACTGGAAGCCATCTCTGAAGGCAGTACACATAAAATTAATCTTCTTCTGAGCCATAGTTTTTTTCACCTTCCTTTGTCGACAGAAGCTGCTATAGCAACTGCAATCTTCTCGTCGTCATTTTTTATCGCTACTGTTGCAGGTTTAGTAGCAACCTTCTTCTTTGGTTCTTCTGCTACTGCATTTTTCCCAACAATCTTAGACATAAGCTTTATGGAATAGATAAGAATAGTTAGAAAAATGAAGACAACAATCATACCAAGGAACATTAACACGATTCCGTCCTTAAGCTGTGCATTCAGATATGCACTAGGCAGATTTGTTAATAATGCCAACATTTATTTGTCTCCTAATCTGTAAAATTAGATTTTATTCAATTCTATCAAAGAATTAGATATAAATTCAACTATTGAGTAATATTGTAAAGAGCTTTTAACATATACATAAGCGATGTAAAATACTTGTCCTTTTGTCTTATTAGGTTATATTGATTGTGGAGATGAAAATGGAAAACACGGAAGTAAACGAATACGATCTTCAGACAGAAAGAATCGATGATAGGATGAATCTTATAAAACGTAAGATTGTCGTAATGTCGGGTAAGGGCGGGGTAGGTAAGACTACTGTTACAGTGAATATTGCCCAGGCGTTGAGGGAGATGGGATGCTCGGTTGGAATTCTCGATTGTGATATTCACGGCCCGAATGTCGCTAAAATGCTCGGTATAAAGAACGCTGAGCTCACAAGCCCGGATGGTAAGACCATGATTCCTGTAGAAACGGAAAATGGAATTAAGGTTATGTCGCTTTCCTTTGCCCTTCCTGATGAGGAAGATGCTATTATATGGCGTGGCGCCATGAAGATGGGGGTCATAAGACAATTCTTGGGCGACACTGAGTGGGGAACTCTGGATTATCTTATCATAGATACTCCTCCAGGAACGGGAGACGAGCAACTGACTGTCGTACAGTCGATTAAGGACCTCACAGGTGCGATTATCGTAACAACTCCTCAAGAGGTGGCGATTCTCGACTCAAGACGCTCTGTTACATTTGCTCGTAAGTGCGGCATCCCAATTATCGGAGTCATCGAGAATATGTCGGGACTCAAGTGCCCTAATTGTGGCGAGGAAATTCCTGTTTTTGGAAAGAATGGCGGACGGAATATGGCGGCCGAGATGAATACTCCATTTTTAGGTGCTGTTCCTATGGAGCTAGATTTGATGAGAAGTGAAGATAATGGTGTGGAGTGGGTTAAAGATACTACACACCCGAGTGCGGAAGCACTATGGAATATAGCATTGAAATTAGAGAAATCAGATGCATGCACAACCGGTCGTGAGTTCAATTATCTTGGTACTTCTTCCTGTTCTCCCGAGGCATGTTCACATTGCTCATCGGACTGCCCTAGTAAGAAAAAATGAAGAATGATGAAGAATTAATGTGGAGAATAGGAGAAAAGAGAAGGGTTTTCTCTTCTCCAATTCTCTCTGTTGATTTATCTGAGCGAACACATGGCCAGAGGAGAGGAGAGTTTGTAACTCTCTCTCTTCCTGATTGGGTTTGTGTTATTCCATGGATGCGTAATGAGGACGGTGAACCGGTATTCCTGATGGAGAGGCAATACAGGCATGGAAGCGAAAGTGTAACTATTGAGTTTCCTGCAGGTTTAGTAGAAGAGGGCGAGAGTGCGCTTGATGCTGCCTTGAGAGAGTTAAAAGAGGAGACGGGATATGAGGGAGAACTTACCTTTCTCTCTTCATTCAACCCGAATCCTGCATTTATGACCAATACACAGACCTTCTTTCTTGCAAGGAATCTCAAACTGTGTGGAGAGCAGAGTCTTGATGAGAACGAGGAAATTGAGATTCTTACTGTTCCTGTAGAGGATGCTATAAGAGAGATGGGTAAAGGTGCCTACTCAAACGGTATTATGCTTGCCTCTCTCTTTGCTTTTATGAGGAAAGCTGAAGAAGAGAGTGAACTTAGGAGAAGAATATGAGAAGATCATCGTTGATTGTCGTTATTTTGATTTGTGTTCTCTTTATATTTACAGGATGTGTTACAACAGAGAAAAGTGAGAGTGGTACAATTGCCGTTAGTGCAACGAGTGTGATTTCTGTCTCACCCGATACCGCCTCATTCTCCATTACGGCCGAAGCTATCTCTCTGACTACAGAAGAGGCAAGGAATGAGACGGCAAAGATGATACAAGACGCTCTTCTAATTCTCAAAGATGAGTTTGGAATAACGGATGATGAGATAACTACTGATTATATGAATATAAGTCCATATTATGAGTGGATTGATTCAAAGCGTACTCTTACCGGTCAAAGAGCAACTCAAAGTCTCACTATTACACTTAGAGCCTCACTAGATAAGGCCGGAAGGGTCTATGACAGGCTTGCAATTCTTGATGGTATTTCTATATCGAGTATAACTTACTCGAAAAGCGAAAGAGAAGAGGATGAAAGCCGGGCAAGAAGTATTGCTTCTTCTCTTGCCCTCAAGAAGGCCCAGGATTATGCATTAGGAGTAAATCTTACTGTAGGAAAGGTTCTTTCCTTAACGGAAGGCTCTGTTTCTCAATCCTCCTTTGGCTATGCTAACAGTAAACTCCTTGTGGCAGATAGCCTAGAGGGTTCGGTGCCGACTACATACTATGCGACCGACCTTACGATATCGAGTACGGTTACTGTTATATTTGAATTGAATGATTAATTTCTGGTTTTCTTCTCGAAAAGAGAGGAGCCTTTTTTGTTCATTATCGGAAGTGTTAATCCAAGGGACCTGAAGATATTATCAGCCGCCATACAGAGCCAGACGCCTTTTAAGGAGGCTGAAAATACTTTTATAAGTATTGTTGAGAAGAGTATTCTTATTCCCCATGCACCTATTGTCTCTATTATGAATGGATATTTTGTCTCTCCCAGTCCGTAGTATATTCCTTCGCTTACTATCATGAGGCCGAAGAGTGGCTCTGTGAATGCAATGAGACGAAGAATTCCAACTCCTTCGTTTATTACTCTCTCGTCCGGTGTAAAAAAGCTCATAACGGGGCGGGCAAAAGAGTATAGGAGGCATCCTGTTATGCTCATCATGATGATTGTAATGATTGTGGCTTGCCTTTCCGTCATACGGAAGTTTTCCTTGTTCTTCTCTCCGACAGATATTCCGATAAGTGTAGAGGTTGCACCTCGTAGTCCGTAGCCTGGGACGTAGAATATAGTTTCTGCAGATAGCGCTATGGAATGGGCAGCAAATATAACTGTTCCCATTGATGAAACAAGAGAAGCAAATACTACGTGTCCTAGACAACTTGTTGTATTAGTTGCTGCAGCCGGAAGAGCTATTGAGACGGCTTCTTTTAGTAGGCTTTTATCGGGTATTAGAAAATTTCTTCTATAGCTGACTATTTTCTTTCTCTTCCATACTACTGCCATTATCCCAGCCCCTATTGCATATGAGATAAGAGTGGCGACGGCAGCGCCTTTGACACCGAGAGCGAATGTATAAATTAGAAGATAATTGAGGATTATATTTATGAGATTACTTGTTAAGTTTATAAGCATTGGTGTCCGGCTGTCCTTTACAGCGCGGAGTACTGAGGATCCTATTATCATGAAGGCACGCATTGGGATGGCAATACTTATAATCGCAAAATACGTTGATGAGAGAGATTGAATCTCCACTTCTGCATTCATCCATATTGGAATGAATGGACTTAGAAGAAGTGCAGTTCCTCCAATAAGAGTACCCAGAATAATCGATATGGAGAATGCCATCGAGGAGGCTCTTTCTATCTTCTCATAGTCCTTTCGTCCTAATGAGGAAGATATGATTGCAACTACTGCTATGCCGAAGGAGGCAAATAGGGAGTAGATGAGCCAATTGACGGTGGTTGTAAGGCTTACAGCGCTTGTCGCTTTAGCTCCGAGTTGACCTACCATTGCTGTATCGACATATTGTAGAAGTGTCGATAGTATTTCTTCCATAACAATCGGGAATGCAAGAGTAATGAGAGAAACAAAGTTTTCTTTTCTCATTATGTCCATCATTATTCGAGTACCGATAAGAAGTAGTCTTTTATTTTACCGTCTTCATAGAGAAGCTTGTATAGACTTGTTACAAGAGGAAAATCCTTTTCCATTCCTTTTTCTTTGACGAATTTTGCTATGATAGATATCGTACGTTTCCCTTCAATTACCGTCTGTGCGTTCTTCTCTTCATTAAAGAGGAATCCTTTTCCAAGAAGCATGCCGAATGTTCTGTTTCTCGATAGATCATTGAGAGCTGTGAGGCCGAGGTCTCCCAGTCCGCAATAGCAGAAGATCGTATCTGGTGAGCATGAGTAAAGTTCTAGGAGTTTTCTCATCTCCTTGACTGCTTTCGTATAGACGAGGAAATCAACATTGGGAGATCCGTATTTACCAGACACAAGGCCGATTGCTATTGCATACATATTCTTCAATATGGAGCATAGTTCGACACTTCTGGTATCTTCTGTCCAGTCTAGTGTGAATCCTGTATGTGGAAGAATATTCCTTCTAAAATAGTCGTAGTCTTCTTTAGAGCCACCGAATGTAAATGATGTCGGAAATCCGTTCATAGTCTCGATTGCAAATGACGGTCCCTTCATACTTGCTTTGCGCTTGAAAGGGATATCTTCTGTGATGAAAGCGCCCTCGTCACTCATTCCTTTTGCAAGATTTACGATGAGAGGATTGGATTTAGAAACTCTCTCGATCCGAGTGGAGAATGGGACAATTACCTGAGAAGGAAGAACCAATAGAATTGTATCGGCATCTTTGAATACTCTATCATCTGTTGTTGCTTTCAGCCTTGAAGAGAGGAACTTTGTAGGAAAGTACTTCGTATTTTGATGGTTATTGGTTATATCAAGTGCACAATCCTCTTCGATTGTGTGGATTGTAACATCGTTATTTATGTTCCATGTGAGACGCTCTCCGATTGAAGTGCCGAAGACACCTCCACCGGCGATAACTATTTTATTCATTCTTTACCTCGCGTTTTATGATGTAGAGACGGCTTGAAGAACCCCTGAGAGTTCTCATTCCTTCGTTAAATCCGTTTCCACTTATATTGTCTGCTAGTGATATACCAGCCCATACTAATGCATCTCCCGGTATGTTGTAGCACTCTATTTCCTGTGGGTGGAGTATCGACTCGATATTGTCTTCTATATGAGGTCTACTCATAAACGAATAGATGTAATTCTCGTTAGCACAATATGCATAGAGTTTTTCTGCTGAAGTATTTACAGAGTCCCTTTTGAGATAGTAGAGCAATATAATGACGGAGCTATCGCCATTAGAGAGGCTCCATATTGTACGATCCGGGCTATTCTCTTGAAGTAGAAAATTACCGTATTGTAAGAGGGGTCTATATGCCTTATAAAAGTCGATTTGCTGCCTGAGTGCAATCAGTTCGGTTTTTGAGAGTTCAAGAGGATTTATAGAATAGTTTAGAACTCCGAAGGAGGATGTATTGAAGAGGGTCTCTCTTTTTGAAGAGTCCTTGAAAGACGATATGACATTTGTCATGACAGAAAGAGGATAAATCATTCCTGTTCCCTCATTCGTCTTAAGTCTAGATTCTATATCGGAAGATTCAGTTACCGAGATGCTTGATGCATACGAGAGCATTCCCATATCGAAACGCATTCCACCTTTAGAAACTACTTCTATATATAGATTGGGGAATGTCTTTGTGACAGTATCGAGTATATAGTAGAGCCCAAGGGTGTAGCGATGCATAAATTCTCCCGAATCCCTTCTTCCATCATTTGACCACAAGTCTCCCTGGAAACGTGAGAGACTCCACTTTATATAATCGAGAGATGATGATTCTGCGATGCGAATGAGAGTCTCTATAACCCATTCTTGGACATCTTTTCTTGTTATATCGAGAAGGAACTCGTTATTTGAGAGAGCACCCGATAGAGCGTTCTTTCCCACTATCCAGTCTTGGTGTGATTTATAGAGCATACTTCTCTCGCTTATTCCTTCCATTTCAAACCACAGTCCGAAAAGGAGTCCCATGTAGTGCACCTCGTTTGAGAGATCCTTTATACCGGAAGGAAAACTTAGTGTATCGGCATACCAATCTCCGAGTGAGGAGGTATTGTCGCTTCGTGCGCCGAACCAGCCGTCATCGATACATATTCCCTCTATGCCGATATTCTTCGCTTCTTTTGCCATTTTTAAGACATCGGTCTCGTTTACATCATACGAAAGCGCTCCGAATGTGCTTAACATGACGGGCTTCATTCTATTCTTCCATTTTCCGCGCCTGACATGGTTTTCGATGAATTTCTTCATGAGATTACCACATTTTTCCTTCCCACTCGGGGAATACGAAAGAACGGCCTCTGGAGACTCGAAGAACTCTCCTTTATTGAGATTCCACGAGAAGAGATCGGGATTTATTCCTGTTGTTATATGTGTTATTCCTTGAGGTGTCTCGGTAATTGTTGTCCTATGCGCGCCTGAGTAGATAAGTGACATAAGGTATGTATCTCTTCCTGAAGAGATTATAACAGTTGAGTCGTTTTCTCCACTCATAATTGTTCTTGATTCGACCGAGAATGTGCCTCTTCCCATTTTATTCTCTGTTATTTCCTTCTCTCTGCCACACTTTCCGGAGAAAGAGACAACCGATACACCCGAGGCTCTTAAATCAAGAGAAGCGGAAAGAAGAGAGCGTAGACTCAAGTTTTCCTTCGACTCGTTGATAACAGTTGCTCTTCTTGTGATGACATCAGATTTATAGAAAGAAGTGTAATAAGTTATGAGTTTTATTTTCCTTTCATTATCGACATATGTCACGGCAAGGCTTTCTGAATCCTCTTCTCGCGCAACAGCTTGAGGCATCTTTGGGCCTTTGAAGCGTATAATACCTTTTGTTATTTGATACGATTCGAATTTAAGAGATAGGGTTCTGTCACCTTTTTCTCCGAGCGAAAGGGCAACAAGCGGTGTTTTATAATCTCCATTTCCTTCAAGACTGAATTCAAGAAGCGTGTCGTTGAGACATAATTCGCTGTATTTTCCTCGTGCTATGGTTGACATACGCGGGGCTTTAAGATGTTTTTCTCTTATTGCCGTAAGTGATGAGACGGGGCGCTGGAGCTTCCTTCCATAGTAGATATGCTCCGCCGCTTGGGGATTTTCGACGGAGAATATATAGCTTGTATTCTCGGTATCTATACAGAACAGACCGTTTGTGTGAGTAATCATGATTCCTCCACTTGATAGTATCTAATCTAAAGCACTTTCCCCTATTTTGGAAGTAACCTTTCCTTTTTTCATATGTTAATATATTGCTATGGATATTAGAAGACTCTCCCTATGGGAGGGAAGATACGCAACATACATGTCTAATGAAACCTTTTCGGCTTTAATTGAAGATCAGGGCAGCGTAGTACTTGAGATGAGTGTCCGCAATATAAACGGAGCTCGCACATCTTGTCTTTCTCTTCCATATTTTAGAGGAACTGGAAGTGGAGTCATGAGTGATGAGAACGGACAGTGGTGGAGAATGAATCAAGGGCTATATCAAGCTGGTGGTGCGTATTTTAATTTTCCGTCTAACAGTGATGAGATAATCAACACATCCAACACATATTGGATGTTGAAACGATACGGCACGGAAGATGAATTTGGAGGTGTCTGGAAATATAGCGAGATGAAATCGCGTACTCCCGGTAATCACTATAAAGTCGGGAGAGTCGATTTGATTCTTCCGAATGAAGATGTACTTTATACTGCATTAAGTATTACAAATCTCAGTGAGGATGAAGTCTTAAAAGGAACTGCTAAGTGGGTGAGCATGCTCTCATCTCCTATTGTTGAGAAAGGTGCATTCATCAATACAAACTCCCACTCTTTCTCTGTATATCCACTGACGTATAGAGAGAGCGGTGTCAATAGATTCGTTCCTCATGTAACGTTCCAGGATTTAAAAAGTGCGCCTCTTTTGAAAGGTGGAACTGGAGACGCCTCCACAGTTCCTTCTCCAACGGGAACATATGATTTTATAATGGGACATACCAACGAGAACGAGGTTAGTTGGCTGAGCGTAATAAACCCATCGGACCAAATGGCATTCTTTGTAGTGACACCCAAAAGAGAAGCGGAGAATGAATATGTTTTCCCGTTCTCGACAATAGGTGAAAATTGGCTTGGCCGGATGGATTCTCCATGGGCGCTCTTCGATGGTGCCACACCACAAATTCGCTCTCTTTCCCTTGGTTTTGCTTCCGGAGAAAGAGAGAGTAACAGTTTCTCGCTTCTTCCTGGTGAGACGAAGGTCATGTATATTGCAAATATCTACACGCTTATAGATTCAGTTCGTATTGCATCCCTGGGGTTCTACGACAATGAAATCAAGAATGAGGGATTCTTTTTAAAGCGTACTAGAACGCTCAACACAGTTAAGTGTGATACGGCTTTCAAGGCAATAAGAAAGCTCTCTAAGAAGATTTTCCTAAAGAGCTCATCTACAATTGATAATTGATCAATACGGATAGAAGTAGGTGTCGAGTATCTTATCGTATAATTCTCTAGGATAGGTTCGTGGGAAGAACGGCTGTGAGAAAGTAAAACCGAAGAATGCCCGGATGGAGAATGTCGGAGAAGAACTTTTCTCTAAGTATGTAAGAGAGAGGTTTGTTCCTAGTGTGAATCCCATTTGCATGCGGTTTTGTTTTTCGCTTTGTGGAATGAAATTTAGAGAGAAGGTCCCTCCAAATCCATATCCGTAACCACAGTCCCCAGCATCCTCTTTTGATATAATCATACTTTCGAATCCGAAAACAGAGGCAAGAATAAAGTTCTTATTGAGAGAGAGGGAGAAAGCGGGTCCGATCGTAGCGCTTGTTGCGTTGGAGGCTTCCTTATTCCACACTAGAAAATCAGATGAGAGGTATGCTCCACCACCGATTGAGAACTTGCTGTTGACTTCAATTCCCAGTTGATATTGTGTATAGAAGCCTATTTCAAAGCCTCCGTTTGCTTTGTTGTATCCATTCGACATAGCGAACATCATTAATTCATCTGCTGCGAATAGCCCTGAGAGCGAGAGAAGTGCAACAACTATGATAACAAGAATTTTTTTCATAGTCAGATGATAAAATTACATTAATAATAGTGTCAATAAAACAGTAGTTGATTATAATTATTGTACACGTATCAGGGAGGTCTGATTATGGAAAAGGAAAAAGAAGTAAAGGATATTCATGAAGTGCATTTCTATCCTGAGAAAGGTTGGGGCGTAAAGAGACAAGGAAGTGATAAGGTTATCAAATACTTCAAGACGAAGCTTGAAGCTGTCGAGTATGTTGTAAAAGTATCTGAAAACCAAAAGACGAGAGTTGTGATTCATTTGAAGAATGGAAAATTCCAGAAGTTCGACAATGCCGTTAGAGCACTCTCATATGCAAAGACAAGCCCTGACGGGGAGTAGAATACTTCTCGTTTCTCTATTGACTAACATCACCCAACTGGGGTATTGTTAGTCACACGTTGGTGTTGTGCCCGAGCGGTCTAAGGGGACGGTCTGCAAAACCGTTTTTCATCGGTTCGAATCCGATCGACACCTCTTTAGGTCTCATCTTTCTTGGGGCCTTTTTTTATTTCTCTAATTAAGCTTGAATTAAGGAATCATTTGTAATTGAGGAGAGTGATGTATATTCTCTCAATACGAGATCAACGTCATAAGAGTGCCGAATACAATTATCATAATTTTGGTGAGAGCTTCTCACCGAAGACTATTCTTGAAAAGAGAATTGAGACTAGAAAGCTTAGTTTATCTATCGGGACGACAATACTTCTAGGCCGTCCTGTAATGCTTTGTAATACCATACTACATAGTCCCGAAAGGACAAGGAAAATCCATGTTCTATTGATAAGTGTTGAGAGCGGATATAAATATCATTATCCAGCTGAAGATCAAAAGAGCGATTATCCGAATAAATGAAGCAATATCTGAATCAGTTTCATTGATTCCACCTTGGCAAGAATTGATGTAATTCCAGCAAAGAAGGCAGAAGAAAAAGCAAATAAGACCCACATAATTCCTCATGCGTATTATATCCAGATGACGAAAAATGATAAGGATGATTCTCACCTTCTTTTAGTTTTTCTTTAAGAGATCATGCTTTATTCTTTGACAATGTCTCAAGCATATATCTTCATTGAAGTGTACCTTGATATAATCTTGAATTGATTTACCGTCCCAGCTGGAGTATCCATAATCAGATGGATTGCATTTTAACGCTGCTTTTAGCGTATCGAACTCTTTATTATCTAATTTCTTCGGTCTCCCTAGTGATGGCACACCATTCAAAACCTCGAGGTTCCCACTCTCTTCTATGTTTTTTAACCACATCTTCAGCGTAGGGCGCGATATAATCTTCTTTTTTTCAAGTTCTCTCGGAGCAAAGCCTTTGAGTACGAGCGTTATGATTTCAACTTTATGCTGAAATTCACTCTCTGCATCTTTGTTGATGATGCTTTTAGCTTCTTTGAGAAGCTCTTCTTCGTTATTGATCTTGATCACTTAATTTTCCCCATCGGTTATATTTTAACATGAGGAAAAAAGAAGGAAAAAACTCAAAAAGCGTTTATTTCGATAATTTTTAATTATTGAGATACTTTCAGTCTAGTTATTAGGCAAAGTGTTCGATAATTACATAGATTGAGAGAGCAGTTCCTTCATTCCGCTTTTTGCTTGAGAGAGCATTTCGTTGTATTGTTGATTGAGGCGGTCGATATAGTTTTTGACCATTGCCATAGCCTCTTTGTCGCTCTCAATTGTCAAATGCACACTCTCTCCGTATTTCTCCTGCATCGCCTTCTCTTTTTCCCTAAGCATGGGTTCAATCTGCTCTTTGAGTCTATTTATAAGGTCTTCCTTATTGCTTGGATATTGAGAGAGTTCATCACTTATCGAATCGTAATAGGAGCGCACCTTTTCGTCATGGAAGCCTAGATCGATGATTGTTTCGATTCTTATCTTCTTTTCCTTAAGAGAGGTTTCATCCTGGGGAAGAACAATTGAATTTAGTATGGTTTCTGTAAGAGCTTCTTTTATTTCCTCTTTATTGAATTGAGAAAGCTTACTTCTTAGATTTTCTTCTGTCTCTTCATCATTTGTTATATATGTTCCTGCTATACGGCGGATTTTCTCTATTGTGGTGTTATGTCTGATCCTATCCTCGTTGATCTCCATATTCTCTGTCTTCTCGAGGGCTATCTCGAGAGCACTTTTAATTTTACCCATTATTATGCCTCCACTCATAAATATAATGAGAAATCTCCATTGTGTTAAGGAACTTTTGCCTCTCACCGATTGATATCTTTATATGTTTTCTCTAAGCTGAATGGGCTATGAATAATGGTGTTTTGTTGTTGTTTGATGTTTTTGGAACATTTGTCTTTGCCCTCAGCGGGGCTGCAAAGGCTATAAAGAAGAATATGGATTTTCTTGGTGTCATCGTCTTTGCCATTACCGTTGGATGTGCCGGTGGTATGATAAGGGATGTTCTTATCGCAGCAGTTCCCGTTGCAGTCTATCAAAATTCCGTATATATAGCCGTGGCATTCGTTGCGGGACTCATGATGTTTCTCATTGGTGAGAATATATCTGTTGACTCATTCCCCGACCATATAATGTTTCTTGATGCAATCGGCTTGGGATTCTTCACTGCTCTTGGATGTGAGAAGGCTGCAGCCTACTCAATAATCCCGGTTGGCATAATATTCTCGGGTGTTCTCTCCGCCGTTGGAGGAGGAGTATTGAGGGATCTCTTTGCAAAGGAGATTCCAATGGTCTTTACATCTGATTTCTATGCTTCTGCAAGTATCCTCGGGGCTCTTCTTTATCTTCTCTTGAGTTATCTGGGAGTTGATGCATCAATCAACATATGGATTACTGCATTCTTTACGATACTAATGCGTGTTTTGGGATACAAACTTCACTTATCGCTTCCTATTGCGCATCAAGGAAAAGGCAACAAGGATGGGAAATAGACTTTACTATGAGGATCCGTATCTAGCGAAAATAGAGGCGAAAGTAACACAAGTTGACGAAAAAGGTTTCTATCTAGATAAAACCATCTTCTATCCAGAGTGTGGTGGACAAAGAGGAGACAGTGGTTTTTTTGGACCCTATAGAGTAGAAACTACTATCCCGGGAAAGGATGGAGAGCCACTACATCTAGTCTCAGGCTCTCTTCCTCAAGTTGGAGAAAAACATACTCTCACCCTCGATTGGGATAAGAGATACTTTTCGATGATTGAGCACACAGCGCAGCATCTCATATCGTCTGTACTTTATAATTCATTTTCTATTACTACCGTTGCAGTACATCATGGGGAGGATGAGATTACAATTGAGACTGATAAGAATGCGCTCCCCCAGGAGATTCTTCTTGAAACAGAAGAAAAGGTAATAAAGCTCATTACGGAAAATAGGAAGGTATGGTCTCTAGAGGTGACGAGAGAAGATGCTCTCTCCCTCCCACTTCGTCGAACAATCAAAGTTGATAGCGATAAGGTAAGGGTGGTGTTTATTGAGAGAGAGGATATAACACCATGCGGTGGTGTACACATCGCGAGTCTCGGAGAGATAGAAGAGGCTCTCTATGTAGGAAGCGAAAGTATCAGAGGTCATATCAGGACGATATGGAGAGTTGGAAAGAAGAGTAGAGAGAGACGGCGTGAAAACAGCTTTATCATTTCCTCATTGAAAAAGAAATTCAGTGCAGAAGGAGAGGCTATTATCCATGAAGGAGAGAGGCTTATTGAGGAGAACAGAATTCTCAAAAAAGAAAATAAGACTCTAGTCCAGGCTCTCTCAAAACTTGAGTTTGAGAAGCATGAAGGCGACATAATCGTATATATGACTCAATATCCTCTTGATTCTCTTCTTGATATAGCATCAGAGAAAGGAAAAAGGATATTCATCCTAGGAGAGGGTAATACATTCCTCTTTGTCGGTGAAAAAGATTCGTTTAATGCCCTTAAGGAGAAGTTTAAACTCCGCGGCGGCGGAAGAGAGCCTCTCTTTCGCGGCACCTCAGATCTTTTGGATAGTTCTATGCTGGGCCAAATCAAGAGCTTTCTTGCTTCTCTCTAGAACTTTGTTCGTCCTCTCAATTGCGTCTCCTACATAGTTTTCAATATTGAGTGCAGATAGGATCTCTTCCTTTTTCATGTATTTCAATATTTCATTGTTATTGGCAAGATTCTCCCTCAGTGGATTTACCATACCTTTTTGGATAAGAGCCCAGGCTAGAAGACTTTCCTTTCTTATTTCTTCATGCATTTTTTGTCTGTCTGCGCCCTTCTTGCCAAGTTCCATTAGGAGCCTCTCTGTGGAGGCAAAGACTCCATATTGATCAAGTAGTCTCTTTGTTGAAGAAGAATGTATATTCATTCCAGTGATAACCGTCTCTTCTGTCATGAGCATCTCGTCGAGGGCTAAAAAGCTCTCTGGGATGAATACTCTGCGGGAGGCTGAATCGTCGAGTGTTCTCTCAAGAAAAGTAGATGATGCATTTATCCAGGCTGTAGAGTATCCTTCTGATACTATACGAGAAAGAGAGCATATCTTTTCGCTTAGGATAGGATTGCGCTTAAACGGCATGGCCGAGGACCCGACTTGCATAGATGAGAAGGGCTCCGAAAATTCTCCTATTGGAGGCGATTGGAGTACTCTGAAATCCTGACTGAATTTATTGAGTGTGCATGCTATGTTAGAGAGCACCTCAATCATCTTTAGGTCCTGCTTACGGGAATATATCTGTGTAGAGGCATCATAATAGGGAAGACAAAGTTCTTCCATGACAAGCCTTTCAAGTTCAATTGAGGCCCCGTTTGTTAGAGTGTAGAAGGATGCACCGGTGCCGACTGCTCCCTTAATTCCCTTTCCTTTCAGATTCTGTATTGTTCTTACAAGATCTTCCCTATCGTCAAGAAGATCCTGAAGTGTTTGACTTAATCTATATCCTATCGTCGTTATTTCTGCCGGCTGAATATGCGTGAAAGCCATCGTGATTGTCGCTTTCTCTTCTTCTGTCCGTTTTGAGAGAGCTGTTATTACATTATCGAGATGCTCAAGAATCAAGAGTAGGGCCTCTCTGTAGCGTAGAGCATCTACATTGTCCAATGCGTCCATGCTCGTTGCGCCGAGGTGTATTATGCCTCCAGCTTTTGGGCATTGCTCGGCATATGTCTTTATTTCTGCCATGAGATCATGGTGGATGACATTCTCTATCTCACTTGCTCTGTCAGTGTCTATATCGTCTATATGTGTCTCGAGCTCTTCAAGCTCTTCTTTTGTTACAAGCTCCCATTTCATCTCGGCTCTTGCAAGAGCTACCCATACTCTTCTTAATAGGCGGCGTTTATGCTCCTCAGAAAAGATTTCTTTCATCTTTTTTGAGCCGTAACGCCATGTAAAGGGAGATATGTATACAGAGTGATCGTATTCCATTAAATGTTCCTTACTATAAGCTGGTCTCTTTCAGGTCCTACAGAAATAAGTGTAATTGGTGCGCCTGAAAGTTCCTCTAGAGCTAGGATATACTCCTTGCACTTATCTGGAAGGCTCTCCCATGTTCGGCACTTAGTCGTGTTTGTAAGCCACCCGTCGAATTCCTTATATATAGGTTTAGCCCTTTCCTGGAGAAGTGTATCGGGCATGTATGGATAGTATTCACCGTCGATCATGTATCCTGTACAAACTTTGATTTTCTTGAAAGTATCGAGGACATCTATCTTCGTCAAGGCAATATCTGTCACTCCATTCATATAGACAGCGTAGTCAGCATTGACAGCGTCAAACCATCCACAGCGACGAGGTCTACCGGTAGTAACACCGTATTCTCCTCCGATTTCTCTTAATTTATCACCGTCTTCATCGAAGAGTTCTGCACAATATGGGCCTCCGCCGACACTTGTCGAGTAGGCTTTAAGAACTCCATATACCTTTGATATCTTCCTTGGAGGAATTCCCGCTCCGTTACATGCGCCAGATGCTGTAGGATTGGAGGATGTTGAATAAGGGTATATCCCCCAGTCGTTATCTCTCATTATTCCAAGCTGGCCCTCGAGAAGAATCTTCCTTCCACTCTCTACAGCTTCTCTTGTAATTGGAGTAGTATCGATTATATGTTCTCCAAACTCTTCTCTCCAGGCACGGCATTTATCGAGTAGATAATCGAGTGTGTATGTCTCGAGTCCATAGTATGAAAGCTCTCTGTTCTTCTTAGGAAGAAGATGAGAAAGCCTTTTTTCAAGATAATCCCAATTGAGGAGATCTCCCGCCCTTATTCCGATACGTGCACTCTTATCTTCATAGCATGGCCCGATACCACGTTTTGTTGTTCCTATCTTATCTTTCTCTTCGCGCTTTCCTTCTTCTGCTCCGTCTAATGCCATATGGTAGGGAAAGATAACATGTGCCTTCGTGTCAATTATAAGGTTTTCGATTTTCCATCCGAGTTTCTTTTCTATTTCTGAAAGCTCATCGTGCATTCTGTCGAAGTTGACTACTGTTCCTGCTCCTACGATGTTTGTCGTATCGGGATTAAATATACCGGAAGGTATTATGTGTAAGCCGAACTTGCCGTATTCGTTAACTACGGTATGTCCGGCATTGTCACCTCCTTGATAGCGGATGACAATGTCTGCATCCTTTGCCAGATAATCAACTATACGTCCTTTTCCTTCGTCTCCCCATTGGAGACCTACAACACAATTAACAGCCATATTTTTTCCTTTAAAATTATTGTGGAATCATCTCTGCTATATAAGGCAGTGTTCTAAACTCTTCCTTATAATCCAAACCATAACCGACAACCCATACATCGGGGATATCGAAACCTTTGTATTGTATGGATACACTCTTCTCGTGTTTTCCCGTTTTATCGAGGAAGACAGCCTTCTCTACAGAGAGAGGATGACGAGCAAGAAAATTCGTTGTCAAATATTCAAGCGTACTTCCACTGTCAAGGATATCTTCGACAATTAATACGTGACGATCTGTGATGCTTTCTCTTGTATCCATTAAAAATCTGACTTCTCCTCTTCTGTCTCCATTCTGTCCGTAACTCGAGATGGCGATAAAGTCGATAATATGATTAATGGTGAGTTTCCGAGCAAGATCTGCAAGAAAGAATATTGAACCCTTTAGGACAGATACGAGTATAAGAGGGGAATCTATGTCTTTATAACGTGTGTTTATCTCGTCGGCTATTTCTCCGACTCTTTTCTGGATTTCCTCCTCAGTGATGAGGACTCTTTTTAATTTAGTAGTAAGTGGTGCAGCCATAAATGCCTCCGACTTAAACAGATTTTAAATGAAAGAGAGGAAAAAAGAAATAGAGATGATTTTAAATGTTACACAATTCCCAAACAAGTATGACCTTGAACTCCACAGTAAGTGAGTTTGGTCTATATCAAATGTTACACAACTCCCAAACCCACCTAAAGAGGTAGTCTTTTTTTGTTCCACCCTATTAATAGTGTAGGTCAAGAATTACAAAACATGAAGAAAATTGCATAAAATTATTTTTATTGTCCTGAGGAGGCAAAGATGATGCCTTCTTCTTCTCTTGACCTATGATTACTTTCCTCGTACCCTTTCTAATGCAATCATTATGGATACAGAAGAAGTAATCAGAACCCTCATTAGATCACGACTTTTTGAGGAAAAGATAGATGAAGAATTTAAAAAGGGAAATCTATATGGAACAACCCATCTCTCAATCGGGCAGGAGGGAAGTCACACAGGACTTATATTTGCCTTAGAGGAGGGAGATTGGTTTGTGCCGACACACCGCTGTCATGGCTTTAATATAGCATCCGGGTCTAATATAGAGGCTATGTTCGGCGAGATGCTCGGGTCGCGGCATGGACTATGTAAGGGGCTCGGCGGCAGTATGCATATGACAGATATCGCACACGGAGATCTCGGCTCCTCCGCTGTTGTAGGAAGTGGCATTCCTCTTGCTCTTGGAGCATCTTACGCACTTAAAAGACAGAATAAGAATAACATTGCAGTTGCCATCTTCGGAGACGGCGCATCGAGTAGGGGTACTCTCCACGAATCGATGAATCTCTCGTCGGTGTGGAATCTTCCTGTTCTTTTCTTTATGGAGAATAACCACTACGGAATGTCTGCCTCATCTTCGAGAATGATAGCATCAAATGATATAGCCTCTCGCTCTTCCGGATATGATATCAAATACAGGACAGTTTTCGGTAATGACTTTGATGAAGTTTACAATAGTGTAAAAGAGGCGAGAGAATATATATTGAAGAATAAGAGGCCCTTCTTTATCGAGGTCGATACATATCGGCAATGCGGCCACAGTAAGTCAGATAAGCTTCTCTATAGAACAAGAGAAGAGGAAAGAGAGTGGAAGGAAAAGGATCCTATTCTTTTATATTGCTCTAAACACAATATAGACGAAAGCGCTCTCAGACACCTAGTTGAAGACGAGAAGGATAAAATATTGTCAAGCTGGAATAATGCCTGGGAGAAGAAAGACGATATACTAACTATTGAAGAAGCCTCATCTCTTTTGTCTGCACCGAGGAATGGATATGTCTCATCCTCTACTGGACCAGTTCATAGAGCCTCGTATAGAGAGGCTTTAAGAGAGGCTCTTTGTGAAATCCTCTCTTCTGACGAAAGGGCATCTCTTATCGGGGAAGATATCTCAGTCTACGGAGGATGTTTCTCTGTCACTGGTGATATGTACAAGAAGTTCTCTTTGCAGATGTATGAGACGCCTGTGAGCGAGGAGACCTTCACGGGGCTCTCTGTGGGCGCTGCATTTCTCGGGGAGAGACCTATTGTTGAGATAATGTATGGAGATTTTCTTACACTTGTCTCAGATCCGATCGTCAATCACGCCTCAAAGAGTTATTTTATGTCGGCCGGGCAATTGAAGTGTCCTCTAATAATAAGAACTGCTTTTGGAGGTGGAACGGGACATGGTGCACAGCATACGCAATGCTTGGAGAATATGTTTTTGAATATTCCGGGATTGTGTGTAGTAGCACCTTCTGATGCAAGAACAGCCAAGGCTCTATTGAAAGGAGCGGCTAATGAGAACCAGCCTGTAATATTTCTCGAGCACAAGGCCCTCTATAATGATGTAGAGAGCGATGTCGGTGATGAGGACTTTATTATTCCTCTCGGGAAAGCCATTGTAAGTGGCAAAGGAAGAAAACTGCTTGTTATAGGGTATTCTAGACCATTTAAAAGGGCAAAAGATATCCTGCTTGAGAAGGAGTGTACATTCCTCGATATAGCATCACTTTCTCCTCTTGATGAAACGTCGATAAAAGAGCATGCACGCTCTTTCAATTCCATCCTCATTCTCGAGGACGTACCGCTTAAGGGTAGTATTGCAGAGACTGTATATAGAATAGTGAAAGAGGAGAATAGAAATGCAAAAGTGAGGATTTTATCTTCCCTGCCTCTTCCTCTTGCATTTTCAAAAAGAATTGAGAGAGAGACGCTTCTTAGCAAGGAAGCTATATTAAAAGCAGCAGAGGAGTTACTTGATGAACGATAGAACACGCGAAATTCTGTTTGGCGAAAATAGAGAAGAGAATGCTCTCTCCATTCCTCTTTTTAATCTTGATACGAAATCCGTTGAAACGGGAACTTATGAGAGCCGATTTAATACACTAGAGGATAGAATTGAAGCATACCTTATCTCAAAGTACTCAAAAGAGGGTTATGAGATCTATAAGCCATCATCTGGAAGATTGCTTCTTAAGAAAGGCGGTGTGTATAACCTTATATATTTTATTCTGGACAGTGAAAGCGAAAGAGAGGAATGGAATGCCAGAAAATATATGAAAGATTACTCTGTTTTCATTCTCCGTGATAGATATGTAAAAGAAAGAAAAGGTATTACTTCTCTTTCTCTTGATGATGCTTTCGGCTCTTTCAATTTTTCAACACGTTAATTATTATTAGGAAAAGCTACACAGAATAGGAGTTAGTATGGATATAGATGTAAAGAATCTCCATCCTCTGGAAGTTAAACTTCTTCGACATGTGAAGATGGGCGAGACGATTACGGCGGATAGAATAATCGCAGAACTCGGCTATAAAGTCGGGCAGTGCAATCAGGCTTTTTCTTGGCTTAATCAAAAAGGATGCCTTAATGAGATAAAGAGGGAGAAAAAGACTCTTTATGAACTCACCGATGTCGGAAGAGAATACCAGAAGAACGGTATGCCTATAGAAAGGATCTTCAATTTTATTAAATCAACACCCTCAACCATGCCTGAGATAAGCGAGAAACTTGGACTTGAAAAGAGTGATGTCGGTTCAGCTTTCGGACTTCTTTCTAAATCCGGATGTGCTGCTCTCAACGAAGAGAAGAAGGCATATGCTATATCTGAAAATCTTCCCCAGGAGACTCTTTTACAGTCTAAACTTCTTTCTTCTGCTCTGGAGAGTGGCTTTATAGATGACGCGTCTCTTTCTGATAAGGAGCGCAGTGCCGTCTCCTCGCTATCAAAGAAGAGAGGAGCTTCAACATCACCTTTCAAGCTTGTTGAGAGAGAGGAAGTCTTTTATGAACTTACTCTGCTCGGAGGAGAAGCCAAAGAAGCTCTTCTCAAAGCGAATATCACAGGCGAGGAGTTCGGTGTTCTTACCCAAGAGATGCTTTCTTCAGGTTCATGGAAAAACGGTACATTCAGACCATATGGTATTTCCGCTCCGACACAGCGTCTTATTCCGGGACGCCATAACCCATATGGTAACTACCTACAGTGGGTCAAGGATAAACTTACATCTCTTGGTTTTGAGGAATTCGATGGACCACTTGTTGAGAATGAGTTCTGGAACGGAGATGCTCTTTTCATGCCGCAGTTCCATTCTGCACGTGACATCCATGATGTCTATTATGTAAAGGATCCTAGGCATTGTAAGGAGATAGAAGAGCCTTGGCTTGATAGAGTTGCTAAGACCCATGAAAACGGAGGTGATACTGGTTCACGCGGTTGGCAATATAAATTTGACCACGAGTTTACGCGTCGTCAGGTATTACGCAGTCAGGGTACCGTACTTTCGGCTCATCAATTGACCAAAGCAAAGGTTCCTGGAAAGTATTTTGGTATTGTACGCTGCTTCCGTTATGACCAAGTGGATGCAACACATGGTGCTGACTTCTATCAAACAGAGGGTATAGTCTTGGGAGAGGATGTAAACTTACGTAATCTTCTTGGGCTATTGAAGATGTTTGCAGAGGAGATTGCAGGTGCCGAGGAAGTTAAGTACGTTCCCGGTTACTTCCCTTTCACCGAACCGAGCATCGAAGTACATATAAAGCATCCTGTTCTAGGCTGGTTCGAACTCGGAGGAGCCGGAATATTCCGTCCTGAAGTAACAAAGAGTCTCGGTGTAGATGTACCGGTCCTCGCTTGGGGACTCGGCATAGACAGAATGGCTCTCATGCATCTTGGTCTCAACGACCTAAGAGAGCTCTTTACGCCAGATATTGAATCTGTAAGAACAAGGAGGGGTAACTAATGCCGAAGATTGACGCACCGGAAAAAATATTCTTCTCTCTTCTCTCAAAAGAGATGACAGATGATGAACTTATCTCTATTTTCCCAGTTGCAAAAGCCGAACTTGACGGACACGATAGGGAGAATAAGGTAATAAAGATAGAGCTTAATGATACAAACCGTCCTGATTTATGGTCTTCCGCAGGAGTTGCAAGAGCTCTAAAGACATATGAGACGGGAGAGATTCCTTACTATGATTTCTTCTCAACGAAAGATGAGGAAAAGGATAGTGAAGGAAGAGAAATTATAGATGATGAGAGTGCTGTTGGGATAAGAGACTTCTCAATAGGTTTTGCCTGCAGAGGCGTTGAAGTCGATAACGATTTACTTGTAAACCTCATCCAGAGTCAGGAGAAGCTTTGCTTCAACTTCGGTCGTAAGCGTAAGACGATTGCAATGGGAATTTATAGGTCGGAACTCATAAACTATCCTGTGCACTATGCAGCAGTTGATCCTGATAAGACGAAATTCGTTCCACTTGGAATGGATGAAGAGCTCTCTCTCAGAGAGATTTGCACTAAGCATCCAAAGGGAAAGGAATATGGCTATATTGTCTCCTCATTCGATAAGTTCCCATACCTATATGATGATAAAGGCGAGACACTTTCGTTCCCTCCTGTAATCAACTCGTCGCGTATCGGAGCCATAGAAATTGGAGACAGTGAGTTCTTCATTGAACTTTCGGGTCCTATTCTCAAAGACCTTTTACTTGCTGCAAATATACTTGCGTGTGACCTTTCTGATATGGGATTCGAGATTCTTCCAATTAAAGTCCATCTCAATCAAGATACTCCCTATGGAAGAGAGATCACAGTTCCATACTATTTCCAGGAGCCACAGAGAGCTGAAATCTCGGCTATAGACAAGAAGTTAGGTCTTCCTCTTACTGGAGAGGATTGCATCAAAGCTCTCAAAAGAATGGGTGTTTATGCAATAGCAGACGATAAATATGTTTATATCGAATGCCCAGAGTATAGAAATGATTTTCTTCATGAGGTTGATATTGCTGAAGATGTAATGATTGGATATGGACTGGAGAACTTTACACCGGTTATGCCTAGTGATTTTACAGTTGGCAGGTTGAGTGCAGTAGAGGAGTTCTCAAGAAAAGTAAAGGACATAATGGTTGGGCTAGGCTTCCAGGAAATGATGTACAACTATCTAGGCTCAAAGAAAGAGTATATAGATAATATGCATATCTCCTCTGACGAGGCGGTATTTATCGCCAATCCTATGAGTGAGAACTATGAAGTCATAAGACCGAGTATACTTCCGTGCCTTTTAGAGAGCGAGAGTGTATCCGGCCATGCGGTATATCCTCATCTTATATTTGAATGTGGAAAGATAACTGTTAAAGATGATAGTGACAACAGTGGAACCCACACAGCTAATAGCGTAGGCTTCTTTGCCTCCAATGTTCAAATAGGATATAACGAGGCCTCGTCATATATCCAGACGCTGATGTATTTCCTTAGAAAGGAGTATACGCTTCTTCCAGTCGAGAATGATCCGAGATTTATTCCCGGTAGGTGCGCCTATGTCATGTATAAGGGTAAAAAGGCCGGAATATTCGGTGAGACACACCCACAGGTTCTTGAATCCTGGAATTGTGCTCTTCCTTCTATCATGGCAGAGCTTGATTTGGATGTTCTCTTAGAATAGAAAAGTGTAAGACAGCCTTCGGGCTGTCTATTGCTTGATATATGAAGTACTACGTTTCTGCAGATATACACGGCTTCTATGATGAGTTTATATCCTCTCTTGAAGAGGCTGGTTATTTTAAAGATGAAGATGAGCATAAGCTTATATTACTAGGCGATCTTTTCGATAGAGGACGCGGGGCGTGTAAGCTCGAGGCTTTTATAAAAGAGCTTATAGAGAAGGACGGCGTCATACTTATAAAAGGTAACCACGAAGATTTATTTCTCGATATGGTTGATGAGTGGAACGAAGGGAGTTATTTCAAAGATTATAACAGAACAAATGGTACACTACAGACAGCATTGGATCTTACAGATACACCATACACTACTCTCTATAGAGATCCCGAAAGAGTAGAAAAGAAAATAAATAACACATACTACAAGAGAGATATAATTCCACGGATGTTGGATTATTATGAGAGCAGTAATTATATATTCGTCCACGGCTGGATCCCATATACACAAATAAAGCTCGGTGAGTATCAAAATGAATATGTCTATAACCCTTCTTGGCGAAATGCGGGAAAAAGCCAATGGGAGAAGGCGAGATGGATTAACGGGATGGAGAGCGCGCACTCGGGCCTGATAGAGAATGGAAAAACGATAGTATGTGGTCATTGGCATACTTCGTTTGCTCATTCGCGCTATGAAGGAAAAGGTGGAGAGTTTAGTGACAATCCTGATTTTTCGCCATACTATGGAAAAGGCATTATAGCTCTCGATGGCTGTACGGCTTTTTCTGGTCGTGTAAACACCATTATTATTGAGGATTAATTCTAGCGGGCAATGGAGTCTTACCCGTGTGATAAAAAGTAAAAAAATATCGATAAAAAACTAGCTCTTTGCCTAGTTTTGTATTATATTCTAATCAACGGCTGAATTGCCGGAATATTATTATGGAGGACAAATATGGCACGTTTTACATTACCTCGTGACTTATATCATGGAAAGGGAGCTATTGATGCTCTTAAGACATTTAAGGGAAAGAAGGCTGTTATCTGTGTAGGTGGCGGTTCGATGAAGAAGTTTGGCTTCCTCGATAAGGTTGAAAACAATCTAAAGGAAGCAGGAATGGAAGTAGAAGTAATCGATGGAATCGAACCTGATCCTTCTGTCGAGACAGTTATGAATGGCGCTCAGAAGATGCTAGCTTTCCAGCCTGACTGGATTATTGCTCTTGGAGGAGGCTCTCCAATCGATGCTGCAAAGGCTATGTGGATCAAGTATGAGTACCCTGAGATTACTTTTGAAGAGATGTGTAAGGTATTCGGAATTCCCGAGCTCAGAAGAAAGGCTCACTTCTGTGCTATTTCATCAACAAGTGGAACAGCAACTGAAGTTACTGCTTTCTCAATCATTACGGATTACAAGAAAGGTATAAAGTATCCTATCGCTGACTTTGAAATAACACCGGATGTCGCAATTGTCGACCCAGATCTTGCAGAGACAATGCCGCAAAAGCTTGTTGCACATACGGGTATGGACGCTATGACACATGCAATCGAGGCTTATGTGTCGACTGCTAATTCAGACTATACAGACCCATTGGCGATCCATGCTATCGAGATGATAATGAAAGATCTCGTTCCTTCCTACAATGGAGATATGGAGGCGCGTGACAGAATGCATAATGCACAGTGTCTTGCGGGAATGGCATTCAGCAATGCACTACTTGGCATTGTTCATTCAATGGCTCATAAGACAGGTGCAATCTTCGCAGATTACGGCGCTCATATAATCCACGGTGCTGCAAACGCAATGTACCTACCTAAGGTAATTGCATTCAATGCCAAAGACCCTGTTGCAAAGAAGAGATATTCTGTCATTGCTGATTATATGCATTTAGCAGGAAAGAACGATGACGAGAAAGTTAATGCTCTCATCAAGTATCTTAGAAAGATGAATGATGACCTTAATATTCCTCATTGTATTAAAAACTATGGCAAGGACAGCTATCCAACGGAGAATGGCTTTGTTCCGGAGAGTGTATTCCTTGAAAGAGTTGAGGATATAGCGAAGAACGCAATACTTGATGCTTGTACAGGTTCAAACCCACGTCAACCCAGTCAGGAGGAGATGGTTAAGCTTCTTAAGTGTTGTTATTATGACACTGAAGTTGATTTCTAGTTTTGAAAGGCGCTGCTTCTACGGTGGCGCTTTTTTCAAGCGAAACTATTCACTTGTTAATAAATTATCGATATATTATCAATAGATGGCATGTCTTCTCATTATGCCATCCTAATTTATTCAAAAAATGAAAGTAGAGAGTTTGTGATGTACAAGATTGTAAGAAAAAAGAATCTTAATCCAACTGTTACACAGATGGAAATCGAGGCACCTCTTGTAGCTAAAAAAGCTAAACCGGGGCAGTTCATCATTCTTCGCGTCGATAGTGACGGAGAGAGAATACCACTTACTATCGCAGGAAGTAATCCTAGCGAGGGAACTGTAAAGATTATCTTCCAGATTGTTGGTGCTACAACAGAGAAACTTAACCACAAGAAAGAAGGTGAGTATCTTGAGGATTTTGTCGGTCCTCTCGGTGTTGCAACACATACTGAAGGGATAAATGACGTATGTATTATAGGAGGAGGAGTCGGTTGTGCAATTGCGATGCCAATTGCTGAAGAGTTCCATAAATTGGGAGCGAATGTCACATCGATTATCGGTTTCAGAAACAAGGACCTTTTGATCTGTGAAGATGAATTCAAGGCTTCTTCCGATACACTTGTTGTCATGTCTGATGATGGTTCATATGGTAGACACGGCAATGTAACAGTTCCTCTCAAAGAGATGCTCGATGAGGGCAAACATTTTGATATGGTAATTGCCATTGGACCTGTAATCATGATGAAGTTTGTTGTGCTTACATGTAAGCCTTACGGGGTTCCTGTAACTGTTTCAATGAACCCGATTATGATTGATGGAACTGGTATGTGTGGCGGATGCAGACTTACCCTCACAGAGGATGGAAAGAAGGTTACAAAGTTCGCATGTGTCGACGGGCCTGATTTCAACGGCTATGAGGTCGATTTCGATGAGGCCATGAGTAGAGGAAGAATGTACTCAGACTTCGAACACCATGCTTATGAAGAAGCATGCAATCTTTTTAAGAAATAAGGTGGAGTAGAGTATGGATATTAATCCTAAAAAACATGAAATGCCGACACAGAAGCCGGAGGTGAGAGCTCATAACTTTAATGAAGTTGCTCTTGGATATTCAATGGAGACTGCACTTGAAGAGGCTTCACGCTGTCTCAATTGTAAGACGCGGCCATGTGTTCAGGGATGCCCTGTAAATATTAGCATTCCGGAGTTCATTGCTCACATAAAGAATAAGGACTTCGAGGGTGCTTACCAGACAATTGCACTCACATCTTCACTTCCAGCTGTATGTGGAAGAGTTTGTCCCCAGGAAACACAATGTGAGAGCAAGTGTACTCTTGGTGTTAAGTATGAACCTGTTGGAATTGGAAGACTCGAAAGATTTGTTGCTGATTATCATAATGAGCATTGTAGTGCTTCCTCTGTTGCTCCTAAGTCTAACGGACACAAGGTTGCAGTTGTTGGAAGTGGCCCATCGGGACTTACATGTGCCGGAGACCTTGCAAAGAAAGGCTATAAGGTTGCAGTATTTGAGGCACTTCATACAGCTGGTGGTGTTCTTGTTTACGGTATTCCTGAGTTTAGACTTCCGAAGTCTATCGTTGCAAAGGAAGTTGAAGGACTAAAATCTCTCGGGGTCGATATCGACACAAACGTTGTCATTGGAAAGACTCTAACGATTGATGAACTTTTTGAGATGGGATATGAAGCGGTATTCGTGGGCTCTGGGGCTGGGCTACCGAACTTCATGAATATTCCTGGAGAAGCATATAAGGGTGTATATTCAGCAAATGAGTTCCTTACACGTTCAAACCTCATGAAGGCTTATAAGGAAGATCCTAATACTCCGATCATGAAGGGTGGTAAGGTTGCTGTCGTTGGTGGCGGTAATGTTGCAATGGATGCGGCACGTACAGCTCTCAGACTCGGAGCAGAGCATGTATATATCGTCTATAGACGTTCTCTAGAGGAGCTTCCTGCAAGAAAGGAAGAGGTTGAGCATGCAATGGAAGAGGGAATTGACTTCAAACTATTGAACAATCCCGTTGAGATCCTCGGTTACAACAATCCCGATAACCCACGCGATCCTAAGAATGGTTTTGTTACAGGAATGAAGTGTATTAAAATGGAACTCGGAGAGCCTGATGCAAAGGGAAGAAGAAGACCTATCGCAATTGCGGGAAGTGAATTTGAGCTCGATGTCGATACTGTTATTATGGCTATTGGAACAAGTCCTAACCCACTTATTAAGAATACAACGAAGGGACTTGAGGTCAACTCTCATGGTGGAATTATCGTAAATGAGGATGGCCTTACGTCTCGAGACGGCGTATTTGCAGGTGGCGATGCCGTAACAGGCGCGGCGACTGTAATCTCAGCCATGGGGGCGGGAAAGACAGCAGCAAGGGCTATCGACGAGTACCTATCAGGGAAAAATTGAGAATAAAGAAGGGCGTGGCTTAGGTCACGCCCATACTATTTCAATTATATCTCAAGCATTCTCTTCATGCCTTCTTTATCGAGAACGCCGCTGTATTGTCCTATCTTCCTGCCGTTCTTGTAGAAGACGAGCGTTGGGATTGTTTCGATGTCGTAATCTGAAGCAAAATCAGGATCCTCATCAACATCTATTTTGCAGAATTTAACCTTTCCATCCCATAGTGATGATAGATTTTCTATGATTCTGCCTTCGGCGTGGCATGGAGCACACCACGAAGCATAGAAATCCATTACGACTGGAATATCTGAAGAGAGCACTTCTTTTTCAAAATCTGATTTTTTTATGTGGTAAATCATTATCAACCTCCATAACTAATATAACTACAGATATGTAAAAGTGGCACCTACAGCTCTGGTCTCCAGATTCTCAATAGGAAGGATATAGCTGGATGTGACGATTAGGCCTTTTGAGTATAGGAAATCGAGTCTCTCCTCGTATGGTCCGTATTTACGGGTATAACCACACTCCGTCTCTTCATTGAATCGTGTTATATCATAACAATCGACAAAATTGAGGGAGAGAAGAAGATCCGAGAGAAGGAAGGATCTATCCTCTCTATATTCATAATCTGTCCATGCTGTCCAATCGAGAGAGGAAGGCGCAATGGAAGAAAGGAAGAGAATCTTCTTATCTTCTCCATTATTTATTACAGACTCTATCAATGATTCCGAGAATAGATGCTCTAGTTCATCGATAGAGGTAAGGATCTCATCTCTAGTGAGTGTATAGTCAAAAACGGGATGGTAATCCTTATTATATATAGTAATTCTTTTCTCTTTTGTGAGAGAAAGCGTTATGAAGTTTTCGTTAAATTCCTCTAAAACCACTCCATCATAGATAATCGTACCGCCGAGAAGTGTGACGGCGTCTTTATTAATCATGGATGCCAGTTGCACTTGGTTATAGATACTTCCCGAGAGCGCAAGAATTGTAAATGAATGGTCTTTAATAATTGCAGTTATTGCTTTGAGTGCATCTTCCTCTAGGTCCTCTTCTCCTAGTGGAATGAAGAGTACATCGAATTGTGTCAAATCCTCGGATAGTGTGTATTCCTTGTTCTTTAAAGGATTGTAATAAAAAGGCAGGGTAATGTTAGTCAAGGATGAGGGGTACTCGTTTGTTTTTTTCGCATCCTCTTCTTTCGCTCCTTCCTCTTTTTCCTTTTCGATATCTCTTAGCCTGGTCGGAGTCGTTCCCTTCTCCGGATAAACAATTGTTTCTCTTGCTTCTTCTATCGTGTATGTCCTACAAGAGACAAACAAAAGAACAAAGACGAGACAAAGGAGAATAAACTTCTTCATATTTTCAGCATCTCTCCATAATGTGCCATTTCTCCTTCAGCGTATTTTTCTTTGTTGGAGAATGTAAAATTCTTTCCGTCATCAAGATATCGTGGAATAACGTGGATATGAAGATGAGGAACTTCCTGTCCTGAGGCTGGTCCGTTATTGATTACAATGTTGGTGCCGTCTGCCTTGAGAACATCTCTGAGCTTCTTATCTACAAGCTTTGCTACGTCCATCATGTGATGGAGCGTCTCTGTTTCGACTTCGGTGAATGTAGGAGAAGCACTCTTCGATATTACAAGTGCGTGGCCCTTATTTACAGGCGCGAGGTCGAGGATGACGAAACATAAGTTGTCTTCATAAATCTTTACAGACGGGATTTCACCGTCTCTTATTAATTCAAAAACAGTTGCCATGAAGTTATTTTATCACTCCATTTTCTTTTTTTAAAGAAGAAGAGAAACTTCCTGCTATTTATTAGTTCAAAAAATATCTATAGAGTAAAGTTATAAGTTATTTTTAATTAACAAGATACTTGAACAAAAAAACTAAACTACATAATATTTCCTAGTTGGAAATTTTTTATAGATTAAGAGAAGTGGGAATCCCCACTCTCAATTACTATGAGGTAAAAAAGAATGAATCACGATCTTCTTGGTATGAGAAACATCGGTATTAGTGCTCACATTGACTCGGGTAAGACAACCTTGTCAGAACGTATTCTCTACTATTGCAACAAGATTCATGCTATCCACGAAGTACGTGGAAAGGATGGAGTCGGTGCAACAATGGACTCAATGGAGCTGGAGAGAGAGAGGGGAATTACAATTGCATCAGCTGCAACTAATGTAGACTGGAAGGGCCACGAAATAAACATTATCGACACCCCGGGCCATGTCGACTTTACAATTGAGGTCGAAAGGTCGTTGAGAGTCCTCGACGGTGCAATTCTCGTTCTATGTTCCGTTGGTGGTGTACAGTCACAGTCGATTACTGTCGACCGTCAGATGAAAAGATATCATGTTCCACGTATCGCATTCGTCAATAAGTGCGACCGTACCGGAGCAAACCCATATAAGGTAAAGGATCAGCTTATTGAGAAGCTTGGCCTCAATGCTGTATTGATGGAAATTCCTATTGGGCTAGAGGAGAAACATGTCGGTGTTGTAGACCTCGTTAACATGAAGGCCAACTACTTTGATGCCGGTCCTGCTCAAGATGGTTTGAGAGTTGAAGAGATTCCAGAGGAACTCAGAGAAGAAGCTGAGGAGAAGAGAGAGGCTCTTCTTGATGCTGTCAGTATGTGTTCAGGAAACGATGCACTCATGGAAGCTATGCTGGAAGAGAATGTTCCTGTAGAGCTTTTGAAGGAATGCATCAGGAGAGCTACAATCAACCTTGAACTCTGCCCTGTCTATATGGGTTCGGCACACAAGAACAAGGGTATCCAGCCTCTTCTTGACGGTGTTATCGACTATCTTCCGAATCCTACAGATGTAGAGAACAGAGCTCTTGATCTCGATGACAATGAAAAAGAAGTCATACTTGAAAGTAAAGAGGATGCAAAACCTGTTATTCTTGCATTCAAGCTCGAAGATGGGCAGTATGGACAGTTGACATATATCCGTGTATATCAAGGACGTATCAAGAAGGGTGATACACTTATAAATACACGTTCAAGGAAAAAGTTCCTTGTTGGAAGACTTGTAAAGATGCACGCTTCAACCATGGAAGATATCTCAGAGTGCGGATGCGGTGAAATTGCAGCTCTCTTTGGTATTGATTGTGCTAGTGGTGATACATTCTGTGATCCAAGCCTCAATTACTCCATGACAAGTATGTTCGTTCCGAATCCTGTTATTTCGCTTGCTATCACACCTGTTGATAAGAAGGCTGCAGACAATATGGCTAAGGCTCTCAATAGATTTACTAAAGAGGACCCGACATTCCAGACGTATGTAGATCCGGAGTCCAACCAAACTATCATCAAGGGTATGGGTGAACTTCACCTTGATGTCTACATTGAGAGAATGAAGAGGGAATATAAGGCTGAAGTTACAGTCGGACAGCCTGAGGTTGCATATAGAGAAGCAATCAGCCAGAGAGCTGACTTCAACTATACACACAAGAAGCAGACAGGTGGTTCTGGCCAATATGCACGTGTTGCTGGTTATATCGAGCCTACAGTTCAGACAGATCCCGATGAGCCGGCTCCAGATTATCTCTTTGTCGATGAAGTTAAGGGCGGTGCAATTCCTACCGAATACATTCCTTCATGTGATAAGGGTTTCCAGAGTGCAGTTAAGAAGGGCTCTCTTCTTGGCTTCCCTGTTCTTGGTGTAAAGGTTTGTGTAAACGATGGTGCATGGCATCCTGTTGACTCTTCAGATATGGCATTCCAGATTGCATCAATTGCTGCATTCAAGGAAGCTTACGAAAAGGCAAAGCCTGTGATTCTTGAACCTATTATGAAGGTAGAAGTTGAAGGGCCGAGTGAATTCCAGGGTAATATCTTCGGATCAATCAACCAAAGAAGAGGTATGATTATCTCCTCAACGGAAGATAACAACCAATGTACGGTAATTGCTGAAGTACCTCTTGCAGAGATGTTTGGTTATTCAACAGTATTGCGTTCTCTTACCCAGGGTAAGGCAGAGTTCACAATGGAAGTTGCCAAGTACGGCAAGGTTCCTATGAGTGTTGCTGAAGAACTCAAGAAGAAGTACGCAGAAAAGAAAAACCAGAAGTAAGGAAAAATAACACACAGCTTTTACTGTGTGTTATACTTATCGTAAGGACTAATTATGGATTTAAAACAGCTTAATAGTGTTAGCCCTCTTAGGGTATTTGAAACATCAATCAACGGTGGCCTTGGCAAGGGTAACCTTGGGGTAATCGTATCGAAGAAAGGTGTCGGTAAGACAGCATGTCTTGTTCATATTGCAACGGACAAACTCTTTAAGGGGGAGAATGTTATTCATGTCTCTTTCTCCGGCAATGTTGAACATGTTATTAATTGGTATAAGGAAGTCTATAGGGAGATTGTAGAATCGAATTCTCTTGATGATGCAGAAGATCTTTATAACCAAATTCTTTCAAATAGGGTTGTAATGAACTTCTCCCAGGAGCAGGTTCCTATTGAGAGAGTTCTTGAGTCACTCTCCTCTTTGATTTCACACGGAGCATTCAAGGCAGATGCAGTTCTCTTTGACGGCTTTAAACTTACTCTTGCAAGCGAAGAAGATATTGCAAAGATCAAAGCATTTGCAAAAGAGATGAACATTGAGGTATGGTTTGCTGTATCTCCTGTAAGACCAGACGTTACGTTTGACGAGTATGGTGTTCCTAATACACTTGAGAAGTACTTTCCTCTTATTGATGTACTTGTTGCTCTCAAATTTGATGACAAGCATGAGTCAGTCAATCTTACAGTTGTCAGAGCTCACGGTGAAAACATACCGCGTCCTGCATTTGTCTCTCTTGATCCTAAGACTATGCTTATTGCAAAGAAATGATTTAAGCCGGAGAAATCCGGCTTTATATAAAGGGAGGTATGATGGTGGAAAATTTCTTTATAGGTAATGATATTGCGTCTGTCCCTGCTGGAGAGGGTGTTACGCGAAAGGTATTGGCACACAGCAAAAATATCATGGTATGTGAACTTCATTTTAAAAAAGGGGCTGAGGGAAAGCCTCATACCCACATTCATGAGCAATGCTCATATATTATAAGTGGAAAATTCTGCTTTGAAATCGGTGGAAAGAAGATGGTTTTATCAAGCGGAGACTCTACATATAAGGAGAGCGGGGTCCTTCATGGCGCGGTTTGTCTTGAAGAAGGCGTTCTTCTCGATATTTTCACTCCTGAGAGAGAAGACTTTCTTATTGAGTAAGAATAACAACCTCTGCTTTAACGGCCTTGTCTCTCCCTAAGGAGTCGAGGCCTTCATTTGTTTTAGCTTTAACACTGATTCTATCAATAGGCAATTTTAAGAGATGCGCCAGATTCTCTCTTATTTGAGGTATATAAGGAGCAAGCTTGAAAGATTCAAGTGTAATTACACAGTCGATATTGATTATCTTCGGATTAACCTTCTCGAGAATTATTGAAAGAAGGTCTGTGCTTTTAGCATCTTTCCACCTATTATCTTCCGGTGGAAAGAAATGACCTATATCAGATAGAGCATACGCGCCTAGGATGGCGTCGATAAGGCCATGGATGAGTACATCTCCGTCGGAGTGTGCCTTCTCTCCAAGATGGTATGGAAGCTTCACTCCGCCTAGTACAAAATCTCTTCCTTCCTCAAGAACGTGTATATCATTACCGAAACCGACTCTCATCTCTTTCCTCTCCAGATCGCTTGAATATGTTATTTTCCTATTTTCTTCATCTCCAGGGACTATGTAACAGCTTCCACCTGCATTTACATACGGCTCTATATCGTCTTGGAAGGTATCATTCTCATCAAGTGCTGAATAAATCTCGATAAGACTATTTTTCAAGAAAATCTGTGGAGTTTGGACTCTTACGATATTTGCTCTCTCGAGTGAGGATATAATATGGTTGTCCTTAACGCTTTTTATTGCATCTGTGAGCCTCAATATAGGAGCAGCGGCCCCGTATTCTTTCGCTGAGTCGAGTACTTTTTTTATAAGCTCGCTCTTTATGAAGGGGCGTGCACCATCATGGATGGCAATAAAAGAAGACAAAGTATTTATATTTTTAAGAAAGAGTACTCCATTACGCACCGATGATGTTCTTGTTTTTCCACCTTCTACATAGTACAGAGATACATGGGAGGGAAGCGATATATCTTGAAGTGCTTTTTCTGTTATTTCTTTCATCGAACGAGGATATGTTACTATGACATTCCTTAGTTCCTTGAATGACAGGAAGGGAAGTAGAGCGAGGGACAACACACTTCTTCCGTTTATTTTGGCACATTCTTTTTTAATATGTGTGGTTGTGTTTTCGTTGAAACGAGTGCTGTTTCCGGCACTTGTAAGAATAAGATCAAAGCTCGTTTCCATCCTTGAGATAAGAGAAGATTAACCTTCTTATTTCCTCCCTGCTCTTTTTTAGCACAGAAGAAGCCTCATCTACAAGCATATCTAGTGCCCTCTCGAAAAGCTTCTTCTCGACATTCGGGAGTACTTTGATTCTTGAGCGTTGATACAATGATGATAGTACACGACAGGTTGAAGAAGGAGTGCCGGATTTGAGTAGTGTGGTATTCTTCTCGACTCGGTGTTTCCATTCTTTCTCTTCATCTTGTACATTCTCTTTGAGAATATTAAGAGAAGATATGATGTCATCTTTTGTTACGAGGTGTCTCAAACCCAGATTTATTGCATTTTTGACAGGAAGGAGAATTATCGAATCAGTGCTTTGAGATGACAATTTAAGGTAATTTATGCCGTTTCTTTCTTCCTCTTCAATGACAGTGCATAGCCCGGTTGAGGGGTAGAAAACATCTTCTCCGATTGCAAAATTGTTTGATAATTCTGTGTATGACATATATTTAGTGTATCTCAAAATTATGACGGCGTCAAAAGTGGCAGAAGTGATTAATTGTAAAATTTTCTCCTCGTGATAGAAATCGGGTTTATTCCCTTAAGAATGAATTCCTGAAAGAAGGCTTGTTAACACTTCTTTTCTTCTTCACTATAATGGCAATATGAAACATAGAGAAAGAAAGACTGGAGTATTACTCCACATAACAAGTTTGCCTTCTGAGTATGGTGTTGGAGACTTAGGGGACAATGCATATAGATTCATCGATTCAATAAGTAATAACGGAATCTCCCTTTGGCAGGTTCTTCCGACAGGACCTACAGGCTATGGAGATAGTCCTTATGCTGCACGATCTGCCTTTGCCGGTAATGAGCTTTTCATTTCTCCGAAATCTCTTTATATAGAAGGACTATTGGAATTAGACGATGTTCTTGTAAAAGCTGAAACGAACGAGAGGGTCGATTATGGCGAAGCAAGAAGAATAAAGATGCCGCTTCTTTTTAAGGCTGCTTCTAATTTTCTCTCGTCTGCAAAAAAGAGTGAAGAAGAAAAATACAATTCGTTCAAGAAAGACAACAAATGGTGGCTTGAGGACTATGCACTCTTTCAGGCACTTTGCTCAAAGTACAATGATTCAAGATGGTTCTCCGTTTGGCCTAAGGAACTCAGAATGAGAGAACAAAAAGCTCTTGATAAGGCTAGAAAAGAAGAGAAGGATCTAATCGAAATATATTCCGTATTGCAATATTTCTTCTATAAGCAGTGGACGAAGATGAAAGCCTATGCTAATGAGAAGCACGTGAAAATCGTTGGAGATATACCGATTTTCGTTGCCTCCGACAGTGTGGACGCATGGGTTAATACAAAACTCTTGGAGTTTGATGAGAACTGTCAGCAGAGTGCTTCTGCAGGTGTTCCACCTGATGCGTTTTCTTCTACCGGCCAATTGTGGGGGAATCCTCTGTACAACTGGAAGGAGATGGAAAAGGACGGCTATAAGTGGTGGATTGAGAGAATCAAAGCGTGTCTTGTTCTTGCAGATATCATACGAATCGATCACTTCAGAGGATTCGAGGCTTATTGGAGAGTACCCTACGGGGAGACAACTGCCGTCTCTGGTAAATGGGTGAAAGGACCGGGGCAGAAATTCTTCGATGCAATAAAGAAAGAACTGGGCTCTGACCTTCCGATTATCGCAGAGGATTTGGGTGTCATAACAGAAGGTGTCGAGAAGCTGAGAGATAAAAACAATCTACCAGGAATGAAGATTGTGCAATTTGCATTCGGCTTTAAGGATGATGGCTCTTTCGATACCACGAATGAGTATCTTCTCCATAATATTCCTGAGTTAAGCGTTGCTTACACTGGAACGCATGACAACAACACTACAATCGGCTGGTATAAGAGCCTAGATGAGCGCACTAAAGATATAATAAGGCGCTACTATGAGTGTTCAGATAACGATGTGCTGTGGCGTATGATACGTTCTCTTTTGATGTCTTCGGCAATGTATGTCATCTTCCCGATGCAAGATATTCTTTCTCTTGATGAGAAAGCGAGAATGAATGTTCCGTCTACCTGTGGGTCATCCAATTGGTCCTGGAAGATGAAAGAGGAAGATATTACATCGCCGTCTTTTGAAGGCATAAAGTATTATTCTAAGTTGTACGGTAGAGCATGAATATAATTCTGATAGAAGAAGGGGAGAGACATTTCTCTCCTCTTGATGAAAGAACAATTCACATAAGAAAAATATTACACCTCAAAAAAGGCGATACCTTTAAATGCGGAATTATCAATTCATTTGAAGGAAGAGCTACAATCGAAGAGGATGATGAGAGCGGTCTTAGCTTTTCCTTTCATGGCGAAAAAGATACATCTGGCCTATATCCTGTAACTTTAATCGTAGGCCAGACAAGACCGATATCGATGAGACGTATATTGAGGGAGGCGCAGTCTTTAGGGGTGGAAAAGATCATACTTCCCATAACAGATCTCGGGGAGAAGAGCTATTCCTCGTCCTCTCTCTATACTAGTGGTGAATATAAAAAGATATTGATAGATGGCGCAATGCAATCAGGCTTTACAGGAGTCAGTGAATGTGTTTGCGTTAGAAGCCTCAGTGAAGCTTTTTCTCTCTCTCAGGCAAATGTTTCTCTTCTTCTTGATAATGTTATCGGATCAGAGAATCTTTCAGATTTATCTCTTATAGGTAAGAGTGTTACACTTGCTATCGGCCCAGAGAGAGGGTGGAGTGGGAGAGAAAGAGAGCTTCTTCTTTCTCACGGTTTCAAGCCTGTTCTTATCGGTAAGCGTATATTAAGGACAGAGACTGCCGTTCCTGCCTCCGTTACACTTGCTCTCTCTCAGATGGGTCTAATATAGAGAGCTTTCTGTAGTAGTTTTTCTTCATGTCTTTTTCAAAATCGGAGTCTGATTTGTACTCCCTCCCGAATACCTTGCTCCAGAGGCTTGGATCCTCCATGCATAGATAGAAGAAGATATCTTTTTTGTATTCTAAGGGAAAGTATGAGTAGATAGTGGAAAACATTTCTTCTTTCTTATCTAATGGGTAGGAGTATTTTCCTGCTGTCTTCTCGAGTTCCATTTCCAGAACCCTGCTTCGCTTTCCTCTTTCCCTCAGTCGTTTAAGTACGGCCTTAGTGAATGTAAGTGTTCCCATACTTATCATTAGGATATCATCTGGAGAGAAATTTGATGTAATGGCAGAGACAACTTTTTTATATTCCTCTCTCCATCCTTTAAAGTAGAATACAGGATGTATATGAAAACCTACTTTGTTTCCATTATCTCTTGCTCTCATCGCACATTCTATTCTCTTTTCTAATGGAGATGTATAGTGTTCTTCCTTTTCTATTATTGTTTCAGCGTTGAGTGACCATGTGAATACCATATTCTTCGGCCATTTTCTTTTGAATATATCAGCTCTAAAAGCTTTACTTTTGAGTTCGATTATTATTCCGGGGTGTCTCTCTGCAAAGGAAGAAAGGGATGAGAGTGTATTATAGTCATCACCGAGAAGAAGTGAATCTGATGCCTGCCCTGTTCCTATATGCCATACCCCTTCATCTATATTTATATCTTCAAGTTTCTTTTCAAGATCCTGAACTATTCTGATTTCGTTCTCGCTGTAGAAAGCCTGGACAGAACAATAAGAGCATCCAAATCCACATTGCATGACAGCATCCAGAGTTCTTAGGCGACAACAGCGTGTCTTCTCTCCGTCAACGGGGCAGGGACAGCGCGAGAGAACAATTTTATCATTGTTTGCTACAGTTTTTGTTTTGGGAGCTTTTGTTACTTTGGGGAAGAATGATGAATAATCAGTCTCGCTTTTTCTTAGTAGCGACATGTAGTTTCTAAGCTCTTTTATGTATTCGTCTCCGCCTCGACCGTCTTTACGATCTATATAGTCTTCTATTTTGATTTTACCGACAAAACTCTCCTCATCCCATTGCGTAAGATCTGCTTCTTCGTTGATGATTTCCATTTGCTGCATTTGTGTGAAATGTATTTTCGAGAAAAGTGTTTCAATGTCCTTTCTTACTTTTTCCGGGAGGTTTAATATTATTTTAGTAGCACTCTCATTCATACGATGAGTTTACCGGTATCTTTTAAAAAGGAAAAGGAATGATTATCCTTTATGTATGGAAAGTGCACGGGAAATAGCAAAGACCCTACCTGAAAACAGTGGTTGTTATTTGATGAAGAATGATAAGGGGGATGTCATATACGTTGGGAAGGCGAAGAACCTCAAGCGTAGGGTCAGTCAATATTTTCTTCCCGGGCGTACGCTTAAAACAGAGGCTCTAGTTGAAAAGATAGCCAGAATAGATTATGTGATTACCGGCAATGAATATGAGGCCCTTGTATTGGAAAATAATCTCATAAAGAAATACAACCCTCATTATAATATTCTTCTCAAGGATGGTAAGAGTTATCCTGTTATACGTGTTACAAATGAGAGTTTTCCCCGTGTTTTTAAGACGAGACGTATAATTAGCGATGGTTCAAAATATTACGGTCCTTATCCTGATGGTAAGAGACTTGATATATATCTTGAGACGGTAAGGAAAATGTATCCTATTCGTCTTTGTTCCGGAGTGTTAAAGAAGAGGGATTATCCATGCCTATATTATCATATGAAGAAATGTTCTGGTCCATGTATTGGTGCTGTAACAAGTACTGAATATAACGAATACATAAAAGAAATTACAGCATTCCTTGAAGGAGATGATTCATCGCTAATCAATAAAGCAGAAAAGGAGATGAATGAAGCCTCACGACGACTCGACTTTGAGAAGGCTGCAGAAAAGAGGGATCTAATCGAAGCTTTGAAGGTGATGCAAAAGAACCAAATGGTGGAGGATGTTAATAGAGAGGAAGAAGATGATAAGCGCGACTATTGTGCAATAGAGATGAGAGCTTATTCTGCATCCGTCTCGATTATGCAATTTCGCTCCGGACGCCTCATAGGAAAGGCAATCTACCATAGTCTTTGTCTCGGAGATGAAACGGAGACACTTCTTTCATTTTTAATGCAATACTACAGTGATGGCGAGGAGCTTCCACGTGAGATCTATGTCTCACATGAAATAGACTCTCAATTGCTCGAGAGGTATTTTAGAGAGATCCTCAAGAAGGATCTAAAAGTGGATGAGCCGAAAGATGGAAAACACTACAGAATACTCCGCCTTGCTCAAGAGAACGCAAGAAGAGATGTTGAAAAACGACTTCTCGCTTTCGATAATACTCCTTCTCTCGAGAGACTGAAGGAAATCCTGTTATTAGAAAATCCTCCGCGTCTTATCGAAGGATACGATATTGCTCAATTATCTGGTAAATACACCGTATCATCCCTCATTGTCTTTCGAGATGGTACTCCATCGAATAAGGAGTACAGGCACTTTTCAATGAAGAGTCTAGAGGAGGGTGAGATAGATGACTTTAAGTCTATACATGAGGCTGTTTATAGGCGTTACAAGAGACAGAAGGAAGAGAAGAATGAGCTACCGGGACTCATAATGATTGACGGTGGAATAGGACAAGTTCATGCTGCCATTAAGGCTCTTGATGAGCTTGCTCTTTCGATTCCTGTTGTGGGCTTAGCGAAGAAAGAAGAGACTATTGTCCTTTCTTCGGGTGAGGAGATACATCTTGAGAAGACGGATGCGGGACTTAGAACACTTATTGCAGTAAGAGATGAGTGCCACAGGGTAGCTACTTCATTCAATCAACGTATGAGATCGAGAGAGGCATCGTTTAAGCTTCTTGAATCAATCGACGGTGTAGGAAAAGAGAGAAGCAGACGTATTATGGAGAAATATGGATCTGTTGAAGATATTCTCTCCTTAAGTAAGGAGGAGTTGAGTAAGGGCGCGGGGATTCCACTTTCGGTTGCTGAAAGAGTCTTGAGAAAACTCAATTTCTAGATGAAAGGATTAAGAGAGAGAGAAGGTGGCGCTAGTGTAAGGGGGCTTTCTTTTCCCTTGCCGACGACTATTGTATAGCATAGGAGCTCCCCGAGTGTTTCTAGGTTTTCGCTTTGTGCACTCTTGAGTGCGCTGTCATACTTTCCGAGTGTGAGTATTATATTCTCCACATCTTCTTTCGTGTAGTTCTTCATTGTTGTACGGAAGAGATCTTTTTCTTTGAAGTTTACTCCACTTCTTGCCTTGTATGAGAATGAGGAGAATGCAGTGAGCTCTGTAAATATTGTGTTTTCTGGGATTCTTCTCTCCTTCATTCTTATTGCTTCCTCAATTCGTCTGAATTGATTGGCAACTACAGATATAGACGGAAGCAGGTTCTTAGGGTCATTGAGTATTATTGAATCGATGATTAAGAGGGCTTTATCGAGATTAGCTTCTCCTAGAGCACGAAATAGTGTATATCCATTCTCCCCTTTAGATGCCGTTGTATATGCTTCGATATCGTCTCTTTCTATTGTTGTTTTCTTCTTGAGACGGAGAAAGTTCGTAATAGAGAGAACTGCATTCTTCATCTCTTGTGTATTATTCTCTACTGTAGAGAGAATCTCTTCGATTGCATCACGTGTTATTGTGAAGCCTTCTTTATTGACACATGATAGAATCCAATTGCGTTTATCGCTTTCACTCAATTCCCAGAAAATCTTTGTTCTTTCTTTACCCGCTGCATCGAGAATTGTCTTGTCAAAAGTGCTTGTTAGGCTTTCGGTAGAGACAAGAATCAAAGTGAGGTCACTCTGATTATCCTTTACAGCTAAGAGTGTTGAAGTATAAATAGGGTCTGTTTTCTTTAGATTTTCTAATCCTCTGAGAACTATGAAACGATGCGAGGAAAAGAGAGAGGATTGGCTGACGGCGCTGACATAGCTCGATGTATCATCATCTCCTACGAAAAAAGTATAGCATTCCGTGTCTGGAATTCTCTCGAGTGTTTCTTTTTTCAATTTTTTTATTAGTGCGTTTTTCTCGCCTTCCTCAGGACCGAGTAGGATGTAGATTTCTGCCATGTAATCCTCATTTTGTAAATTATACCATAAAGAAGATTCTTCTGACGAGACTTGTGACTAACTATTAATAATGGCGTCTTATTTCGAGAAGTATGCCAAAAATTGAGAATTCCTTTCGTCTGATTATTCCCATCGTATCATTCTCTGCCCATAGCTCAATTATTCCTTGTCCTTTATGTAGTCTCCTTAATTCGAGCTGTGTTCCTTCCTCCTTTTCTACTAGTACGATGGCGTTTTCTTCGGCTGTGATACTTCTTTTTATTATGGCTATATCTCCCTCGAGTATACCTGCATTGATCATTGAGCATGACGTGACAGAGTATGCAAAAACATCATCTTTCTTCATCGAGTAAGGAAGAAAAATATAAGTATCGGAACCTTTTAAGATTTCTTCTTTTGTTGGTTCTTTAGCAAAGTAGGGAAATTGGATATTTTCTCTTTTTTCCTTCTCATGAGAAGACAGTGTGATGCTTCTTTTCTTCTTTTCATCTTTGTTGATATAACCTTTCTTCTCTAATGCTTTAACAGCATAGTAAGCTCCCTCTGCCGAGAATGAAAAATGCTCTCCTATCTCCATAAGGGTCGGAGATTGACCTTCAGCGATTATCATTTGTGAGATGAAGGAGAGTATATCGGATTGTTTTTTTGTCAACTTTTGCATTGTTTTAACATAAAAACAGAGGCCGTTAAGCCTCTTTTGTTTGAAAAGTGGGATCAGATTTCCTTTACGATCTCTTTTTCCTTCTTTGCAACGCTTTGAATCTTGTCACACAACTTCTCGATTCCTTCGTATAATTCATATGAGTCAATTGAGACCACTTTATCTTTTCTCCATATAAAGTGAAGGACAGCGTCTAAATGGAACCCTATTCCTTTTGCTTCTTTTTTTACTGCGATGTCGAGATCCTGAAGATAGTCCTCAGCAAAACTAATCTTCTGGAGTTTTTTGTCAAGAAATGACCTGTCTTCCTCGTTCGGTGTGTAACCGATTCCCCTGAATGTAATGTTCATTTCTCATTCTCCTTTCAAGCATTTGCTTGTTTCATTTACCTTTCCGTTATGGAAACCAAATAGGAAGAAATCTCCTTTCACAATTAAATATTACAACCCAAAAGCTAAAAGGGAAATAAAACTTTTTGTTTCTTTGTTTCAATTAGACTATTTAGCTATTTCTTTACGGTATTTATTTACTGTACGTCGCGCAACGCTAAGGCCTTCTTCGGCGAGCATATCGCTTATCTTCTGGTCTGATATTTTCTTTCCTTTCGGCAAGGATGAGAGTATTTCTTTGATCTTATATATGACGGCAGTTTTTGAAATATCATCATTATCGCTACTCTTTACTTCAGAAGAGAAGAAAAAGCGCAAAGGGTAGGTTCCCCAATCTGTAAGAACGTATTTTTCGTTCGCCAGTTTCGATACTGTGCTTACATTCACATTCATGATCTCTGCAGCTTTAGTCATTGTGAGAGCCTTAAGGTACATCGGACCATATAGAAAGAAATCTTTCTGTTTCTCTACAAGAAGAAGCCCGAGCTTTTCCATGGTTGACTTACGCATTTTGATTTGGTTTATGAGGTTCTCTGCATCAAGTATGTTCTTTCTAAGAAACTTATTAGCTTCCCTATCTTTCTTATCTGACTTATTTTTTATCTCGTCTTTCAATGCAAGATAACTTTCATCCAAGCCTACATCTATCAAGTCTGACGAGTGCATGTCGAGAAGTATCGCACCGTTCTTTACGGTTACTGTTATCTCCGGAGCAATATATGGGTCATATGTTGCTGTGTATTTCAGTCCAGGGAAGGGCGTGAGGCTTTTTATTACGGCTATCATTGCGTCGAGGTCCTCGCGACCAATCTTCATTGCTCTTGCAAGTTTATCCTCTTCTCCATTTTGTATGTATCCTAAGCCCTTATATATTATATCGTGATAGCGTCTGACCTCTTCCTTGTTCTTTTCTTTCTCCTTTATTTGGATCATTAACGACTCTTTCCAATCCCTTGCTCCGACACCGGTGGGTTCAAGACTTTGTATTATCTTTATAGCATCCGCTACATATTCTTTTTCCCATTCCGGTACGAGAGACTCCGGATCGGGCCCGGTAAATCCACTTTCATCGAGGGCACTTATCAAAGTTTCCGCCGTTTCCCGTATAGATGGCGACATGTCGACGAGTCCGAGTTCTTTCGATAGATGTTCCTTTAAATCCTCTTTTTCGCTTACAGTCTTCTCAAACCACATCTCCTTCTCGTCGTCAGAGTATGCACGGCTGTTGGCCTCATCAAGGGAGTAGCTTCTCCTGAAGGCGTTTATTCGCTCTGAATTGAAGTTTTTTTCGGTGTTCTTAATTTCCAGAACGGGATTTATTTCAGCTTCCTTCTTTATTTTCTCATTCAACTCTTCTGTCGACATTGTAATGATATCGATCAATTGGAGAAGTGAGGTATCGAGCCTCTGTGTCATTGTAAGAGATGTGCTAAGGCTCTGTTCCAATTAATACTCCTCCCAATCGTGGCCGAAGTATATCTCCCGTGCTTTTTCGTCTTCAAGGACTTCTTTTCTTGTTCCTGATACTATAATTTCACCGTCAGATATTATATGTGCCTTTGTAGTTATCTCAAGTGTGTCCCTTACGTTATGGTCTGTAAGAAGAACTCCTATTCCGTTTTCACTTAAGTGTTTGATTATTTGTTTGATTTCATATACTGCCTTTGGGTCTATTCCGGCAAAGGGTTCGTCAAGAAGAAGAAACTTTGGACTTGTAGCAAGAGCACGTGCTATCTCTGTACGTCTTCTCTCACCTCCGGAGAGTGTGTAACCGTATTGTTTACGGACTCTGTCTATTCCAAATGCAGTTAATAATTCTTCTTCTTTTTCCCTCTTCTCCTCTTTTGTAAGGTAGTCCTGGGCTTCTAAGACTAGTCTGATATTCTTCTCCACTGTAAGACGACGGAATATACTTGGCTCTTGTGGAAGATATGCTAGCCCCATCCTAGAGCGTTCATGCATCTTTAGCGGTGTTATATCTAAGCCGTTGATTTTAATTATACCCCCGTTTGTCTTAATAAAACCAACTATCATATAAAACGAGGTTGTCTTACCGGCGCCGTTCGGCCCAAGTAGTCCTGTGATATCACCACTGGACATCGTGAATGATATATCCTTTACGACATGTTTTTTTCCGTAGTATTTGGAGAGATGTTCGACAGTGAGTGTATCAGCCATTGATTGTTCCCTTTATTCTTCCGGAGAGTGAAATCTCATCGTTCTTTAAGTCTACCGAGATTATATCTGCAGAATATTCATCTCCTTTCCATATAACATTACTTTTTCCTTTAAGAGAGACGAACTCGTTTTCTCTGTCATATGAGAGGCTTTCACTTGTACATGTCATAACGCTTCCATCACTGATGCGCATTAATGATACTTGCATCGAAAGTTCGAGTTTCTCATTTTTCATGTCATAGTGGAGGCTTCCTGCAGTTGCATACAGTTCTTGTGATGTGTCATCTATTTCAAACCATGATGAGATAATGATGATTTCTTTGATTCTATCGTACCATATGGAAGAGGATCTTATTTCGATATTTTTCTCTGTGTCTTTTATTAGTACATTTCCTGTACATTCGACATAGCACCAATCTTCTCCAGAGAGTGTCATTTCGTCGCTTGTTATTGTTATCGAACCCGTCTCCACGCGTGCACCTTTACTCAACGAAACACTTTTCTGTCCTTCCTTGAGAGAAAGTGAGCTCTCTCCACCTAAGAAAGATATTGTGTTACTGAAGAGAGAAAATGAGACAAAGAAAATTAGAATCAATGTAATATAGAATCTTCTATTCAAGGTTGAACTCTCCTTTATGTATAGTGGAAAATGAGTATAGTCCTCTTTTCAAGTCTCCTTTAAAATTTTCCCCTTCAATTTTTCCTTCTTCAGAGTTTACCACAACAGTACCGGTGGTGGTGATCTCATCACTCTCTTTATTATATATCAGATGTTCGGCTTTTATTAGCATGTTGTCTTCATCTCTCATGAATGTGACAGCGCCTTCAAGTTCTATCAAGCTGCCGTCTAGTTCTATTCTTCCTTTTTCGGCATTGCCACTGGCCTCCGTATTGCCGTCTTTTTCAACAATGAATGAAAAGTTCTCAAGTAAGGCATAATTGTCGGTGGAGTAGAGTGCCATTCTCTCTGCCTCGAGCTCGATTACAGATCCGTCATCTTGTCCTATTTTGCTACTTGTGTTGATTGTTATCAAATCAGGAAGGACACCCTTTACTTGAGCAGTATTCTCATCACTGTTCTTATTTAGAGAACATGAGACAAGTAATAAAAGGACAATTAGAATAGGATACAGTTTCTTCATAACTTACGAACAATATAAGGAGAGAATTCTTTTTTTCTTCCTCTGAAAAAAAGATATGAGATAAGAAACCCTAAAGCGATGAAGAGAATTCCAAATAGTGCTGAAGTAATTTCGTTATCCGATATTTTCCTTCCAAGAAAATAGCCGGGAAGAAACATCAAGAGAGGGAATAGGAGACTCATAAACACTGTAAAGAGCGCCTTTTTCTCCGGGATCTCCACCTCTACAGTATCTCCTTTATTGATTACTAGTTCTAAGGGATTGTTTACTTCGTATTGTGTATCCTTGTTTCGACAGAAAGACTCTGAATGACATCCAGAGCAAGCTGATGAGGAGCATCCGACCTTAATTATACCGTTTACATTTGAAATAACATTTACTATTGTTTTCATTCGTCCTTCTCTATGTCCATAGGTTTTGTTATGTCGACACTTTCGTCCACAATCGTGATCGAGACCGCCTTATGAGTTACTTCATCAATTGATACACAAACACCTTGAATCCTCGGATCAAGCCATGCTTCACGACTACGCAAGGGAATTTGCTTTCTGTATTTTTTTATTTCTGTTTCAGGATCAAATCCCCCAACACTCTTGAAAGATCCCACACGTCCTATATCGCTGATGAAAGCTGTTCCATTATCTGTAATTCTCTCATCACTTGTTAAAACTTTTGTATGTGTTCCTATTACTGCTTGGACTCTGCCATCAAGATAGTGCAACATTGTTGCTTTCTCTGCTGTTGTTGCAGCATGATAGGTAAGAAGAATAATTGGATTTTCCTCCACCTTTTTCAGAAAGTTATCAATTGCAACAAAAGCATTCTGGATAGATTGCTTCATTGATGAATTACCTTGGAGATTTATCACAAGGAACGGGGTTTCCTTAATAGAGATGTTTTTAACAGATCTTCCGGGACACTGAGGAGGATAATTTAAAGGTCTTAGAATAAAGGAGCAATGACTCATAAATTCGACCATATCTTGCTTGTAGAATAGTTTTTCTCCGCCGGTGATGAGATCTACACCATATTTTCCGAGCATTGTCGCATGTGCTTTTTGAATTCCATAACCATTGGTCATGCCTTCACCATTTACGATGGTATAATCGACATTATATTGTTTTTTTATTCTGCTGAGATCTTTTCTTAGTGCATTACCACCACATCGTCCGACAATCTCGCCGAGAAATAGAATATTAATCATGAATTGAATTTTACTTGGTTTATTCCTCGAACGCAACGACCTTGAAAAATAAGATAATTTAGACTAACATCTCCCTATCGCCCAGATGGCGGAATTGGTAGACGCGCTAGGTTCAGGTCCTAGTTCCAGCAATGGTGTGTGAGTTCGAGTCTCGTTCTGGGCATCATAGTTGTATAATGATGATACAATTCAAGAGAACCGTCTAATTTCTTGTGTGTAAGGAATTAAGGAACGTTTTTTTTGGTTATTCGCTATTTGTAGTGGGTAACCTCATTCCATAATCTTGACGAATGGGAA
>CAVFXW010000068.1:0-68481 GCA_963626675.1 Clostridium sp. CAG:452 | reverse complement strand
AATACAGACTCTTCTTTTTTCTTTTTTGTAAATCCGTATCAAACCCTATATATATTGATATATTATTTATATGAATAGAAGATAGAATAACAAACTATCAGCTATTCAAGTAAATCATTAATCTATGATCCTAGCTGATAGTTGGGGCAATGGATCAACGAGTCTTTAAGGAGGACTTTACTATGGCAAACATCAAGAATCTGGTAGTAGCAGGCACCGTATCCGTAGCAGCAGCAATTGCTGGCGGCTTGATCATCAAGCGTCTGCAGGCTAAGAATGAGGCCGAGGCAGCTGAGGCACAGGCAGCTTTCGAAAAGGCTGAAGCTGACCTGCAGGCAAAGCAGGCTGAGCGCTCCGCCGCCGTAAAGCAGCACAATAAGGAGATCTTCGAGAAGCTCGAAGAAGAGGAGCGGATCTCTAACGAGATCCGCGACAACATCGACCGCGCGTACAACATTGAGACCGCAGTCGGCGAACTCAAGAAGAAGTTCGAAACCGCACGGAGTGCAGATTCCGACATCCCCGATACCGACATCGATCAGATGATCAAGGAACTGCATCAGCTCGCGAAAGACCTCGATGAGGTAAAGGCCGCAAACAACGGCTACCTTAAAGGGAACGTTTGCGTCACCCGTACCTGCAACCTGATCAACGAGGTGCATGATATCGTCACGGACTACAAATATTTCGAGAAGAAGGAAGCGTAAGCTTCCTTCTTTTTTTGTATTTTTTCTAAAGCCTGCATTTTTCCTTGCAAAGTGGACAATTACTCGTTTCGGGTAGCGATTTCTATTGTGGAAATTCATCTCTCAATCCACTTCAACTTGCGTTAAAATCTCAGATTCCTGATGTCTCGGGCTTCGCCACATCTAGTGAGCTTAATTCTTTAAAAACATCTGTCAGTAGCGGCAAACGACTTGTCGCCTCCGCAGTTACTGGCAAGGGAGTAAATACAGCTGCGGATGCATCATTCCAGACTATCGCTAATAACATAAATGCAATACAGGTTGGCGCTACTAAATTTTCTAAATTAGAAGACGTTTACATATACGATGGCTCTACAAAAACACATCAATTAGACATGGATAAGATGTACCTGTTAATATCAACTAGACCGGGTTCCAAAGGATATTATGGAGCTGTGAGTTTGTGGTATGAAAAATCTCTTCACATATTATGGGATTGCGCATCGTGGACAACTCCATCAGTTTCATCATCGGGATTACTGACATATCCAACGATAAACACCGGCAGTGGAAGCGGTGTCGGTTCATCTCTTTATGTAGCGTCATAATCTCTGTAAAACACCTTGCAAAGTGGAAGAATGCTTGTAAATGGCAATGATTTCTATTGCGGTAATTCAGCGTCTAGCCCGCTTCAATTTGCACTGAAATCTATGATCCCTGATGTTTCAGGATTTGCCACATCTAGTGAGCTTAATTCTTTAAAATCCTCTGTCAGTAGCGGTAAGTCTCTTATCGCCTCAGCGGTTACTGGCAAAGGCGTAAATACAGCCGCTGACGCATCATTCCAGACAATAGCTAATAACATCTCCAATATAGAAACTGTCAAGTCTTGGTTAAAGTTAAATTCTGGAGAGATACGCCTATCTAGTACTAGTGAAGCAGGGCGGAGTTTTCAATGGAGTAGAAATTACCCAAACGATCTCAAGCTCGTGTATAAAAGTACAGACTATCCAGTGAGTTCAACTTATGCACAAGGAAGTTCAAATAACGTATATGTACTTTATTGGAGTAATCCTCAATTGTATATACAGTTTTCGGCAGATCTATCATACACATATCCAGACATCTTTGCAATACCGCTTACAGTGACTACATCTGGATATTCCAGTGGATTGACCATATCTGAGATTGCTGATGCATATGTTTATAATGGATATTATAGGCATACCTTCCGACTAGAATCTAGTGGAGGTGGATATACTCTTCCATCGGGATATTCGCATTACGACTTCTATATAGACGTAAAAGGATGGTGTCAACTAACCACAATCAAGTCATATAAAAGCGTAGGAACTATACCTGAAGACCTATAATTCAAAATCCGTATCTAATGACCTCCCAATTGATATATTATATATTTGAATAGATATAGAGTGGTGTCTTATCTATCAATTATATAATTTCAAAAGGAGGTCATTTATTATGACTAAGGAGAACACCGAAAAGAAGATCCTCAACTACAAGATTCCGTTAGTGGAGGCCGACATTAAAGCTTATTTCCGTAAGCCGTTTGCAACATCCCTCGGAAAGTGCTACATCGAGGGCGGCAAAATGCATACACCCAAATCCACTATGGAATACTGGCGCTATCGCCGGCCCAACGATATTGAAGTACATAAGTTGGGAATGTTCTTTATGGACACAGCGCTTGAAAGCGAGCACATCGGCGTGATTTGCCGTACGCCCGCAGAGGTCCGTATCGTTAAGAACTCTCTTAAGAAGTTCTACCACCTCAAGGATGTGGACGATCGTTCCTTGGTAGGTCTGCCGATGAAGGCAATCTTCGGAGAATTCATCGATGAAGATGAGCTTTTCGATGAAATCATTATTGACACCAGCAAAAAGAAATATGTAACGCTGGTACCGACTAAGCCTACCGGAGAAGCGGTTGAGTTCCCCGACCTCATCTGTGACGACGACGCAAAGCGTATTGCAATCGATCTCCGTACACCCATTCTGGTCATGGACCAGAAGTTGACTCTCGTATAAGAGTCTACAAAGATCCAGAGAGAAATATACTCCCTGCCCATCTAGACAAACTGTCGTCTGTTGGGCGTTCCATATGAGCTGATGACTCGTGGAACCTTGGGATCTTTATATAGATAGATAAATATTCGAGAGCCGGTTTTCCCACGGCTTTCATTTTTTTGTAAGCACAAGTATATAAAGGATTCGATCCTTAAAGTAAACCTCGAAAGGGTTGATAATTTATGTACAAAAAGCATGACTCTCGTCGGAATGATTCTAAAGTGGGTGTGGTAAAACGTAACTATCATGTTACTTCACAGACAGCATACCACATAACAAAGCTTGCTATGGAGAATGGTACTTCTGAGGGAAGAATCATTGATAAGATCATGAGAACTTATCTTGCAACCCAGGGCAGATATTAAAATTGAATATGTTAAGAATAAGCTTAGTAGAGCATATTTTTTGCTCCTAAGCTTATTCTTTTTTATCTATCTAACATAAGACTAATCTCATTATGAGTGAAAAAATATCTTTCATCTTACAATGAGATAGTAGTTAGATGCGACATTAGTTTAATGGTAGAACAGGTCCCTTCCAAGGATCGGGCGAGGGTTCGATTCCCTTATGTCGCTCCATTTATTTCATACATTGAAAAATTCAAACTGTTTTTCAATGATATACCATAGTGTTAGATACGGCGCCTTAGTATAGACCTACCAGGTGACATTCTCGTAATGTCGGAAGGTGATCTGCGCCTTATCAAATATATTATTAGGAGGTTGCTATCATGAGCAACAAGAAATTCAACCGTCCGAACAACAATGGACAGAACAATGGTCAGAAGGCATTCAATGCCGCTCTGGCAAAGAACTTCGCTCCGGAGAACACTCCGGTTAGTGAATTCGATCAGCCGCCTGTAGTTCGCTATGGCGGCAAGGCTAAAACCACTATCTATGAGTATGACATTACGTCCCGTGCAATCGAGGATGCCATCAAGGATCTCTTCAGCACGGTTGACCCGGACATCTCGCGTAACCTCGTTGTTATGTCTGCGGCAGTGAACAAACGTCTGTTCACCGTAACTGTAATGTTTGATCCGAAGACCGTCGTGGTTGGTCGTAAGAAGAACAATAAGGGTTCTGGTACTCTGGTTCAGATGTTCGAGGAGAACAACGACGATGATACTCGCGGCAATCGCGTACAGCTTCGTCGTGATGTTGCAGATCTGCTGTCTATGCTGACCTACAACAAGAAGGAGCGTGATCAGATGCGTAATCCGGAGAGCTTGAAGCTGTTCGGTACTAGCGATCATCAGATGCGTAAGTTCCTCGCAGGTACCGTTCCGTTCCGTTACAGTGTAAGCAATCGTGAGATGGTTGCTATCCACATCGACCCGATCAAGGTCTTCCACTATATGCTGAGAGACGTTCGTAACGCGGAGACTACCAAGCGCACCGATTACACTGTAGTTATCCGCAATGTAAAGCTTCCGTCGAACGATGGTGAAGCAATCTTCACTGTTGATCGTCGCAGAACTACCCGTCGTCGGGCTAACAGCGATATCGACGAGACCATTCGTCGTCAGATGGCAAGCACGCTGACCAAGCGTTTTACCAGCGGCATTTAAACCAAATGGGTGTGACGAATATTCGTCACACCCATATATTTTTTAATGGGGTGTTGCTATGAGTTATATAGCGTCAGATCCGTTTTCGGTTTGTTTCAATATGATGAAGATGAGATATCACGAATATGAGCAAACCATTGATAGCGATAAACTCGACCTGAAACCAACGGATCCTGTCAATGTCTTTATCAGTTTTGAATCGGTCATGAATTATCTATCAACCGTACAGGACATTGATCATAAAATCGAAATCTATCGAGATGCAGGATTGATCCTGACATCTTGTGCAATAAATCTGATGGCTCATTATAGACGATTCTTTAGAGATTATAAGATGGATGTAAAGGTCTTCTTGTATATGACAGATTTGTCTAATACCAATCAGATGAATAATCAGTATGTAGATGATTACCGGTCCTACTACTTTAACAAGTTCATGACTAATCCGAAGTTTGCAGCTTTAGGAGAAAAGGTTACCGAATCGGTAATTCCAGATTGTCATGCGATCTGTAAAGCAATCAATGGAGTATACTTCTTAGTAGGAAGTGGTATTGAGGGGTCGTTAATCCCTCTTATTGTAGACGAGTTCTACGAAGGAAAGAGAAAAAACTTTCTAATAAGCAATGACGTATATGATGTACAATATCAAGCACTTCCGAACTTCATGACGCATATCATGCGTAGAAGTTCTAAAGGAGCTGTAAATACATCGAGTATTGTCCAGACAATGGACTATGTCATGCGAAGTAAAATTGACGTGTCGGATTTGAGACTGTTCAACAATCCGGCATTCTATAGGTTACTCTTAGCTTGTCTTGGAGATCGTAAACGGTACGTTGATGGTATTCGTGGATACGGTCCTTTGACTCTGATTAAGATGATCAAGAAGGGTATTGAAAATCAACAGATCACAGAGAACACAACTGAAATTGAATTGCTCTCTAAGCTGTTCTCGATTGATACTCGAGAAGAACTAACCAATCATTTCCATGTAATGGATTTGGATCGTCAGTTGTTAGAATGTCCTAAAGATATTAAGTTTGATATCACATCTCAGATTGAGGATCAACCCAATCTTGCAAAGATTCAAGAACTTCAGTCTGGTCTTCTGTATGATCATCAACTTATGTTACAAGAGTTGACCTATTAAAATGAGGTGAATTCATGGCACTTATTAAAGATACAGATACCTATCTTCAATATAGATACGTGGTATCTGAATTCAAAGCGATGATAGGTTCTGAGGTCATAGAGTTCGACCCCGGAAAGATTCGTGATATTGCAATAGAGAAAAACTTCGAAGAGGATTTCTTTCCTCTTCTGAAGGTGGTTGTAATCACGAATGAAACAACCTATCGTCATATACTTCAGAATAAAGATACTGCTAAGTTTAAGTTTAGACTTCAGCAGTATTCCAGACTGTTTCACGATCCCAATACAGAAAGCATGAAGAAGGATGCTATCAATCAGACATTTGTGATTTTTACAGATGATGATACTCCTGATATGTCCGAGAAGGTAACTGAGCTGAAAACAGAAACTGATGACATCGAAGGTCAGAGTTTGATGCAAGACGACTATGAAGCAGAGTTCTATCTGTTCCGAGAAGATTATATTCAGAACACGAAGAAACTCTGCCATGGTCTTCTGACCAGATGTAATATGGAAACTGCGGTCGCTTGGTTATGTGGTAAAGTGGGGATAGATAAATTACTTCTATCCCCTATGGACAATCGAGAGACGTATGCTCCCGTAGTAATCCCTCAGGATACTTTCATAAATTGTCTTAATTTTTTGGATAATTGGTATGGATTCTATAAGAATGGTGCAATTAAATTTTTTGATTTCGATTGCATGTATCTTCTGAACTATACCGCTAAGACAACTACTTGGAGGCCTGGTGAAGTTACTGAAGGTGTAATTTTTGTATTGGATGAGATCGTTTCCGAAGAGCAGTATTCTCTGCAATTGAAACGAGAAAACGATCCAAAGCATTATATTACAACCGGGCATAATTTCGTTGAAATTAATGGCACTACATCTGTACAGGATGTTATCTCTGGTAGTAATATTGATGTAATCAACAGTCAAACCTCAAGTGTTTCCCACACTTCAGGAGGTGGATCAAATACAAAAGTGTATAGATCCACAAATAAGAATCCTTACGATTCAACAACTTATGCTGCAATTTCAAAAGCGAATAGCTGTGTAATCTCTTGTGGACTTGGATCTGTAGATCTATCCATTATATCTCCGAATAAGAAGTTCCAGTTTGTATTTGAAGATACAAGTCTGAACTCTAGATATGGAGGATGGTATAAAATGTCACAATCACAGATTAGCTTCCAGAAGGAAGGAGATTTCTTTACGATTGCAGTAGCTGGAACTTTCAAATGTTTCAAAGACTTATAAAAGGTAGAACCATAGAGATTGAATTCTCTATGGTTCTACTTTATGAATTAGGAGGATAAAAATGAACATTACGCAGCAAGCACGCAACGTGCGAGGGATTTCATCACGCCGGACCGGCCCTCGCCACTTACAAAACGAAGAAGACTCAACGTACCATCATCGTTGAGATAGATAGGGGATAGGCAATTATCGAAACCCATTCGACCTAAGGTGGACTTACGGCATTCAGTCCACCTTATAAGAATGTTATGACAAAAGTGTCGGATACTGTTATGGACCATGGCAAGAAAATCCATAACAGTATCCGACTATATCAGAAAGAGTGGTGCAAAGCCCATGCCTTGCAGCAGTACCTTAAAGCTATGTTAAGGTATTAAAAAGTAATAACGAGCTTCGTATTACCACGCCAGCTCTTCTTTTCTTCTACTTTGAAACGAAGACTGAGCTTGTCGATAACGTGTGCTCTTACGACGGGATCAACATGTTTGTTGATAACATACGTCATATGCTTATCTCCGTGCATCATACGCACGGTAGCGAGATTGTTGATAAGTTCATAAATATCCTTTGCATTTGTAACTTGATTGTCAGTCATATTTATCATCCTCCAATTATATGTTTAGTAAAAAGTTAGTTATAACGTACAAAAGAACAACTAATTAATTGAAAAAGGAGGCGGATGTAATGACACATCTTGGAAAGACCATGGCAATTGCTTCTCGATACCTGGTTGTTCGAGAAGCTCCTAAAAGTTCTTCTGCGAAGATTGGTTCCGTTGATGCAGGCGTTGAACTTCCTGTAACCGGAGCATCGGTTGATGGCTGGTATCCTGTTAAGTTCAATGACGCCGACGGATACATTTACGGACGATATGTTTCCATCAGTAATGTAGAGCCGGTTGCTGAAGAGGATGAAACTTCTTCAACTCCGGAAGAGACTGCTGAGAATGCAATTCAGGAAACTTCTTCTGACGACGATTGTCCTCCGGTTATTGCTTCTTCAGAGGCAAGACCGGAAGATGCCAAGACTCTCGACGTATATGGAAACCGGACAGAGGTACCGACCTATAACGAAAGTTATCCTGCATCTGGTGAGGATGTTACATCATCAGATAAAATTCATTTTAATGACGATGGCTCAGCGGTTATCAAGAAAGATACGCCCGCTAGTGAAGTTATTGACTTCCTCGCGGGACATCGTGCGGATGAGGATGGTCACGCTTCAACATCAACTACTTACAATGAGAAGGAGAGCATTCTAGATATTCCGGAAAAGTCTGATGAATCTTCCGATGTAGATGAGCACAAGGAACATATCTCCGCAACTGTCGAGAACATCCATAATCGTGTAAACGATCAGGAAGTTAAGCATCTCGAAAGAGAAGAGAAAAAGTCGATCAAAAAGAAGAAGGGTCTCTTTAGAGCCATTCTTGATTTCTTTGGTTGGTAAATCATAAAGAGTATAGACAATTAAGTCTATACTCTTTATTTATTAGTCAAGTTCTTTGTAAATGAGATCAATGATGAATTGACCATCATTCATGATGTGAATCGGATGGTCGGATTCTTCTTTCAGGATATCAGTAATCCACTTCTCGTAGTTATCACTGATCTTAGCAATGAGATTCTCATTCGATCCTCGATCCTTAAGTCTCTGAATATACTGAGCCTTATACGATTCACTGAGGCTCGGTACTACGACTTCATAGGGAATGCCTGCTTCTCGCAAGAACTTACGAGTGTCTTCATGAGTAGATACAAATACGTATCCAACACAAGTATGAGATAGCGTATACTTGATGGCATTGAAGTAGTCGCTCTTCCAATTCGGATTCTCCACACCAGGAGCAGCCCAATGCCAATCCGCAGAATCAATGTCTGCAGCAACGATTCCTTTTGCAATAAAAGGATCCTTTGAATTGATGAAGTTAGTTGCATAGCTCTTTCCCACTCCAGGGAATGCAGAGAACACTCTAACCTTATTTTCAGTACTCATTTATATTCCTCCTTAGTAGTTTTAATTCTGTTAATTGTGAGATTAAATACGATGTAAAACAAGCTTGTAAAAATGAAAGGACGTGTTAACTGTGCTTAGTAAATCCTGTGATAGAAATTGTCATAATTGCAGACTTGCAATTGAAAATAAAGATCTGGCGTATGATGACGGAAGAGTATTTGAAGATCCTGAAGTTATCGTAATCTCTCCGCACTATGAGTGCCCATGTAATCGAGGTACTGCAAATATCGAACCGACGACCCATACGGTTCCATGTGCTAAGTGCATTTATGCTAAGAAAGTAATTCTTCCGTATTCATATCCGCATGAACTTACTGTCAAGATGTCTTATCGCCAGAGAAAGGCGATTGCTAATACCAAGTTCTATATGGAGTGCATTAAATGCACGCGAGAACCTGATGAACTTAAGACATTCAGAACTCCTAACAGTCGTTGCACTGAAGGTGTTGAACGGGAAACTCCGATTATGGATATTGATAAGGTTCCCGTGAATAAGGAAGATTGTTATACATTCAACTAAATAAAGGGGATACATAAATGAAACCTATGAGACAACAAAAAGGTATGACACTAGCCAATCGAATTGCTCGTCAGAAGGCTATTGAGAAGAGCATTATCGACATGCAGGAATCGTACGAGAAGGCTAAGATTCGAGTAATGTGGTTTATGATTACCGCACTCGCAGATGCTGAAGGTATCAATCTGAATAAAGATCAGATTGTAACTGTATTCGACGAGCTCAAGCATACCAGTGAACAGTATGATCAGCTTGTAAAAGAAAACGATGTTGAGGACGCAGACGCATTCCTCCTTCGTAGAGTTAATAAGATCCTTGAAGTTTCCGATGAAGAAGGAATTCAGGATCTGTATGCAGGTATGATCTAAAAGAAATGTGAGTATACGAATTTCGTATACTCACATTATTATCACAGATTAATATCTGGCAAAATGCGGTCCCAGATTGAAAGGGAACCATTGAAGTATTTCATAACAATTGATCTCATTGCTACTACTAAGCTAAACTGTTCATCTTCATTCAATTTAGCAAAACCCGCATACACATTCTCAAGCTTTTGAATTTCTATCTTAAGCTCTTTTTTTTGTTCACTTGTCAATTCAGTATCACCGAGTGAATCATATAATGAATCGATCATATTTTTAGTACGATTCATATCTGTTCCATGATCGCAATACATCATTTCAATAAGATCAACATGAGCTTGGGATATGTCATCAAGAAATCTTATGAATTTATTTGCAGTTTGATTATTTTTGGTCGGTTGTATAAGCTGAGAATTTGATATAATTTTCAGCGCTTCAGCAAGTTCTGAACCATATCCAAATGCGGCAGCGATACTATCTGCAAATTTTTCTCCTTTATAAACTGGAATATATAGAAGCTGCATGTATGGAGCTCTCAATAATTTATTTGGAATATCACTGATATTTGCTATCGAATAATAAACAGTCTTCCATCTGTCAAGAAGCAAACCAGCTTTACCGCATGCTCGACTCAGAGCTGTAAATACGGGATTAGATTGAACTATATTATCCCATAATTTAATGACAAACAATGCAAATGGTTTCAGAGCATCCACACTCAATATGTTAAGAATAGGGATTGATAACATACGAAGGGTAGCCCTTTTGTTTTGGAGATCTGCTCGTATGCGATTGACATACTTCTTGAAGATTTTTAATCTATCGATAGTAAATCCTTTTTTAGCAATAGTATTTCCAGTATGCATAAGTTCTTCAATATAAACTTCAATCGCATCGAAAGAAAAATTTTTCAGAAGTTGCTTCATTTTGCACATAATATATGTAGTCGCAGCAAGCATTTGAAGAGCCTTATACGGGTTAAATTCAAAATTATGGCCTGTTTCATGCAAAATGATAGCCATAATTTGAGCATTCGTTAAATACTTGAAAAGAGTCATCGAACAATCCATGATACATGTCATCTGATGATCTTTATCATATGGAATCTTATCATATGATACAGGTTCCATCATAGTTTTACCCACCGTAACTACTGCAGATGTTGGCAGTGTCATGTTACTAGATTTCATTCGAATAGAGGTATCCCAATGAATAAGCATCTTCTTAAAACCAAAGATGTCGCACAAAGTTTTTTGAAGAAGGATATTTCCTTCATGCTTGTCCAGTTGACGATTTACCCCATTATCTATTTCATTACGGAGCATTTCAAGAGCTTCTTCGCATTTAAGAAAACGCTTGTCTTTACCATAAAATGCTTCGGTTATGTAGGCGTCTAAGCCAAAATCAAAATAGTTCATTGGCAATTGCCTCCTTAAGTTACATTATGAATCTGTTTTTCTTATTTTTAATTCGTTGCTTAACTTAAGGATAAATACTTAAAAGAGGGTATATTTGGTTGTTATGCCAAATATACCCTCTTTTGGAAGATTGCTAAATATATCAACTCTACTTTTGTTGATATATTATAAGTGCGTATTCAAAGAAAGAACCTTTAGAATACCGAAAAGTTTCTACATTTTAGGAATTCTAAATATATTCCCAGTTCTCCATTATCAACCGGCTGCGGCGCGTGTTGGGAGAACTGGTTAATATAGTATAAAGCCCCATATGGGGCTTTATACGGTTTTTTATTTTTCTGTCTTATTTTTTTACAGCATAGAGCTTAGCCAGCTCTGAATGAGATACTCCGCTCTGCTTCATCTTATGCAGTGCAGTGATTTCAGATACTGCTAAGTCGGAACAAATAGAGTTCAGAGCAGAAGTATCCAGCTTAGCAGTTGAGGATGGACCTTCAGTAATAGTACCGATCGTGCCAATATGATCATGAGCGATAGCCACGCCAGCATACTTGTGATTATTGATAGGCGTACCCTTAGCAAGCTCATATGCCGGGATCGCGATGCTTTCCGGAGTCTTGTTGAAAGAACCGAAGAAAGTAGTAAAGCGATCCAGAGTACTCTGGATCTGATGAAGGGTATTACGAATATCCTTAATCTCATTCGTCATAAACTTATTCTTCTCTTCAGCAACTACTGCTCGAGCTACGAGGTCTCGATATTCCTTTTCAGAAATTTCCATAGATATCACTCCTTTTGTTATCTTAATCTTATGTGTAAATGATAAAAAGATATGAGTATTAGAATTTCTAATACTCATATCCGAGCGTCAGTTTTTGTGGGAAGTCACGCATTCCCACTATTAAATTTTAGTTATGCCCGTCGCAGCAGCCTAGCTGCGAACTCAGAGGAAAGAATCGTTTACTCATAGAAGCCAGTTTGATCTAGGATTTTGAAAATCTACGAGTCTGGTCAGCCTTTACCTTTGCAACTTGATTATAGAAATAATCTTTGAACTTTAAGCCTTTAGCTTTAAGCTACAAACTTGTTAGGCTCTAACGCGGCGGAAACTCTTAATCCGCCACAAAGAAAAAGAGATCTATGTAATTATATATTATAGATCAAAATGTTTTATTAGCCTTGTCGGATTAACACTCCGATGCTAATCTATCCAATCGGATAGTATCTCAGCATTGCCCGGGTATCGTGTAGCAATTCCACGGATTCTTAATTTAGAGTTCGGCACTACGCCGAGCATATAAATTAGTCTTCGAGATCAACCACTACAGAAGTAGTTGCGTTAGATACAGACAGAGCTGCATCTACGTTGGTCTCGAACTCTTCAATGCTCTTCTCAAGAGCATCAATCTTCTTAGCGAGTTCACACGGATCTACCAGCACACTCTTGTGGCTCTCGATGTAGTTCTCACGAATGCTGTCAGCGCCCGGATTAACAGATTCGCCAGTAACCATGTCGTGGAATATCTTATCCGCGTCGTTCTCAACTCGAATGTTGTTATCTTCAACCTGTTTGGTTGCTGAAGCGAACGCCATCCGAAGCACAGAGAGGAAATTCTTCTCATATGCAATCAGATGCTTACGCTTGATAGCTTCTGCTACAGTGTAGGTCTGAGAACCTACAGTAACCATTGTGGTTGCATTAGACTGGATACGTGCAGCTTCCAGAACATTCAGATTAGAAATCAGATGCTCGATAGAAGCCATGTTTGCAGTATACTCAGTCTTCTTCTCATCAATCACGTCAGTCTTGGTACTGCCAGGAATGCAAACACCAATGACGGATTTACGCATCGCCTTATTGATGCGATCGTTGTAACGCTTCAGCTCAGCGAGGAGCTGATGCATAGTCATAGTTTTCTTAGCCATTTTAAAACTTCCTTTCATCTTGATTAAAATAAGCTTTGAATGATTACTAGTATGTAACCAGGAGTATAAAAAATAATCGTATCAAACGATTCTCTCATTGATATAATATTAATATGTATAGAAGAAAGAATATGAATCAAGGGACGGGTTCATGTTCATAAAAACTCACACGCTAGCAATGTCCTCCGCTAGCGTGTGAGATCTTCTATTAAGTTAAAATTCGTCGACAGAATCTTGAGATGGATTTTCTTTTTTGTCTTCACGTTCAATGAGGTCTTCGGTAGACAAAATTTTATCGAGGTCGTTCTTCATAACAAACATACATCCGCATGCTGAGCAAATTGCAGGAAATATTTGAACTAAAATCTCAGGATCCGGATCTAGGTATGAACCCATTATAGTTTTCATCGCCGTTTTAGGAAGTTTGAGATATTCGTCATTACCGCATGCGGGACATTTCGAATCTCCGCAAATCTTATATTTCACATAAGGCATTGCTTTACCCTCAATTCAAAAGTGCACTGTCGATCAACTGGAAATTTGCTCTATGAATATAGAGGGATTTTCCATCGATCATGAGTTTAGTTGTCTTAGGAAGATCCTCACATACTTCCCAGTAAACGCTATTACCAGAGTATGCACAAATGGGATCACCTAGCTGGGACTGAATTACTGCAACCTTAGGTTTACCAAAGTAGTTCTTATACCTATTCACTACTCCTGCAATAATCGCATTATCCCCAATTCCATTTGCAGAACTATTGATATCTTCCTGGACAAAATCAACATCTGGTTGTAAATTGTCTTCTGCGAAGATAACCGTACTTCCGCAGTTAGCAATTTCTTCACCATCAATAGTGATAGTTACTACACTGCTGAGAGTCTTCGAATATCCCCATCCATCATCTTCTGAATAAATAGGTTCTTTTACGACATTAGCAGCTAAGCTAATTTTTTCTCCCTTCACGGTCATGAACTTCTCTCCACTGTTAGAGTAGAAGCTCGCGGTATATGTAGCACCAATAATGCTTCCTTTAACGTCCTGAACAGAACTTTCAAATCCTGCACATCCAGACATTGCAATCAGCATTCCGATAGCTAACAATACTGCAATTAGTTTCTTTTTCATAGTATTCCTCCTATCATTTCGATATTGTATGAAAACGCATTAAATCTCACTAAGGATCGTACAAAAAAGTAAAAGGGTATTGCTCTCCCTTTGTGAATGGTACATCGTTGCTAACAGACCCGTGATTAAAATATCATTCAAAAAGATGGCCGGTTATTCGTCCTTCATTTGCAAGCATTTTGTTCAGGGCTCCTTTCAGAAGCTACGGATTTGACAAAGAGCAAAAAAAGAGAGTGTGGTTGTTGGTTCCACACTCTCTAATTTTTATTTACTTTTCCTTCGGAATGTCCTTATAGAAGTCCTCGTAGAACTTCTTATAATCAACCTCAGGAGCAATATAGTCCTTATGCTTGAGGACATCGAACACATAAGACCGCGGGATATCTGCGGTCGGATCTTCGAAATACTTTGCAGCCTCGAAGATGTGGTTGAGGAAGACAACCTTAACCTTACGAAGAGCACGGTTCATCATATGCCCTTCGGAGAGATGGCCGTTCTTCATAGACTGATAGGCTTTAGTACCCTTTCCGAAGTTCTTCTTTTCCAGAGCACCAGCCGCTGCCGCTGCATGTCCGCCTTCGGCATCGATCCGATGTTCCTGGTCAAGGAACTCATTGTAGAGTCGACCATAGAGGGACTTCGGATCGTTATGGCGCTTGATAACCTGATCCTGGAACAGGAACAGCGCACGCTTCAGAGCTGCGTTAAACGGACGCTTGGTGAGGCGGGTCAGGAGTTCGCTGTAAGAACGAATAACTTCGCCGGTATCCTCATCCACAACCGTGGTATAGCCCAGCACCGTATTGTATCCACGATGAGTACGGATTGCGAGATCCTGGAGGAACTCATCCGAGATATCCGTATTGTTCACCTTGCAACCCAGAAGGACTTCACGAGCCTCCACCAGATCGTCGATAAACTTCTGCGGGATATCGACATCGATAGATTCCGGGATGAGCTTTCCACACTGGATGATCTCCTCAGAGACCTTGGTGAGGTTCGCCTCATTGCACTGCTCCTTATCGGAGAGGAGGTCAACAATCTTAATGAAGTTAACAACGAACTTGCTGTTAACTTCCTTCATGTCGACGTTTTCAAGCAGTACGGTATACGCCTCGTCGATCTCTTTATTGAAGCGGTTGACCGTTACGCCACCAACTTCAATAGTGGAGAACTCCTTCAGGATGTCCATTGCATCCTCAAGACGAGAAGCAGCGTCAGAAGTGAGGATACGGCTACCGGTTACGGCGAAGCTTTCCTCAACCTTCTTCTTGGCCTCTGCTGCGGAGTACCATTTGTTGACAGTGGTCAGACCCGCAAAGGAGACCAGATTGGACGGGTAGTTGAAGCGGGTGATATCAATGTTGGCTGCAATCAGTCCCGCAACTACAGGACCAACGCCTTTAATCTGACGCAAGTACTGTGTCAGGCAAGAGCGCTGCGTCACAGCATCCAACAGAGATGCAGTATTACTCTCAACCCATTCTGCCTCGGAAAGGGCCGCGTTGATAGCCATGAGCTCAGGGTGATCTTCGATCATCTGAGTCTCACTGTATACAACCTCCTTCTTATCGACACCCTGTTTAGCAGCTTCTTCCTCAAGGAAGCTATCAACCATCGCAGTACGCTGGCCGCCGACACGAATGCGGTCAGTCTGTACCTGAATGTAGCGCTGAGCCATATTACGGATCAGCTCATTGCTACACTCGCGGGTCTCGTAAAACTTGGAAGCGTTCTTGACACCCTGCTTCTCAAAAGTGGTGCCAAACATTTCAGCGGTCATTTTACGCCGCTGAGCGGACGTCAGACCCTGGAAGCCCTTCTTCTGGGGCTTCGGATCTTCAGCCGGAACAGTAGACGGAAGCTTCATTGCCTCCGCAACGACAGCATCCAGATCGATCTGATCCTTGGACGGTTCGGTTACTTTCTTCGGACGACCGCGCTTCTTAGTGGTGGTGGCCGCAACGGCTACTGCTTCAGTAATCTGGGCAGCGGCGCGAGCCTCTAACTCAGCCTTGCTGGGGCGTCCGCGCTTTTTCTTCTGAACAGTGTTACCCTCGATAGTTGCTTTCTTGATGTCCTCGGAGCTGTAAATCTTTTTCATGTTATATACTTCCTTTCAAGCATTTGTTCGTAATACTGCTTTTGTACTACACCTATATATTATATCAATAACATGCTGAATTGAAATATCGTGAAGCCTGCATTTTCCCTTGCAAAGTGGACAAATGCTTGTAAATGGATCTGATTTCTATTGTGGAAACAGCTCATCCAGTCCATGTCAATTGGCATTAAAATCTCAAATCCCTTCACAGTATGTACATCCCACTTCAAAGCAATGTAACTATACTGTAGATCTCAGTGGATATGCTAAAACGTCTGAACTTAACTCTTTAAAAACATCTGTCAGTAATGGTAAATCATTGATAGCGAACGCCATTACTGGCAAAGGTGTAACTACCTCATCAAGTGAATCGTTCGCTACTATGGCTAATAATATTAACTCTATATCCAGCACAGACGCAATTGGAGCAATATATTTGCAGACATTGAGCGATACTATTTCGCTGTATTATAGTAGCAGTGATATATACAAAGGCGCCGAAAACTACGTATACGTATCAGCTCCGACGTTGTATAGAACATCGTACAATTTTCAGTATGAATTAACAAATTACAACGCATATGATAGTAGTTCTGGTTATATGCGCAATTATCTATTTTATAAATGCAGCTATAATAGCAATTATGACATAGATGTGTTCAAAATCTCTTACTATTACATAAGAAGTAGTCAAAGTTGGTCTCTTGACATGTATCACAGATACGATGGAACAAAGCGAAATCCATGTCCATTGGTATACGGTGGAGGAGATCGTGATGTAACCATTGGAACGATTACGCATAATGGTACAGTCCATGATGCCGCTAACCACAGAATATACTCAACTTTTACAATAAATCTAACCGATAGTGGGTATTCATTTGCTCCAGCTGGACAGTCTCGAGTGGCAACAGCAACATTTTCAACATGGGTGACGAGCGCATTTTCAGTCATCGTATCTGGTAATAGATATTACTTTCCTCTGTAATGATTATTTTTTACACTTATTCTCACAATAAAAAAAGAAAGACCTAGAACGGGCAGGTCTTTCTTATCAATTAGCGATTACTCATCGCTTTGATCGAGTTGATAATACTAACGGAATTGTCAACTCCGGTGTCGAAATAGCACCAGCCGTCATTTGCCGCATAGCCTGGGAAGCCATTGACATTGACGTCGCATACCTTGAAAATTTCAGGATGTTTGAATAATTCAATGAATGAATTCTTCATTGATATCACCTCCTTTCACAGTGAGGTACCGAATAGAAAGAACCCGTTCTTCTTTCTATTCACATTTATAATATATCAACAAGAACCAAATTTGATACGAAAATGAAAGATAGATAACAAGTTGTTTGTTATCTATCTTTCTTAAACTCTGTAAAACACCTTGCAAAGTGGAAGAATGCTCGTTTCAGGTAATGATTTTTACTGCGGAAATTCTTCAGGTTCACCCTGTCAATTTGCACTCAAGAATCAGATACCTTCACAGTATGTTCATCCTTCAAGTAAGCAATGTAATTACTCTGTGGACACAAGTAAGTTCGCATTAAAATCTGAAGCTTTAACCAAGTATTCGATGTCGAATATTACCAGAGATTTTAATGGAAGGATTCTTGTATCTACAGTTGATGTCGTAGGTCATGTAGCATGGAGTTACCGTACCGGAACTCCAAAGGACGAAACATTCACATGGTCATTTACTCTACCATATCCGATATACTATTTTGGTTTTAATTTATACGGTTCTTCTGAAGGGAGCCGTGGGCTTCAAACTTCTGTAGTAACAGTAACAGATACCGCTGGAAATGTGTTGTATGAAAATACAGGGTTTTATAATAATTCGAGCAGTTGTAACGGAATTCAAACCTTTAAGTTTAAAGTTCACAATATCTGGGACGGAGGAGGTTCCGGAGATAAAAACCGTTGTGATTGCGATGTGCAGATGCTTCACAACTCATATTACTAAACTCTGTAAAACACCTTGCAAAGTGGACAAATTCTTGTAAATGGTTCTGATTTTTACTGTGGAAATTCTTCAGGTTCGCCCTGTCAATTTGCTTTAAAGAATCAGATACCTTCTGCTTATACACATCCTGCGAATAAAATATGCTCTGGTGGAAATTGTTCGTATGCAGACAATTCTGGAAATTCGAATTTGTTAAGTGGACACACATACGATCAAATAATTCAATCTGCAATTACATCTGGATTATTTTCAATCGGAAATTTCGGATCGTTAGATCTTGGAGCTTTGAAATCTGATGTCATTACAGGGTTTCCAAATATTTATAGGGGAGATTTCGCGGCTGCTATATATAAAGTTGAAAATTTTACATGTACACAATCTGAAAGTCCTGGCTATAGTTACGTTTATATGGGAACTTCTGATAGATACTGTATCCGTATTCTTTCAGCATCATATGGCAATGCTGCTCAAAATATATCCCTAATGTTACCAGTGACAGCTACTAATGGATCCTCTTATTGGACCTTTGGAGATTATGGTATAAATAAAATTCAAACAGAGTATTCATGTTCGGGAAAAATTACAATGTATGGCGTATTTATCAACGTTTAAACTCTGTAAAACACCTTGCAAAGTGGAAGAATGCTTGTTTCAGGTAGCGATTTTTATTGTGGAAATTCTTCAGGATCTCTGTGTCAATTTGCGCTTAAAAGTCAAGTACCTTCACAGTATGTTCATCCATCTACCAAGCAATGTAATTACTCTGTAGATACTTCTCAGTTTGCTACATCATCTGAGCTTAACTCTTTAAAAACATCTGTCAGTAATGGAAAGTCCCTGATAGCATCAGCGATTACTGGCAAGGGTGTTTCTACTGATGCTGGGGCAAGTTTTCAAACCATGGCTAGTAATATAGCCTCATTATATACTGTATCAGGTGTAACATCTGAAAGTATATCAATATCAAGCGTATCAAATACGGCATTTACGGTATCTAGAGGATGTGCATGGTTAGAATCAACTATGTATTATTCTGGATATTATTTATATCCTAACATTCATGCAAATCTTGATAGTACAACACATTCAAAAAATACTCCGTGGGTTGGATTGAATTGTTCAATAAATATGAATAATCGTTCAGTTTCAATATCAACTTCATATTCGACAGGATATACAGCTATAATTGGAACTCCTTCTGTGAGCAATATCACATATCGAGATTCCAAATTTGAATTTGATATATACTTCAATCATGCAAATGGTTCTATGTCCATACATGTATCGATTACTTGTACGACTACAAAAAACATATCATTCAATTACACTGGAGATTCTTAACAAAAAAAGAGCGGCTCAGCCAATAGGCGTGCCGCTCAAATGTAAAGAGAGACTGGCGGCAATAGCTAGTCTCTCTTTACATCTTCGCTCACAGAGCGACGACAGTGTCCTCAAACATTCAAAACACCTCCTTTCTCGTCTTTCTATCTATATATAAAACTTGAAGAAGTTGATCGCTTATTAGCCGATTACGGTATCGTCAAACATACCGAGGCCCCCTTTCAAATAAATTTGTGTATCTATCTGTCAGGAATCAAGCAATCCAGCGGAGGTACATGTCCTCCTTAAGTTTGTCGATCATCTCACGCTCGAAAACACCAGAGCGGTGAAGGATGACACGAACATGTCCTTTGGCACCTGCTCGGCAACGCTCCATATTGAACGCAACGCAAGCGCCTAATACTCTGTAATCATATGCCGCTGCAAAGAAATTGCGGCGCTTATGATAAAACAGGGTATTCTCTCGGCCACCTTTCTCAGCAGCCAAGATGTTCATTTCGGACAACAAGTCCGTTACTTCAAACAAGTCCATTTTAAAACGGACTTCCATGAAGTCCGTGCACTCTTGGAGGCACATGCTGTTACCTCCCCTTCCGAGCGCACGAAGGAGATCACCGCGAGTTCGCGGGCTCCACTTTGTTAACCGTTTCATCTTTAACCTCCGGCATGTGTATTTGGTTTGAATTAGAAGCCATGCCTACTTCTATTCATATAGATATTATATCAGTATCGATGCCGTTTGATACGGATTCTTAAATTACTATATTATAGCCACTAAAATAAAAGAGAATAGACCATATAGATCTATTCTCTTTTTGTTAAGATATCTTAGCAGGAACATCTGGATCTTTGGTAAGTTCGTATAGAGTCTGAACTGCTTCATTACCAACTACACGAATCGATCTACCACTAAGGTCCAAAATGTAAGAAACTGCTCGTTGAATCTTTTCTGCTTCTTCATTGGCTTCTTGTGACATTAGGATTTTTACAGTCACTTGGTCACCATCGTACTTCACTTGGTCCCCATCCTCAATGTCAACTTTTATAGTTAACATGATAACTATGGGACTCATAAAACGTATTTTCATACGAAACCGACTATATCTTCATTCCCTCATAAATGAGTAGGAATCCATGCGCTTCGAACCATAGCCGCAACCATAGCCCTAATAATTAGTCTGTACACATATATTTCAATGCACGGTATTGACTGCTATCCAAAATGATTGGACCGTAGTGTCTCTTAGAGAGTGTATTCGTGTTGTTTGGTGTAGTACAGTTCGGCATTCTGTACCCAACCTTATTTAACTCCTACCGTTAGCAAGCATACCGGATGCTCACACCGCTTGTTAGGCGTTCACATGATTTGATCAATCGCATTACTGCGAAAGGGAGACCACCATGAAGAAAATCTCCGCCGTTACCTTTCAGGAAACTATTAGAGAAGTTTACTGAATCGGTGAAAGAAACTGATACTTGTTTCTTATCCTTAGAAAGGTCAATTACTGGATACCATTTATAGATAATTCCATTGACCTCCATAGGAACAGTCTGGTTAGTACTCTGGACATTGTAACGGGTTACGATAATACCATGCTGATGAAGCAATGGATATCGGGTAATGAGGGCATGTTTATCTTTAGATACATCGCATGCCGCCATATACATTACATCTGTCCAAGTAAGAGGTCGTTCAATCAAAGGCGATTCACGACCAGGCTGATCTACGATGCGTCCTCTAAAACGAAGAGGCATTTCAGTCTTACCGTTGACAGGAGTTGCCAACGGTACTGTAACGATGTCAAATCGTGAAGACGAGTCGTAATAATATTTGTCGAGTTGCTTCTTCAGAAATGCATCATTGAAATACTGCTCAACATTTTTCAGTTTAACAGTACCTCCTCCAAGTTCTTCTCGGATTTCCTTATTGAACTGCTCGTTGATTACTGATTGTCTAAAGAAATTCTTCAGCCAGTGAATCATGAACGGATGGAGTTCAACACAGATGTGAGAGACCGGGATTGCTGCATAGTCAAAAGAAACAATGTCGTCTCCGACTCTATTACCGTGGTAAATAGGGTCAGAGATTACCGTACGAACTGAGTAGTCGATACTCTTACCAAGAAGGTATCTTCTAAGCAGTCCACCCTTACCCTTCATCTTATCTCTGAAGTAGTCGTATATCTCTACGAGAGTATTCTGAATTGTCGCTTTTGTTGAATTGAAAGAAAATGAAAACAGGGAATTCCCTTTCAATAGAGAGGCAAGACGAATCAATCTTGAATAAAATGTATTCAGAGGAATTGTCTTACCGCCACTACTACCAGAAGAAACATCTCGGTAGAATGCTGGGATTACCAGCCAATACTCTGTAAAGATTTTGTTTTTTGGCGTCTTTGTTAAAAGATCAATACGTTCATTTCTCATACCCGTAGTTCGGTTCCATTTGATCTTTTCCCAGTTCTTATAAATGAACTCAATTCCGGTCTGACCATTCTCATCAGGAATAAGTTCGCCTTTATCTGTAATAGAGAAATTGCGGGAACCGTCTACAATCTTTTCAATGTTTCTAAACATTCGTTTGAACTGTTTGTATACAACAGGTGAAAAGAAATGACCGTTAAGAGAAATGTATGCAAACGTAGTCTTACGACTCTGGACATTTACTCCAAATATGTCATTTGAAATCAGTCCGTTTGCATTCGGAATTCCTCCGCGTTCATACATCGCAGGAGAAGTTACTTCTCTTAGATGGTTTACTCGGATAAATTCTTTAGTATCGACAAGGTCGATTTTCATCTGGTTTTCACCTCGATTCTGAGTGCTTTATCACAATGTTGACCAGGTTACCTTCCAGCGAAAATGAGATGTCAAACGAATCATCAACTTTGGACTCTATGTTATTGACGATGTTATCAATGCAAGCACCGTCACGAACTTCTACATCTACGATCATAACATCTTCAGAATCCATATGATACTGAAGATCCTTGATTGCATCAAGGTCATCTCGAATCAATCTGAAAAATTTCTGCAGTTTTTCAAACTGGTAGTGGATCAAAGGTTCCCACACCGTATCATCATGACGACCCATTTTTGCAAAACAATCTGAGAGTGTCCTATTCATAAATAGACCCCCTTTTACAATATTGAATTCGATTGTAAAAGGGGGATTTTACAGGTTTAGTTCTTTCCCATGATTTGGTTTATTCTTGCCTCTCGTTCTCTTCTTTCAGTGTCGCGTTTCATTTCCTCTTGTTGTTCAGTCAAACGCTTCATTCTAGCATTTCTCAATGCGATGAATTGTTTGTAACTCATTTCATACATGAGTTCATGATACGTTAATTCACCTTTAAAGAGTTCGAGTGTTTCGTCGATTAACCGCGCGTCTCCTTCAATTCGACGTCCAATTCCCTGAGACCCGTGGCTCTCGTAAAAAGCAGCTGCGGGATTTCAATAGCAATACGCTTAGTGACGTGACCACAGTGCGGGCAACGCAGATCGGTCATTACGAAGCCATAGTTGTACGGCTCAGAGAACTTGCTGAGGAACTGAATAAGGATTGCGACATCCTGAGGCTTCAGATGATACATAATCTCCAGAACGTCATCAGCATCAGTGAATCGAGTCCAACGACCATTTCGAGATACCAGAGCACCACGAACCAGATGCATCAGAACTGCAAGGGTGTAATAAATCTCAGCCTTAGCACCCATTTTCTCGATCAGTGCATCCGGGTCGAACAGAATCTGAGCAACCTTACCACCCAGGTATTCAGCACAAGTGGCAAAACCGCACTCGATGATTACATTGCTGAACGGAAGACGAATACGCTTCATCTTCTTCAGGTTGTTATCCTCGAACAGCTTACGAGCGCTGAACACATCAGTAGCTTCGATAAGCTGATCGAAACGGCTCAGAATGGTCTTGCTGGTACCTTGGAGATCCAGGAGTGCTCGCGGAGTATAGGTATGATCATAGTCCTTACCACAGTGGCCACAGGTCATGGTGATAGAGTCCTTCTCAGGAAGAGTAGAGCATACAACACCGAACAGACCCATGTTCACGTCATTCATAAAGAACTTGTTTGCAAACTCATCATAAGATGCAAACTTGCCAATGCTCGAATTAACGAGGTTGTTGTACAGAACAGACATGCGGAGAGACATGGCCTCAACGGTCATCTTGTCCGGATTCACCGCAATCGCGCTCAGATCACCAAAGGAAAGACCGCGAATATCGGCACGGAACATAGAATACGGGAACATTACGGGGGTCTGAATGCCGTCGTAAGTCTCTTCAGCAGCAAGCTCAAGGAACGGCTTGTCTGCATCTACGACGTTTAGAGTCTCAAGGTTTACATCCTCAACTTCGGTGACAAGAATCTTGGAAGACTTAATGATCTTCTCCTGCTCTTCCGGAGTGAATTCTACGTTCACACCCAGACCAGTCTTATCGATCAGAATCTGAATAAGCTTTTCCTTCTCAGGATCAACTTCATCAACAGAATCGTCGTCAGACTTAGCATCAGCCTCTTCCGAGGTCTTCCCAGTTGCTTCAGCAGTTTCTGCATTTGCAGGGATCTGCTTCGGAGCTTCTACCGGCTGAGATGCTGGTACCTTATCGTTATAGTGAGCAGCCTGCATAGCCTCAGGGGTCTTCAGCCACTGCTGATACTCAGCTTCAACTTCCTCTTCAGTAACGGTTACTGCATTCGGATCTTCTCCGGCTGCCTTAGCAGCATCACGCTTACGAAGCTTAATCGTTTCACGAATCTCTTCGCGGTGGTTATGACCAGTCAGATGGTCAATCATTGCGATATGCTGATTGAAGTCAGTAGCACCAGTGATGCCCTCAGACTTAGCCTTCTCGATCATGCTATCGAGTTCAGCAAGCTCGCTCTTAATTCCCTTTTCAGTCTCTTCACTCTCATTGCTAGAGCGAAGCGGCTTATCAGCACGACCCTCTTCCAGCTCAGCGCGGGTTACAGCCATGCCCTTATTGGAGCCACGCTCCATCATCTCCTCAAGAGGAGTCTTCTTCTTAGGTTCAGCTTCCTTCGGAACCTGTGCATTCTGCATGAGAATATTCAGATCGAGGGAAGGATCTCTCTTAATCTGCTCACCAGATACTTCGCCATTTACCGGCTTAGTGTTTTCATTCATATTTATTCTCCTTTCTATCAAACGATAGAATCGTTTTCTGTAAAGTTATAAATTAAATCACCCGCTGTATTTGTTGTCACACCAACCAAAACGATCGCGTTATTCTTCTTCGTAACTGCGGGTAACTTAACAACCAATGCAGGTTTATTTTCGATTTCACTCTTGAATACTTCAAGAGTTCCGTCATTGATGTATTCAAGAAAGTCAGAACAGCACGCTCCTAATCTTGCGAGGATTGCAGAAGTATCAATGTCATCAACTACTTGATATAAGTAGTCTACAATACTTCCTCCCATCCAGGGAATTGTTGGATACATTCCTCGCTCAAGGAATAGTGCAAACATGATGTTACTAACATCAGTTTCAATCTTCGTTAAGAACCTGGGACGACCAAATTCGTCAGGTCCAAATACTGGCTCATAACCTGCCAATATTAGTTCACCCCTTTCTAGTATGAACTTAGCTCTATGTTTCTCATTTGAGATTTTACTTACTTATGAACTTCTTCACAATAATATAAGTTTAATAACAAGGGGTGATACTAATGGCAAAGCTTTTGCGTTGCCCTTTTTGCGATAAATATACGACCAATCGTCCAGACGCTATGGAAGATCATCTTGAGAAAAAACATATTGACATGATTCCATCAGATATGGTTCCTGCTCAATATGTTTATTTTATCAGAACTGGTAAGAACCATGGTTCATGTGTAATCTGCAAGAAAGACACAGTCTGGAATCCTAAGACTGGTAAATATCATCGCTTCTGTGATAATCCTAAGTGTAAAGAAAAGTATGTCGAAGAATTCAGAAAACGAATGATTGGTGCATATGGTAAAGTAAATCTTCTGAATGATCCTGCCCAACAGCGAAAGATGCTGGAAGGTAGGCGTATTAGTGGTGTTTACAAATATGAATATGAGAAGCCTGACGGTAATACTATCGTTAAAGACTTTCACTATGTAGGCTCATATGAAAAAGAGTTCCTTGAATTCATGGATCTTATTATGAATATGGATCCTGATGATATATTCATGCCGAGTCCTCATACATACTATTACATCTATGAAGGAAAGAAGCACTTCTATATCCCTGATGTATTCATTGCATCTCTTGGCGTAGAGATTGAGATTAAAGACGGTGGAGATAATCCGAATATGCATCATAAGATTCAGGATGTTGATAAGGTTAAAGAAGCCGCTAAAGATAAAGTTCTGTCAACCAATGGAACTTTTGATTATCTCAAAATCACGAATAAGAACCATGAGATGTTCTTGAAGTATCTCACTGAGAAGAAGATTCGCTTCTATGAAAACAACAAGAAGCCTATCATTATGATAGGAACGTAAGGAGGATTAACAGTGGCAAAATTATGGGGTATCGAATTGACATTCAAACCCGAAGTTTTCGGAAAGCTGTCTACAGATGAGCAGTTGTTTATGCTGCAGAATCTTACAGAATTTCCTCCATATATAAAGATGGCGTTCATGGCTAGTCCGGAGGAATTCTTAAGACTCATCTTTAAAGGTCCTGTCAAAGTTTCAGTAAACTGTCCGTGTAGATCCATCTTCCACGATTGGACTGTCAATATCACTAGAAATCCCGAAAACATCAATTTCTGTCGAAGTGCTGCTCAGGCAGAAGAAATCTTCAGACAAACGAATCCTTGTCGATATTATAATTTCACAGAAAGAAATGTGGAACTTCTCATCAATGAAAGTTGCTACGACTATGATTCATATTCAAAATTTGAATCTAGTGTATGTAAATACGTCAAGCAGGTATCAACTCATCCTGTAGATGGTTATTGGGATCTTGAAGAGGAGAAAGAGTTCTACCATTCCATGTTGAATTTTGTATACGCTAAAACTTATGAACTTAAGAAGGTATACAGAGTATCGAGAATGGTATGGGCGATCATCCATTCCAAGAACGAGGATGAGTATTACAATTATCCGGACGTTGGCTTGGAAACCATGTTTACAGAACGAGTCGACTTTGTATTGAAGAAATTCTATACAACGATGTCTGCAGTAATTGCATCTGGAACTGGTCCCGACTATGAGCAGATTCGTATCTTTGCAGCTTGTCTGTATCTGTATGAGAAATCATTCAAGATCGATACTTATCGCATGGAACGAACTTTGATCATGTTCATCAATTCGAATATTGATGAGGTCAATGAAATTAAAGCGACATTCGATGAGAAGACTGCTCTGAAAGAAATCGATTATAGCAAATAATTTCATATCATGAAAACATGATTGTAATGGCTAAAACCAAATATCATCTAAGAAAGGATGAAGATAACATGAAGACTTCTATCTATCTGGAGAACGCTGAAGTAAAGGCTCTTCTCAAGACTGAGTGCAAGACCAATGACCTCGGCGTAGCATTCGACAAGGTTGATGCTGCTAAGGGTCTGAAGCATGACGATCTGGCTCGTGCTATGTACATTGCTGCTGAGGCAGGTACTGACAAGGCTAACGTCGCTTCTCTGCTCTCTCTCGGCTACAAGCAGATGCTCGAGAGCGCAGTGGACGCTGGTCAGATCGACGCTAAGTATCTGACACGCTGGAAGTAATTCCAAATGAGAGTATGTAGAATTATCTACATACTCTCATATTTTTTCTTTTTCAGAAATCCGTATCAAACCCTATATATATTGATATATTATTTATATGAATAGAAGATAGAATAATAACTATCAGCTATTCAAGAAATACTAATCTAGGCTGTAGACTGATAGTTGGAGTCACAGCCGCTTGTCTTAAAGGAGGACAAAAACTATGAGCATCAAAAACACTATCATCTCAACCGCATGTGCAGCCACCGCAATTGCTGTTGGCAATATCACCAGCAGCCTCATCCTCAATAAGATCTATGCTCCCTCTGAGGAGAAGATCGAAGAGGTCAATGAGTTTATCAACAAGTAATCATAATCGGAGGAATTTAAAATGTTTAATCAGAAAAAGCTCATGAGATTCATGTTCATCGCATCCCTGACCCTCGGCTATCTCTATCTGGAGAAGCTGAAGAACGAGGCCGATGGCGAAAACGCATAAATCCAAAAAGAAGAACGCTATTTATGCGTTCTTCTTTTTTGTAAAGATCCCATATTTATCATCAATAAAACAATCCTATAATTACACAGGAAAGGAGCCTGCCTAATATGGATTCTATTTTTTATGTATCTGAGTCCTCTATGGAAGACTCATTCATCTATAATATGTTCAACGACGCGAACCAGATTACGCGTCGTCTTGTTCAGGTTCTTAAAGAAGGCACTCGAGTTACTACGGCAAATTTCGAGGAGCAGTATCTTCAGATGAAAAAGTCCCATATGAGCCCCCTTATCCGAGAAGTGCTTGAATCTTTCGACCGAGGAGAAATCGAAATTATCAGAAATGATAATAACGTAAAAATCCCTACGTCACTTCCTTTCATCGTAAGACGTGCAGGAAGTAACCTGATTGCAACGGTTTTTATCTCTTCTTTTTCAACTGTCGATGAAGATGGTAATCTCGGTATAGCTGCTCGCGCACTGTATTCTATTATGGAGTCTGCATATATTGCACGCATGTATCATGCAAACACCGGACGTATTCTCCGTAATAGTTCGCTTGCAAAGTTGATGTGTGAGATCTATCTGAACATGTGGATGCGTGTTCTGAACAGAGATTATGCAATTAGTCTGGATAAGGATCTCTACAACAACGTAACTTTTGCGATCGCAAAATTCTTCTATTCAGTTATGTGGGAGATCAAGGATGATGCAACTTCTACCAACTACGCAATCTCAATGCTTCCTCCGACTAAGAACATGATTATTCTGGAAGAGATCATTGAAAAGTATGGTGAGAGTGAAATCACCTCTGTTCCGAAGCTGTTCGAATTCATTCGCAATCTGAGTGGTCGAATGAGCGATCTGTCCGATCGTCTCTTCATTGAACGCTGGATCAACTCTTACAATGCAAGTGCTATTCTTGCAATGGACTATCTGCCGTATCTGTTCTTTGTAGTATCAAGTACTCTGCTTGGTAGTTTTCTTGTTAGTCAGAAAACAATTGCTGACATTATCAAGAATACCAAGAAAATCAATAGCTACTACTCCGAACTCACTAAGTAAATTAATAATGAGCTATCTGCAATCAAGATAGCTCATTATTTTTGTTGATATATTATTTACGTAGCAAATAGAAAGGAGTTATTAAAATGATCATTAGTTCATCGAAAAGTCTTCGCATTAAAGAAGCATATGTGATTGACGCATATGCTGAAGATCCACATGACGAAGACTTGTGGTGTTCTACGTTCTTTCCTGTAAGGGATGTACGTGATACCTTTTGCGCAATACGGAGAGGAATCCGAATGCAAAATCCATTGCCAGGAACTTGGAAGCCTTATTGGAGGGGTCCTGATGAAATCACCATCTTAAATAGTTCTGACTTCAAGTACGATGACCTGCCCGATGGCATGGTGATAGATGATAGAGCCATTCTGATCACTCTTCAAATAGAGAAGAGGGATTCGATCATTCTGGCAGGAAAGACCTCGGCGATTTCTATCGTTGCAGAATACGGAGAAAGCCCCGCTTTAGTAACTATGGCATTCTCGTATCCGATGGAGCATATTCGTCGTGCGTGTGAATTATTGAAGCACAAGATGAAATCGGACTTCTCGTATCCAATCAGTATCCCGCTGATGACATACGGAATTGATGATTGGAGATTCCACGAATTTAAAGTTGATAAGAAAGGATTCGTAGAATCCAAGATGGGCTGTTTTGAGTCTCTGATGCTTCATACTAGAAATATTGGCGAGAGTGTATCTTAAGGAGGAAATTAAAATGAAACTGAACAACGAAGGTATTGATGTAATCGTAGAGCTCACCAGTGTTAGGCGCGAAGATGTTTACAATGGGAAAACTTATCCGTTCTCCAAGGATCTGACCTGTGAGAAGCTGGACGAGTTCTTTCCGAAATTGACCGGAAGAACTGCAACCGAAGAGAATAACTTCTCTTACTTCATGGGCACATTCTTTGCGCTCATGGTAACCGGCACAATGGATATGCTCACAAAGCCAGATGAAGAAATGGATTCGCGGATCTTTGCATACAAGTGGATCCCGATTGTCTGGGATTACTTCTCTGGAAATCCGCAGAACTTCTTCGTCGATGGCGACGAATAAGATATATGGTTACGCCCGCACTTCTACAACAGAGCAGCATGAAGATAGACAGATCATCGCTCTTCAGAATGCAGGCGTAAAGGAGCGCAACATCTTCCTGGATAAGCTTTCTGGTAAAGACTTCAACCGTCCTAATTACAGAAAGCTTATCCAAAAGCTTCGAAAAGACGATCTATTGATAGTCAAGTCAATAGATCGTCTTGGAAGAAACTACACGGAAATCATTGCTCAGTGGAGACATATCACACAGGAAATCGGAGCAGATATCCGAATTCTTGATATGCCTCTATTGGACACCACAATCGGTAAGGATCTTCTTAATACCTTTATCTCTGACCTTGTTCTTCAGGTTCTCTCGTTTGTAGCTCAAACTGAACGTGAGATGATGAAGCAGCGCCAGAGAGAAGGCATTGCAGTAGCAAAGGAGAAGGGTGTTAGCTTTGGTAGACCGAAGCTGGAAACCCCTAACATCATTCCCGCATTGTATTTCATTTGGTGTAATAGATGGGCATCCATGGCTGATCTATTTCCTAGATCCGGACTGTCCGAGAGAACCTTCTATCGTAGAATGCATGAATATGACAACTACGTCTGTGCAGAGCATGATAGATTGTGTGACTTATACGGTTATGAAGATATGAAATACAATAAGAAGCCTCATCCGATAAAATAAAAAGAGAAAGCGAATTTATCGCTTTCTCTTTTTTGTAAAGAAGATTACTTTCGGAATCTAGAGAAGAAATTTCCCTTTCTAGTTCCGTTTTCTTCCTGTTCGCGGCGAGCGCGCTCTCGTTCTTCAGCACGCTGGCGCTTCTCTTCTGCCTTTTGACGTGCTTGTTCCTTCTTCTCTTCACGCTTTTCACGACGTTCAATTGCAAGATCTTCTTGATGCTCACGTTCAGCTTTTGCGCCAGCAATTCGAAGAGCGATACCAGCAACTTTACGTGCACCCTTAGATGCACCTTCACCGTTAAGCATCTGATCTCCCAATTTTGCAGCAGCAAGTCTATCTCCGCGGATAGCCTTAAAGACGTTAATCCAGAAGTTCTTCAAGCTATAGGTAGAATCCTTAACTTCTTGACCAGCAAATTTTGAAATTTGACCATCAAAAGCCATACGGCGACGACCTGAACGGGTGTTCTTTCCTTTTTTGGATTTTCCACCCTTCGAGTTTGCTGAATCTTCATGGCCAAAATTTGCAACCGTTTCTTCAACATTCTTTGCAATTTCAGCAGCTTTCTTGTTAGCGCTATCCATAACGCCATTAATGTTCTTAAGGAAACCAGCTGCGGCTGCGGCCGCAATAGTAATTCCAATTGCCTTCACAGCGGTCGGAATTGCTTTCTTCGTGGTTTCCTCAATAGCATTAAGCTGCTTCTGAAGCTCATTAGGTTCAGCGTCTTTCTTTTCAGCTTCCTTATAAGCCTCTTCAGCCTTCTTGTTGGCAGCTTCATAGATTGCGTGAATCTTCTCATAATCGGGAACGGTAACCTTAATTCCCTTGAGATTGGGGTCTGCATCAATTGCATCCTGAAGTTCCTTAACCTTAGCCTTTGTTTCAGCAGATGCAAACTTCAACGTGATAAAATCACGACATTTCTTGATGATCTCCTTGAGCTTATCAACCATTGCGTTATATGCGTTCTTTACGCTTGCAATGAAACCCGTCTTGACAGCAGCGGCAGGTTTGTCGGGAGTCGATCCTTCGGATTCGAACATGCTTGCGAAATTATAAGAATCTTCGAAAGCTTCCGGGTAGAATTCATCGAGAAGACTGCCAAATACATTGGCGCTCTCAATGTACACTTCCGGTTCAAATCCTTCACGGATTGAAAATTCCATTACGTTCACCCTTTCGTTATAAGATTAAAAATGAGAGAAGTGCAGTTACACTTCTCTCATTATATAGGTTTAGATATTCATGTCGTCGAGAGAGAAGAGTTTCTCGAGATCGTCCATCAGGAGATCGGTAGACTCCTTTACAGGAGATTCTTCATCCTTAGCACCCTTGATGCCCTTTCCAAACGCACCAACAACCTTACCCGGGAACGAGCAGATTACACTGCCAATCTTCTGGGCAACGCGAGATACGCAGTTGCAGATGTTGGAAATTACGGACATTCTTGCAGCATCCGGAGACTCGCTGTCTCGACGCTCAATCTGCTCAGCACGCTTCATAACAGCTTCGACATCCTTGATGGACTGCTTGTAAACTTCGTCAGCCATCTTTCGCGCATCGGTCAGGTTCTGAACCGCGATGTTCTTCAGCTCACGCATGGTGTAGTACTGAGATGCCTCGTTCTGATAAAGCTTATCGATTCGACGAGCAGCTTCATCATAGCAATCCTGAACATCATCGATACTGATATCGTCGCCTGCTGCGACACGCAGAGCAAGCTTGTTCATGTCGTTGGAAAAATCATTGTAGATCTTCTGAGCCTTCTTGACAACATCCTTGTCCGGACCCTTGACCTTCTTTGAACCAACAAACGGATTCTTGACATTGATCGACATCAGCTTTTCCTTAGCCTTAGCCTGAAGATCCTTCAGACCATTCAGCAGCTTCTCGAAGAAAGCCTTGATAGCTGCAACTGCTTTCTGAGCAGCAGCCTTTACCTTAGAAGAAAACTTACCGTTTGCTTCTTCAAACATCATATGAACATCGTCATATGCGGCTTCCTTTATGATGGCAAGGTCAATGTCATTATTGGTACATTCGAACTGCATGTCTGCAACTCGAATCATTGCATCGACATTCTTCATGTCATGCTCGAAAGCGGATTCACATGCACAGAGCAGATCATCCATCTTATCCAGAATATTCATGATTACTCATCCTCCTCATCGCCGAAGAGTGCATCGAACTCGGCTGCTGCTGATTCAAGAGCAGTCTGAGCCTCTTCACTGTTTTCGTCAGCATCGTCATCTACATCCGATTCCTCGTCAGAACTCTCAGTAGTTACGTGCTCATCGCCAAAGACGATAGCATCCAGAGCGGCTTCAAATGCAGCCATTCCGTTGTCATCAGAGATGTCAAGAACATCATCAACGCTGTTCTTATCTACTTTTTCCTGATTCTCCGAGCCAGAGTCAGATCCTGCCGCAGGTGCTTCCGGATCCGCTTCTGCACCAGAATTGTTATCAGCAGCGGGCTCAGAGTTAGACTGCGCGTTATTGTCAGACTCTTCATTGTTAGAGGACTCATTCTTCTTACCAAAGATCTTAGAAGTAATCTCAGAAATCTTCTGGCCAACATTCTTGATCCAACCGCCAGCAAAGTCAATGACTGACTTAATCAGGCCATTCTTCTGACCATCTCCGCCTTCCTGATTCTGATTATCAGCACCAGCGGAATTTCCTTCGTCCTTCTTAAACTTATCAGCAAGTGCCTTAAGCTTAGAAGACACAGCATTAATAGCCTTCTGCATAATGTTGCAGTCTTCCTCGGCCTGGCCCTTGGTGGTGGTAGAGCGTGCAGCCTTAGCTTTAGCTTCCTGCTCCTTGATTTCCGAGTTCTCGAGCTTAGCCTTCTTCCACTTGTTGATGCCAAGCAGAACGCCACCCGGAACACCGATAGCGGTTACGACTGCAGCGCCAAGCTTTGCAACATCCGGAACGTTGATTGAGCCATGCAGAGCACGATCAATAACACCGCCGATAGTGTTAGCAGCCTTCTGTACTGCATTAGGAGTATCCTTTGTATAAGGAACTTCGATCTGAGTGTCCTTATCTTCAGGAGCCTTCTTGAACAGCTTAGTGATTCTGTCAGTAAGGTTACGGACAAAATTAACAATAGCTTCGATCATACGAACGAAGATATTCTTCTTCTTATCGGAAGCTTCTGCTGAAGCCTCACGATACAGTTCGAAGAGATCGTCATAGGTTCCGTTTTCACACATAACCTTGAGCTCTGCTCTCTTCGCATTTGCTTCAGACTCAATGGAGATTGCACTGAGCGCTGATTCGCACTGAAGCATTTCAATATCCAGGGCGAGCGCCTGTGCCGCCCAGTATTTATTAATCATTTCCATGATTATACTTAGCCTCCTTTGACTAAAGTTTATTGTAATGTTTTAGGGGTGACAATCTAGTCCCCCTAAAATGAATCAGAATACATGCTTAGGAACAGCTTCATCCTTAGCATCCTCGACTGCTTCTACAGCATCTACAGGAATAGCCTTAAGCTTATCCAGAAGCTTAAATGTAAACGTAATCCACGATCTTACAAAAAGTGCAGTCATAATGACAACCGATTTTGCATTCTTAATAGATCCATTATTTACCCAAGGAGTGATAGCCATTCTTGCAGAAGTAATCAGATTCTCGCTCTGAATATAGAATTCATTTACGAGATCATATACTTCCTTGAACAGAGAATACTGCTTGACAGTATCTTCTACATCAAAGTCCTCACGATACTCAGGATCGCAGAAAAGCGAATCAGTTGAGGAAATATCCTTATCATCAACTGTAGCAATCTTAGCGCAGATTGCATCGGGATTTACGTTGTCCTCAGGAGAAACTTTCATAACAAGTTCTGCGAACTTCTGAAGTCCCTTATAATAGTCAATGTATTCTTCTACGATTTCGTCATACTCAATCGTATAGTAATTTCCAACCCGATTAACCGTAGACTCATACGGAAGCAGGTTCTGAAGAGCAGCTACGCCAGTCTGCCATGCATTCTTAGCGTATTCTTCAATGGAAATTTTGATCTTGTCCGTAGTGCTAGAAAGAGCACTATCGATACTATCAATAAACGAAGACAACTTATTGATATCATTCTCATCTTTAATTGCATCGCAAAGAGAAGTAAACGGACAATTTGAACTACCCATTATACATCCTCCTTACGCAAGAGTGAGCGGACTATCAACGATGTCCTGCTTGATCTTGTTTGCATTGAGATTTCGATTTTCCTTCTCAAGCTCACCTTTAGCTTTACGAGTTGCATTGATGTTTGTAACTCTAAGCTTAGATGACAGCTTAAGGAACAGATTGCGAACCTTCTCCTGCTTCTGAAGAACCTGAACTTTCTTCTCAGGTTTCAGAGTAGTGTTAGCTTCAACAGCAGCCTTATTCATTTCAAGGAAATATGCCTGCTGAGCAAGTGCATCAGACAGATTAGCTCTTGCATTGTAAAACTGGAAAATCAGTTCACGGGTAATCGGAACGATTGCCAAAGCAATTGCTGCAACACCAGCAATACCAAGAACCTGATCCGAAACACCGATTGCAATTGCTGTACCGATGAAGTTGTTCTTATCAGAGGGCTTCATCATTCCTTCAAGAAATGCTCGATAGTTCATCTTAGTAACAACCGAGTTGAACTTACGAAGCTGTTCCAGGTGGAAAAGGTCTGCCTTACTCTTGTTGTTTACAAGAACAGGAGTGAGAGATTTTGTATCAGGCTTACGAATGTAGTCCACAAACATGTAGAGCAGTGCAGACGTAGCCTGAACGCAAGTATATACATACGTGTTATACTCAAGCATGATATACTCATTCTTCAGAGTGAATGCTCGCGAGTAGCAATCGCTAAAACTCTGAAGCAGTGCGATGGTCTGATTAACAGTATCAACCAGTTCAATTACATCCTTAGCGTTCTGAGCAACTGCGAGATTCTTAATGTTAGTGAGAGTCTCCATCATGGAAGCATATCCCTTATACTTCGTGATATCACCTTTGGTATTCGGAATATCGTCGAAGTCAACATGCTTACGATCAAGAACTGACTTATAGAGAGCCTCAATATAGTTATTTCTTACAGGGGAAGTTGCATCTTCAAGTACAAGTTTTGCACTTTCAAAAGATGAGAAAGTCTTCTCATTTCCACCTGCAAGAATACATGCAGATTCCTTAAAAGGATCAAGTGAGTACATATCAATTACCTCCTTTCATATAGTTACGAAATTAATGAGAACCAGCGACATAACCAGCCGATGCACCTGCTGCCATTCCAGTAGCTTGTGCACGTCGTGCCGCAACATCAAGATCGAACAAATCGTCATTTACATGAATGGAACTCAATGCGCCTGAACAAATTGCAGAAGTCTTAGTAACAGCATATGCACATGCTCTTGCAAAATTAGGATCATCCGATCCCTTACTTGCAGCTTCAATTGCGTTGGAGATTTTTGTTGCTGAAGAGATGATATAGTCTATACATCTCTTACACTCTTTTCGAAGAGCATCTCGAGTATACCGACCTCGGTCTTTGGCTTTGGTCTCTTTAATTCGTCTCGTATATTCCGCATTAGCGGCATCGCATATCTCAACAATCTCTTTGCGATCTGCATGATCTTTAAGTTTCGGAATAATTTTGGAATTTACATCCTTCATATATTCACTAAAAGATGCCTCGATATTTTTTGGATCCCAGTACGGAACAACTTCCTTATTGTCAGTTGCTGTAATCTTCTTGGCTTTTTCAACCTGCTTATCCTTGTTCCAAGTTGCAATTTTCGCTCTAAACTTAGACAGAGGAGCCATGATAGTATCAACAGCAGACTCAGGGAAGAATTCTTCTGCAAGACTGAGATCATCCTCTTCGAAAGACTCGGTCTTTGTATCTTCATCTTTCTTAGCGTTAGCCCACTTCTTTGCCCAGCCTTCAAGCGCTGAACTCTGAGACCACATCCAATGACGAAGCATAAACGCGCAAGTGTAGTACTGAAATTCATCTTCTGACAAATTCTTTCCTCGTACCGCAGTAAGCTTTTTAACGACAAGAGTGGAATCATATCCCACGCTTTCCTTCTTGTTAAAAACGAATGCTATTACTTCTTTACCATTACGGTCATAATATGCATCCAGATAATTACCAGGAAAATCGACATGTTTAAGAACGTCATTAACTTTCTTCTTCTGTTCGTTATTGAAACCACTGAGACGGAATCTCTTATGCTTCAATTTCAAAAGAGGAGTAACTGTAGGATTAGCCTTTTGATAGTTCTTGATTGCCAAACAAAGATCCTTGAAAATGTCAAGAGTCTTAGCGAGATGAATCGTCGTGTATGCAACTGCACCCACCATAAGAGCACCCCATGCAGCAATTGCCGCAGTCATAACGGCACTCTCTGTCATGTAGCCATCATCTGCATCCAGAAATGATTCAAATGAAGTAAATTCATTTTCATTTACAACAGACTGACCATGAATGGAATCGAATGCTGAATCAAAAAAATCCATATCGATCCTCCTTATCGAACGGTCATGCGGAGAAGCTCCTTACCAAGGCGATTCGTGCTCTGCATGGTCTCTCTTTCAAGAGTCTCCAGAGCAATAACCTTGAAGCTCTTCTCATAGTTGTACATGATCTTTACGGTGCTACTCCCTTCATCAACGATGATGAAAGTCATGAGGAACAGAGAGTCAATCATCTTTCGTGCAATTCTCGGGTCATTCATGTCATAACCAGAAATCTCACGAATGCGTTCGACCTCATAATTGGTAATTGCCAGAGTGGAGTTCGGAACAAACTGAACCTTGGAGAAAAGCTTCTTCATGGTCTTCGCTCGATCACGAAGTCGATCAGTCTGACTCCAGAACGGATTGCTTCCGTCAGTACGGGCAGCAATCTTATTACGAGTTTCTCCTACGGACAGGAGGAAATCCTTAAAGAAAGAAATCTCACCAGTAGTCCAGCGGACAAACTTAAAGAATCCGCTCTTCTCGGTGATTGCTCGTGCAATGTTGTCTACCATTTCGGAAGACTTGATAAGATGCAGATTTACCTTAACGCCAACGATGAAATCAACAAACTGAACGAACTCGTTCTTATCGTTTACGCCAGTAAGGCGAACCTTCATCAGATACGGCTGGGTATCATTCTGCTTCTTAACTTCACGATCTCCGAGCAGAGTCGGAATAGTTTCCTTGTTGTCGTAATCCTTACGAGAAGTTTTATCACGACCAGTATATGCAGACGGATCCTTGAGCGCATCCTTGATCAACTCAGTTCTAGTAAGCGTATTCGCTTCTAAAACTACGCGACTCTTAGGCTGCGGCATGGGAGTCGTATCGAATCCCTCGAAAACATATCGCTGACCATTCTTCATATCAACCATGATTTTATGGTTCAGCGACTCGTCTGCGGTTTCATAAGATACGATAAATCTATCGTACTTATCAGAATACACAGCGTCTGTGTTGAGATTAACGGCTTCGACGTAAACCGAGCCGTCAGGAAGGACACTTGTCTCTTCTGCAGCTTCCTTCATATTCTGATGAATCTTCTTGATATAATCAGGAATAGCGCCAGAAGCTGTAATATCGATCGTACTATTCATGCCGATGACAGTCTGAACAAACGATGCGTAAGTTCTTTCAGCAGTACGGGCAAGGGTAGCTGCACTGTCAATCGACATTGAATCCGCTACCAAAAAACCGAACTGAAAAGTGCCTTCAGAAGCAAGTTCTGCGACAGACTTTCTGGGCATACGGTCTTCCGGAACTCGGATGTTTCCATCACCGAATTTGTTAACCAGAGAAACCGCTGTATTAAGATATCCCATTCAATGTCTCAGTCCTTTCTATATTAGATTTTTATACTATTGTTCGCAGGACGTTTCCTAGCGTAAAAGCTTATAAAAGAAGATATAGACAAAAATGTCTATATCTTCAAAAAATAAAAATTCGTATATTTATACCCCTTCGTTGATATATTATAAATATGAACAGAAAGAAGTACGGGCTTCTTTCTATTCAGTATCTCACCAATGAAGGAGGTGATAAGATGGAAACTCATATTAAGCTTCCGAATGCTCATACTGATGAGTATTCGAAGTGCACGATGATCGTAAATGGTTATCCTGCATATGAAGTTAATGGAGGATGGCGTTATGTTGACAGCAGAAACCATCTCCTTAACGAACTGTTAGCGGCGTTCGTTCGTCGCTAATAGATGGGAGGAGACTGACCCGTATCGGTCTCCTTTCTTTTTTGTACAGATGACTATTATTTTTTATTTCGAAGTAGCAACTTCGAAAAGACGATGCACAACATCATCCGGATTATGTCCATCCCATTCAGGAGCGTATTCAACTTCCTTGCACTGGAACTTATCCCAGTATTCCATCTCACAATGATATGTAATCGGCTTATCATAGTTGATACCTACGATAAACATGTTGTCGTACATAGTACCATCATGATGTTTTTTGGATTTGTATGCGAGCGGGTTATTCTTTGCAAGAACGGCGAGAAGTGCCGTTCTATGTGCATAAAGTTCATCAAACGTATGATATCCATCTGATAAACTACCAGTGTTAGATTTATTCATAATCAATCCTCCTTAAAATACAAGTCGCGATCATTGATCATTGTATACATCAAAGTTCCCTTGTTACCATAAAGAGTAAATACTTTACGAAGTTCTTCAAAGGTTTTATCCTCACCCATCACTCCCATGAAGTGAAGAACTTTACCAAGAGACTTCTTGATCACAGGATTAATTCCTGGATCATTGGTGCTGTTCTTATCGAAGTAATCATAAGGATCCATGTCCTTATACTTCTCTTTGTTATAGGTCTTAGCCGCGGCAATTCGATCACAGATCATTTCACAGAAATATCTCGGCGGCATAATGCACGGCTTCAGACCGTCTCTCTCACTACCGATATAGTCAGTCCAATACTCAAAATGATGCTTGTTACGACCTTTATGATGAAGCCATACCAGGCTATATCCCTTATCGTTTCGCTCATTACGAGTAGGACTATATCTTCCGCTGTAGTACTTTACAGAAGTCCAAAACTCAGTAGGAGAGTATTTAGACAAATCGTGGGTCAATCCCTGAACATAAAATCCAGGACCCAATTTCTTCATCAACTTGAATACTTCAACCTTGTGCCGAGTAATCAATTTGAAGTGTTTCACTACGTTATTCATTTCAAATTCTCCTTTCGATTATAAAAATATAGTGAACTGAATAGATTTCCAGTTCACTATATTTTCTATATGTCAAACCCTCGACCAGAGCTTGTTCATCATCTGCTTATTAGAAGCAGCCCATGAACTTGCCGTGGGAGGGCAGTAAATTACTGCAATACCGTCAATAGATTTTCCAGTGTAATATCCGGATGTTTTGAGGTATTTTCCAAATCCCATAATTCCTTCGTAATCGGAAGAGTAGCTCTTGCCAATAATTCCAAAGTAAGAATGAGATCTTCCAGAAGGAGCATATCCACCAAGCGAAGTTTCAGTATTTGCAACAGCCATTGCAAAGATACCATTTACTCCATAGGTATGTTCCATATCGTAGAATGCCTGACCATTTCCAGCTAATGCATAAGGTGCAAGGAGTTTATTGAACTCACTCACACTAAGACCAGAGATGCTCCAGACATTGTATGAATACTTCTGAGAAGCTACATACTGAAGTCTCGTCTGTTCACGACGAGAAGCTTCTTGTGCGGCTTCCTCAGCTTTTCGTTTAGCCTCTTCTTCAGCCAGTTTCTCCTTATAGGCTTCGACTGCGGATTGCACTTCTTCTATAGTAAGTACATTTCCGATCGGTACAGAGCCAATTGGCTTAAGTAGAGATTCGGTAACTGTATCAATTTCAGTTTCTGTAACCGATACAGTATCGATTGCGAAAGCAGGTACGATAAATGTGAGTACTGCTAACAATGTTGCGATTATCTTCTTCATTGTCAGCACCTCTTATTTCACATAAACCTTAGCATAGCGAACGCCCATGCTATCTGCCTCGCCATAATTTACGAGTACGTCGATACGATTACCCTTGATGGCACCACCAGTGTCTTCAGCGGTAAAGGTACCAAGGCCCTCAATGTATACAGTAGAGCCCAGCGGAATTACGCTAGGGTCTACAGCTATTGCTTTCCATACGTTTGCAGAAAGCGACTTGCCGGTTGCGGTTACACCATATCCACCATTTTCACTCGGATCCGGTGTATAGAACGTCAGTTTAAAGTCACCAATGCAGCGACCTTTCGAAGCCTCCTCAGCCTTCTTACGAGCAGCTTCCTCTGCCTGTCGTTTAGCTTCAGCAGCCTCTTCCGCGGCCTTGCGGGCTGCTTCCTCAGCAGCTTTCTTCTTAGCCTCTTCTTCAGCCTTCTTTCTAGCTTCTTCAGCTTTTCGAGCGGCTTCTTCTTCGGCTTTCTTTTGCAGATAACTCTTAATGTTATTCTGAATGTCCTCGTCATTAAGAGGGTAACGAAGAGTGTTGGCTAACAGAGACATCGTTGTAATGTCGACTGTCGGATTAATAACCTTAATCGAAGAACTCTTCGTCTTAGCTTCCTGGTTCTCTGCAGTAATGAAACTTGTCGTGTTAGCGGAATCCGTGCCGCTAGCATTTACTGCATATGCCACGCTCGAGATAGACAGACTTGTAATAGTCATTGCGAGCGCAAACTTTCTTAAGAATCTGAAGCTAAATTTAAAGTTAAACATGTTTGACATCCTTTCAAAAACGTTAGTTCTACAGTGCAAACCTCATGTCGTTCAAAGCTTTCGTCAGCTCGACATCTTTTCGAGATGCACTTGGTCTTTCGTTTCTCCTTTCTTCTGAACGGTTTAATCACTCGAACATCGTCAGATTTGATGAACAAGCTTTTCCCTACGCTAGGGTGCATGTACCACTTCCTTTCTTGAATGGACTAGACATGTTAATGCTTTATCGCATTAGTGTCATTGTTCCATGTCATATATCAAATAATGACGTTTTTCCACGTCACGCTTAGAAAGAAGCGGGATATCGTTGATAAAATCTATAATGAAAGCTTCGGCTTCGAACACGGTCTGATGACGAAGGGATTTTGCCAAACTAACTTTCATTATCGTATCCAACGGATTCCATAATTCCGGAACAAGACGAAGTGAGGGTACAGTGAATCCGGTGAGTTCATACATGTACATCAAGCTACCGTAACGATCATCAATAACAGGCATAATATTAACCTCTTTTCTGTAATTTCTTTACCACCTTGATAGAATCACGCCTCACGTCGTGAATCTTAAGAATCGGATGGCCCTTTGCTTTTTCAAGAGCTTCCGCTTTCGAAACGGCTTCAACCTCAAATTTATACGGAATACTCATGAAATAATCACTAGCTTCACATAAGTACCAAGCCATATGAAAACCTCCATTCTTAGTATACAAAAATTAAGGGCACGAACCGGGACGTTGGTCCATGCCCTTATGCATTGTGGGATTACTTATGCAGAATCACCATGAGTTCATCGAAGGTACTACCATTCTTGGCAGCCTTCTTTTTATTTTTCTTCTTACGCTTTGCGGCCTTCTTCTCCATCTTCAGACGATCCTTCGGAGAGAGAACTTCGCCATTGCGAGCATCTGTATACGAACGAATCGTGCCATCAGCATAAGTGCCGAACAACGCCGTCCGTACAAGATCGCTCTGAGCCAAGGTAAGCCCAAGTGCACATATCGCCTCGATCTTACCCACACCGTTCTTTTTGTTTTCCATTGATTTGTCCTCCTTGTTTTTATATCTGCATTATTCACCACAATGCAGATATATCATATATCAACGAAATTCATTCGATTAAATTCGGTGGTGTATTTTCCATCACCTCTCGAATGTAGTTGATGAACTCTTCAGAACCTACTACAGGTTCATTGTTTCTAGTCAGCTGGACCGCGTCCGGAAAGCGTCTCTCAAGCACTGTGAGAACTTTATCAATGGCATCTTCATCATTAGCATCCATAGCATCTCGGAAGAGCTCGAAATCCATGATTTCTTTGCTGAGATTGAGATTTGGGTCGGCTATAAGATCTGCCGGAATGGCCAGGTTCCAATCCATTTCAAAACATTCATGCTCAGTGTCGAAAATCTCATTCAGAGATGCTTTATACTCGACGGTTGCTGTAGTAATAATGTATTTGAGATCTGGATCGTCGTTGATCAATCGTTCCAAAGAGGATGCTACAGACTTGATAGCGTCCGAAGAAATAATCCCACGATAAGTATCAAAGATGTGGTTGAGATGAGCCATACGGTCTCTCACATCGCTGAAATCCTTAGTATCATCAATCAGCATGAACATGGCATTTTTCATCTCATTGGTATATCCAACAAAGGCTGCATTGAAACGCTTGGACGCGTTCATTCGCGCCGGAACAGATCTGGCTTGCGCCATGCTCAACCCAAAATTAGGCGCACAGTCTTTCATCACTTCAAATGCTGATGTAAGAACCGACCCTCGGATACGGGTTACGCTCTTATCGACGGCATTTTCAGCCTTCCAAGAGATCTCTTCGTTTAGTTTTCTCATAAGAAAACCTCCTTGTTTTAAATATACATTGATAATATATCAATGTATGGATCAATGTAATTTCTTAAAGTAGGCATTTTTCTTAAGAAAGAAACATAACTATAAGTTTACGAAAGGGGTTGATAACTTGGCTAAACAATGGAAAGGTGTAGTTATCACAAAATCGAGTCCCCTTAATGTTAGATCTGGACCATCCACTTCATCCCCAGTAATCGGAACTCTTGCAAAAGGTTCCGCAGTTACAATCACAGAAGTAACTGATATAATTGCTGGATGTAAGTGGGGTAAACATACAGCGCTCGGAAAGACTGGTTATAGTTGTGTCTGGGCGTCTAACACAGGTGACCTTATTCGTTTAACTCCTGAAGAAGTAAAAGCAACTACATCATCTCCAGATGCAAAAGATGAAAAACCTGTTGCAGATCCTCCTCCTGAAACGGATTGGAGTATTTATCAGAATGGATCCAATGGTGTAGACCAACGTGGTAAGTCTTATGAGACGTTTACTTCTTCCGCAGTAATGTATGACACTAAGCGTATTCCAACAACTGCTCAGAATAGTGAATCTGTAGATAGCACTCTCTTTAAGCAGGGAGTTATCAAGACTACAGGTACACAAGCTGTTCCAGTTAATAACTTGGATGCTCCTCAGTACATGCAAAACTCACAGAAGTGGCCTCCTGTTCTTGGAAGAGATTCTAAAGGAAGATACATCTATGACTATACTTTGAGATATGAAGAGTTCTCAAAACAGCTCTCAAATATCGATGAATATAACAATCTTTCGAAACGAACTGTACGTTCTGATTATCTTGCTGAGACTCAGTTCTATAATCGTTTCAAGGTTGCAAATCCTAATGCGGTACTATCTCGAAGCTTTGGTCACGTATTTTTCCTCAGACCAGATCTCAATATCCTTAAACGATCTGGTACAGATTGGGGCTTAGCGGATGGTGTTAAACAGAACTCAGAATTCTACTATGTGTGGAAGAGTAACCCAGCTATCCTAAAGGAACTCGTTCGTGATACTTATCCTCAGCATGATTTCATGCTATCCCTAAGTAACGCTGCTAAATCATTCCAATTGTCAGACGAATCCGTTGAAGCAGACACAACTGGACAGTCCTATATGGGATTCAAAATTCCATATAGTAAGTCCAATGCCTCTTCTAAAACTAACGGAACGTTTGACATTGAAATTTCAGACAATCGAGACCTTGACATGTATCGACTTCTGAAATTATGGACAGACTATATGAGCGATGTTTATCGAGGAAAGATTACTCCTCAAGATAAATACGTTTTCAATCGTGTGTTTGATTACACGACAGTCGCATACTACATTCTTTGTCGAGAAGATAACGAAACGATTATCTTCTGGTCAAAATATTATGGTGTATTCCCTACAGCCGCACCTTCTAGCTTTGCAAGCTGGACATCCGGATCTATGATGAATATGCCTAAATATTCAGTCCCCTTTCAATATGCTTGGAAGGAGGACTTTAATCCTGTATCTCTGGTTGAATTCAATCAGCAGTCACAGGCTTCAAGTAGATACTACTACAAGAAAGCATACAATCCTCAACTGTACGGTGTTGGTAGCACTTGGGTGGGTCATCCATTCATTGAAACTGTTATCGACAGTACTGAGGGTGACTATGTCTTTAAATTAAGATTCAGGTAAAGGAGGGAATAAAAATGGCTGATGAAGATATTGTCGTTAACCGAGACTATAGTGACAATTTCTCATACAAGAAATTTGTCCGTGAACAGCTCGGAGCGCAGTATTTTCCTGATGTAGAACCAAACGATCGAACCATTGGTTTCCTCGGTTTTACTTTGGAGCAGAATGCTATCACAACGGAAGATGCGTTTAATACGTCATCTATTCTGCTCAAAGAAGCATTCCCGAATAGAGCTCAGATTCCTGAAAGCATCTATTCACATGCAGCAATTTTTCAGCTTGACAGTGTCTTAGCAAGACCTGCAACTGCACAATTCATCATCATTGTAGATGCTGATGAAATTAGAAAAATGGGTGCATCTAAGCAGACCTCTAATGGTGGTCGAAGATACATTGAATATATCATCGACCGTGACACAAAGGTCTATATTGATGATATCCCATTCACGCTCGATTATGATATTTCAATTCGAGCAATCGACCTCAATCCGAATAGTATCACGGATAATCACAATTGGACATATACTGCTCAGTATCTTCTGACAGAGAAGAATGCAATGAGCACTGTAACGAATCCGTATCTGAAGATTCGAAAAGATGCCAATGGAAAACTTGGTATCTATGTATGGATGCATCAGTGTGAGCGTGAGTACAAGTCCGAGACTATTGTGGATAATGCAAATATCAACTACCCGGTGGTCATCGTTAACAACACTAACCGACTGGCTGGTTTCGATGCATTCTATAGAGGTCCTGGAGAAACCAAGTACGAGCAGCTTGTTAAGAAGCTCGTATACACAACTCCTGTAAAGGAAAAGTTCTGTTACTACAAGGTGACAGATGAACAGGAAATTACCATTACATTTGCAAGTCGAGATGCATATTTCCAGCCCGAGTTCAATAGTGAACTTCAGATCTATGTATATTCAACACTTGGTGCTAGTGGTAACTTCGAAAAGTATGAAGGAAAGAATATCCTTCTCGTTCCTACAGATGAACGATACGATACCAACTCGACCATCTTCATGACTGCAAATATCATTGGAGCATCTTCTGGTGGTATGGACGAAGGTGGACTTGAGGCTCTTCAGGCTTTAACTGTAGAAGGTTACCGCACTGCATATATTTATAGTACTGAGAACGACATCATGGAGTACTTCAATAACTATAAGTATCGCTATGGTAATGAGATCAAAGCAATTAAAAAGAGAGACGATCTTGTAGAACGTCTCTATTCAGCGTATCTTGTTATGAAGGATGGTGATTACATCTTCCCGACAAATACGCTTAGTCTGAAACTCGACACAACTAAACCCGATGTTATCTTTGGTAATGATAAGTACATCATCAAGCCTGGACATCTCTGGGTTTATGATGGAGAGTCTAAAGATTATGCGACGATGATTGATGGAAAGTTCTCGTATGAAGATCACTCCGATCTGGAGAATGATTTCATATATACGAATCCGTATCTGATTTCTATCAATCAGAATCCTAGTCTCGTTGGTCTGTACTCAACAATCATCAATGATTCCGTTGGTACCGATTACGTTGCATACAACAACGATGCATTCGTTCAGTTCCAGATTGACTCTGTTCATGTATCAAGAAACATTAACCAGGACTACTTCACTGTGAAGGTTCAGGTTTGGCCTATGCTTCAGCTTAAGAACAAGCTTGTTGAAAACTTTAACACTAACGTAGGCAACAAGATTCGACTCATTCTTCTCTTTGGTAAGGATGAGTATAATGCTCTCGGATATGTCAATTTCTATCCGACTGAGTATGATTCTAAGAGCGATATTTATACGTTTGAAGCAAAACTGAAGACCGATGATTATGTTACTGATAAGGATACTTTCAGACTTCTTGAGTATGAACGTATCAACAATACCAGTGACTACATCTATGTCGATAATGAGTGCGACTGCCAGATCTATGTGTTCGTAAGAGAGAACCAGATCATTGAAGATGAATCTGGTATTGCTCCGAGCGATCCTGCTACAGGAACTACTGAATCTGGTGTAGAAGTTGAACTCACAAACCATTTTGTTATGACAAATCCGGAATTCTCTGGATTTACTATCAGTAACAAATACACCACAACAACGGAAAAGGTAAGTTTCATCAAACCTCTGAATATGATGAGAAGTCATGTTGACTTCGCTTCTGTTCTGGACGAGAATGGTGATTCAACTGGAGTATTTTCAATGATACTTGCAGACATTCCGTTGCTGAAATCAACCGTTCCTCAGGATGAGGATCGTTTCGCTCTGTTCACCAAGACCATTGATGAACAGTACGATTATCTTTACGAATCTCTGAATGTACTTCATAACATATTCCACATCGATCTTAAGTTCTACAATACCCATGGTAGAAGTAAGAACTTCACTGTTGGAGATACTGATGAACTCATCGACAGTACTGATGTTAGAATTGCATTTGAAATTGCAGTTAAACCTGAGACTGATCTCATTACGTTTACAAATGAAGTTAAGCAGTTCATCAAGGAATACGTTGAACAAATCAACCATGATGGCTATAATAACATCTTTGTATCCAACTTGATCAGATCTCTTGAGAATAACTTCGCCAAGATTGACCATCTTAAGTTCATATCATTCAATGATTATGACTCGAGTGTTCAGTCTATTAAGTGCGCGGTTACTGATCTAAACGAATTAACTAAGGAAGAGAGACGTAGATATGTTCCCGAAATGCTGATTGCTAATCCGGAAAATATTTCGATTTCTCTCAAAGAATTACTGTGAGGTGATTTAAATGTCTATGGAAGATATGCAGGCGTTTGTAAATAACCTTAAGAACGCCGAAGCAAAGAACCGAGACCTGGAAGCTATTGCAAACAGTGATGCTGTTAAGAAGCATAAGCTTGCTGAATGCAAGAAGAACTACATCACTGGTGCAATGGACGAGATCTTGTCTCGAGTATATGCAAAGTCTCTTCCGCTCGATGATGACTACTGTGATGCCAACTGCGAAATCAATAAGGCTCGTATGAGTGATATGATTGCAAAGCGCGGCGGATACGAGTACATCACTGACACTTGTGGTAAGAGCCCTGTAATGAACAAGGTTCTCACTGAAGTAAAGGAAGCTTGCGATAAGAAGTTCCTGAACAAGGAGCTCCATATTTCGGATGTGGATCCGGCTGATCTGGATTATCGTTTCAACTCTGAAGAGGAGAAGGGTGTTCTGGATAAGATCGAAGCTAACTCCAATCTCGATACTATCACTTCTGTCATCAAGAAGAATGTAGAAGATGATGCTGTCAAGGAAATCGAGAAGGCTAAGGCTGAAGACGAGGACAATAAGAACATCGAAGATTCTCTCGAAAATGATGATTCGGTCGATACTGAAGAGAAGTTCGAGTCTGCAATGAGCGTTCATTATATGAATCGCCCGCGCACTTATGAACCCTCTCTCTTCGAGGCAATCATGCTGAGCAAGACCCAGGTATATGGTGAATCTGTGACTGGTGAAGAGATTGACCAGGCATTTGCAGAAACCGTAATGGAGTATACTGCTCTGAATGTGCTCAAGGCTCTGAAGATGGAATCTTTCGATCGTGAAAGAGTTCAGGATCTTGCTAACGAATATCTCGCTGGCTAAAGTAAATAAGGTACTAGGAATTTCCTAGTACCTTATTTTTACCCTCTTTTTTGAACTACAAGAATTGAATCTTGTCCCTTCGTAATCGTGAATATTAAATCCTGATACGTTGAAGGGATTTCATTTTCTTCAAGGACAGATCTAATGATTGAACTGACCTTGTCCGACTGATCTGTTTCTCCAATACTCACGCAGATTCCAAAACCTCCGTAAATACTTTTATACTCGATGTTTTCTGAATCAAGTGATGAACAGATATTAGTCATTAGCTCAGATAGTTTTCCTTTGCAAACATTCATTGCTTCTCGGAAATTATCATTGAGCAGATTTTCGATTTTAGACATTTTAATAGCCCACCTTAACTAATTTAGAAAATCTTTAGATTTTTAAGTTTCTAAACTGTTAAAAAGCATATTTAAAATTACCAGTCTTTAGAGTCTTTCGGGAGATTCATTCCTTCAGTCTCATCTTCCTCTTCAGAATTAACTCTTGAAAGATCGATTCCAATCGGAAGTTCATCCGGAAGTCTCTCCGGGGGAGGACACTGAGGAATCGGATTGGGATCCTTGTAAGTCCACAGTGGAATGGTATCATCATTCATGACATCTTCCCAAGTGCGAACAGGTCCCTTATCAGGATCTGTAAACCACTTGTTCATCTCACTCCAATCCTGCATATCGAAAAGGTTCTCGAGAACCATATCGAACTTCAGGACAACCTTGTGAGTATCAGGAGATACACTGAATACATACGGAATGAATTCAGAATCCTTTTCAGAATCATAGAGCAGGAAGTGCTTTGCTTCAATAATATCATTCTTTGTAGTATCCCACTCACGAATGACATTCTCATCTTCAGCGCCATACATCTTGTTAGTATAACCGCTGATATATACTCTCTTGATTCTGAACGTAATATCCTCCGGAGTTTCAGCAGGAACTCTGATCTGCATTCCGCGTTCCTGATTAACCGGAAGATCTACCTTCTGTTCCAGATGGAAGAAGGTCTTGAAAATCTGATTGTAGGTATAATCAGGAGAGCACAGATAGTTTACCATATCCGGAGAGAAGATTCTTGAAACTTCTCCTTCAGAAATAACTTTGCGACTATACCGACCAGTTGCAACATACTTCACATTGATACGAAGACTATCCATATCAATGAACGGGAAATTGCAGTCCTTGGTCAGTTCAACGCGTGCTCTCAGCCAACGGTACTTTTCCTTGTTGTCACCAATTTTGCTTTTATCAACAAGATTTCCCAAGGAGATTACCTTAGTTTCACAGCACACAGGACAGTCAGTTACTTCAGTAGTCACTGATCTCATAGAGTCGTACGAGGTAAGAGTCTTGCAATAATTAGGAAGAAGATTGATATATGCCGGAGTCTTGTCCGTAAACATCAACTGTTTCATTCATCAGTCACGTCCTTTCATTTTATTTGCATTATACACCGAATCATATGCGTCCATAAATTCAATGAAAACTTCGACTCTGGGTTTCATTGAATAGAATTTTCTAACTCGACCATCTATTATCAATGAATCATCTAGTATCAAACTATCATGAATCATATCAGAATAGGTCTTTCCATAGTTATCCCAATCAGGTCTTGATGTCGGTCTAACTAATCCAAATTCTGCAAGGATAGTTTCTACGTTATTCATTGAAGAAGGTGTCTTTGTATAGATATCACATTGGAACTTGAACGGTGTTCTGATAAACGGATGGTCGATTTCATCCATCCATTTCTTAAATTGTTTTTTGTTGTTTGCTGCACCCTTCACATAGAATGTATGTGTGAATCGATTTTCTCTAGGGCGCGGAGTGGCTTTCGGATCTGCATAAATACAGAACGAAATTTTATTCCACTGAATATTTTGAATCTCTCGCATTCTATCTAATAGCTTTGAGAGTTGTTTCTGGTTCTTTATCTTGGAGCTGAGGAGATCAATGATGCGGTCTTCCTCAGCTTCAGATACCATACCATACTTTTTATCATAAGATTTCTCTTTAAAGAAATTCATGTTATCATCCTTTATGAGCCGATCATGACCTTAGGAATGATGAAATCTTGAACTGCATTGTCCAAGATAGAAAAGATATTATTCGGAATATCTTTTGCTGCGCTTGTAATAACATCAGTGTACATCTGAATCTTCTTGTCAAGCTGTGGAGCAGTTACGTCCAATCCACATGTTACTGCAAGATAATCGATGAGACTAGAGTTCGTCAAGAACATCATAGGAGCACTGGACGGTGTCATCATAAGGTCAGAATACAGATCCTTGATATTCAAAGATACACGATATTCCAACGGAAGACCGTCGTACGACAGTGCATCACCACTAGGATTCTTTTCGATACTAAGTCCTTCAACGATTCCCAAGTTACAGTTACAAACGCCAGGAAGATGCATTCGTACAAGAAACGGTGAAGAGTAGGTATTAGCACTACCCTGTTTAGGAAGTACAAGTGCAAGAAGATGCATCAAAGGAACAATGGTGTCCATATAGAGGCTAAAACGGTTTCCGTAGATAGCCTTCAGATTAATATTGATGCTATAGCTTTTTCCATAGTCAGATCGCTGGTAAATTTCAGGGAAAATCATGTTTTCACCCTTTACAACATATGTACCAGCGCTTATAATTCTTGACACTACGTTACCAAGAGAACCCGCCATAGAAGTGCCATTGATAAGACTTGTCGTCATGTTATCAAACATCTTAGTTGCATTTTCAGCAACATCAGTCTCTCCAATACCAGTACTGTTCGTAAGGAACGAGATTTCCTTTACAAGATCAGAACCGGTATCCAATGCCGACTGAATCTTGGATTCTGTGGTGCTGTTGCTTGCACTTTCAGATACACCGCCCGAAGCATCAATATAGAACTGAACGAAGTTCATATTCAGAAGAGAACCATCCATAGCAGACAGAAGGTTCTCATCAATATCATCCTGATCATCGAAGAGAATGGATGAACTATTAGCATATTTCTGAGCAAACTCTTTGTATGCTTTTTCCTTATCAGCATCGGTAAGTTTCACATCCTTACCGTCTTTATCTTTCTTGCTGTAAGTGCTCAAATAAGCATCCTTGATTGAATCGGTCGGCGATTTTCCAAATACAGCATCTACTGCATCAGTACCAAACTTTTTAATCTTATCGACGATACTGTCGATTGATTCCTTTGTTGAAGATACTGCATTAGATGCCAGACTAGAATAACTACTTGCAGTAAAGCGATAATTCTTCCAGTCATATTGAGTTAGCTTTACACCATCGATCTCATAATCTTGAAGTTCAAGAAATGCTGCAGCAGTTCTGCAGAGAATGTTTACATACTTGATATACTCAAGATAATCCTGCTGAAAATCATAGTATCTCTGACCAGTAGCTGCAAGGTTAGTAGCCAATGCATTCAATTCTCCAAAAGAATCATTTGCACTTGAAATGAGTGTTTGCGCAGTTGATACTTTATCTTTAGCACCAGGAAGATATGCTGGTTTACCAGGAATCAAGGTGAGAATAGGAGCATCGATAAGCATGTTATTGATGAAGGTTCTACCAAGATCAGCATTTACGCTGGCGACTGGAATGTCTTGATACGAAGGATACTGTGAAGGGAGACCAAATAGTCTCATTGATCCTTTATATACTTTACCAGAGTTAACAGATGTTGTTCTGAACTTCTCTAGTTCAGCAGCAATCTTAGCATCTGTTATACCTTTCTCTTTATCCGAAACTTTAGTATCGGTTGTTGATGATGGGCTGGTGCTTGCAGTCGAGTTACTCGACAAACTTACATATTGCATCGAAATCCAGCCGGTCTTCCCACCATAAGTGGTCTTACCCCAACCGTTCGATTGTTCTGTTATAGTGACAGAAGTTCCTTTCGGAATGCTACCAATTACTGGTGAGGATGTACCTGCACCACTTCTCATATTAAGAGCCGATGCAGTTGTCTTTCCAGTAACATTCGCCATATATTTCACATCCTTTCTGTGGATGAAACATTGATAAGGGCATAGACAAATGAGTCTAGCCCTTATCAATGTGTTCACTTAATTAGGTTGTACCCCTAGCGATAGATCTAGCAATACGTTCATTTCGAGAAACTTTCTGAGAAGTCATGGATGATCCAGAGGACTTAGTCGGTTTTTGAACTGATACGTTTGTGGCAGTAGAATTACCACCCTGATAGATAATGTTAGAGGTTTCGGGAATGTCGATACCATTAACAGCATCGACAGTAGAAGCAGTATTGCTTACTACTTGCTTGAGAAGTTGAATGATGGTTTGCTGTGTATAGTAGCTATTGAATGCATCATCAGAACCACGTCCGAAGACGGATTTACGATATGCATGTTCAAGGCTTCTAGTAGAAGCGTCACCATGAGTCGTACTTCTTCCACGAACAACGCTAGCACTAGCGTCATTGCGTCCGCGACCCCAACGCCCGCGTCCTGCACCAGAACCTTCATATGTCATAGGCTTCTGTCCTGCAAGTTTTGCGACGATAGGCTCTTCATTAATATAACGATTATAAACGCTCCTCTGAACCGCAGCAGACGAACTTCTGAAGTTATTAGGAACATTGTCTCGTTTTGCCTTATAGAATTTCTTAACCCATTCAGCATCATCCATAGACGTAACATCTTTGGAACCGAAGGCCAGTTTATAGATACCTGGAACAATAGCCGGTGCTTGAAGAGCTGTAGACCAAATAGCCTCCTGCGCAGCTCGAGAGTCCTTATCAGGATTATAGTTGAACTGTTTCTTCAGAAGATCAAGTGCAGTCTTATAGTCTCCATCCTTAGAGATCATCCATTCACGCTTATGGAATGTGCTCTTATCCTTAGCAACAGCTTGTTTCCAAGCAGTTTTAAATTCGCTATTATTACCAGGAGTTACATTCGGGTACTCACTCTTGTAGTAGGTATCCCAGAACTTCTGGAGCAAGCCACCAGACGGGGTCTTATTATAGGATGGGAACTGATACGTGCCAAAAGATACACCACCTGCGTCACCAGAACCGGACGAAATCATCTCCGGTCCGGCGTCGCCAGACTCAAACTGTTTAACGTAGTCACCAATAAGATTATCTCCACTAGGAAGACTTCCAGAACTTCCGCTCGAACTACTAGAAGAACTTGAATCTCCACTAAAGAACGTAGAGAAATCAGTATTGTAGTTGCCAGTGATTGCACCTTCCCACAGGCGACTTCCAATCTCAGTTATACCAGAACTCAGTTTATCGAAAAATGTTCCACCAGAACTCGTGTTTCCACTATCAGAAGTACTAGTTGAAGTTGATGATGTAGTATCTCCAGAACTGAAGTCTACCGCTCCGCCAGAAACACCCTTACCTCCCTTAGAGGCAGCATATGCCTGATCGAAATTACGAATAGTATCAACCGAGAGAGTCTTATCACAGCGCTCACGCTTACCAGGGTCATTAACCTTGATGGACTTTCCATCAGAGGAAATACATGCAATTACAACACAGTGAGGACCACTTCTTGAACCACTATCGCTATAGTCACAAACAGGGCATCTGGTTTTCTCACCATAAATGAGAACCGGTTTTCCGGCTTTCAGTGCGGTAATGATAGCATCCTTACTAGACAATGCTGTCATTTCGCCACCGAACTTTCCAGCAACCTTTGTCATGTTACCCCAGATCATACCACCACCGGAGAGTGTATAACTATGTTTCTCAACAATGTCCGGAGGTGTGATGGCCTTTCCTGCAATTTGAGATACACACATTGCGAGAGAAGAAATTACGCATCCAGAATGACCAAGCGTAGAACTGCCACCAGTGGTGTGTCCAGACCATCTGTCATCGGCCTGGTTATAGTAAACCATACCATTCTTGGTCTCGTCACCACGACCCCAACGACCGATTCGACCACGGCCATTTTTAAGGTCAGGAGGTGAATCAATGATCTCGCCTTCTTGCTGGATTGCCTTTCCTGAAATAATAGTTTTCTTCTTATTATTGGTTCCTTTACCAAATCTAAAGAATCTTCCGCGACCACTGTAGATAGCACTCGAGGTATTCTGAACAAGACCAGTCAAGCTAGAAGTTTTTCGAACACCGCCAATAGGATCTACAAGGTTAACGCTAGTTCCCTTGATTCCATCAGCCATCAGATAATGCATGCCGCTACCGAATGCGCCACCTTGACCCATAAGAGCCATCGGTCGTCCAGCACTCAGGCTACCTTGCATCATGCTGCTATTAACAGGGCCTTCCTGCATATTGATGCCATGAGATGCGCCATATTCTGAGAAGAATGCAGGGTTCGTACCGCCATCGGTATCTCGCATACCAAATCGATAAGACATGTCGTTAGCTTCGCTCGGGTTTGCACCCGTGCCGTAACGACCAGTACCATATCGATTAGCTATCATTGCGGCAACAGTGGGACCGCAACCGTTGTCACGCATACTCGGATCGTCAGCATTCCACTTCGGATCAGTCTGACTGAATACTTCCGCATCAGATCCACGACCTCTTCCGAGAGCACGATAGCCGTTGACAAGTCTGCGTCCACGACGACTTATTCCACGACCTTTACCATTACCAAAATTGATATCGTCGCCGGTAATGTAAGATTTGTTTTCATCGTTTGCCCAGTTAGAGAACTTGATCCACAGGTTAGCAGCACTAGCAAGACCGCTCTTGATAGTACTCGTCACGCTGTTCTTGATGTTCTGACCAACGGTCTTGATTCCGTCCGTGAACGAAACCGGATTACCATCCTTGTCGGCAAATCCAAACAGAGAACCGAAGGTGCTGTTAAGGTTACTCAGGCCTTTCTCGAAGTTCTTCTTGACATTGTCAGCGAGTTCTCCGACCTTCTCCTTGACGTCTCCCCAGACATCGCCAAGCTTAGTCCAGATTTGGGTACCAATATCAGCAATCTCATCTGCTTTTTCTTTGAACTTATCGCCTACCCAGCCAATGCCTTCCTTGACCTTATCAACGGCAGCACCTGCAAGTTCCTTAACAGGTTCAATGGCTTCTCCAACCTTCTCCTTTGCGGAGTTGAATACTTCACCAGCTTTTTCGCCAAATGCAGTTATCTTTTCACCGATAGCGTCTTTGACGGCACCGAAAGACTCTGCAAACTTGGTTCCAAATTCAACGATCTTATCCTTTGCAGCTCCAGCCATGTCTTTAATACCAGTGACCATGTCACCGACTTTTTCGCCCACGGCATCTTTGAACTCTCCGAATTTCTGCTTAATAGGATCAAGGACTTCATTAACCTTATCGCCAATCATACCAGCAATCTTCTTGCCAGCATTCTTGAAGGTTCGAGTAACTTCCTTTACAACAGGAGCAACTGCATCGGTAATTTCTGTCACCTTGTCTCCGATAGCATCCTTGACATCAGTGATTTTATTCCAAGCGGCTCCAGTAACGTCAGTTACCTTATCCCATGCTGCAGACGCAACTTCCTTGACCTTTCCGCCAACAGCGCCAGCTACTTCCTTGGTTTTATTCCAAGCCTTTCCGGCAGTGTCAGATATAGCACTCCATGCAGTAGATGCAGCACCCTTAACACCATTGATGACAGTGCTTGCACCACTCTTAATAGCAGCACCAGCTTTACCAACAGCATTCTTTACGCCACCAGCTGCGCTCTTAATCGCATCGGTAGCTTTGTGGAACATCGTCTTGTTCTGCTCATCATTGTAGTCGGCGAAGGAATCTATATCAGTGGAATCCTTACCCATCTGCTCCCACCAGGTATCCTCGTCAAGAGCAGTTGAGGGATCATCAAGACCCTTAAGATATTCCTGATATGCAGCATCCTTCTTTTCATCTACATACTTGAGATAATCATTCTGAAGTTCCTGCTGAGAATTATTGAGCGCATCAACCTTATCAGAATTACCAGTTGCAGACATCACTGCGCCATAAACAGCCTGTGCAACACTTCTAACAACACTGATTCCGAGAGTAGCCCATGCAATGGAATCTACTACATCAATGATTGTACCAAGAGTCGTGGTCAAGAATGTCTTGAATGCAGTTGAAATTGCAATCATCAGCCAGTCGACGTCTTCCTTCTTGCATACGAACATGTTCGATGCAGAAGTTGCACCATCAACAGCACCAATTACAGCAAATACAACTTCAGATGCGCCGAGTGTTGCGGCAGCAATGCCAGTTTTACCACCAACCTTAGCAGACAGCTTAGCAGCAATCTTTCCGAGGAAAGATTCATCTCCAATAAGCTTAGAAGACAATTTGCTGATTATCTCAGTAATTTTCTGGGAAGCCTTCGGGAATTTCTTTGCGAGGAAATCACCAAGTCCAGTAAAAGCCTTGGAAACCGTATCTGCAACACCAGATGCGGCACCCTTTGCAGCACTACCAAGTTTACCGATCTTGGTCTCGCTCATTTTGCTAGCAGCCTCAGAAGCTATGCTCTTGAGAGCACTTCCAACAGTACCGCCATTCTTAACAGCAGTTTCGGCTGCTTCATCTCCAAAAGTAGCCGCGGCATGTTGCAAAGCAGAAGATTCAGCAAGCTCTGCACCGTATTTACCACCGGTGATTTTATCGGCGATTTTTCCCATGAAGGAACCGCCTTTTTCATTGATCTTACTGATTCCTGATGCGATGGTATTTTTAATTTTACCACCAATATTCTTTGCACCATCAACGGCGCCTTCAGTCATACGAACGCCAGCTTCGTAACGATCACCAAAAGTAACCTTTCCACTAGCATTCTTAATAGCCTCAATTTTACTACCACCGTTTTTGAGAGTATCCTTGAATTTAAAGAATCGAGATCCAATTGTCTTTAATCCATGAATACCGCGTTCAACTGGCTTAGTGATCAACTTAAGTCTACTATCAGATGTTGCATCATGCTCACCATCCGGAGTAACGAAATCTGTAACTCGTTCAATAGGCCCTTTAGATTCACCATTCTCGTCCTTACCAGTGATGAACTCACTATATTCATCAGCCTGTTCTTCAGCCTCTTTACCCGTATCAGTATTTTGGAAACCAAAATTGATATTGCCTATAATTTGTTTAATCGTATCACCGATACCACTAACGAGATTACTAATGAAATCAGACAGTTTAAAATTGATAATCTTCTTAGCAAGCTTGAGGAGGAACGGGGAAAGCGCAATGATACCAGCAGTTATGAGACCCTTCTTACTAAAGATGAAGTCCCAAGCAGAGTTATGCTCCTTTTGCTGGATCTTGATATTTTCAAGAGCATCAGTCTGACGCTTCTGCATCGCCTTCTGCTCAGCTTTTTCCTTCTCAGCTTCCTTCTGAGCCTGCATGTACTTAGCATCTTTCTTGGTGTTCTCGGCAACCTTAGCCTTGAGAACTGCAGCATCCTCAGCATCCTCGCTAGCTTCATCAGGGTTAGCATCACGTCCACCCTTAGCTCCACCAGCAAGTTTAGTAAGGAGTGCCATCATCGAAAGTCCGCCAAACATAGAAGGCACAGGCATTTTCATCTGAGTATTTTCAGGCTTTTTATCACCCGATTCATCAGATTTTGATTCAGGACCACGTCCCCAGTATGAGTGTACGCGGCGACCCTTTCCTTCATCCGGAGGAGGTACATCATCCGGCTTCTTTCTCTTTCCGAATATAGAACCAATACCACTTGCGGCACTGGATACACCATTCAGGAGAGAAGATATCAGAGACTGTCTAGCCTCAGCACCGTTCTCGTCAGAAGAACTACCACCAAGTCCAAAGAAGTCCTTGATAGCATCAGTGAGGTCACCATCTTCATCATAGCCACGAATCGAATCGATAGACTCTTGATGAAGTTTGACCTTTACGTTATCATTGAAGTTATCAACGACAATGTGGAGAGGAGATTTCTCGTCGTTCTTAACCGTAACCGGTTCAGTAATGCGTTTGATTTCTCCAACGTATACTTCCTTAGGTTTACGCTTAATTCCGAGTTTTCCAGCAGCCCAACCTACAGCTCGGCCGCCGAGGTTAAGAGCTCCACCGAGGATACCCTTTACACCCTTCCACAGAGTACCAGCAATTCCGAATACTGCGCTCTTAAGAACCTTACCTGCGGAGATAATAGCCTTAGCACCAGTTTCAAATGCCGCACCAACCAGGCTCAAACCAGTTCTAGCAATAGCACCGAGGGCCTCAGCAGTAGCTCCAATTAAGCCAGGAATTGCTTCCGCAATCTTAGCAACACCACCAACTACAGCAGAACCTACATCCGCAATAGATGTAATAGTAGTTCCAATTACATTTGCAGCACCGGAAATTAGGCCAGTTGCCCCTTCGACAAGAATTTTTCCGGCAACGCCAACTCCCTTAATCAGAGAGCTTGCAACATTACCAACTGCTCCGAGAGCAGCATTGACCATTCCACCAACAGCAGAACCGATACCCTTAATAACGCCAAGTGCACCATTGAAGATCTTACCAGGAAGCTCCTTGATTCCATTTACGAAACCAGAAACCTTCTCCTTGATGTTTGCAATAGTGTCCTGCACAAAACGAATAGGAGCAGTAACCAGCTTGATTGTGTTGTGAAGAGGACGAGCCATGAAGTCAAAGAATCTATCCGCAAAGGATTTGTATTCCTTGTTATTACCGCCATCATCCTTATCAACGTCCTTAACACCAAGGGCTTTACCAAGCATACGCTTGATCTTATTGATGTTAGAACCAACACCATTCAGCTGACCATGAACTTCATCACGAATATCCTTCAGCCAGTTACGGCGTTTACGCTCTTCAGCGCTTTCGTTCTTTCTAGAACCAGATACTGAACTATCGGAAGAAGATGTAGAATACGAGCTACTCTGAGGAGCAGGTGCGTTTTCCTTCGGGGTAGCGATTTTCGTTTCTTCCTTAGTTTCGGAAGTTTGATCGTTACCATTCTTTTCTTCAGTCTTAGCGGACTCAGTTGTAGTTTGAGACTTGATCGTAGGATTCTCGGAAGTTGTCTTAGACTCTGCGGTCTGATTCTGTTCCGAAGTCTGAGTGGATGTGCCATTTTCAGAAATCTTAGTTTCTTCTTCAGTGCTTTCGGGCTTTTCGGCAGGCTTATTGTTGAACGGATCGGGAATCGTTGCTTGTCCCCGCTTCTTTCGTTTTTCATTCGCCTGACCAACTAGCTTCGCAACAGCTTCACCCTTCTTTTTATCGAAGAAGATATCCTTTCCGTCAGCATACGGGTTAGGAATAGGTCTCAGACCCTTGAGAATACGTCTAGCATTCTCAGAGTCAATCTTGGCGCCTTCCTTTTTACGGCGCGCCATTTCCTTATCGACTTTCTTCTTGTCTCGAGAAGAAAGATTATTGTACCCAGCTTCAGAATAAACATCGTAACCCTTTGCACGAGATTTGAATCTCTCGTTAAAGGATTTAATGTTTTCTCTCTCAAGATTTGCAAAGTCGGTCTTTTTCTCGATGTAGCGATTGTCTCGACGCTTAGCGATCTCTTCGTCTCTTCCCTGAAGATAGGGAAGTCGCTTTTCAGCGGCGGCTTGTCTACGAGAAGGACTGAGTTCAAGCTTAACACTATCTACTATATAACTACCAAGACCTTTGAGCAATCCTTGTTCATGATATCTATCCTTAAGGGATTTACGTTCATCGTCAACAGCTCGTCCAGTCTGTCGACCAACAAGGGCTTCACCAAACGCTCCGATGGCTTTGAAAGGTGCACCGACAATTGCCTTAACAACACCAAAGATTGCATTGAATACTGTAGAGCCAACCTTCTTGAGCGGATCAACAAGATACTTGTTAAGTGCAGCTCCCAGAGGCTTTACTACAACTTCCTTAATGCTGTCAGTTACTCGAGTAGCAATCTCAGTAACTTTATCCTTGATCTGTCCACCAATGAATTTGAATTCCGCAACGATGGGATCCATTGCAGACAGCATAGGTTCGAGGACTTTATCTTTGAGGAAATCCTTAGCATCAAGAGCAACGCCCTTCATGAAAAGTTTCGCAGGAGTAAAGAGCTCCTTCGACACATAGTCCTGGAACTTCTGGACAAGTCCACCGTGACGTTTACCAGTATCCTTATCGATCTCACCAAATATGAGATTCCTGAATTTGTCACTGGACATTGCAATACCAGATGCGGCACCCATGATGGCACCACCAATAGGACCGCCTGGACAGAGCATTGCGCCAACCATACCCATATTTCCGAATACAGCGGCGCTCATTGCACCAATGCCAGCACCAGCACCAATCATTCCAAGTTTATTCTTGCCATCAGCAGTCTTAAACTTGTCTTTGATTGTGTTAATTAATCCCTTCTTGTAATCGGGAGAATCTGGATCTCCTTTACCATAGAGGAATTCCTTGACCACATTGGAGTTCTTGAGAAGACCAAACGCAGAACCCATAATAGCGCCAGCGAGGGGACCTCCTATCAATCCTGTCAAGAGACCACCGCCACCGGTGATTATCGATTTAATGGTTCCAACTGCGGCACCACCAATAATAGAGGTCTTGTTCTTCTTGAAGAAGTCCTGGACATTCTTACTGATCAGGCCACCGGTGCGTTCACCTTTATCATCTTTTTCACCGAAAAGAAAGTCTTGGAATCTCTTGGACTTTCCGAGGAAACTTGCCGCAGTACCAACGATTGCACCACCAATAGGACCGCCAGGAAGGAACATGGATCCGAGGAGTCCGAATCCACCCATACCGCTAACGGTACCAACAGCAGCACCGACCATTCCGCCAGCAACTGCTTGAGGTGCATTTTTCTTGATATCAGCAAATACGTCTCGCTTGACTTCTTCACCGTTCTCATCAGTCTTTTTACCAAAGATCAAATCAGCCCAGTTGTTAAGGCCAGTGGACAGACGTTCTTTTGCTTCAGAAAGGAAGCCTTTCTTTTCACGCTTTCCAGTCTTCTCGTCCTTCTTACCGAAGAGATAGTTGAGTGTCTCATCCTTTACGGTGTTAAGTCCCTTTCGCAGAGAACCCATTACCGAGTTATCAGGATCGGCTGCTACCTTTTCACCGTTGGACTTGGTATATCCTTTACCGTTAAATCTGCTCCACACAGAATTCATGAAATCCTTCGAGGAGTTCAGTACGTTAGAGAAAATACCTCCACGAGAAAATCCTTGTTCATCGCGTTCACCGACGAAAGCATTTTTAAGAGGAGTGATGATATTATCATTAATAGTGTCACCGATCTTCTCAAGCTTATTCATCAGAGCTTCAGCGAGAACATTCATTGCATCAGCACCAGAGCCGAATGCAAAATTGCGCATCATCTTCTGAAGAACGGAAGATGCGCCGGCGATATTCTGAGCAGGGCCTTTTAAACCTCTACGAATTCTAGCAGCAATTCCATTACCTTCATCAGTCGGTTCGAGTGACGCTTCAAATTCATCCTGACGACGGAAATGCTCATCGATCTCCTCGTCAGAGTATTCTGATAATGGTTTTTGTAGATAAGGTCCGTCATCATCTGAATCAGATGATGACTTATCTTTTTTCTTTCTAGTAAACTTTTCCTTAGCTCTATTCTTAGCACGAGTAAGAGTTCGTTTAATACCACCAGCAGGTTTTGTTGACTCTGATTCAGAAGTGGGTGTTCCCTCAAATGGACCTTTTCCAAGTAAACGAACGTTGATTCCTCTTACAAGCAAATCATAAATACTACGAAGTCCCTCAAACTTTGTGTTTTTCTTAGACCCGGTATTTGTGGAAGGCTCTTTGATGTGAGTGTATGCCGCACTATTCTTAGAATCCATCTCAGTGGCAAACAATTGATATTCATATGGATTTTCTTCCATCGACTGCATCATCTGTCTACGCTGACGAATACCTTTATTTCTAGCTGGGTTAATTGACATCAAAGCTGGTGTCGACATTGCCTGAACCGCTTTCATGAAGTAGTTCTTCATATCATCGCCATACTGCAAACCCATCTCAGGGAACAACTGAACAAATGATTCTCTCTTAGTTGGATCGAAAAATCCTTCAAAGTTGGTCAGTTTGTCATAAAAGTCCGAAAGAAGATTTTCAAACTTTTCTTGGTCTTTTTCTTGCAGAAGGTATTTGCGGTTGCTCATCTGACGACCAAATTCAGAACCCTGCATTGCATATTCGCCTTCCTGACGAATAAGCTCACGGTTATGTTGACGAACCTTGGATGCTGATGTATACTTGCCAGTTTCCCAGTCGTATACATCCGCTTCTTTACCGCTAAGGATCTCTTGAATTTTTCTCAATTCATGAGGAATTATTTCTACAATGGAATGCTTTGTCATTCCATCGAAAGGAATAGCACCCTTTTCAAATTTGGTCAAATTGAGAGTTCGTTTACGATCTTCCTTCTGGCCAAATATTTTTCCAATCATGGACATTATCGGATTTGCGGAGTAACTCAGATCTGCAGCTTTAGCCATCATAGTCTGACCAAATGCAGAGAAGGTTTTTTCCAGTTCGCCAATGCTACTCTTTACAATAGAAGGAATTATTGATGAAATTCCTCCTTTAAGAATAGCAGGAAGCAAACCATTTTCTACAGCAGAAGGCGCAAGCAGTAAAAGTGAACCAAGAGATCCTACAGTACTGTCACCAAGCGCCTTTTTCGCATTAGCGGAAATAAACTTGCCGAGGTTTTTAAAATCTATACCGCCATTATCTCCGAATGGGGTTAATTTGTCACCTTCCACACTATAAGATGTTTCAGACTCACCTTTAACACCATTATGCGAAAGCATCGTTTCATAGTATTTAGACGAAGCTTCTATAAACTTTGTCATATTCTCGTTCATGTACGAAACGATACTACCGAGGTTAGAATCAATCGAATCTAACTTTTTGAGCATTGCATTACCGACAGATGACAAATTTGCGACTGCGTTGGAAGTAACTGCAATCATTGTGTCAGTCTGAGCTTTTGCAGCAGTCAAAGTCGCCTGTGCGGTAATTTTAGATCCTTCATTGATAGAATCCGCAACTGCCATTGCAATCTTAGGACTTTCTGAAGGAACGACATTGTTGTTTACAGTAACATCTACAGAATCATCTGAGAAGTCACCAAAATCAACATCATCTAAACCATCGAGCATACTGTCAAGGTCATCAAGAACATCCAGACCAAAGTCAGCTTCCATCTGCTTGTCTGCGCGTTCTTTGTTATAGAGATTACCCGTTTTCAAATCATCAAGCGCGTTCTTAATAGTATTACGCGCCATCTTTGTATACGGGTTGGTTTCCATGAAGTTGCTGATCTGATTAGTCAAAGTCTTGTTAGACGAAGACTTCATAGCAGCTCTTGCTTCTTTGGAAACGTTGTAGAGACTTGCTCCGGTCTCATAAAGAGAAGGGGCCATATCTTTAATAAGATCAGTACTAGCCAATCCCATGGATTTAACGGCATTCTTAAACCATGAATTATTGGGAGTATGCTTAGATATAGACGTCTTCTTTTTAGACGGCATTGTCTTCAACTCCTTTCATTAGGATTACGGTATTGTTTTCAAAACAAGGTTTTATCGAGTAAAAGAAAGAATAGGAATATTATTCCTATTCTTTCTTTATGTTAGTGATTAGATGCTTCTGCGCTCTTAATTGCAGCTTCAACCTTATTAAGAGTCTTTTCAATTGCAGAAAGATTCTTATTGAGATATGAAATAGCGTTCTTGTAACTCATAGTTTCAGCATTCTCAACGACTGCAGTCAGAGCCGCCATCTGAGTTGCAATAACCTGAACAGGCGCCTGATCTCCACTAGCAGCCTGAGCATTTTTCAGAAGCTCACTGCGTTCTTTTGCGTGTTTCTTAGTAAAATGATTCTCTACCGAAGTAATAATAAGTCCATTGAGGGCCATGCCGAGCACGGTGGTGGTACTTTGAGAACCACTACCAGCACTAAGAAGTGCACCAATAAGCGCATGCGTCGCTCCAGTTGCAAGAGTCTGGACAAGCTTGTCCATTTTGTAGATATGTTTTGCGGCTTTAGACTCCTTGGAGTTGTTCCATCCTTCACGTGCCCAAAGATCCAATGCTTCCTGACGAATGTCACGAATGTCAGTAGCTGTCACCTTTTCACCATCTTTAACTTTACCGGAAACATTCTTGGCCAAAGCAATGATTCGATCACTGAGACGGATATGGGTCTTCTTCTCTTCAGCAAGATTGTAGTCATATACTACACAATCATCAAAAGCAGATGCCAGTCTTGATGCATCAACCTTAGCAGTCTTCAGACGCTTCTCAAGATCTTTTGCTCGATCGAGAAGCATTTTATATTTCGCTTCAACTTTCTTTGACGTAAAGAAGGCTGAAATCTTACCCATAGAAGTCTTAAACGTCGTGATAATTTTATCAGTAATTTCTTTTACCTTATTCTTGATTTTATCAAGAAAGCCTTCAGCCTCAGTCATGTAGCCATCTGAAGACATCTCGGCATCCATGCACATACATTCGATCATACACTCAAAACGAAACTGATCGTTAGAACATTCTTTCTCAAAGATATCTAACTCATCGTACATATTCATTCACCTCTGTTGTTGAAATTTACTGTTAAACAGATAGATTATCTATCTGTTTAACAGTAATAAAGTTAGATAAGGAGTGAGAATAAAATATGTTCTCAGCTATTGATATTCTGGATAAAGAGCTCGACAACGATCAGTTCAAAACTGAATGTGTAGTTGAGTGTATCTGCATGGATATTGAAAATGCTATGGAGACCGGATATACCACTGAGGCTGAAGGTTCGGGTTTCTTTGCTTCAATCGTCGAGAAGATTAAGAAGATCGTTTCGACCATCATCAACAGCATTAAAAATGCAATTCTGAAGCTGGCTGATCATATCCGTAAGGAGAAGCTTGAAGCTAAGTATAAGGAACTGTCTGAGCGTGCAAAATACATCGAAAAGACCTATGGACAGGTCCTTAAACAGAATGATGAGTGGAAGGAATACATTTCGGATAAGTCCATCTGGTGGTTCGATTTTAGTACATCGCTGAAATCCCATAAAACTATCGGTGACCGCGCCATTGCAGCATTTAAAAACCTTGCCAATAAACGTAAAGGCGGTAAAAAGATCACTGCAGGCGAAATTCGTGACATCCGCGATAAGGTGTTCGATGAAGGAATCAAGTGTAAAAAGAGCTGTAAGGAAGAAGTCCGAATCAGTTCACTGTCTACTTTGGTATCTATTGTCTCACATGCAGGTGCCATTGGCGGTTTGGCTGCAGTAATTACTAAGGCAGTTAGTGGCGGTAATGCCGGTGCTGCGTTTGTTGCAGGTACTGTGGTGAGTGCGTTTGGTGACATTACTATAGCTCTGGCTGAAGGCGCAAAGGGCGTTACCCGTGTGGAAGTTGAACCCATTACGAAAGCATATGGCGCTGCAGACTCTGAAATGAAGGAACAGCTGGCTCTGCTTTCGCAGGGTATGTCTACAATCAGTTCAACGATTGCACAGTCTGAAACCCAGTCATATCGTGAAGCTATTAAGTCTCTGAGTTCTGCACTTAGAGAAGTTGAGCAGATGCTCAACACTGCGGAGCGTATTGGTAAGTCTGCACTTGAACATCGTAATCTTGGTGATCGTCTCGCTAATGAGCGTGAGGATGCCAAGAGAGATAAAGAAGTGGAGAGCCTCAAGAATGAGATTTCAACTCTGAAATCTCAGCAGAAGCAAAACCAGGAAAAGCAGTGATATAAAGAGAAGTATAGAATTTTTCTATACTTCTCTTTTTAAACTACAATTAGAAAAGGAGATGATATTTCGTGGACTTTGAAAAATCTATATACAGAGATATCTGCACATTTGAATCCCAAATAGATAGCATCTGTTTTTCATCATATGTAACTGAATCAACTGATAATGCTGCAAGTGACAATATTTTCATTCAGCTTGCAAACAAAGTTAAATCTATCATCAATACAATTGTCAGCAAAATCCAAAATCTCATTGGAAAGATCCTTGGTTCTTCATCGATTAGTGAAGAGAGCCATAAACGAATTGGTGCTGGATTAGATGTAATTAAGCAGGCGGCTTCTAAGAATGCAAATTTTGCTAAAGAAGTTAATGTATATCTTTCAGCACAGAATGAATGTTATTCATCTGCCAAGAAATACGTTGTGATTCATTCAGCAAATATCGCAAAAATGAATCAGCTCATCGAAAGCGGAATTCGACATTTACAAGGTAATTCAGCAGCAAATCCTGCAAGTAAGGATGAAATTAAAAAATTAGCTTTGGCAGCTTCAAAGCTCGAAACTCCAGCAGACTATGCAATCACTGGAACTAATGGTGTCTTTACTTTGGAATCCATGTTTAACATCTATAGACAGAAAATACCTTTCAAAACCGCACAGAAAGGTATGACTACAGGTCAAAATATTGCTATAGATAATTTCAAAAAAAACAACGATATGGAGAAGAAGGCTAATCAACAGGCTGTCGAAGACTTGGAAAAGCTTAATGGAAAGATATCTGGTGTATTTGGACCTCTCCAGAAAGTCTATACCGTAATAAATGGAGCTCGTAGACTTTCTAACATAATTGCTGGAATCAAGATAAATCGGCAGGCTAAACAGCAGAGGGATATTGCTGTACAGAATGTCAATACTGTATCTAAGCAAGTTGCAAATATCACATCCATTGCAACTGCAACTGGAGCTAAATTGACAAAGGCTGAAAAAGAAGCCTATGATCACGACTATAAGGTATTGGTTGCCTTCGTCAATAAATTTGAGCCTAAGGCTCGACAAGTTCTTGGTAATGCAAATGACGCCAATACTCAGCTTGAGGATCGAAAGAAATTTGCCGAAAACCAGATCAAAACGAAGAAGGATATTCGTAGAGAAAAGCGTCAAGGTAAATTCGAAAAAGCATAAAACGATAAAATATCGAATCGTGTAAAAATAATACACGATTCGATATTTTATCACTCAATCATTATATCTAACTTTGCGATGTGTATCATCGATTTTATGATTTGTTGATATCTGTTCAATATCACGAATCATTCCTTCGATTTCATTTAAATTTTTAGTAAGACATTTAATGCCTTGACGATAAGACATTGCCTCAACTTCTTGAATAGCAGACGTTAATGATGCAAGGGTGACTGCATAATTAACGCTCTGATTAGCATTAAACTTAGATTCATCCTCAGCGTGGCGTTTCTCTTTAAGTGTAGAGTTAATACCCTTTCTGGAGATGTCGTCAGTCGCATTATCAATAATTACGAATGATATTCCTGATATAGCTGAGCATACAGTGTCAGTTACGCTCCAAGATGTATTACTTTTATCGAACTTAGACACTATAAAAGAGATGATTCCATATCCACCCACGCCTGTAAGAAATGACTTAATGTCTCTAATGTGTTTAACTTTTTTATAGTTGCGTTTTTCATCGCCATCTGCAAATCCGCTTTCTCTCCATTTAAGGTATGCTTCTCGACGAATATTTGCAATATCACTAGAAGTAACCTTTTCACCACCTTTGATCTTAGATGCGATGGTCTTAACAGCGGCTGTTATGTAGTCTCCCACATGTTTAACGCTACTCTGAACCTTAGCCATATCGTATTCTAAAAGCGATCTTTTATCAAACAATTCAGAGAGTTTATCATGACCAATTTCCCGCTTCTCCAAACTAGACTCAAGTGCTTTTGCTCGATTCAGTAAATCATCATACTTGGCTTTCAATTTCTTCGTGGTAAAAAAATTTGAAATCTTCACCATAGCAGCTTTGATTGCTGCACGAACCTTATCAATGATTTCTTTTACCTTATTCTTAATTTTGGTAATGATACTTTCAGAGCCATCAGATTCAGTAGTATATTCATCTAAAGACATCTCAGCATCCATACACATGCACTCAATCATGCATTCAAAACGAAACTGGTCATTAGAGCATTCTTTCTCGAAGATGTCCAATGCATCGTACATTTTTATTCTCACTCCTTATCTAACTTTATTACTGTTAAACAGATAGATTATCTAT
>CAVFXW010000067.1:0-82898 GCA_963626675.1 Clostridium sp. CAG:452 | reverse complement strand
CTAAAGATAAAAGGCTTTGTTAGAGACTGTCGCCAGCATCGATAACAAGGATTATTGTTCCTATTATATAGAAGACAAGAGAGAGTATTGCACTAATCAAAGTATTCAATGAAGAGAGAATTATCCCGGCTATAAGCAATATAAATGAGATGGATCTCTTTATGTTTAGAGCAGTCCTATCTTTGAATGCAAAGACAATGAATGTGACTATTGCAGAAGCATAAATAAGACCAAGAGCTAAAACAAGATAAGCCTCATAGATAGATGAGAATATAGTAACTTCCCCTTGGTATGAAGAAATAGGAATAATAGCTGAAATCAAGAATGAAAGCGAAAGGAAGGCAATATTGTATGCCCACATATGAGAAGAGGAAAAACCGAAGTACCTCAAGGAAGAAAGAAGAAACATCGAAGCGGAAGAAAGAAGTGAGAAACGCTGTAGAATGAGAAGCTGGAAGGGATAATCAAAGTAGAATCCGAGAGCATAAATAGCCTCTGGAAGTATTAATGAGCCCTGTAGAGCAATTGTCGTAAAGAGAAGTGGGAGAATCTCTCCATCCTGGGAGTGGAGCTTATGTTTTATCAAAAGTGAGATTTCTGGAAGAATCGATGAAATCATAATAACCAAAAAAGGAAAGTATTTGATAAACTCATCAAGGGCGGAGAAGAAACCTCCGTCCCTAATGCTCTTTACGAGGATGTTTATAAAACCGAAAGCATAGAGCACAGAAATCGCTGTTTGCACTATGAGTTGGTAGTGTATAAACTTTCTGTTCTGGTTTTGCATCAGATAGCATCCCTTAGAGGAACAATTATATCAGTCCTGGTCTTTTTTGCGATTATATTGGCTGCCATGTTGATGAGTGTGATATCGATCATAGTAGCTATGCCGTTAAGCATAGGAATAATGCTTATAAGAGCTGCCTCTGCACCATATACGTTTATATTCAATGTCTTGAAAATAAGAATTGATATAAAAGCTGTCTCGCTTCCTGCAGAAAGGTGCGAAAGAAGAGAGAGAATAACCGTAGTTAAGGCGATAATCACGGCAGCGTTTATTGTCACATCTGCTCCGAGTGCGTTCAGGATTGAAAGAACAGAGAGGGTAGAGATAAAGCATGTTCCACCGCGTGTGATTAATATACCGAAAGGAAAAGATGTGCTGACTATTCTTTTCTGTACTCCGAGATTTGTTCGTGTTATAGCCTCACTTTGAAGTGCCGAGAGATAAATATTTCCAGATATGAGAGCAAAAAGAAGAGATGAGAAGCACTTTCCTATGATAGCATATGGGTTCTTTCTAAAACCTGTAAAGAAGGCATAGAGAAGAGGAAGTACGACAAGAATTATTATAAAGGATGAGATAAGAATATTGATAAAGAAAGAAGGGGATACAAATAATGTTTTTTCTCTCCAAAGTGTAATGAAAAACGTTGTTCCAGCTAAATAGAGATACAAAGCGCCGAAGTAGGATATTGTGCGTTCGATTCGGTACATGACTTCCGAGAATGAATTGATGACAGTATATGCCGGTCTAATTACATCCGCCGATGGAGTGAGCGACAATCCGAGTACAAAGGCAAAGAGTACAAGCGGAAGAAATAATGTATTCATCAGCGAAGAAACACCAAGAGTATCGAGAGAGGTATTGAATGCGGAGAAAAGTTCTGTATAGTTTCCTCCAGCAGAGGCTGTAACCGGAAGTGATAGAGAAAAACAAGTCGAGAAGATTATTGCAAGAAGGGAAAGAATTACAGATGTAAAGATAGTCCATAGAAGAGTATGGCAAAAAGCTTTTCCTTCAAGGCGGTCTTTCTTAAGAGATGCAATCCCACCCATGAATGTGATGAACGAGATAGGAATGAACAAAAAGATACCAACATTCAGCAATATATTCGAGAGATACCTTATAGTTTCATAAAAACCTGTCCATTCAGGAAAAGCGAAAGCTGTAGCTCCTGACATAAGAAATGCAATTAGATAAGTAAGCCATGTTCCCATATCTCAAATCTCCTTTATTTATCCTTCAGCAGTGCCGAGAGCTTGTATCCACTCCTAAATTCACGCTCCAACAGATCTCTGGCAAAGCGATCTACGTCCTTTGCTTTTCTGTCGCTTGAGGCCGCGTAAGAGAGTGCGCATACAAGAATCGTTTTCTGCATACTTTCCTTATTATACCATACGACGCCTTGATATTCATTACATTGAGTCAAATTCATCACACTATCGTCATTGAGTAAACATGAGAGCATCTGGATGGGTGTGCTTGAACTCATTTCATCCCTTATAAGCATCGTTGCAGAAACAAAAAGAGCAGCTTCATGCATTATGAAACGACTTTGATTACTGTCGAGAAATAGCTGTGATACCTCATCGCGGAAGAACTCTGAGAGCATGAGGCTGTCTGCGGTTTTCATGAGCGATTTCGGTGTATGGTTATCCTTTGTAAATGGGATAAGAGCAAGAGAAGAAGCAATGAGAAGAGGAAGCGTATTATCCACACTAGACCATGATGGAAGAAGTTTCGGACCTTTCTCTCCAAATGACTTACCTAAGAAGCGTACAAATTTGATTACAGGCTGTGGTTTTACATCCATCGGAGCAAGTGCTATCTGTCCTTTAGTTGCTTCCTCCATTGTCGAATAAGCTTCGTAAAGCATCGAGTAAGCTTCTGCAAGAATCAAGAGAAGCTCTCTCTCATCTTCCTTTGTTCCTTTTCCGTTTACTATCTTTCTTATTATATCGAGAGTACTTGTTCTCCTTAGTGCATCAAGGGTTTTGTAGACAGGAAGGAGTTTCATCAGGGAAAGTGCTTTCTCAAAATCAGGAATGCCTCTTTCTCCATATTCGGAGTAGAGCTTTGCTATATATCCATCTGTGTCTTCTACTTCTCTAATGTTCCAAAAGACCTTCGCTTCATAACCGTTAAGGGAGAATGAGTAACCTTCGAAGAGATTCATTGATGGAATTATATATGTCGAACCGTCTATGCTCGATTCCATGAGGGTATATCTATTGGAGCCGTAGCTTAGGCCGAGGTTTTCACATAGCTGAGTCGTCTCGACTTTTCTCTCTTCTCCGTATTTCTTTAGTTTTGGAAGAGAAGTCTTTATTCTTCCTCCAGCTCTCTCATAGCGGTTGTTTACAAGAACAAGGGTTCTTTCTCGTCCAGAGCCGTTAACGAATGCAAATACCGATTCCTCAACACCACCCTGGTCGTTATAGCAGTCATAGAGATTGAAGTTGTCGACATTCGCAAAGAGATATCTCTTTCTCCATAGAGGGAAGATACGCCTCTCGTGCTCGCTGATAAGCCATTGGTTGGGCTTCTCATCATAATATGCCCTTTGGTACTCCATTCCATATTTTTCTCTGAAGCCTTCAATCTGTCCGTGACCTATCATCGGAAGTCCAGGAAGTGTAGAGAGAAGCGTCGCTACAGCAAAGTATCTGTCGTCGCTTCCGAATTGGCTGATAGCCGTATCTTCGTCGGGATTGTTCATGAAGTTTACATAACGCTTCAATATTTCGGGTTCAAAAACAAGAGTCTTCTTAATCGAGTCTCTGTATTTCTGGTTCTCCTGATTCTTGAGCATGTTCATGAAGGCTGAGTTATAAACTCTGTGCATGCCGAGGGTGCGGACAAAGTATCCTTCCATCATCCAGAATGCCTCAGCTAGTAGCAGTGTATCTGGAACTTCTTTCTTTACTCTGTCTACAACTTCTCTCCAGAATTCCTCGGGAATGAGTGCATTGAATTCTTTTTCATCAAGCGCGTGCTCAGCTCTTCCTGGGATATCGCCTCCCTCTCCCGGCTTGGGGTACCACAGCCTTTCTATGTGGCGTTTTGCAAGGGTCATTGCAGCATCAAAGCGTATAATCGGGAAGTTTCTTGCAACGTGTAATATCTTTTGAATGACGGCCTCTCTTGTCTCTCTATTAAGATAATCAAGCTGTGCAGTGTCATTCCAAGGCATCGTTGTCCCGTCATTGCCATGGAAGACAAAACGTGTTTCTCCGCTCTTTCTATTACGCATGCGGAAAGTGACGGCAGCGTCGGTTCTGTCATAATAATGATCTTCTATCTTTACTTCCCAATATGGGTTTGAGGATAGATCCGGTCCGTTATACGTGTATGACGGGAATGGCGGATAGCTTTGCCAAATGAAATAATCTGGGTGTTCATATACCCAATTGCCGTCGATTCCTGTATGGTTTGGAACCATATCGGATGCAAGTCTTATTCCCCTCTTTTGACAACGTTCTTTGAGGTTGTATACCGCTTCCCATCCTCCGATTGTTGGCGATATGTCATAGTCTTTCAAAGAGTATGCTGAGGCTACAGCATCGGGATTTCCACATAAGTGTTTTATCTCCTTCGAGGCATCGCTACGCTGCCACAGTCCTATGAGCCATAATGCTGTTATACCTCTATTTTGTAAAGCATCAAGCTCCTCATCTGGAATTTGATCAAGGCTTGTAATAGGCCTTTTATAGGCTTTTGAGAGTTGATCGAGCCACACTAGAGTTGATTTTGCGATCATAACGACACATGGCATCCAGTTGGAGTCGCTCGAGAAAGCCTCGTATTCATTGAGTTCGGACGAGTAATCGACAATAGGTACGTTGACAGGACCTCCTCCCACAAATCCCCGTTCTTTTTCCTCTTCATTAATATAGTCAATCGAAGATTTTAGAAGGCGCACAAAGCTCTCGGGAAGCATATCAGCCCATTCTCGGAGAATATATTGTAATTGATCGAGAAGTGAATCAGGATATAGGCGAGATGGCATCGAGAGGAATGTAAATACATCATCGAGATTCGGCTCCCCATTTCTCAGGTCGTCCTTTACATATGATGAAAGCACCGACGAGAGTGCACGAAAAGATTGAGGAAGCACAAGACCCTCTGGTGCGACGAAGGGCCTAGCGGCATTAACGAGTGCCCTGTTTTGTAAAAGAACTTGATGGATGAAATAGCCTCTCATCTCTTCTTCAATTGACTTATCTTCTTCGAGTTCTGTCGGGAATTGTATAGCGTAAAACGAGAGTGCTCCCTTTAAGTCGTCATTTGAGTTGATAGTTTGTATTCTTCTTCTGAAGAAATCTTCGTCATTCTCTCCTAAAAGGTATGTGAGGACTATTTGATAGACATAGTGTAATGTTGCACTTGCATTGAGTTTTCCTGCTGAGATGTATTGAAAGTCCTTTCCCTGCTTCTTCATTTCTGAGTTGTATCTATAGCTAAGAGATGCCGCTTCCTGGTAGAAAGAAATTGGTCCTGAATGTGTCTGAAAGACAGGGTCTGTATAGGATAGTTCGTCACGGGTGACTTTAGCAATTCGCAAATCTCTGTTTATCATGCCTTCCCCTCTTGTTTTGTTTCTAGTATTGTATCATACCTTTGTTATTTTACACGTAAAGATTAGCAAAATGAATGACGAATAATTTGACTTTCCATACTTTTTCTTTGTCTTTAAAAAAAGTAATAATCAAATAAGCCGTAAGTGTTCAATTTTGTTCCAAGATTCTAGACCAATTTGTTTTTATACTTTCGAATACAGATGAAATATGAATCATCTCATCTTTTGTAAATGGGGAAGTAACGTAAAGTGCTGTATCTCCATAGAGAGGCTTTCCAATTCCGATTCTAAGACGATAAAAATCATCGCTTTTGATAGAGTCTCTTATATTTTTTATGCCGTTGTGGCCTTTCGTTCCGCCACCTTCTTGAGTTTTATATTCTCCTATGGGGAGAGCCATATCATCATGAACAACGAGAATCTCTTTGCTCTTTATCTTATAAAAGGAAGAAGCTTCACTTACAGCGCTTCCGCTGAGATTCATAAAAAGAAGTGGTTTGAGAAGTTTTCTTTCCCCATCTACATAAAAAAACGAATGGAATTTACTCTGCCAAGGCACATTCGGGTAGAGGTAGTCTCCAAGTAGAAATCCCGCATTGTGTCTTGTCTTTTCATATTCTTTTCCTCTGTTACCGAGAAATACTACGAGCTTTATCATCTTTTCTTTTCGACTCCTATTTTCTTGCATTTTTTCTCAATCGGACAGGAAGAACATTTTGGTGAAACGGGTGTGCAGATGGCCATTCCATAGCGAACAAAGAGCTCATTTATCTCTATCCAATATCGCACGGGAAGAATTTTCTCGAGTGCCTTCTCCGTCTCCTCTGGCGTTTTTTCATCTGTCCATCCGAGTCGTGTAGATATTTCATGCACATGGCAGTCAACACATATGAACGGCTTGTTAAAACTTAGATTAAGTACTAGATTAGCCGTCTTTGTTCCAACTCCCGGAAGAGAGAGTAGTCGCTCTTTATCTGACGGAATTACAGAGTCATAATCAACGACGATTATTCTTGCAATCTCTTTTAGTTGGTCGGCCTTACGAAGGTAGAAAGCGCATGGTTTAATTGCATTTATGACTTTTTCTTTTTCAATAGAATATAGTTTTGAAATATCAGGGGCAATTTCTAATAGTCTCTTTGAGGCAGTATAGGTAACCTTATCCTGAGTTCTAAGAGATAATATTGTCGATACAAGAACACGGTACGGGGCATTGTTCTCTTGAGCAATAAGAGAGACAGCAGGCATAGGGAATTTGATTAACAGAAGTTTCTTTCTCATCGGGGAGAATATTTCCTCGACATCTTTTTCTTTCAACATGTTTCCTCTCATTGAGATAGTTTTCAAAAAATTCTATCATCTGGGGTATGATTGTCGTACTTAAAAAGGGTATTACCTTACAAGAAAAAGATAAAGTCGTAAGCTTCTTAAAAGATAGGGGCTTTCTCGTTAGAGAAATAGTAGGCGAGAACGAGACTGTTCTCGGTGCTGTTGGAACGAGTCATGTTGATCCGAGAGAAGTTGAAATTCTTGGTGGAGTAAGCAAGGTAATTCCGATTTCGAAACCCTATAAACTTGCTTCTCGTGAGCTCAAGAAGGAGGACTCTCTTGTTACTGTGAAGGGTGTTACGATTGGGGGAAATCGAATAAGCGTCATGGCAGGCCCCTGTGCAATTGAAAGCTACGATCAAATAATGACGATTGCAGAAAAGGTAAGAGAGGCTGGAGCTGTAATTCTAAGGGGCGGAGCATTTAAGCCTCGTACTTCTCCCTATTCATTCCAGGGACTAGGAGAGGAAGGATTGAAACTTCTTAGAAAAGCGGGTGATGAGTTTGGAATGCCTGTTGTCTCTGAAGTTGTCTCTCCTCTCGATACTGATATGATGGCCTCCTATGTTGATATAATGCAAATCGGGGCGAGAAATATGCAGAATTTCGAACTCTTGAAGAGTGTCGGTCGAAAAGGGATGCCGGTTCTTTTAAAGAGAGGACTTTCTGCAACAATAGAGGAATGGCTAATGGCGGCAGAGTACCTCATGAGTGCCGGGACAGACAAGGTAATTCTCTGCGAGAGAGGTATAAGAACATTCGAGCATATGACACGCAATACTCTCGATTGTTCGGCAATTCCGGCTGTACATAAACTCAGCCATCTTCCCGTCATAGGTGACCCTTCACACGCTACAGGAATTAGAGATATGGTATCTCCGATGAGCCTAGCTCTTCTTGTCTCAGGAGCATCAGGAATAGAAGTAGAAGTCCATAACAATCCCGATAGGGCTCTCTCGGACGGTCCGCAGTCACTCTATCCTGAGCAGTTTGAAAAGCTTATGCGCGACATACAGGCGATAGCTCCCGTCATAGGTAAGACGCTCGAGAAGATTCCAAGGCGTATTCCTTCTTCTATTAAAGATGCATCAGTATCGAAAGAGACTCTTTCTGATATAACTAATACAGTTGTTGCCTTCCAGGGTGAGAGAGGGGCTTTTTCAGAGCTTGCAGCAAGACGTTTCTTCCCGGAAGAAGTGAAAGTTTTACCTTGCCATTCATTCAAGGATACATTTGACGCAGTAAGTTCGGGAGACGCGACATTTGCCGTTCTTCCGATTGAAAATGCTCTCGGGGGTGCAGTCTATGATCCATTGGATCTTTTAAAAATCCACAGTGAACTCAGCGTCGTTGGTGAGACTGAAGTGAGGGTTGTTCATAATCTCATAGGCTTCCCTGGAGTGAAAGAGAATGAGATAAAACGAATATATTCCCACCCTCAGGCATTGAGCCAATGTAGAGAGTTTCTTGATAAGAATTTCCCGTCTGCCGAAATAATACCATTCTTTGACACTGCTGGAGCGGTGAGCTTTGTAAAGGAGAGTGGAGACAGAAGTTCTGCAGCAATTGCAGGCTCTCCTGCTGCGTTGTATAACAACATGGCGATTATACATCAATCGATTGAGACTAATCCGAGTAACTATACACGTTTCTATGTCCTTACGAGAGAGGAGAGAGCTCCTCTCTTTATGGAGAACAGAAAAAAAGAAAAGGCTTCAATGCTCTTTGGTGTCTCCGATGAACCGGGCTCTCTTATTGAGGTTCTGGAAGTCTTCTATAGAAATGGACTAAATATGCAGAAGCTCGAGAGTAGGCCCATACAAGGTAAGCCTTGGGAGTATACATTCTATGTAGATGTGCTTATCCCCGATTATTCAGCTTTCGAGAGAGCGTGCGATGAGATAAAGAAAGAGAGTGCTTTTTTCAGAGTGCTCGGCGTCTACGAAAACGGGTTGGTTTGATGCAAGAGAAAGAGTACGAGAAAGTTTTGCTCTTTATGGGAGTATTATCGACAAGGGGATTTCCTAAGGAATTGAGAGAAAAGCTTGAGAAGAAATTCGGGCCAATTGAGAAAGTATCTTCATCCATTCCGTTTTCTTTCACAGATTATTATAACAGCGAGATGGGGGATAATATCGAGAGATTCTTCATCTCTTTTAAAAATCTTGTATCTCCTGATGAGCTGAGAGAGGCAAAACTCTTCACCAACAGACTTGAAAAGGAATGGGAGGAGGAAGGAAAGAGGAAGATCAATCTCGACCCTGGCACTATGAGTACGGCCAATGTAATTCTTGCCACAACAAAGAACCGCTCACACCGTATAGCAATAGGCTCATCTCTTTTTGCCGAATTAACTCTTATATATCAGAGACATGAATTCCAGTCATTTGAGTGGACATACAGCGACTATAAGAGTCCGATAGTCCAGAATATATTACTTGATTTCAGAAAGAGCCTTCTTGAGAAGAGAAAGCTCAATTCTTAACAACAGAAATAGAAGAGAACGTTTGTTGCTTTCAGATGAATGTGTTTGAACAAAAATATATAGCATTCTTTCCCGTATTGTACAGGAGCAGGATCATTGGTTTTTTAAGAGAGAAGGTACTTAAAAATACACTCAGTTTTGATTCCAAGAATAGCGATTAGAGAAGCGTCAAAAGAACTCAAAAGCTACGTAATGTATAATTCATAGAGAGTTATAGATTGAAATATTGAGCTCTGAGTAGTATACTACTTATGAGTATACTACTTATGAGTAGTTAATTACCTCTATGGAGATTATTCATGATTGGACGACTGGCAGAACTGAATCAGCTGGAAAGATTATATAACAGCCCGAAATTTGAATTTTTGACCATTTTTGGCAGAAGAAGAATAGGAAAAACCACCATATTAAAAGAATTCGCAAAGAGACACAGGTCCTTGTTCTTTTTAGCACAAGAAAAGAATGATCCTTTAAATCTGCTAAGCTTTTCCAAAACTGTCCAGACTTTTTTTGATGGTGATTTTATCTCTGCGTTTCCACACTGGAATGATGCATTTGACTATATCACAAGAAAAACTACTAACGAAAAACTGGTGTTGATTATTGACGAGTTTCCGTTTCTAGCAGAACCAAATCCCTCAATAAAGAGTATACTGCAACATACTATTGACCATGTCTGGAAGGATAAGAATATATTTCTTATTTTATGTGGATCTAGCGTCAACTTTATGCTCAGTGATGTGATGGGGTATAAGAGTCCGTTATATGGCAGAATTACCGGAAACATGGAGGTAAAGCCATTTGATTACCTTGAATGCGCTGAGTTTTTTCCGTCTTACAGCAAAGTAGAGAAAGCTATTATTTATGGAATCCTTGGAGGTGTTCCAAGATATCTAGAAGCTTTTTCCCCTGATGTTTCATTAGAGGAAAATATAAGGGATAATCTCTTGGCTGAGGGAAGTTTTCTAAATGATGAACCCCAGACTCTCCTCAGAATTGAGTTAAGGGAACCTTCGGTATACAACTCCATCTTGGAGGCGCTATCTAACGGATGTAACAAGATTTCTGAGATAGCAGACAGAATCCATGAAGAAAAGAGCAAGTGCAGCAAATACATGCTCACGTTGCTAGTCTTGAGAGTTATTGAGAAGAGTATCCCATGCACGGAGAGTGAGACGAGTAAGAAGGGTATTTATGAGATAACAGACAACTATTTCAGATTCTGGTATAGGTTCATTTTTACAAATGAAAACTACTATTCTATGTTAGGCTTGGAACGTTCCGCCAAGGAAATAATGGATGGTATAAATGATTATATGGGGCCCGTCTTTGAGAAAATATGTCAGCAATATCTTATCCGAGCAGCAAGAAATAATAAGCTACCATTTGTTCCGTACAGAATGGGAAAGTGGTGGGGAAATAACCCTCTTTTAAAGGCTCAAGACGATATCGACATACTCGCTTATGACAAAAGCGGGAAGAAAGCTCTCTTCTGTGAATGCAAGTTTCGGAATAAACCTATGGCGATGGATGAATACGATGATCTGGTCATGGCTGCAGAGATGTTTCAGGATATAAAGGAAAAGCATTTCATGTTCTTCAGTAAATCAGGTTTTACAGAGTCCGTTAAGCAACGATCTGAGAGCGAAGGAGCAACTTTGCTTACTATTGATGAACTGTATTAAACGCTCCTACTGGATGATTTCCTTATGGACATCTACACCAACATAAATTACACTACTCTCATACATAAGTGGCTTCCGTTTATTGCATGTGCTAAAGCTCTATGCTGTGGTTTTTCTAATCCCAAGTATCAAGCCGAGTTCACGTCTTTGCAATTTTCTGTTAGGGAGCCTCTTTATGTTACTTTTAGGGTTCCAGTGGGAGAAAATGTGTTACCAAAATGTGCACTAGATCATTTAAAGTCTCAAACTGTTTTCATCCAAAAGAAAGTTCTTTAATCCAATGGTCATTATACCATTCTCGTCTCGTCTAACTTTAATGTTATCCCCAACCACAATAATCTTACGAAAAGAATCTGGAATACAAAGAAGGCTATGTTGTTCTTGTGCTATTTTCTCTTCAGAAGAGAGAGCAAAGGCAGATTGTATGTAATACTTTTCACTTCCCCTTGTAGCCACAAAGTCTACTTCCAACTGGCTTTTCTTTTTCTTTCCATCCTGAATATTCTTATAGTGTTCAACTACACCAACATCAACTAGGTAGCCTCTATATTTGAGCTCGTTGTAAATGATGTTTTCCATAAGATGTGGAGGCTCTATTTGGCGGAATTCTATCCGAGCGTTTCTTAGGCCAATATCTTCAAAGTAATATTTGCACAATGAACCAATGTATTTTTTTCCTTTGATATCAAACCTGTTTGCTTTATTAACAAGAAACGAATCTTGCAGATAATCAATATAAGTTTTGACTGTTTTATCGTTTATAACTTTTCCTTTTACGCTTTTGAAGGTTCGAACTAGTTTACTGTGATTTGTATAACTTCCAGTTGCAGATGCCAAAATATTCACTAGCTCATCAAGTTCTGTCTTGTTGCGTACGTTGTGACGATCAACAATGTCCGAGACATAAACTTTTTGGAAAAGGGAAGCCAGATACTCTTCTTTATCTTCTACACTTTGCATTGATAAAATCATGGGAAGCCCTCCAAAAACGAGGTAATCATCCCAAGCTTCATCCAATGATCCTTGATATGCAGACACATATTCAGAGAAACTTAATGGATGAACTCTAATCTCATCTCCACGTCCACGAAATTGTGTAATCAAGTCGCTAGATAGAAGTTTTGAATTACTACCTGTCACATAGACATCGACATTGGGAATGTGGAGAAGACTATTGAGGACGTCTTCGAATTCTGGAAGGTATTGAACCTCGTCAAGAACAATATAGTAGTCATCTTTATCCGAGATGCTCTCTTTTATGAATGCAAGCATGGCATCTGGATCCCGCAAAGCCTTGTTTGTGCGGTCATCCAAGGAGACTTCAATTATGTGGTCATCTTTTATCCCGATATCTTTGAGGTAGCCATGGAATAAATTAAACAACAAGTATGATTTGCCACACCTTCTAATTCCGGTGACAATTTTGACCAGTCCATTCTTTCTTTTTCTGATTAGTTTGTTTAAATAAGTATCCCTTTTAATTTCCATGTCTATATTTCTATTCCTATTCCGAAATCTAGTGGCAAACCACCTTTTCTCGGAATAGATATTAATCCAAAGTTGTCATAAAATCAAAAGAAAACGTATTTCTATTCCGAAATTCGGTGGTAAATCACTAATTTTCGCAGTAGTGTTCCATGGTAGGATTCTAGATGTTTTTGCTTAATGATCTTTGTGATGAGAAAGGTAGAAGCAAGGCATAGGTTGAAAGCTTTATGATTTTTGTGGGAGAAGATTTCATGAACCATGTTGTGTCTTTCGTTATGTACGCGAACAACATCTACTACTAGGCTATGAGCAAATCCTATCCGTACATAGCTTTAAACTATGACCCGTTCCATCCTGTCCATGTTTACTTGGACTAAGACTTCTTCGGTCTACTGATCTGGTAGCATACTCATAAAAGTGCTTTGTGTAAGAAAACAGACAATCTACATCAAGGAGAGGATGCAATTTTGACAACTCATTGCATCTTAATGCCATCACTAAAGAATATGACCCAAAATATTGCATGAAGAGTTGTAGAATTGATTTGTTTAAGTATAATTGAATTAATAAAAATGACATTTGAGGCAAAAATATTAAATGGAGACTGCAATGGAGATAAAGAGAGATGTATATCTTGAGCGGCTTATTGCTAGAAAGCACAATGGGTTTATTAAAGTAATTACTGGAATACGAAGATGTGGAAAATCATACTTACTAAATACGCTGTTTTATAATTATTTGAGAAGTGAAAATATAGATGAGGACCATATTATTAAGTTTGCTTTTGATACGGCTGAGGATCTATTAAAGATAGGAGAAAACCCTCTTATTTTCGACAACGAAAAAGAGAATCAAAAAGTTGATCCAGCTAAGTTCCTTAATTGGTTAATGCCTCAGATAAATGGAAATGCAATGTATTACCTTTTATTGGATGAAGTGCAGAAACTAGGAGCATTTGAATCTGTATTGAACGGTTTCCTTCGTAACAGAAACGTGGATGTTTATGTTGCGGGTAGTAATTCTAAGTTTTTATCGAAGGACATATTGACTGAGTTTGAGGGACGCGGAGACGAGGTTCATATTCTTCCTTTATCTTTTTCGGAATATTACGCTTTTAAACAAGGAGATAAAAGTGAAGCCTATGATGATTACTCTGTGTATGGTGGCCTTCCCGCTGTTGCGCTTATGACTACAGAAGAACAGAAGACAAGCTATTTGATTTCACAGATGAAGAATGTATACCTTAGAGATCTCGTTGTTAGATATTCAGTAAAGGATGAAGGAGCACTTAGCGAGGTAATAGATGTAATTGCATCGGGTATATCTACATTAACAAACCCAAGAAAAATAGCCAACACAATGAATACTGTTCATAGGACAACAATCTGTGAGTCGACTGTGAATAAATATATTGGTTATGCAGAAGAAGCTTTTATACTTACCTGTGTAAAAAGATACAATGTGAAGGGCAGAAAATATATTGGAACACCGTATAAAATATACTTTGAGGATATAGGGCTAAGGAATGCACGATTAGCCTTTAGACAGATTGAAGGGCCTCATATTATGGAAAATATCATCTATAACGAATTAAGGTTTAGAGGATACCAGGTCGATGTAGGAACAGTGGAGACAAGAGAAAGAGAAGTAGAAGGGAAAGAAATTCGTGTTCAACGGGAAATCGATTTTATAGCTACACTAGGAAGCAAAAAATATTATATTCAGTCAGCGTATGTAATTCCTGATAAGGAAAAGTATGAGCAGGAAACAAAACCATTTGAACACACTATGGATTCTTTCAAGAAACTCATTATTGTTGATAAGAGTATGAAACCCCGCTATGACGAAAAGGGTTATTTAATGATGGGCCTGAAAGAATTTTTATTAGATCCAAATAGTTTGCTCATATAATAAGCGTTCAGCTGTGAAATGGAGAATAGGTGTGAAATTAAACAGTCTTATTGTTGCGGTATAAAATTAAACAGATGTTGATTAATTTGTATATCCCCTTTCCTCTAGTAAAATAATATAGTGAAATAAAAAAGGACACATCCTTTAAAGGAAGGCGGTATGGGTACATTAAGAAAATTAAAGATGAAGATGAAGTTGGACAGAGACTGGCATAAGACTCTTGTTCGTGGTGGTAGAAATGAGATTCTAATTGATGTCGATGGTGATAAAGAACCGGATGTCGCTATTATGGATACGACCGGCAATGGGGATATCGACACAATTGCAGTCGATCTAACTGGAGATGGTGAATTCAACTTATATATCAGCGATACAGATGGTAACGGAATCCCCGATTTAATTCTTCTTGACGAGGAAGGAGACGGCAATGCTAAGGTTCTTGGAATGGGAAAAGATGTCGAGGACGCAATTGTCGCTGCTGCTAATGCTGTTAAGGTTGCTCTTGCAGCTGGAGATTATATTGCAAGTGCACTTGAAGATGCCCTTGATGAACTCGATAAAGAGGTAAAGATGGCAAGAAAAGAGCTAAAGAAGCTGAAATAACAAAATAACAATTAAGGAAAGAGGCCGCCTTCAAGAACGAGGGCGGTTTATTCATGGTACTAAAGCAGTGCGGATATTTTATTACCTCCTTTTTTTGACAAAAAGACGTAGAAAGATGCTTTATAAGTGTGAAGAAGATTATATTCATACTGTTTTGTGCATTACTACTAATATCTTGTTCTTATGAAGTGAAGAGAAACGTCAGAGTATCTCTTTACAGTTATCTGAGTTGGGAGGAGGAGACTGGGGATGAGATGTGGTTTAGCGTTCGCTATTTCGACGGAAACGAAGTAGAGACGGCATATCTTTCTGCCGGCGAGAGAGCAATAACGCTTTCTGTCTCTCCTTCATCCTTATCGGTCTTTGTTTTCTATCCGCTGGGATCTCTTGCTCCTCTCGGTGGGTTTTGGGAACCTGGGAACGAGATGACAATATATGTCGAGCCACAATATGGTTATTTTGCTCAAATGCTTGTTGATGCAGCAGAGACTATGAGAGAGGCTGTGCGAGAGCTCTCTATAAATGCGATAAAGAAAGACAATCCTGATCTTGGGGCTTTGAAGAGGGAGGATTTTCTCCTTTCTCTTTATTCAGGGACGCTCTCAAAGAAGGCGGCAAAACTATCGAAGAGATTTGCTGTTCCTCTCGAAGGAGTGCTATCGGGTTATTGGATAAGTCTCTTCTCTCATTCTTATTCTTTTACTCTCAATAGGGGAGGAGATGAGAGAGAGCTTTATCTTCTTCCTGGAATATGGTACTACCTAAATAAGGAGCGCTCTCTTATTCTTGAGATTGTCATTACAGATGACGGAGAGTATTGGGTAAAACATAAGAGTAAACCTAAATGGTGAACTATTGTTATGTGGCGATAATAATTCTAGAATTAGTATATGGAATCGTTAAGAGAACTTTTCAGAATAGGTTATGGCCCTTCTTCTTCTCATACAATGGGACCCAGGAGTGCGGCGGAAAGATTTATAAGAGAGCACAGTGGACTTAAAAGTGTTCGTGTTGAACTTTACGGCTCCCTTGCAGCTACAGGTAAGGGCCATTTGACAGACAAAGCTATCATGAGTGTTATGAAGGATAACTCTGTCGAATGCGAGATTGTTTGGTTCCCAACTCAATTTAAGCCCTTCCATCCTAATGCAGTTACCTTTATCAGTGGAGATATAAGTGACACGTACTATTCTGTGGGAGGTGGTAAGATAATTAAAGAGGGAGAGAAAGGAGAGGCGGATGATACTGTTTATCCATTTCTCATCCTTGGTGATATGGAGAAGATGCTCAACTATTGTGATTATCACGGCTACCAGATGTGGGAGGTTGCTGTTGAGTATGAAGGTGAGTCGATCCTCGATTATGCGGGAGAAGTATGGTCTATTATGAAGGCTGCGATAAAGAGAGGCCTTGAGAATGAAGGTGTTCTCCCCGGAGGGTTGAAACTTCAAAGAAAAGCATGCCTCTCACATGCAAAGTCAATCGATTTTGCCGGAAGCCTAGGTAATACTTCTAGGGCGCTTTCCTATGCTCTAGCCGTGAGTGAGGAGAATGCCGGGGGAGGAAGAATAGTAACGGCTCCTACTTGTGGTAGCTGTGGAGTTCTTCCTGGAGTATTGTATTACCTTATGGAGGAGTATCAAATTCCTGAGATAAGAATACAAAGAGCAATCCTTACGGCGGGGCTTGTGGGAAATATCGTGAAGTCCAACGGCTCTATAAGTGGAGCTGAAGTAGGATGCCAGGGTGAAGTGGGAGTTGCATGTGCTATGGCAGGTGCTGCTGCTACACAGCTTTTAGGCGGCTCTGTTCACCAAGTTGAATATGCCGCAGAGATGGGACTTGAACACCACCTAGGGCTAACATGCGACCCTCTTATGGGACTAGTTCAGGTTCCTTGCATAGAGCGTAATGCAATGGCAACAATGAGAGCTATAGACCATGCTTCCTTTGCTCTTATGAGCGACGGTAGACACAAAGTCAGCTTTGACGATGTTGTGGAGGTAATGATGGAGACTGGAACTGCCATACCTTCACTTTACCGTGAAACAAGTAAAGGCGGATTGGCAAAGGTGGTCGAGAGCGACGGCGAATAAGCTTTGTTATCTTTGCTAACAAAGATATTCAATCAGTTATAATCGCAAATATCATGAACAAAACTGTGTATATAGGCAATCATTTGCAGATTTATATGATAAGAAGAGTAATAAGTGCCGCTATACAACTTACCCCTGCCGTGAGTGGAAGACCTAGCTTAAAGATGGCAAGTATCAACGCAACAGCAAAGCCTATAAGGGATGCTGTAAAGGATCCTGTTGAATCTAATATTTGAGGGAAAGTAAGTGCAGCGAGTGTAGCATACGGTGCATAATATAGAAATGAACGGAAGAATTTGTTCTTGATTGGTTTTTTAAGTAGGAGTAAGGGGATTACCCTTATTAAATATGTCACTACCGCTATAACTATTATTGAGAGATATATGTATCCGTCACTCATCATATTCCTCCTCTAATTTCGTCTCTTCTATCGGGAAAAAGAATGCCGCTACAGATGCACAAAGAAGAGTGATTATGATCACTTTCATTCCCGATGATATAAAAGAAAGTGATTTCAATTTTGTAAAAAGAAAACTCAACAGCATTGAGGCAATAACTGTTAATGCAATAACTTTGTTCTCTACTGCTGGAGGGATGATTATTGCTATAAACATTGCATAGAGGGCGAGAGAGAGTGCAGATGTAAGGACAGCGGGAAGTATTTCCCCCATTATTCCTCCGAGAGCTGTTCCGATTACCCATCCTGGACACGCTAGTGTCATAGCTCCTACATTATACATAGGGTTCAAAGGATAATTACGAGTCGAGGCTAGAGCGAAGATCTCATCTGTGACACCGATAGCCATTAGCATTCTCTTTCTTCGGCTTGTCTCTGGAGAAAGCTTCACAGCAAGAGCAGCACTCATTAAAAGGTATCTGAGATTAATGACGAGTGTTGAGACGCTAAGAACATAAATAGAGCCCCCTTCAGCCATTATATTCAGCGCGGCAGCCTGTCCTGCTGAAGTGTAATTAAGTGCACTCATAAGGGCACTTTGATACCATTTTATACCAATTTTCGAGGCGCTTATTCCAAGTGTAAATGAGACTGCAAAATAGCCTAGTGCAACACTTATGCCGTCGATAAGGCCTCGTTTATAGTTAATAAGATTATCGTTCATAATATTAAAAGAGGCCCCGAGGAGCCTCAACTTTACTTCACTACAATATTTACAAGCTTTCCGGGAACAACAATCTCCTTGATTATCTCTTTCCCATCAGTCCATTTCTTAACCACTTCATCACACTTTGCAGCCTCAAGGAGCTCTTCCTTGCTGCTCAGAGATGGCAAAGTTATTTTGCTTCTGACTTTGCCGTTGATTTGCACAACGAGTGTGATGGTATCGTCCTTGGTTTTCTCTTCGTCCCATTTCGGCCAGGGGGCTGATGAGACACTCGGGGTGTGGCCCAGGCTTTCCCATAGTTCCTCTGCCAGGTGCGGAGTGTACGGCGAGAGAAGTAATACAAGGTTTTCGATAGCTAGGTACGGAAGTACATCCAGCTTCGTGAGTTCATTTACGTATACCATCATTTGTGATATCGCAGTATTGAACGATAGAGATTTGGTATCCTCTGAGACCTTCTTGATGGTCTTATGCATGAGTCTCTCTATTTCCTTATCGAGTGGAATTTCCTTTATTTCCTTCTCTGTGGCGAGTTTCCATACCTTTTCAATGAAGCGATATACTCCGATAAAGCCGTTTGTAGCCCAAGGCTTGCTCTCAGTAAGAGGTCCCATGAACATCTCATACATTCTGACGGAGTCTGCACCATATGATGAGATATAATCATCGGGGTTGATAACGTTCTTAAGGGACTTGCTCATCTTTGCTATTACTTGTGTGAGCTCTTCGTTGTCGTCCTTAGCGTAATACTTTCCGTTCTCCTCTTTTACCATATCTGTCGGAACAAGGCTCTTGTTCTTTCTTTGGTAGGCAAAGGATGTAATCATTCCCTGGTTGACAAGTCTCCCGAAAGGCTCAGGTGTACTTACGAGCCCTAGATCATATAGGACATGGTGCCAGAAACGTGCATAGAGAAGGTGAAGTACGGCATGTTCTGCGCCTCCTACATAAAGAGATACGGGCATCCAATACTTTTCTTTATCTTCTCCAACGAAGCGGTTTTCGTTCTTTGGGTCGATGTACCTAAGGTAATACCAGCAGGATCCTGCCCATTGGGGCATTGTGTTTGTCTCTCGAGTTGCATCTTCTCCACACTCGGGACACTTGCAATTGACCCAGCTCTCGACTTTACTCAAGGGGCTATCTCCTGTTCCACTGGGCTCATACTTACTTACTTCTGGAAGAGTTAAAGGAAGATCCTCTTCTTTAACTGGGACTATACCACACTTTTTGCAGTGGACAAGAGGAATCGGCTCTCCCCAATAGCGCTGACGGGAGAATACCCAGTCTCTGAGTTTATAGTTTATTGCTTTGTGTCCACATTTATGTTCTTCAAGATACTTAAGAACCTTCTCTATTGCGTCTTTCTTATTTAGTCCGTTAAGGAATTCTGAGTTGACGTGGATACCATCCTCTGTCCATGGCTTACAGTTAACATCGACTTCGCTCTTAAGAACTTCAACTATCGGGAGGTTGAATTTCTTTGCAAATTCCCAATCTCTCTCGTCATGAGCCGGAACGGCCATGATTGCTCCTGTTCCGTAGGAAATAAGAACATAGTCTGCAATCCATATAGGAAGAAGTTTTCCTGAGAGGGGGTTTACGGCATAGGAGCCGGAGAAGACGCCTGTCTTTTCCTTTGCTAGATCCGTTCTCTCTAGGTCGGACTTATGTTTCACTTCGTCGATATATTTTTCGACTGCTTCCTTTTGTTCAGGCGAGGTAAGGGCCTCTCTCATAGGATGCTCGGGTGCGATTACCATGTATGTTGCGCCAAAGAGAGTGTCACAGCGTGTAGTATAAACCTCGAGGTAGTCATCGCTCTTCTCAAGCTTAAAGAGGACTGATGCTCCTTCGCTCCGTCCGATCCAGTTACGCTGCATCGATTTAACAGATTCCGGCCAGTCGAGTCCGTCCAGTCCCGCAAGAAGTTTCTCGGCATATGCTGTGATCTTCAGCATCCATTGCCTGATATTCTTCTTCTCGACTTTTGTTCCACAACGTTCGCAGCGCCCTTCCTTGACTTCCTCGTTTGCAAGTCCGGTTTTGCAGCTTGGACACCAATTGATTGGTGTGAATGCTTCGTACGCTAGTCCCTTTTTGTAGAGTTGGATAAAGATCCATTGTGTCCAACGGTAATAATCTTTGTCACAAGTACTTATCTCTCTATCCCAATCATATGAGAAGCCGAGAGATTTTATCTGACGACGGAAGTTTTCGATGTTACGCTGAGTTGTTACATAAGGGTGTGTTCCTGTTTTGATTGCGTAGTTCTCGGCAGGAAGACCGAATGAGTCGAATCCCATTGGATGGAGAACGTTGTAACCGTTCATTCTGAGATATCTTGAATAGATATCTGTTGCAGTGTATCCCTCAGGGTGTCCTACATGGAGTCCCGCTCCTGACGGGTAAGGGAACATATCGAGAACATAAGCTCTCTTTTCTTCCGGGACGCTCTCGTCCTCAAGAGTTTTGAAAGTCTTGTTATCTTGCCAATATTTCTGCCACTTGGGCTCGATTTTATCAAATGGATATTTGCTCATGAAACGAGTATATCAAGTTAGAGGATAAAATACCATAATGAGCTTGATACGCCTTTAAGGAGTAAGGCTTTTGTTTTTCTTGGCTTTATAACTTTATATAATCCACAAATTTCAAATTCAATATTTGAATAGAGGTCATTTTTAGCGCTATAATTGAGTTATATGCCATATGATGAAAGTAACATAAGGACACTGTCCAGTATTGAACATATAAGACAGCGCCCCGGAATGTATATAGGGCGCCTCGGAAACGGCAGTCACCCCGATGATGGGATCTATATCCTCCTGAAGGAAGTGATAGACAACTCCATCGACGAATTTATGGAGGGCCACGGTTCTAGAATATCGGTACACCTTGAGCAGAGTAAATGTACCGTTAGGGACTACGGACGAGGAATACCTCTTAATAAGGTGATAGAATGTGTATCGGTCATAAATACCGGTGCAAAATACGATAATGAAGCCTTCCAATATTCTGTGGGACTTAACGGCGTGGGAACAAAGGCCGTCAACGCACTCTCTTCATTCTTCGAGATTACAAGCTACAGGGACGGAGAATATATGTATGCTTCGTTTGCTCGTGGAGTGCTTATTAAGAAGCATCGAGGAAAGAGTGACGAGGCAAATGGTACGCTCGTCTCCTTTATCCCTGATAATGATGAGGCTATATTCGGGGAATATACGTTCAATGAAGACTTTCTTATCGAGAGACTATGGAACTATGCATACCTTAACAAGGGCCTTACGATAGATTTCAATAAGAAAATAATTCGTTCGCAGAACGGATTGATGGACCTCGTGAAGAAGACCCTTGGGGATAACGGGCTCTATCCTCTCATCTCATTCAAAAACCAACATCTTGAGTTTGCATTTACCCATACAGACGGCTATGGAGAGAAGTATCATAGCTATGTCAATGGACAATACACCTCCGATGGAGGCACCCACGAGGCGGCCTTCAAGGAAGGTGTACTCAAGGGAATTAATGAATATTATCACAAATCCTGGGCGGCTCCTGAAATTAGGGACGGTATTGTTGCAACTTGTGCCATTAAAATCATGAATCCCGTCTTCGAGAGTCAGACGAAGAATAAACTCGGCAACACCGATGTAAGGGGATGGATTGTAAGTGAAGTAAAGGAAGCTGTTGTTGATGCGCTCATGAAGAATAAGGAGATTGCAAAAGGGCTTGAGGATAAGATTATCAACAACGAACGCGTCCACAAGGAAGAGGCTGCCATCAAGAATGGCGCAAAAGAGAAGTCTAAGAGAGTTGCGATAAATATTCCGAAGCTTAAAGAGTGCCGCTATCATCTGAACTCCTATCCGCAGTCCCATAAGGATGAGGCTGAGAACTCGATGATCTTTCTTACCGAAGGAGACAGTGCTGCAGGCACTATCACCAAGAGTCGTAATCCCGACACCCAGGCTGTTTTTGCATTACGCGGTAAAATTGTCAACGTATACGGGAAGAAGAGAACTGAAATCTATAACAATGAGGAGCTCTACAACATGATGATAGCCCTTGGTATAGAAGACAGTACAGAGAACCTAAGATACGGTAAAGTTGTAATAGCAACCGATGCCGATGTTGATGGTTTTCATATAAGAATTCTCATAATGACATACTTCTTCACCTACTTTGAGGATATTATCAATCAAGGCCGTCTCTATATACTTGAAACTCCACTTTTTAGAGTAAGGAACAAGAAGGAAAACATCTATTGTTACTCTGAAAAAGAAAGAGATGAGGCTTTAAATAAAATAAAGGGTGCGGAGGTTACCCGATTTAAAGGCCTTGGTGAAATAAGTCCTTCGGAATTTAAGGATTTTATTGGTGATAACATAAAACTTCTTCCTGTCACATACGAGAATATCGCGGAGATAAAAAAGGATCTCTCCTTCTATATGGGCGACAACACTCCTACAAGAAGAGAGTTCATAATGGAGAACTTACTCGATGGCTAAAGCTGAACGTTTATATAAAGATTATTTTCTTGAATATGCTTCATACGTTATTCGCGATAGGGCTATTCCGGAGCTACTGGACGGCTTTAAACCTGTACAAAGACGTATTATACACACTCTTCTCAAAATCGATGATGGACGATACAACAAAGTCGCAACGGTAGTCGGAGAGACGATGAAATGTCACCCACATGGGGATGCATCGATTGGAGAGGCTCTCGTTAACATAGAAAACGATGGGCTTTTCATCGAGGGACAGGGTAACTTTGGTAATATACTTACAGGAGATAGGGCTGCTGCCGGACGATATATAGAATGTCGATTAAAGCCCTTTGCAAAGAGAGTTCTTTACTCTCCGGAAATTACAGAGTACATCGATACTTATGATGGAAGAAACAAGGAACCCGTTGTCTTTCAAGCGAAGGTGCCTGTTGTTGCCATAACCGGAACAAGTGGTATTGCAGTCGGTATGACGACAAAGATTCTTCCTCATAATATTCTTGAAGTCTTGGAGTGCCAGAAGAAGGCTCTCAGGGGAGAACCATTTGAGATATATCCCGATTTTCCGACAGGTGGAATTGTCGATGTGTCGAACTATGACGACGGAAGAGGATTTGTAACTGTAAGGGCAAAGTTAAATGCAAAAGACCCGAAGAAGGTTGTAATCGATGAACTGCCGTATGAAGTGACATCTCCTCAACTTATCGATTCGATAAAGAAGGCCGACAGCAAGGGCCAGCTTAAAATAGCTTCAATTACAGATTATACGGCGGAGAAGGCTAATATAGAGATAAATTGGCAGCGGGGCGTCTATTCAGAGGACATGGTCGATATTTTATATGCGACGACGGATTGTCAGAAGAAGATAGCGCTTAATCCACTTGTGATAGTTGATGGATTACCGAAGGTAGTCGGAATCAGTGAGATGATCTCTTTTCATGCTCAGCATCTTGTAACAGTACTAAAAAAAGAGCTTGAGATAGAGTTGACACATCTGAGAGAGAAGCTCAGGGCACGCACTATAGAGCGTATTTTCATCGAAGAGAAGATTTATAAGAAAATAGAGACGAAGGATACCCAGGAAAAGGTAAATAAAGCCATAGTAGAAGGCTTTAAACCATTTCTCCAGGAAATCGAGAATATACCACTCTCTCAAGATGATATCGAAACACTTTTGAGGATACCAATCAGAAGGATTTCTCTATTTGATATAGAGAAGAATAGAGCCGACATAAGGGAGATAAATGCTTCAATCGAATCTGTACAATATAAGCTTGTTCATATTGTCGACTATGCATATGAATACCTGACGGACCTCGAGAGCATGTTCGACAAGGATGAATATAAGCGTAAGACAGAGATAGGTTCTATTGAGAAGAAGACAGCAAAAGATGTCGCCGTGAGGAATCTTGATGTGAGATATGATCCTGAAACAGGATATCTTGGAACTAACATCAAGACAGGAGAGAGCCTTTTGAAGGTAAGTTCTTTCGACAAGATCTTCTATATGAAGAACAACGGAGAGTATAGAGTCGTACAGGCGGTCGACAAGCTTTTTGTAGGTAAAGAGGGTATAGCTTTCATAACGTACGGCGAGAAAGATATTATATCTCAAGAGATCTTCACCATTATCTACCGCGATAAAATCGGAGAGAAGAAGGTGTGGATGATAAAACGTTTCCAAATTTCTGCATTTACTGTCGATAAGACCTATTCAACAGTTCCTGAGAAGGCAAAGATAAAGAAAATCAGTCGCTATAAGAGTGCAATTATTGCAGTCAAATACAAGGAAGGCCTCAAGTATAGGGTAACAGAGGAGACGTTCCGTTTTGCAGATTTCAAGATATTAAAAACGCCGTCAGGGACGGGTAACCAATTGACTACAAAGGAACTCGAGAAGCTTACAATAAAGGAAACAAAGGATACTAAGACAACTCTAGAAGCGGAACCCACACTTTTTGATGGAGTCGATAATGCTTGATAAAGACCACATTCTCTACGAGGATAACCATCTCATAATAGTTAATAAGAAACCCGGAGAGTTAGTACAAGGAGATGAGACTGGAGACAGAACTCTTGCTGACGAAGTGAAGGAATATCTTAAGACTACCTACGACAAGAAGGGCAATGTCTATCTTGGAATTCCCCATAGACTGGATCGTCCGACAAGTGGAATAGTGGTCTATGCAAAGACTGAGAAGGCGCTGAAGAGGTTGAATGAGATGTTTCGTACCTCTGCTGTTAAAAAGATATATTGGGCTATCGTCGACAATAAACCGCTGAAAGAAGAGGGAGTTCTTATACACTATATCGTTCGTAACAGCGCTACGAACACAAGTAGAGCATATACAAAGGAGATTGAGGGAAGTAAGATTGCAAAACTATCTTATAAGGTACTTGCTTCTTCCGATAGATACCATCTATTAGAGATAGAATTACATACCGGTCGTCACCACCAAATCAGAGCGCAGCTTAAGGCTATGGGAATACATATCAAAGGGGATTTGAAATATGGTGCAGAGCGCAGCAACAGCGACGGAGGAATATCTCTCCACGCAAGAAGAGTGAGTTTTATACACCCTGTAAAGAGAGAAGAGATTTCCGTTACAGCACCACCTCCGAAAGATGTTCTCTGGTCGTATTTTGTTTCCGTTACGGAAGAAAACGGCGAGTAGAAGACTAAGTGAATGCTTGTTTTTTTGATAGATTTAAAGATAAAAAAACAGAGCTAGCTTAAATAAAACTAGCTCACCGTATATACGGACAAGGATTAAATACCCGAATTCAATCTTAAATTATCTAAACACGATAAAGTAAATCTGTCAACACCTATGGTAATAAAATAGCGTAAATACATTCAATCCGATGTTAATTTGTTATAAATTCTTATTATTGAGAAGGTTTTCAATAACAAGAATAACTTGGCTTATTTTTCTCTAAGAGAGATAACGGAAAGCGAGTAGCTTTCTCTCATGGGGCTTTTCTATTCCTTCCTTTTCAGTATTGTCAAACAATCTCTCACAAGTACAGTGTATTTTTCTCCGTTTTGGCTAATTGAGTAATCGTATTTTTGTTTGCAGCCATCACAGGAGAGGGAGAGCCCGTCATGTCGAAAGCAAGTACGCGAAATAAAGTACGGGGGAGTACAATGCGATAGAGACGGTTCAATCGGCCAGGGGTGCGAAACGCTCTCTCTTTCAAACCATAGGTAGCCTCCGATGATCTTATTGCATTCCTTTAGAAGAAGTGAGAAAGCAAACCTATTCGATAGATAGAGGTAGATATCGGCAAAGTAGTCATACTCGGGGTGTGCGATCGCAAACCTAATATGGCTTATGTTGTTAAGGCCTATCGTTACATTCTTTCTTCCTTTAGTTTTCTCGAGAATCTCTTTCCAAAGCTTTTCTTCATTAAATGTGATGGGGGGAAGAGTAAAGTATGTTCTTCCGTCTATCTCTTTTCCTTCAAGAGACCAAAAGAGCTCTCCTTCAAGGAGTTTTCTCTCTGGAAGTGTAAGACCCTTTTTCTCTTCTTTTGGTTCTTCAATTGTGGGAGACGAGAGCTCTATTTCGGGAAAGAGAGAATACAGCCTACGCCTAAACTCCTTGAGTGAGGAAGGTTTTATAAACGGATGAGTATAGGACGAATTATTGGTGTAGAAAAGAGACCCGAGAGTGTAGGGACCTGAAGCGCTTTCTGAGAGCGTTTTTTCAAGTAGTGGTACTATGTCCTTTTTGCTATCTGACTCTGCCACATTTGTCTCATAAGAGAGGGTTTTTCCAAGGAGGGTACCTTCTATTTTTCCGTCATAGACTGTGACGGATATGTCTTCCTTTTTTCTATAGAGTGGTATATTTACCGACGGTGTCTTCTCTCTCTTTGTAGAGTCCGATATCTTATAAATATCCTTTCCGAGTAAGCGTTCTCCTCTTTCCTTTTTTAATATATATCCGCCGGGAGTCTTTGCTTTTACAGTTGCTGAGGATTTATGTGCAGAGAGGAGAGAATAAGCATCTTTTTCAAAGTATTGTATGCCGTCGTGGCTTTCAAGAGTCTCTTTTGTTTCTAGAAATGCAGTCTCTCCTCTTTCTTCAACAACTTTCCCAAGTTTAAGCCCCATGTGACCGGGGTATCCTCCACTGAGGAGACTACCTCTGTTCATCTTATAATGAAGATAGCCACTTCCACTTTTACGAAGGAATGTTGTATAGAGAGCGTCCTCGTCTTCTTTCTTTATTTCTCTATCGTCGAGAATGGCTCTGTAGTAGCGTGCACACGCAGCAATATACTCTGGACTTTTGAGCCTGCCCTCCACTTTAACGGAGTCTATATTCATGTCTCTTAAGGCTCTTAATTCCTCCTTTACGCATAGGTCTTCCATGCTAAAGTAGTATCCTCTTTCACCTGTTTTGTCGTTTTCAAACCAAGATCGACATATTTGAGCGCATTCTCCGCGATTAGCCGAGCGACCACACTTAAGGTATGAGGCGGAGCATAGTCCTGAAAAACCGTAGCACAGCGCACCATGTATAAACACCTTAAGTTCTATGTCGCTGCATTCATTTCTTATTTTCTCTATCTCACTTAGCGTCAGCTCTCTTGAGAGTACAACACGTTCAAACCCGAGATTTTTGAGTTCTTTCACGCCCTCAGCGGTATGAACGGCAAGCTGAGTTGATGCATGGAGATGTAGAGATGGATAGTAATTTCTTATTATCTCGACAAGTCCTAAATCCTGTACGATTACACCATCGTTGCCATAAAAAGACAGTGCGTCGAGAAGAGGGATTACCCTCTCTATTTCATCGTCGTCGATGAGTGTGTTTAGCGTGACATATATCTTCTTACCATTCTCAAGAGCAAAGCGTCTTATGCGGGAGAGATCTGAAAGAGAGAAGTTTACAGCTCCCTTTCTTGCTGAGAACTCTTTAAGGCCAAAGTAGACTCCGTCAGCTCCGTTTTTAAATGCTGTAATTGCCGAGGAAAGACTCCCCGCTGGAAGAGCGAGCTCAGTCATTCTTTTCTTCTCCTAGTGAAATTATTGCTCTTGTCGCTGCGCCATCTGCTTTAACAAGGAAGGGTTTATCCCTTCTTATTCTTATAAAGTGTTTCGTTTCTTTTATTCCCTTGAGGGCGTAGATTTTATCATAGTCTATTCTTCCCTTATTCTGGAGGGGATTTACTGTTAGATACAAACATCCCAGGCTTGTCATGTTTTGGAAGAAGTGCGTGCCTTCGCTCGGCTCCGCCTGGAGTTCCTTTACTCCTGTTTCGACTATTACGTGTGCGTGAGATATTGCACTCCATGTTACTGGGATACCGAGCCAATTATCAGATGAGCCGAGGCGGCCAGCTGCAACGAGGATATACTCATCATCACACATTGCGTTCAATTCTTCGAGTTCGGCTGCCATAACAGCCATTTCGCTTCGTTTGAATTCATTCTCTTTGAAGATGATCATGTCGCGTATTGTATCGACTCTTCCGTTTCCCATTACGTGGTTTGAGAATATGAGGGCGTTGTCTTCTTCTTCTTTGGTTATCTCTATATTTTCAAATCTGTCGGTTGAGGATATTGGACGCAGCTGCAGAATTGAGAAGTCAGGGCGTTCTGAGTGCTCTGTGTTGACAGCATACTCTATCTCCACCGGGCCTGCCATTGTCCGGGTTCCGAGCTCAAGTATGTCGTGTATGATCTCAGGGAGCTTGACTAGGCCGTATTTTACAACTCCATTGAAGGTAAGGCTCTTGAATCCTTCTTCTCTAGGATCCTCGCTGACAAAGCCGTCTCTTCGTATAGTGCTCATTATACCAGCTATCGCATTCGTCCAGTTATAAGATAGGGAGAGAGGAAGATGCACAAGGTTGTCTATATCCTTTTCTGGGTCGAATTTGGTTGTTCTATCGAGAGCATAGAACTTTCTTTGCATCGATGCTCTTCCGTTGAGAGATGAGATGGGGATTTGAGGTTTAGCGGGGCAGAAACGGAATGCAGAGCCCTCATCAACTACAGTCTTACCCATACCGAATGCGAGCATACCGATTCCGTCCTCTGCTTTTCTGTTTCCTTGCGGATAGTAGTCGAGACTTCTTGCAACTCCCGAGATGTTTGGCAGCCAATAATTATCGTGCATCGAGCCTGTTATCTGCTGTATGACGACGGCCATCTTCTCTTCTTCCACCGCGTGTGAAGTGCTCTTGAGATATTCTCTTGCTCTTGAAAAATATGTCGATGCCCATACTGTCTTTATTGCTTTCAATAAATCATCGAGTCTTTCTTCGTCATTTCCTATATTCGGAATCATACAAGTCTCATATACACCGGCAAAGGGATAGAAGTGACTGTCCTCTAAAAGGGATGAAGAGCGTACAGATATAGGGGCATGTATGACTTCAAGCACTCTCTTCATATCGAGAGTAAAGTCCTCAGGAACCCGGGCATCGAGGAATGTGCGCAATATTGTTTTGTCGTCTTTATCGACATAGTCCCCACACGTAAAGCCGTTAAGGGCGAGAAAACTATCGAAAATTTCCGTTGAAATGGCAATAGTACGCGGAATCGAGAGATATACTTCCGGGTATTTTTCGCTTATTTTTGATGCCTTCATTTCAGAGGCAAGGAAAGCCAGTCCCCTCCCTTTTCCTCCAAGGGAACCTTTTCCAAGACGCGTAAAAAGATACGTCTCATCGTAGTTTTCTCTCTTGAATACGGCGATGCTTCCTCTCGTTCTGTCTTTTCTAAACTTCTTTATCGTTTCATATATGAGTTCTCTTGTCTTTTCACTGTCGGAGCCGTCTCTCTTTGTGGTGACGGGTTTGAGAGTTGAGGCAAGTGAGAAGAGAGATTGTCCTCTGAGCCAACGCGAAAAGTCATTGCGCCTTACATGGTACTCGAAAACAGAGAGAGGAACTTTCATCATCGTTTCTTGAAGTTCCTTCATATTTACAGCTGTTGCTATCGTCTCTCCGTTATCGGGATTGATAAAGCGGAACGGACCGAAGTTATATTTATCCCTAAAGTATGAAGCGAGAGCTATGTATCTTTCCGGGGAGAGCTTCCATATGAAATCAGATCCGGTTTTCTTTGCTATGCTACTTCCGTTTTGGTCTGTCGATTGTATGAGAACCGGTAGTTCGGGATTGTCATTTTTTACATAGAGGGCGACATGTTCTCCTCCCGAATCCTTTCCCCATGGAGAGGGCAGGGAGAGGTCGCTTATGACTCCGAGTATGTTTTCTCTATATTTGTCATACAAGGTTATTGCCTCATCATAGGTTCGAGCAAGTACGATTTTAGGCCTTCCTCGCATTCTGAGTTTTACGCCCCAGTCATTGAGAGCCTCGATGATGGAAGCACGGTTCTGCTTGATAAGTAAGGTATATATCTCAGGAAGGTATGAGGAGATGAATCTTACGGAGTCCTCTACAAAGAGGATTACTTCGACATCTGCTTCTTCTGTGTCGTGCTCGATGTTTATTTCGTCCTCGATGAGTTTGATCATCGCAAGAAAGAGCGAGGGGTCTCCAAGCCAATAAAATAGATAATCTATATAAGGACAGTTTTCGCCTTTGAGGACCTTGGCCTTTCTGTGGTCGGGAGACGGAGAAAGAGCAATGAAAGGGAGAGATGGGTTGTAGTTCTTGACTTCTTCAGCCAATGCCTCTACTCTGCCAGACCCCAAGTCCAGCATCGATATTACAAGATCATACTGTCCGTTTCTAAGTTCTTTTAAGGCTTCTTTCTCATTATTGGTATGTGTGATCTTCGGAGGAGAACTCAAGCCAAGCGAGGTGTATTCCTTATAGAGTTCCTCCTCAACTCTTCCGTCTTCTTCAAGCATGAACCTGTCGTAGTCTGAGCATATTAAAAGGACATTGTATATATGCTTCAGCATCAATGATGAGAACGGTATCCAGGTTTCATCGAGCTCGTAGTACATTTACTTTTCCCTGCTTCTTAGAAAGAAGAGTACAGAAGTAGAAACAATGAAGAATGATGTAATCCATCCGAGTATTTTCATTGTCGATTCTTCGACTCCTACAATTGAAATAAGGACAATCATCAAAAGAAGTAAAAGCGCTAGAATCGAAAAGGAAATCTTATATAGGATATCAAACATATTAGCCTCTTGTCTCAATTATAGATAATGCGGTGACGGGTATCTAGACCTTTCTGCGTCAATTGAAACTGCCCCTTCAAGAAGAGTTTTCGTATTAAGAAGTATTGTTCTTATATAGTCTTCGCCGAGCCTTTTCTTTATTTCGTCTTTTGCTTTATCGAGATTTTGAGACCGTGTGGTAGTATTATGCATATCAGAACCGAGAATCTGTATATAGCCTTTTTCGAGGAGTTTTATGGCTTCTCGTCTGTTGGAAACGAAAAACTCTGCATTGGACTGGATATGTATGCCTTCATTTAAAAGTAATGGTATTGTGTCCTTCTTTTGAAACGCCATATAACGCTCTATATGTGCAATTACTACATTAATGTCCAGAGTCGTCTTCATTTCAATGATGTTCTCTATATCTTCATCTGTCCATTTGGAGAACGGCATCTCAAAGAGCAGCGTATTTGTTCCTTCAATACACAGCCTCTTAGCACTTCTGCTTTTACATATATCCGGGTGATAAGCAACTTCTGCGCCTACATAAAGGAGAGGCATTTCATCTCTATTGTAATAAGGAAGAAGTTTCTCTATTGCACTAGTACGATTTTCAAGAAAAGACTCAAGGGACATATAGGAGGGATAGAAGTGGGGGGTTGCGACTAATTTGCGTATTTTTAGACTGTATGTTGTTCGCAACATCTCAAGAGACATCTCAAGAGAAGAACTTCCGTCATCTATGCACGGAAGTACATGAGAATGGAAGTCTATTACTCGTGCCGTCTTCTTTATTTCGTCCAAGTTCCGCCTCTTGGGTAATGATAAATCAAAAAGGAAAAACTAACAATTCCAAAGTTGTTAAAATAATTTCTTATAGATAAAGAAGATAATAATAGAGAGCCTACAAGATGACAGATGCTTAAAAATTCCCTATAACAATTTCCTTGTGATATCATCAAAAAATAAGAAAAAAATTAAAGATATGAGAAAAAATAAAAACAAAAATTAAAGAAAAAATAATAATTGACGTAGTAGAAAAGTGGATTTACGCTTTAGGTATAAAAAGGAGATTATTAAATGTACGATCTTAATACATTCATGGCAGAGCTTGAGAGAAAGAACCCCGCTCAGCCGGAATTCATCCAGGCAGCTAGAGAAGTAATTGAATCTGTTATCGACACAGTTAACTCAAATCCTCTTTATCTGAAGAATAAGATTCTCGACAGAATCGTAGAGCCGGATAGAGTTATTTCGTTTAAAGTTGAATGGGAGGACGACAATCACGAAATCCAGGTCAACAAGGGATACAGAGTTCAGTTCAACAATGCAATAGGACCATATAAGGGTGGACTCAGATTCCATGCTAACGTAACTCTTGGAACACTCAAGTTCCTCGGATTCGAACAGATCTTCAAGAATTCTCTTACAACACTTCCTATGGGTGGTGGTAAGGGAGGTTCAGACTTCTCTCCAAAGGGAAAGAGTGACGCAGAGATCATGAGATTCTGTCGTTCGTTCATGACAGAGCTACAGAAGTATATCGGTCCGGATACAGACGTACCGGCAGGAGATCTCGGAGTCGGTGGAAGAGAAATCGGATATATGTACGGACAGTACAAGAGACTCAGAGATGAAAATACAGGTGTTCTCACAGGAAAAGGTTGGGGCTGGGGTGGCTCATTAATCAGACCTGAGGCAACAGGCTTCGGAACAATGTATTTTGCTAATGAAATGCTTAAGGAACATGGTGATACATTTGTCGGCAAGAGAATTGCTATCTCCGGTTTCGGTAACGTTGCATGGGGTGCTGTCACAAAGGCAACAGAACTCGGAGCAAAGGTTGTCACGATTTCTGGTCCTGATGGATATGTTCTCGACGAAGAAGGAATAAACACACCAGAAAAGATAGCATATATGCTCGAACTCAGAGCTTCCAACAATGATGTTGTTGCTCCATATGCTGAGAAATTCGGTGCTAAGTTTATTCCTGGAAAGAAACCTTGGGAAGTTAAGGTTGATATGGCATTCCCATGCGCTCTCCAGAATGAGCTTAGAGGTGAAGATGCAGAGGCCCTCATCGCTAACGGCGTAAAGTATGTCGTAGAGACAAGCAACATGGGTTGTTCTCCAGAAGCTATCGCAGCATTCCAGAAAGCAAGAATCCCGTTCGCACCTGGAAAGGCAGCAAACGCAGGTGGAGTTGCAGTATCAGGACTTGAGATGAGTCAGAACGCAATGCACCTCAATTGGGATGCAAAAGAAGTAGATGAAAAACTACATGGAATCATGAGAAACATCCATGCTGCATGTGTAAGAGAAGGTCGCGCTTCTGATGGCTATATCGACTATGTAAAGGGCGCAAACATTGCAGGCTTCAAGAAGGTTGCAGATGCTATGTGTCAGCAGGGTTTCTGATAAGTAGAAACCAACTTTATCTAAACAAGCATGACCGTCCGTCTAAAACGGGCGGTTTTTGAATGAACATCTCATAAATCTTTCTGTGATATCTGTGTATCTTTATATAGAGAGATCATAGGAGAAGAAGCTTTGATGTCGATTTTATTATACAAATGTACTAATAATTAGATAAAAGCGACAAATTGAATGGAAAAGATGAAAAAAAACGAAAACTTAAGGAAAAATAAAAAATAAGTTTTTTTCTGATTTATAACTAAAATCTCTCTCATTAATTCTAATTTTCCATAAATTACGATATTACAATCACCTCAAAATACGATAGTATAAATTTAGCTCATCATAAAAAATAATTATTTGCAATTCTGAAAAACAGCCTCACAATTAAGGTACATACAAAAAGGAGATTTAACGTATGAAAAAACTTTTGGTTGTTTTCGTAGTTGCTTTACTGTGTATTACAACAGTTTTTGCACAGGGCGCAGCAGAGAAGGGTGGTGCTAAGACTTATAAGGTTGGTGTTGCAATTTATCAGTTCACCGATAACTTTATGACACTTTACAGAAATGAGATTGCATCATATTTCTCAACTCTTGAGACAGATGATGTTAAATATCAGCTGACATTCGTCGACGGCAAGAACGACATGGCTGAGCAGTCAAACCAGATTGATGCTTTCATCTCACAGGGAATGGATGCAATCATCCTCAACCTCGTTCAGACATCTTCTGCAGATGCAATCATCGACAAGATTGTTGCAGCTGGAATTCCTTGTGTTCTCATCAACAGAGAGCCTCTCGAATATGCTTCAGATGGTTCCATTATCGATGAAGGATATCCTGGAATCCTCAATAACGCAGAGGTATGTTATGTAGGATGTGATGCAAGAGATTCAGGATCCTTCCAGGGTCAGATCATTGCTGAGCTTCCAGATCATGGTGATATTAACGGAGACGGTGTTGTTTCTTATATCATGATCGAAGGTGACCCAGAGAATATCGATGCTCAATACAGAACAGAGTATTCAGTAAAGTATCTCACAGACCACGGTTATGCAGTTAAGTGCCTCGATGATCAGGTAGGTAACTGGGATCAGACAAAGGGACAGGAACTCTGTGCAAACGCTCTTGCTAAGTATGGCAAGTCCATCGAAGTTGTATTCTGTAACAATGATGCTATGGCTCTCGGAGCTGCAGCAGCTATCCAGGCAGCTGGTAGAACAGTTGGTAAGGATATCTATCTTGTCGGCGTAGACGCTCTTGATGAATGCCAGGAAATGGTAAAGAAGGGAACAATGACAGGAACAGTCCTCAACGACCACGTTGGACAGTCACACAAGGCAGTAGATGTAACGATCCAGCTCCTCAATGGCGAGAAGATCAACAACTACTACTGGGTTCCGTACGTAATGATCAGATAGTTCTAAGAGCCTCGTAAAGAGGCAGGAAGTATTTAGGGCGGGTAGGATAGATTCTTGCCCGTCCCCTTATTAAATCACGACAAGTTTAAAAACCAACCATAAGGAGGTTATGTTAGATGTCGGAATTCCTCCTGGAAATGCATGATGTATCGAAGTCTTTCCCAGGTGTTAAGGCACTCGATCATGTACAGTTGAAGCTCCGTCCGGGAAAAGTTCACGCTCTTATGGGTGAAAACGGAGCTGGAAAGTCCACTCTCATGAAGTGTATGTTTGGCATATACAAGATGGATGAGGGTGAAATCTTAATTGATGGAAAGAAAACAGAAATAAAAGATCCTATGGATGCGCTCAATAAGGGTATTGCAATGGTTCATCAAGAGCTGCAACCCATTCCCGCGCGTACGATAGGAGAGAATATATTCCTTGGGAGATACCCCATAAAGAAGGTTCTTGGGTTTATCCCCATGGTTGATCATAAGAAGATGTATGATGATACCGCCGCTCTCTTGAAGAAGGTCCGCATGGACTTTGATCCAAAGGAGAAGGAAGGAAATCTTAGTGTCTCGCAGATGCAATCGGTTGAGATAGCAAAGGCTGTCTCTGCTAACTGCCGTGTTCTTATCCTTGATGAGCCGACTTCATCTCTTACTCAAAATGAGGTCGATGCACTCTTTAGAATAATCGAGGATCTAACAGCGGAGGGTGTTGCTGTAGTATACATCTCTCACAAGATGGATGAGATTCTCCGTATAAGCGATGAAGTCACCATCATGCGTGATGGAAAATATATTGGGACATGGTCTTCGAGCGAGCTGACGACCGAGATGATAATCACAAAGATGGTCGGACGAGAACTTTCGAATCTCTATCCGAAGAGAGAGAATAATCCGGGAGAGGTCATCTTCGAAGTAAAGGACTTCACGTCAATCAACCCCAAGAGCTTTAGGGATGTTTCGTTCACACTGCGTAAGGGTGAGATACTCGGAGTCGGAGGACTTGTGGGCGCACAGCGAACAGAACTTATGGAAGGACTCTTCGGAGTCAGGAGCCATACAAAGGGTCAGATTTTCTACAAAGGAAAAGAGATCCATGTTCATAGACCCAAGGATGCAATAGACCAGGGTATTGCAATGCTTACCGAGGACAGAAGACGTACAGGTATTATGGGTGTCCTTCCCGTATCTGATAACATTTCGATAGCGGCATTGAGGCAATACACATATATACAGAAGGGTATTACGTTGAATCTGAGTAAGATTGATGAGCTTGTTGATGATAATGTTCAGAAGATGAATATAAAGACACCATCTGGTAAGACACAAATAAAGAGTCTTTCGGGAGGTAACCAGCAGAAGGTTCTTGTCGGAAGATGGCTTGCTAACGATCCGGATGTGCTTATTCTCGACGAGCCGACACGTGGTATAGACGTAGGAGCGAAGTACGAGATCTATTGTATTATCGCGGAACTTGCAAAGCAGGGTAAGAGCATCATCATGATTTCAAGTGAGATGGGAGAACTCATCGGCATGTCCGATAGGATCATGGTTATGTGTGACGGCTGTGTCACTGGATTTATAGATGGCAAAGATGCTACTCAGGAAAAGGTAATGACATACGCAACTCAATTCGGACATAGAAAAGAAGAGGTTTAATGATGGAAATAAGCAGAAATAACGATTTTTTCAAAAAGTTCTTGGGAATGGTGAAAGCTAACCCGATTGTTGTTCTTCTCATACTCGCATCCATAATAGTGGGATTGTGTGTACCTAACTTCTTCTCATGGGGTAATTTCGGTAACCTTGTAAGTAATACCTCAATTAGATTCCTCATCGCTCTCGGCGTATCGGGAATATTGATTACAAAAGGGACAGACCTCTCTGCAGGAAGACAGGTAGGTTTTGCTGCATGTCTTGCGGGCGTTCTTATTCAAAGAGGCGATTATACAGGAAAGCTATATAAGAGCATTCCTGAGATGAATATGTTCGTCGTTCTTTTGATAGTTCTTGCATTCGGCTTCTTATTCGGCCTTATCAACGGCCTAATAGTAACGAAGCTTAAGGTTCCTCCGTTTATCGCAACTCTTGGAACACAGACGATCATCTACGGAATAAGCCTTATCTTTACAGATGCACAGCCTATCGGAGGATTCCAGAGTGGTTATATTAAGCTCATTACAGGTAGAATCGGAAGTACGAAGGGATTTTATATTCCGTATCTATTCTTTGTTGCAATCATATTTGGTGTTCTCTTCTGGTTTATATACAACAAGACAACGCATGGTAAATATATGTATGCAATAGGAGGAAACGAAGTTGCGGCTGAAGTTTCTGGTGTTAATACAAATAGAGAACTTACAAGAATCTACGTAGTTGCAGGTCTTATGTATGCATTTGCAGGCTTCCTTCTTGCAGCAAAGTCCGGAGGCGCATCGGCTTCAATGGGTTCGGGGTATGAACTTGAAGCAATCGCCGGATGTACAATCGGTGGAGTTTCGACAACAGGTGGTATAGGAACAATTCCGGGAATCATCGTAGGAGTACTTGTCTTTGAAGTCTTGAAGATTATCCTCCAGTTCCTCGGCGTCAACCCATACTACAACTACATTGCTCAGGGTCTTGTAATAGTAATTGCGGTAGCACTCGATATAAGAAAGTATATTGCAAAGAAATAATAGTAATAGAAAAGAGAAAGGGATAATGCAGAGAGATACTGTGTTATCCTTTTTCTTATGAATGGAATAAAGTATGAAAGATGATGATAAGAAGAAAGAAGATCTCATTAAAAAGCTTATCGTATTCGGTGGTGTAGTATTTGTCTTTCTGTCCATCCTCTTTGGGTTTCTTCTTCTTGGCTTTTTCGACCTTGTTAAATAGCTTTAGCCTCAACCGATCCTAAGAGGGGCAACAAGTCTGTGAAGTCCAAATCTCACCCATTCCCAACTCTCCGTGTATTGAACGGTATCTCATCCTGAATGAGAACAGGTTCCTTCTTGCCTATTTCTCATAGAAGAGGCCACGAGCGCCACAGAATATGCGAGAGGGATTCTTGGCTGCTCTGATCTTCTTTCTTTTATGATTTTCTCTTTCTCCTTTCGAATACGTTCAAGAAGAAGAGCTCAGGCCATCGTCTGGGTTCCGAGGAACAATTTTTCCCTTGTATTGCCAACTGAAGAATTGAATTTTACGTTGTTGTCCCGTCACTCTGCCAATCTTTATACTCTCTCCAGCCTAGTTATTAGGCTCTGAACGATTATCGGATTTGTCAGGAGAGAAATACCGAGGCATTTCTTTCTATCTTCCTTCATGTAATCTTCCGTCTAACTTCGAACATTTTTCACTTGGTATGCCAATTTGGCATTTCAAGTTTTCATGATCGCATTCTCCTCTTTTTGAGGTGAAAAATTGGCACCTCAAAGAAATACGTTTATGTTATTTCTATTTTGTGGGATCAAGCTCCAACAGGTCGGTAATCTTAATGAGTATACGAAGGATCTCTGCATTGAGGCTCGCTCTCTTCTCCTGATACTCTGTAGTCAAATCTCCAGGAGGTACTATCTCTTCCTCCTCGTTGTGATAACCACAATCTAATTATACTCTATATCCTTTACAGGAGAATGAACTAAGTTGTGCTAAGAATCGTCCCGATTTGGCGAGAGAAACTCTTTGTCTGTGTGGTGGTAGTTCACTCTTTTATTTATATATCTTAAGGATACTCTCTAGAAGGGATTTATACTTCTCTCTTGTGTTTTCCGGAGAGATGACTTCGACGCTTGTTCCGCATTGAACGAGACGAAGAAATAGCTCTATGGAGTTCTCTACCTTTATCGAGCAAATATATTCACCCTTGTCGTTTTGGTCTATGAGAGGTTTCTCATGATTGAGGGATGAAAAAGAGTTCAGTGCACTCTTCTCTTTTACCTTGAGAACTAGGGGGATCATATCGATTGCATCGTATCTGGACTCTTCTGATTTTGTGAAAGGTTTGAGGTTGTCTGGGATTGTGTAGGTCTCATTGAGCATTTGAACAGATATTATCGTTGTAATATTTAGGGTGATTATATCTTTTGTGTGCCTAAGTCTTCCTGTAACCGTCATAGGCTTACGTCCAGAGCTATCTTCAGTAAAACCAATGAAATATGGAGCCATTTCTATCTCTTCGCCACCGGGAGTTGTAGATGATATCTTAGCTATTCTTCCAGAAACCCAGCAGTCTATAAGGACTTCAAGTACCGTATTGTATTGGCTCGCTTCTACAAGAGACGACTCCATCTTTTTTTCAATATTGTCAGCCATCGTGAGAATGTTAGCAGATACATTCGGGGCATAGGAGTGCATATTCATCGCTATCTTTCTGAGTCCTGATGCCAGATGAGGATTCTGGATGGTTGTGCTACGTGAAAGAGCCTCTGCAGACATGTTGAATGCAAGTGTTTCATAGACCGAGAGCTCTAGCGGTGAATTATCTTCGCTTTCTTTTATCTTTATAAGATTATTATCTTCATATATGTCGATATGCTTAGAGAGGTCCTCAACGTACCTGCTGATAGTTGATCTATGAACTCCGAGGCGGCGTGCTATTTCGGCTCTTCTGAGGCCTTCTGGGTGTGATCTTAGAAGAAGTTCAAGTTGCGCAACTCTTTCACCTTTCATTTTGTTTTCCTTTATTAAAATCAATTGTAGCAACAAAAATGAAACAATTAAAGAAAAATAGCAACAAAAAGCAACAAGAATGTTCTGTATTGCAACAATAGTTTGTTTCGTCTCTTTTGTTTGATACAACAAAATTCCAGAATTTATTTATGGGTATGTTTTTGAGAATCATGAAAGTAGGAGAAATAGAAAATTACCTCTTGCTTATCTTAAAGATATAACCAAATCGTCAAAATATGTTCTTTACGTGTTGAATGTTCACGTTTCTTTATAAGAAAATAGACATATATGTTACAGAACACCGATGTTTTCACAGACAGTCTCAATAAAGAACTCAAACCTCACGGCACGGATGCATTTCCTTTGGCAGGATACGAGGAAGTATATAACCAGAATGAAGGTTATTTTCTTCCATGGCATTGGCATGAAGAGATGGAGGCCGTCTATATACTAGAAGGCTCTCTTTCATTTCAAATTGATTCTTTTGTCTGCACTCTTAATGACGGTGATTTTCTCTTTATCAACTCTAATGTTCTTCATTCGGCAAAGGGTAAACCTCATGCCGTATCGCATTCTTTTGTATTCTCGCCTCTTCTTCTCATTGGGTACAAGAATTCTGCATTTGATACGGAATATATAACACCTCTAAAGAAGAGTAGGCTTTCTCATTATATATTCCGTGATAAAGAGTATGCGAAAGAATTCTCCTATGCGTTTGAGGCATTACGTAATGATTCCTTCGGCTATGAGTTTATTATAAGGAATGCTCTTTCGACTGCTTTACTTAAGATAATCGGAGAAAACAAGGATGTTGTTTATTCGGATGATATGAAAAAAAAGGAAGACGATAAGGTGGGTCTTATGCTTTCCTATATCTACGAGAATTATTCACACGATATTACCCTCAGCGCTTTGTCGAGAGTGTGCTCTCTCAGCGAAAGGGAGGTTTTAAGACAGTTTCGTAAGACTACGGGGGAGTCTCCAATTCAATACACTATTAAATACAAACTGTTGAGGAGCATAAACGAAATGAGTGTTTCTCCAGATAAGGCGCTCTCTAGGATTGCTCTTGAGTGTGGTTTTCCTTCCCCGGCGTATTACACGAAGAAGTTTAAAGAGATATATGGCGAGTCTCCTAGAGCCTATAGGGAGAAAGTCCTCAAAGAACGCGATAAGCGTCTCTTCATCACTTAACCTTTTTCTCTTCTATTGCAATAATATTTTCATGAATGAAGAAATTGAAAAGCTTGAAGTAAAGGTGAGCTATCTCGAGAGGGAGAATGCACTCCTTGGGGAAGAAGTAATAGAGCTCAATAAGAGGCTGTCTACGCTTTCTTTGGAGATGGAGGAGATTAAAAAGAAGGTAGTGGAAATTCTCCTAGACGAAGGAGAAGAAAGGGAGAGCCGACGCCCTCCTCACTATTAATTACTCTCCGGGCTCCATTTTGATGACCTTTCCGACATTCCATAGCGTTGCAACTTTTTGTAGAGCACTCTTCTTGTCGACTTCAGTCTTATATTCAGCTTCTACTGTGTGAGCTCCACAGTCCATACATGTTATATAAAGGCACCAGCCGTTCTCTTCTTCCACATTAGCTGGTCCTCCGCAACGCGGGCAGTCGAGTATTAGGATATCATCTGTCATTTCTTTTCCTCCCATTTAGATAATCCATGGAAGACTATTTCATCTCCACGGTAGATAGCTGTGAAGAAGGTGTTCTCGTCTCCTTCTTTTCTTGTCGTCCTTGTAATGAGTTTATCTTCAAAGTGGCATTGTTTTTTCCATTCCGTGTCCATGAAGGAAGGCCTATGGGTATCGAGATAGTCGCTCGGGAATGAGGAAATCATCCAATTTATATAACTGAGGTTGTTTACGTGCCTATTATAATCATAGTCATAGTAGTCTATGTGTACATCTTTTTCCGAGACTGGGATTGTATAATCTTCATTTTTCTCAAACGGAGGAAAATCAGGATTGAATAAAAGGCTTTCGTCTTTTGTTTCAGGTAATCTAGGCTCTATATAAGAAGGCCTTTCCGGGCGCATACGAGTCATATCCATTACAATCCATAAGCTCTCTGAAGAGAAGAGTAGGTTACCAGATGTGTCGAACGCTCTGACGCCTCTGGGGCAATACAGTCTATATCCTTTTTGACACCATGTTTCCGTCTTATATTCATCCATCCAGCGGGCATACTTATTTATCGTCATGCGGGTTCTCAATATCATCCAAGTGCGGCCTTCTTTATCCAGCATATCCTTCAGTCCCGCTCCTTTGATTGCGGCATGAACTCCCGCTTCTTCCTGCGACAGTCCGAAATACTTTACAGGTTTTACTACATATTCATTGTCTGTATCGGTTGAAAGGAAGTATGACGTATCTCTTCCGATATTCATTTCGTCTATCTTAAGCATTCTTTACTTCCTTTCTGTAGAAGCGGAGCATCGAGCGCCCGTATTTTCGCTCATCTATTTTCCTAAATTGGCCTTCTTCTTCCGGAAGAAGAGATTTTTCCTCTACTGGGTAGTGGATTATGAAAAGCCCTCTTTCTTTTACGATATCTGCTTTCGATATCTCTTTTAGAAGTTTTGCCTTCTCCTCCATCTTGAACGGTGGATCAGCATAAACGATGTCGTATTTTGTGATTGAAGAGAGTATGTAGCGGTATACATCCATTACAAAGAGCTTTTTCTCTTCTTCTACAAAAGAGAGATTTTTCTCGATTATTGGTTTTTTCCCTCTATCCATTTCAACAAGGTGTATAGGAGCGGCCCCTCTTGATGCAGCCTCGATTGCTACACAGCCAGAGCCGGAAAAAAGATCTAGAAAAGAGCACCCTGTAAGGTCTCCAAGTATCGAAAATAGGGACTCTCTCATCCTGTCCATCGCGGGTCGGATCTCTCCAGGAGGGCAGGAAACTGTGCGCCTGAGGTATTTACCACCGGTTACTCTCATCTCATGCCTCCGGAAGAAGGTTTATTTCTCCAGCTATTTTTCCCATGCCGAGAATAGTCGCCTCTATGAGTTCTTCCTTCGTTACGCCGAGCATATTCGCGCCGTCTAGAATGATTTCTCTGTTTACACCCTGAGCAAAGCCTTTACTTGACCACTTCTTCTTTACAGACTTTACGCTGATTCCGACCATCTTCTCCGGTCTCATAAGGGCAGTTGCATTCACTAGTCCCGTTAGCTCATCAATTGCAAAGAGAAATTTCTCCATTGTTTTCTCTGGCTTTACATCTGTACATATCGACCAGCCGTGTGAGCATACAGCGTGTATAAACGCATCATCTGCGCCTATTTCTTTCAAAATTTCTGGCGCTTTTTTGCAATGCTCATTCGGATATTTTTCGTAGTCGACATCGTGTAGGAGTCCCACCAAGCCCCAATACTCCGGATCCTCACCATATTTTATAGCGCCTTCCCTCATTACAGCTTCTACAGACAGAGCATGATGATAGAGGCTCTCCGAGGAGTTATACTTATGCCATAGTTTTAATGCATCTTCTCTTGTAAACATCTTTTCTTCCTATTTCAGTTGATATTATTTCTTTTGTTCTAGCTCTGCAATGCCTTTCTGAGAGAGCTGTTTTCTCCAGATATCAAACCCGGATCTAGGCTAAGTATTCTCTCTGCCTCTGTCTTTGCTGAAGAGACGAGCTCTGTATCTTCTGTGAGAGAGGCAAACCTAAGTTTTAAAAATCCCGATTGCTTCGAGCCAGTTATCTCTCCCGGCCCTCTTATTGCAAGGTCTTTTTCGGCAATTATAAAGCCGTCGTTGGTTTCTTTCATAACAGAGAGCCTTTCTCTAGCGTCGTTTGTTAGCTTATCGTCGAATACAAGAAAGCAATATGACTGCAATGAGCTTCGTCCGACTCTTCCCCTGAGCTGATGAAGTGCTGCCAAGCCGAATCTATCTGCATGCTCTATTACCATACAGGTTGCACTGGGTATGTCGATTCCGACTTCTACTACACTTGTTGCAACAAGGTATTTTATTTTCTTATCTCTGAAATCCTCGAGGATCCTCATCTTCTCCTCTTCTTTCAATTTCGAGTGTATGAAAGCTGATGGAACTGAGGGGTATTTCTCCTTTAGAAACGAGAACATGCTTATTACGTCCCTCAAGTCGCCTTCTCCTTCATCGTCAATTCTCGGATAGACGAAATATGCCTGGTGGCCGCGTTCTATCTCTACTAGGATGGAAGCGTACATCTTTTCTCTGCTATTCGGTCCCACTGTATATGTGATTATTTTCTTTCGTCCCATGGGAAGAGTGTGGATTGTTGAGATCTCCATATCTGCAAAGAGTGTGAGTGCAAGTGTCCTTGGAATCGGGGTTGCTGTCATACTCAATGTGTGGCATGCTTTTCCTTTTGTTTTGAGTGCTTCTCTTTGTCCTACTCCAAAGCGGTGCTGCTCATCTATTATTACATACTCAAGATTTTTGAATACAACATCTTCTGAAAAGAGAGAGTGGGTACCCACAGCAAGGTCTACCTCTCCTTTTTTGAGTGCATCTAGTGCGAGGGCTCTACTTTTCCCCTTTACATCGCCCGTTATGTAGGAAATTCTGACACCTAAAGGAGAGAGGAGAGAGAAAGCATTTTCTGCATGCTGATGAGCCAGTAGCTCTGTTGGGGCCATGAAGGCTACCTGTCCGCCTTTAGAGATTATGTAGAGTGCACTTAGCCACGCAACAAGTGTCTTTCCACTTCCGACATCTCCCTCGAGAAGACGCTCCATCGGAGTCTTTCTCCCTAGATCGCTTCTTATATCATCAAGAACCTTCTTCTGGTCATCTGTAAGAGAGAACGGGAGAGATGATATGAGTCTTTTCTCAAGCATTGAAGGAGCTATTTTTTTCTTTATTGAGCGTGGCTTCTCTCTTAGAACGTTTATCTCCATTAATAAAAGTTCCGTGAATGCGAGCGTCTTACGAGCTTTCTCCAACGTTTCTCTACTTTGAGGAAAATGTAGTTCCCGAATGGCCTTCTCTCTCGAGTAGAGATTATAGCTCTCTATAATTGAGAAGGGTAGGATCTCCTCTATCGGAGAGAGAAGAGAGAGTGCAAGTAATAGAGATGAGCGTAACTCCTTTTGACTCAGTCCTTCCGTCGTAGAATAGATTGGGAGGATTTTACCTATTCCACATTCTTCTTTTGTCTTCTTTATCTCAAAAGAAGAGCAGGAATAACCTTGGTAATCTCTTTTAACAGTACCGTTGACGTACCATTGGCTGCCTATTGTCAGCATTGATTTAAGGTAGTCTCTGTTGAAGCAAAGAAGCGATAATTTTCCTCCATTATCATCTATAACATCTGCTCTAAGTGTGGTTCCTCTTTTACTGGGAAAAGATGATGTGAAGAGAACTGTGATGTGACAGTTTATTGTCATATCGAGAGAAGTAAGAGAGGAGAGTGTCCTCTCTTCTCGCCTATCGTCATACGAGCGCGGGGCATAAAGAGCGAGATCAAGAAGCGTATATATACCGAGCTTTCTGAACTCTTCTTCCTTCTTTTTTCCTATGCGTGGTAGTACGGTAACCGGTTTATCGAACATATCAAAGGGGTATTCTGATTACAAGAGATAAGAGCCATCTCACAAGATACTGTGACATGAAATAAAAGGCTATAACAAGCACTAGCGAGATTATACACACAGTCTTCTCACTTAAGAGCCTACGTCCAGCTAGCTGACGCACAAATGATGTGACAGCATCTGATGCCCGTCCTATCTCAGAGTAGGCGTAGCCTCTATTTGAGTAACGCGAGAAAGCGCCTATCGTTCGAAAGATAAGGGAAATGAAGAGTACCCAGAAATATATGCTTAGTCCATATGACCAAAGTGCCGAGAGAAAAAGGTATAAGACAGCAGAGAGTGTGAGTGTTCCCATGCTTCCGTAATATCTGAAGACGCCTTCGAATATGTAGATAACGCCGACAGCAAATATTGGTGAGAAGTCGAGTCGTCCGACTGTCGAATTACGGCCTTTGAAGACGCCGAGGTATGGGTCGACAATACGGGCCATCCAATATACGAAGTTATTTCTACCGGGATTTGGATACACCCAAGAGAAAATTATTCTTATCCATATAAGGATGGAATATGCATTGAGAACTCTTGCGAGAAAGAGAGATATTCTCATCAATGTATCGTTATAAAGCATGATGCCTCCAATTTTTATATAAGAAGTATTTTATTAGGAGCAGTGAAGATCTTCGTATTTTCTGAAGTCTTCTATCGTCATCCCGGCAGTCTCTGCTGCACTACTTTCGCTGATAAGTCCTTTTTTTAGTAGTTTTACAAGAGTTTCGATTATCCCTTCAGTTTTACCTTTAGCTTTACCTCTAGCTTCACCTCTAGCTTCACATTCAGCGCTCAAGAGATTTAAAGTTTCTGCTTCGTTGTATTCTGTTATGCACATATTCTCCACCTCAGCTTTATGGGCTAATAAAAAGGGCTTTATTACAAAATGATTAGGCATTTCTTCTAATGCATTGTTGATTGCATCAATCAGAAATAAGCCTTCTTCCTGATTCTTTCTAATCTGGGCAATAAACCATGAGTACTCTCCTAAGGGTTTACAGCCTTCGAGAAGCTCCTTGTTTCGTCCATAGTTTATATTGATCATTCGTGCTTTAACTTCTATATCTCCTTTTTCATTGTTGATAAAGGCGTCGGAGAGCTTTTCTTCCCTCTCGTCTCCGATTTCCGATTTTCCGTTATAGAAGCATATACACCTTGGTGCCGGAATTTTTTGTAGGTAAGGGCTGTATAAGTTTATGGGCTTAGTCTTTATAAAACTCGAATAAACCATTGCTGCATAGATCAGGTATCTCAATGGCATATTCGGGTTATATGAACTTTGCTGTTCAAACAGATTCAAAGTATCTGCGATAAGGAACGATACGTCATTTTTCATCCCCATGTAGAGAGCATCATCGATTGTAGTGATAACCATATCATCCACACAGGTATAGGACGTCTTGTTGATCGCATTATAGAGGCTGAGAGCCCATTCTTTATTCTTCTCATTTCCAAATATAAATCTGAAAAGCCGGTCTTTATATTTTCTATTCGCGGACATGGACACTGCCTCCTTTCTACAGTAATAATATCACAAGAAAAGAATTAATAGGCAAGTGTAATTCAGTTAATCCATACTTTCAACACACAATCTAATGATGTGAGATCTTCGTAAAGTTTATGTGAATATTCAACACTTTCCGTTCCCTTGAGAGTTAGCTCTTCTCCATCTATCCCTTCAATTGAGAGACAGACGGGGGTCTGGCCTTCGCTGAGGGACATGACGCGTCTTAGGGCATCAAGATTCTCCTTAGTAATAGCTGCTTCCTTTCTTAGTTTTATATGAACAAGTTCGACAGCGAGGGGTTTTAGATTTTCCGGTGGTACTATGTCATTTATTATGAATGACAGTTTTCCATCTTTTTGATCGAATTTGCCCTTGAAGCCATAAATTGAATCAATTTCAGTTCTTCCTCCGAGAGTCTCATATGACTTGGGGAAGATTACGGCCTCTGTATCTCCTGTGTCGGTTTGTATCGTTAAAAAGGAGAGTTTGCTTCCATTTCCCTTTTTTGATATGACTGTACGGGATGCGATAACTTGTCCTATTAGCTGTGTCTCGCTTCCAAATGGTATTGTATCTCTATCTGAAAGGTTTACTGTAACGCATTCCTCTATTTCCTTCTTCCACTTGTCGAGAGGATGCCCAGAAATGTAGAAGCCTAGAAGATCCTTCTCCATTTTGAGCTTCTCCATATATGGAAATGGTGGAACATCTTTCATTTCAAAAGAGCTTATCGCCTCTTCCTCTTCTCCAAAGAGCGAGAGCTGGCCGAAAGCGGAGTGGTTTTTCTGCACTTTGTCGAAGTTCAATGCTTCATCGAGGTTTGCAAGAAGTATTGCCCTATCCACCCCAAGTTCATCAAAGCATCCTGTCTTTATGAGACACTCCAAAAGCCTTGAGTTAAGAGTATTTTCGCCTTGTCTGGAGAGGAAATCCATGAAAGATTTGTATGGCCCGTTCTTCTTTCTTTCCGTAATTATCGCATCAACGATATTCGCACCGACATTCTTTATTGCCGCTAAGCCGTATATGATATCGCCATTATCGACGGAGAACTGTGTCTCAGAACGGTTAATTGATGGAGGAACAACTTTTATACCATATTTAGGAGCAAGATTAAGATATTCTTTGAACTTGTCCGGGCTGTTCATTTCGTTAGTCAAGTTCGCTGCAAGGAACTCGGTGTTGTAGTTTGCCTTCAAGAATGCTGTTTGGTATGCAATAATCGAGTAGGCGACTGCATGGGACTTGTTGAAGCCGTAACCTGCAAAAGGTTTCAGATACTCAAAGATTTCTATTGCATGTTCTTTTGAGTGGCCTTTTGCTTCGGCCTTGGCTATGAACTTTTCGAGCTCCTTTTCGAGTGCTTCGACCTTCTTCTTTCCCATGATACGACGAAGTATATCGGCCTCTCCTAGAGAGTAGCCTGCAATAATCTGGGCTGTTTGCATAACCTGTTCCTGATATACTATGACACCATATGTCGTCTTTAGAATCGGCTCGAGAGCAGGATCAGCATAGGTTATAGGTTCTATTCCAAGCTTCGAGTTGATGTATTTGTCGATGAATTGCATAGGACCGGGACGATATAGTGCGTTAAGGGCGACGAGGTCTTCAATTGAACCGGGTTTTGCTCTCTTAAGAATTTCCTGCATGCCCGATGATTCGAATTGGAAGACATAGGCGCTGTCCCCGCGGCATAGCATATCGAAGGTATTTTTGTCACTTGTCGAAATCTTATTTAGTTCAAACTCTGGCTCTCTTTTATGTATAAGATCAACTGCATGCTTTAAAAGAGTTAGCGTTTTAAGACCCAAGAAGTCCATCTTTACTAGTCCACATTCCTCTATTTGAAGCATGGTGTATTGGCTTGCGAGTCCTCCACTTTTTTGGTCAGGGACACATAGAGGAACGTATTTATCGAGGCTCTCGCGGCCTATTACAACTCCTGCAGCGTGTAGGGAGGTGTGGCGATTCAGTCCGTCAAGTCTTATAGCAGTATCGAAAAGCTCTTCATATATGCCTCCGCGGTCTCTTATCTCCTGGAGCTTCTTCTCGGCAGCAAGAGCATCTGTAACATGCATATGTTTTACTCCCGGAATTTCATCCGGAACGAGAGATGTTATTCTATTTGATTCATCAAATGGAATATCGAGAACACGCGCTACATCTTTGAGGACAGCCTTAGGCTTAAGGGTTCCGAATGTTACAATCTGACCAACTGAGTCGTGGCCGTAATGCTCTGTTACATAGTCGATGACTTCTCCTCGGCGTTCGAAACAGAAGTCGACATCAAAGTCAGGCAGTGAGACTCTCTCCGGATTCAAGAACCTCTCAAAGAGTAGGTTGTATTGTATCGGATCAACGTCTGTTATTTCAGTAGTATATGCAACTAGACTCCCCGCTCCACTTCCTCTTCCAGGCCCAACTGGGATATCGTGCACCTTTGCCCAATGGATGTAGTCTCGGACTATCAAGAAGTATGCCGGAAAATCCATCTTTATGATTATATCGAGTTCATGCTGGAGACGCTTTATGAGATTTTCTTTCTCTTCTCCCTCGGCATTTGGATATCTTTTTTCCAGTCCTTCATAGGAGAGAGCTGTCAAATACTCTGCGTCGCTATTGTATTCTTCCGGTATTTGACATTTCGGGAGTATAGGCCCGGGGAAGGCGATTTCAAGGTGACAGCGTGAAGCAATTACTGCTGTGTTTTCTATAGCCTCAGGACACCATGAAAAGAGCTTCTCCATTTCTTCTGGAGTTCTGAAGTAGAATTCGCCTTCTTTATATCTGAGTCTATCCTTATCTTGTTTTTTGGCCTGTGTTCCGATACATATGAGTGTATCATGTGCATTCGAATCATCTTTCTCTATGTAGTGGATATCGTTTGTACATACAAGGGGAACATCCAATTCATGTGCAAGAGAGGGGAGTTTTTCCAAAACTATTTTTTCTTCATCGAGTCCGTGATTCTGAAGTTCCAGGTAGTATCTGTCGCCGAAGATCTCTTTAAAGAAGAGTATTCTCTCTTTTGCCTTTTCTATGTTTCCCGAGACTATGAGCCTGGGAATCTCACCTGCTAGGCATGCAGATAGACATATGAGATCTTCACTGTGTGCTTTAAGTGACTCATCGTCGATCCTCGGCTTATAGTAGTATCCCTCCTTCCATGCAATTGAATTGAGCTCCATGAGATTATGGTAACCCTTATCTGACTGGGCGATGAGGATTAGGTGGTAATACTTACTTGAACTGTCTTTTACAAATCTATCGTGGGTATAGTAGAACTCGCATCCGACGAGTGGGTTTATACCGTTGGCTTTACATTCCTTATAGAAGGTGACTGCCCCGTACATATTGCCGTGATCTGTTATTGCTAGGGCGCTCATACCCACTTCCTTGCATTTTGCTATGTATTTGGGAATGGATGCTGCTCCGTCGAGGAGAGAGAAGTCTGTGTGGTTATGTAAGTGTACAAAATTACTCAATTTAATTTCCCTGTATTACACCGGATTCGAATGTAGAAGAAGCCAGTATCTTTGTATTAATAGTGTTAATCATGTCCTCAAGAATGAAATTTAGTCTTGATCTCTGCAATTTAGTTATATTTGGAGTAACTGAATTGATGAAAGTATTTGAGATTTGTAAAAATTGTTCGAACTCCTCACTTGAAACGGGGAAGTGCAATTGCATGAGAATGTTATCGAGATCTTTTGAGTAGATTATTCCCTGCATCGGGAAGGTTATCGCAAGATGAGGAGATTGAAGAGTTTCTTGATTGTCATTTGCAGTGAATGAGACTGCGACTGTGTTCTCTACATCATCTATATAGGAACCCACCTCCTTGAAGTAGGAGAAGGAATAGGGTTGGAGAGCTATCCTAACTCTTGTTATAAGAGCATTCTTAGGCAGTGTTATTTGACCGTTTTTAAATACAGACACAAGAAGTGATAGGGGAGTCCATTTTGATTTGACAATCTTCTTTCCATGGGTTCTTATTTCACAATTTGCACCCAGCGTAATCAAGGTCGCAGGAATTGTCGACATCGGAGAAGAAGCGGCTATTGAACCCCCGAGAGTTGCGCGGGAAGTAAGAAGAGGGCTTCCTATTTCTTCGATATTATCTTTGAGTATCTCAGGAATAGAGGAGCGGTGTGTTTTAAGTATGTCGTCGAGTGAGACAAAGGAGCCTATCTCAATCATTCTGTCATTTCGTGTGATTCTTTTTAGTTCTTCGATTGCTCCTAGAGAGATAACTTCCGGTGGTGTTTCGCGAGATGGATAGCTCTTTTCTTCACTCATTATTTGAGTGCCGCCACCCCATAGTTTTATATTGCTGTATCTGAGTGTGATTTGGCTGAATTCCGAAAGTGTTGTAGGAACATGTATAGATGGGGAATTAAGACCTTCGAACATTTCTCTTTCTCCTCAATTCAAGTGCTTTCATGACTATTTTAACTTCATTGTCGCTTTCCATGCACGAACATCTGACTCCGCTGAGTATCCTCTTTATTTCTCTTTTTCTAGTCTCTCCTGAGGAAATGATGGATTCGAAGACGATTGAGCGTGATGCGTAGCAGTTCTGACAGGGTTCCACTCCCACTATTTCATATGCACGTGCTATATCCTTCATTTCCTTCGTTTTCTGGAAGTAGTCGAATGTTACAATTTTTTTATTTCGTATTTCGAAAGCCGGCACCATGCATGAGAGTTCTGCCCTACCGTCGACGAGCACTGCACAAAGGCCGCACATTTTGCCTCTACAATGTGTCGTCAAACTCGATATGTCGAGATTCTCCTCAAGTATAAGCGAGAGGGGCTTATTGGAGTTAAGGGAGAGCGTCAACTCCTTTCCGTCTACTGTACACTCTATCTTCACTTTCAATTACCTCCAAGAATGTTGTCTATATCTTGAGCATTAACCGGGAATCTCAATTTACTTTTCTCTCCAAGCGCCTGCCAAAGTGCAGTTGCATATGATGATGTTACGAGCTCTCTCGTAGTATTCTCGAGGGACGAGTATATGCTCGCTTCCTTTTTGTCTCCCGAGAGATGTATCGATACGGAGAATTCTTCGTCGATTTCTGCCCCTAAGGCTGAAAGCGTCTCTATTGCTGTTACCTTTATCTTCTCCTCTGCCGAGCGCGAGTAGGGAAGAAGGAGCGTCATGTCTAAGTAAAGCTTCTTTGCTTTTGGATAAAGTGATACCTTTGGTATAATAATTTCCGTCACTGCTGCTCCGTAGCCTGAGTACTCAAATTCACAGGGAAGAGATAAATTCTGAGAGTTGAAGGTAAGATCTACAGGTTTTGTTCCATCTATAAGAGAAGAGAGCTTATTAGCAGCCTTCATGAGCTGAGAAAGAAATACCGTTCTGTACGTATCTAGGATATCGGGTCCACTGTCGGGCGTCTTTGAATAGTTTTCGAGAAAAAGTATGGGAACGGGAGAGTCGTTGTCCTTTGTGAAATATTGGGAAACTAGATCTTTAAGAATCTTATCTTGTGTAATAGACAGCGGAATAGTCCCGTTTATTGTGATATTCTTCTTTGCACTATATGAAATTTGAGCCTGGAAAGCATTCTCTTTTGCTCCACTCGTTGAGGCTCCACTTATTGAGAGGGCAGATGATAGTCCAATTCCGTAGAGGTAGCCTTGAAGACCGAAGAGCCCGGTGTGGAGGGATGCCGACGCCCATTTTCTTTCATAGTCTGATTCCTCTGAGACGCTCTTTATTCTTTCATTAAGAGGAGTGAGTGTATGTTTTGGCGCCCAATCTGTGAACTTCGTTGTCTCTCGAGAAGATGAGATGAGGAACTTCAAGGGAGATGTGAGTGTTCGCTCTGCAATTCTCGTATTATGTAGAGCAACAGCCGATACAGCAAATGAATAAGGAAATGACCCTGCATAAAGAGACGGTGCAGTACTGCTTTTGACAGTTTTTATGACAGCTTTGAATGAATCTAGATTATATCTAGGAATGATTCCTGCCATAATCTGGCGCTGCACCTCTTTTGCATGTATAGAGAATGCACCCTGGTCTACAGTAATCTCTACTTCTTCATGTTTCGGCTTATCATTTTCATCGAGCCAGGAAGTAATCTTTGCTTCAATTCCTGCGCGTTGAGAAGACCTCTCCTCTCTCATCTCAGAAGGCAGCTTTGTCTTTAAAGTGGCAAGAGCAGTGACTGTGGAATAAAATACAGGAGGAATAAGATATTCATCATAGCGCGAGAGATATTTCCCATTATGTATTGTTATTGATGTTTCTGATATCCCCAAGGCACCCTGGAGTGTCTTAGAAATGAGAGAAGGCCATGCTGAAGGGCACTCCACATGGAGAGAGCCGTTGTTCTCGACCCAGCATAATGTGTTATAGCGTACATAATCTTTAATTGCCGCTGAGTCACTTTTAATTTCAGTTTCAACCTTTTTAAAGGTTTCTTTTTCAGTCTTTATCTTTTCCTCTTCGTCGAGTCCCCATGAGAAAAAGAGGGGAGATGTGGGGGGCTCCACGGGTCTTTCTTCGCCTTCTTCTATAGGAGCTGTTATGACACGAACCTTCTCAAGAGCAAGTTCTGTGCTTTCATAATCGGGGCCGAAAAGGACCAAAAGAGGCTCTCCTACATAGTCGATGTAGTCTTTGGCAAGAAGAGGAATCTTACTTCCGAATATATCGATTGAATTTTCGCCGGGAATGTCTTCAGCCTTTATGAATAAGAACCTCGAATCGAGTCCGGGTAATTCAAAGCCAAGGAGCTTTACATCCTTAACTGTGCTCAATAGAACGCGCCCGCAGCGCATGTTGTATCTAGAGAAATTCTTGCGTTCCGCCATATACAAAGGATAACACTTCTTTGTCTAATAGGGTAGCATCTTGTCTAACGCATTGAAGGAAAAATAAATGGCAATGCACTTATTTTCTTTCATGGGAAATTTCTCCTTTTTCTGCTATACTCGTCTTATGGACGCTAAAGAAGAAATGAAAAGCCTCTCCGAGAGGCTCTCTATTTACCAGGATACATACTACAAGGAAGGTAAATCCCTTGTTTCAGACAGTGAATACGATAGGCTTACCGATAGGCTTATTGCTCTTGAAGCGGAGTATCCTGAATATGCTTCCCCCTCGTCCCCAACGCGTCGTGTAGGCTCTGATCTTACAAATGACTTTCCAGAAGTCGAGCACACTATCCCCGTTCTTTCTCTCGACAAGGCATATTCAAAAGACGAAGTGCTCTCTTTCTTTACACGCTCCATCGAGAAGAAGGGTGGAGAGTTAAGTTTTGTTGCTGAAGAGAAAATTGATGGTATATCGATGGTACTTTACTACGAGAAGGGTCTTCTTAAGAGAGCAGTAACCCGTGGTAACGGCTCTGTGGGTAATGACGTTACACCTAATATCATGACAATACGTTCCATACCACTGGAGATTAAAGAGAAGATAGATCTTGCAGTGAGAGGAGAGGTATATCTTCCTATAGCTGACTTTGAAAGGGTTAACAGTACCCTCCCGGATGATGAGAAGGCAGCAAATCCGAGAAATCTTGCAGCAGGAACTGTAAGACGACAGAAAAGCGCCGATGCGGGGCGCATTCCTCTCAATATGTACATATATGAAGGTTTTTGGAGCGATAAAGCTCTCACTCCTCCCGATCATCTTCATATCCTAAAGAAGCTTAAAGATCTCGGCTTCAGAATAAATCCTGATTTTGCTTATGTGGCAGAAAGTAGGGAAAAAGCGGAGCGCGCTCTTATTGAAGCGGGTCTTTCTGAAGGAAAGCCTTATAGTTTTTCTTCCCTCTCGGAATATATTCTAGCCATGACGGAGAAACGAGAGACACTCGACCATGAGATAGATGGTCTTGTATTCAAGATAAATGAACTTGAGGTAAGAGAAGAGTTTGGCTACACTCTTCATCACCCAAGATGGGCGATAGCTTATAAGTTCGAATCTCCACATTCCGAAACGAAACTTCTTTCCATTACATGCCAGGTCGGGCGTACAGGACGTATTACGCCTGTTGCCGAGATAGAGCCTGTTCACCTGGGCGGCTCCACGATAAGGCGTGCTACTCTCCACAATCAGGAATATATAGATGAACTCGAACTCAGTATTGGGGACACTGTCTCTGTCTCAAAGCGGGGAGATGTTATTCCTGCCGTTGAGGAGGTCATCGAGAAGAACGAAGAGGGAAACACTACCTATAAGATGCCCACTCTCTGTCCATGTTGTAAAACAGAACTAGTAAAAAGAGGTGCTCATACATTCTGTCCAAACTATTTTTGCCCCGACCAGGCAAAGGGTAGGCTGACATATTTCTCCTCACGCGATCAGATGGATATAGACACGTTAGGTCCGAAGACTATTGAGATTCTCTTCACTGCAGGTATATTGAAGAAAACTGAAGACATATATACGGCAGATTATTCGTTAGCTCTGGGACTCCCTGGGATGGGAGAAAAGACAGTTCTTTCAATAATGGAGAGCGTTGAAAAATCGAAAGAGAATCCATTTAAGGTGGTGCTTGCATCTCTAGGAATTCCCGAAATTGGAAGAAAAAGTGCTGAGATTTTAATTTCTGGTGGTTTTGATAGTATAGATAAGATAAGAGCGAAGGCAGCCGAGGAGAATAAAGAGGTTTTTACCTCTGTTCGCGGCATTGGAGAGGAGACTGCGGAGAATATAATAAAGACATTTAAGGATGAAAATTTCCTATCTATGCTTTCTTCTCTAGAAAAGAGTGGGCTTCATTTCTCTCTAGATATGGATAAAAAGGATGATGAGGAAGTCGACAAGATTTTCTCCGGAGAGGTTTGGTGCATAACAGGAACATTTGAGAATTTTAATCCTCGAAGTAAAGCTGTAGATGAGATAGAGAAGCGTGGAGGAAGAACAGTATCCTCTGTCACGAGTAAGACTACACATCTCCTCAAGGGAAAGGGCGGCGGAAGTAAAACAGCAGATGCTGAGAAATATGGAACAAAAATCGTAAGTGAGGATGAATTCTTATCTCTTATAGGAAAGAGGGGCGTAAATGACTTAAATGTCGATAAACAAGGCTTTCTTTTCTGAAAAATTAACTGAAAAATAGTATTCAAGAGAGTGAGTTATAAATATCCTTGTTCTAAATATTTTTCTGGAGGACAGCAGTGAACGAACTTGCAAAAGAACTCAATGAAGCGTTGAAGGGCTCTGCTGCACTGGATTTATTGTCCAGACGCGGTAAGGGTATTTATTTTCCAAAGGGAATCGTAGCTCAATCGGCAGAAGCTCAAGAGAAGGCCGGACGCTATAATGCAACGGTGGGGCTTGCAACAACTCTTGGAGAACCATTTTGTTTGAGCGATATATATTCCTCATTCATTCCGGGTACTCTTAAGAAAAAGGAAATCTTCTCTTATGCTCCAGGGGGAGGAGACAAGGCCCTAAGAGCACTCTGGAAAGAGAGAATGATCGAGAAAAACCCGACTTTAAAAGGTAAGAACATAAGCTTGCCTCTCGTAACAGCGGGACTGACACATTCAATTTCACTTCTTGCATTTATGTTCATAGAAGAGGGAGACGAGGTAGTAACACCAGATCTCTTTTGGGACAATTATGAGCTCATATTCGAGAACTACGGTGGAGGCGTTCTTAAAACCTTCGAGATGTTCAAAAATGGGGTCTTCAATGTGGAGGGAATGAAAAAAGCCCTTATAGATACGAAGGGAGATACAGCACGCTTGATTTTGAATTTCCCAAATAATCCCACAGGATATTCTCCGTCTAAAGAGGAAGCTGAGAAGATAGTCGAGGCGATAAAGAGCGTAGCACGAAGTGGCAAAAAGATACTTGTGATATCGGATGACGCGTATTACGGCCTCTTTTATGAGAATGAAACAGAGAAAGAGTCCCTCTTTTCTTACCTATGCGATTGCGATGAGAACATCCTTGCTGTTAAAGGGGACGCTGCAACGAAGGAAGAGATGGTATGGGGCTTCAGAGTAGGCTTTATAACATACGGAGGAAAGGGACTGGGGAAAGAAGCTCTTGACGCCCTCGAGAAAAAGACGCTCGGCGCAATACGATGCACGGTATCTAATTGCGACAGGCCCGGTCAGTCGCTTTTAGTGCACGCAATGAGGGATGGCTCTCATTACAGCTATGATAAGAAAAATCTTTTCGACACAATGAGCGATAGATACGATACAATGAAGAGAGCGGTGGAGAAACACTTGTCTAATAGTGCGCTCACTCCCTATCCATTCAATTCAGGCTATTTCATGGCCTTCAATACGAATGGAAGAGATGCAGAGGAGTTGAGACTGTACCTCTTGGATAAGTATCAAATAGGCGCTATCAACATAATGGGAAAGACACTCCGTCTCGCCTATTGCTCTGTCGAAAAGGAAAAGATTGAAGATCTTGTCGATATGGTCTATAGAGGAGCCGAGGAATTGTGGACTTAGATGTCAAACTCTATCTTTTAAATGCAAATGGAGAAAAGTTCATGGGAATAGGAGTACTGTGGCTTTTGGAGAACATAGGAGTCGAACAGTCTCTGAGAAAAGCATGCCGAAAGATGAATCTTTCATATTCTAAGGCATACAATATGCTTAAGACTCTCGAAAACGAGGTCGGACGAGCTTTTGTTGAGAGAAAGAAAGGTGGAGCGAGTAGAGAAGGATTGGTTCTTACTCCATTTGCGAGAGAGTATATGGCACTATATAAGGATTTTCAGAAGAAGGCTAAAGAAGCCACGCTAAGGGAATTTGAGAACTATAAAATAAAATTGACTGAATTATCAGGGGAGGACAGCTATGACAGAACATGATTTCAAAATTGAGACGATAGGAGAGGCAAAGATCCCATCTCCTATTCAGATGTCAATTCATCCCGGAGACGGAATGGCTGATTATGTCGAGGATACAGACAAGATCTATCTTGATATAGACCACGGTCCGGAGAAGGGAGATGAGGAAGTGGATCTTTTAGAACTTGCAGGTCCAAGAAAGAAGATCTACTTCAACCCCAAGCGTGTTCATGCTGCCATCTGTACATGTGGCGGTATATGTCCCGGTCTCAACAATGTCATAAGAAGCGTCGTAAGATGTTTCTGGTACCGTTATGGAGTAAGAAGAATTTCCGGTATTCCTTTTGGCTATCTGGGACTACTCTCAGATTCTCCATGGCCGATGATAGATCTCAATCCCGATGTTGTAGATGAAATCCAGGAGAAGGGTGGTACGATACTCGGCTCTGCGCGTGGTGGTGGAAAACAGGTTGAAGAAATAGTCGATACTCTCGAGAGGGAGAATATAAATATTCTCATAACAATCGGAGGGGATGGTACTCTCAAAGGTTCTGCTGCGATTGCTGAGGAGATAGAAAAGCGTGACCTCAAGATTGCAGTTGTTGGAGTTCCAAAGACAATCGACAATGATCTTTCATTTATTGATACATCATTTGGTTTCGATACTGCAGTTGCTTCAGCAGTTCCAGCAGTAAGAGGAGCTCATGTAGAGGCAAAGAGTGCTTATAACGGAATCGGGCTTGTAAAGGTTATGGGAAGAGAGAGCGGATTTATCGCGGCCCACACTTCTCTTGCCCAAAGCGATGTCAACTTCTGCCTCATTCCTGAGAATCCCTTCGATCTTGAAGGTGAAAACGGCCTACTCGTACATCTTAAGAAAAGGATGCTTGATCGCGGGCATGCAGTAATACTTGTTGCAGAGGGTGCCGGAACGGATTTGATCCCTCCAACTGGAGAGAGAGATGCGGGAGGTAACCTTATCTATCAAGATATAGGAATGTTCCTCAAGGGAAAAATAAAGGATTATTTCAAAGCTGAAGGTATTCCGGTATCTGTTAAGTATATAGATCCGTCATATATCATAAGGAGTACTCCTGCAAACAGCTATGACTCCATATATTGTGCACGTCTTGGTGCTCATGCCGTACATGCCGCAATGGCTGGTAAGACAAAGTGTATAGCATCTAGCGTAAACAATCGCTTCGTCTATATACCGATTAAGGCTGCAGTTGCAAAGCGTAACCATGTAAATACCGAAGGTGCTCTTTGGAGAGATGTATTGGAGAATACAAGACAGCCTATAAGCATGAAGAATAAATAGGGATTATGAATGGATAAGAAAAACGGGACTTTGGATTTAAAACTTGTTGATAAGTATTGCCTCTCTATGAATCCTATGTATGATTGCATGCTTCTTAAAGCTACTTACACATTCAAAGATCTTGGGGCCGCTGCGATAGGAGATTTAGAGGAGTTTGCGAACGTCGAGGACGGAAAAATAGAGCGATGGCTTATCGTCCCCGATTGTATGACTCTTGGAAGTCTATCTATTGCCGTGGCGCACTCTTTCGGTCTTGAAGCTCCCGCTTACTATTCGTCGTGCATGATGGAGGAAAATGAACAGAAGGAAATCTTTCCCTCTCTAGAGGATGCTCTCAAACAATGTGGGAGCATCTTCGATAATCCTTTCGATGATGATTATCATGAAAAGATGTGCTCGGCTATCTCTCTCTCGGAGAAATATATTCCACCTCTCACCTATTCAATGTTGCTCAGTCCTTCTATAAGCTACGAAGAAGCACAAAACAAAATCGAGGAAGAGATAAAGGATGTAAAGAAGAACGGAATAAAGATAAATGGCAAGAAGCATATGCTCTCGTCTCTTCCCGGAAGTCCTTTCATTCTCAACGGAAAGACAAAGGATAAAGATTTTGATTGGTCTGATGAGATGTGTAAGTTCATTGAAGTGAAGGATGTCCTCATAAAAGAGGGTAGACAGCGGTACGATATATCAAAGAGGTTCAAAGGATACCGTGGCCTAAATACTTTTGGAAAAAGAAAAGGCCAGCCTTTCTGCAAAAGGATTCTAGTTAACACATACTTTGGGGAGGATCTAGCATTCTCGATAACCCTTGAAAGGCCTAAGAGCATAAAGAGTCTAATTGATGATGGATATCTTACACTCGAGAATTATCTAGAGTCTCTCTCTTACGTTTCACGCTCTCTCAATCCTGATTGCATATGTAAAAAGGGATATAACCTATTCGCGTATGATGAGGAGTCTTATTACGCATTCATAATAATGATACACTCCGGAATTCAAAATGATATCGTAAAAGAAGCATCGTCCTGTGGCTGGACGGAGCCGACAATGGATTTGAAAAAGATATTCAGATAAACACAAGAATACAAAAAAATAAATTTTTATATATTCTTCTATCATTTTTCCTCTCTTTATTGTTAAAATTAGTTTCAGTTGACAAATAGAGAGGAAAATTATGTCAGATTCATTCGATTATGCACCCATAGACGAGGCACTATCAAAGTGCGGGGCGAAAGAGTCATCGATTATTGCCATATTGCAGGCAATACAGGAACATTATCATTATCTTCCAGAGGAGGTTTTTCCATATTTAGCTGGAAAACTCAAGATGAGTGAAGCACGTATTTATTCCGTTGCTACATTCTATGAGAACTTCTCGCTTGAGAAGAAGGGAAAATATGTAATCAAGTTCTGTGATGGAACGGCGTGCCATGTAAGAGGATCTGTTCCTATTCTTGAGCGTGTAAGATCTGAACTCGGAGTAAACGAGAAGAAAAAGACAACAGATGACCTGCTGTTTACTATCGAGACAGTCTCGTGTCTTGGTGCTTGTGGTCTCGCCCCCGTCATGACACTCAATGATGAGGTTCATCCTGCGATGACGCCAGATAAGGCAATGGAGATTATCTACGGTCTTAAGGTTAAGGAGGGTGGAAGATGACAAGAATTTTGAAGAACAGGAAGGCCCTGTCTACGCTGAGAGAGGAACTCAAGAGTGGATATATCAACCAAACAAGGAAGGTTATCGTATGTGGTGGAACAGGGTGTGTCGCAGGAGGTTCATTAAAAATATATGACACCTTGAAGAGCCTTATGGAAGAAAATGGCCTTTATGTCTCCCTTACTCTTGAAAAAGAACCTCACGACAAGGAAGTGGGACTTAAAAAGAGTGGCTGCCATGGATTCTGTGAGATGGGACCGCTTGTAAGAATAGAGCCTGAAGGATATCTCTACACTAAGGTTAAGGTTGAAGACTGTGCCGAGATCGTCGAGAAGACTATAAAGAACAATGAATGCGTAGAGCGCTTGTGCTACAGAATAAATGGACAGATATACCGTAAGCAGGAAGAGATTCCGTTCTATAGACAGCAGACTCGTGTTGTTCTCGAGCATTGCGGAAGAATTGATGCAGACAGTATTTATGAGTATTTAGCAATTGGTGGCTATGCAGCATTCGAAAAGGCTCTCTTCGATATGAGTCAGGATGAGATAATCGATGAAGTGTCGAAATCTGTTCTAAGAGGTCGTGGAGGCGGAGGCTTTCCAACCGGAAAGAAGTGGGAGCAAGTTAAAAGAGCTCAAGGTGACAAAAAATATGTAGTCTGTAATGGTGATGAGGGAGACCCGGGTGCATTTATGGATCGTTCCATAATGGAAGGAGACCCCCATCGTATGATAGAAGGCATGATGATTGCCGGCCGTGCAACAGGGGCAGAAGAGGGCTATATCTATGTAAGAGCTGAATATCCTCTTGCTGTAAAGAGACTTCAAAGAGCAATAGACGAGGCGACGGCTATAGGGCTTTTGGGAGAGAATATTCTCTCTTCAGGATTTAACTTTGTCATCCACATCGCTAAGGGAGCTGGGGCATTCGTTTGTGGAGAGGGATCTGCATTGACAGCATCGATCGAAGGAAAGAGAGGGTTCCCGAGAGTAAAACCTCCACGTACGACGGAGCATGGTCTTTTTGATTCTCCAACGGTCTTGAATAACGTTGAGACATTTGCAACTGTGCCGCAGATTATAACTAAGGGCTCTAGCTGGTATTTGACAATAGGAACAGCAAACTCCCCCGGAACAAAGGCTTTTGCACTTACCGGTAATATTACAAATACAGGACTCATTGAAGTTCCAATGGGAACCACACTGAGAAAGATAATCTTCGATATAGGTGGAGGCATGAGGGACGGAGCTACATTTAAGGCTGTCCAGATAGGAGGTCCTTCAGGGGCATGTTTGACTAGTGAACACCTGGATCTTCCTCTTGATTTCGATAATCTTAAAAAGCTTGGAGCGATGATAGGATCCGGTGGTCTAGTTGTTATGGATAACCATACTTGTATGGTAGAAGTAGCTCGCTTCTTTATGCATTTTACCCAATCAGAAAGCTGTGGTAAGTGTGTTCCTTGTAGAGAAGGAACAAAGAGAATGCTCGAAATACTTGAGCGTATTGTTGATGGAACGGGAAGAGAAGGCGATATAGAGCTTTTGGAAGAGCTTAGTGATACGATATCTCATACGGCATTATGTGGATTGGGAAAGAGCGCACCAAATCCTGTTGTAAGCACGATTAAGAACTTCAGAAGTGAGTATGAGGCACATGTAAAAGATAAGAAGTGCCCGGCAGGACAGTGTCAGAAACTTAAGAGAATATATATAGATCCTCTCGTATGTAAAGGATGTTCGCTATGCTCGCGTAAGTGTCCAGTCGGAGCTATCAGCGGAAAGGTAAAAGAGCCGTTCTTGATAGATCTCGAAAAATGTATCCGCTGTGGAACATGTATCGATACATGTAAGTTTGGAGCGGTAAAGGAGGCTTAATATGAGAGATATCAAATACATGTATGTTGATGGAATGCCTGTGGAGATAAATGGAGAGAAGAACATGCTCCAATTAATTAGAAAGACAGGCGTAAAGCTTCCTACCTTCTGTTATCATACAGATCTCTCGATTTATGGCGCATGTAGAATGTGCATGGTTGAGGACGAGAAAGGCAATCTATATACAGCATGTTCTACTCCTCCGAGAGAGGGAATGAATATAAAGACAAATACAGCACGGTTGAGAAAATACAGGAAGAATATTCTTGAACTTCTACTTGCAAACCACTGTAGAGATTGTACGACTTGTGTGAACAACAAATCATGTAAGCTTCAGGATCTTGCTGTGAGGTTTAATATTGATGGAGTTAGATTCCCTAATAGAGCAGAGACCAACAGAGTAACCAATTCCTCTGATTCTATTGTCTTTGATTCTGGTAAATGTATTCTTTGCGGTGACTGTGTAAGAACCTGCCATGAAGTGCAGAATGTTGGAGCGATAGATTTTGCATTCCGTGGAAGCAAGATGGTGATTTCAACTGCTTTTGGAAAGGATATAGGATTAACTAATTGTGTAGGATGCGGTCAATGTGCAGCAGCCTGCCCGACAGGAGCAATCACAACCAAAAGTGATATACAGCGCGTTTGGGATGCCCTTGAGGACAAGGATACGAAGACTGTTGTGCAAGTTGCACCTGCAGTTAGAGTTGCTTTGGGCAATCTCAATAATATAGAAGAGGGTAAAGATGTCTCTCCTCGCATATTCGCTGCTCTTAGAAAGATGGGATTCGATGAAGTATATGATACCTCCTTCGGAGCAGATGTTACGGTAATTGAGGAAAGCCGGGAGTTTATAGAACGTCTCAAGGAGAACAAAAATCTTCCTATAATCACCTCATGCTGCCCAGCTTGGATCAGATATTGTGAGACAAAGCATCCAGAACTTCTGGACAATCTCTCTTCATGCCGCTCTCCGATGCAGATGTTTGCTTCAATCATCAAAGAAGAGAGAAGAGAAGAAGGGAAGAAGCTTTTCTCTGTCGCAATAATGCCATGTACGGCAAAGAAGGCAGAGGCTAAGCGCGACGAGTTTAAAAATAGACTGGGCGAGATGAATGTAGATGCTGTTATTACCACAGAGGAGCTATCTCATATGTTCAAGGAAGCAGGTATTCTTCTTGGAGATATCGAGGGAGAGAGCGTCGATCATCCATATGACTATTCATCGGGAGCTGGTGTTATCTTTGGAGTTACCGGTGGTGTTACAGAAGCTGTTCTTAGAACTGTGGTTGAGGATAAATCAAGATCTGCATTGATGAAGATAGCCTCTGTCGGAGAAAGAGGTCAGGATGGAGTAAAAGTCTTCTCCATTACAACAGAGGATGGAGTAGAGCTTAAGCTGGGAGTGGCATCCGGACTCATGAATGCAGAGCATCTTCTCTCGCGTCTCAATAGTGGCGAAAAGTTCGATATAATTGAAATAATGGCATGCCCCGGCGGATGTGTCTCCGGAGGTGGACAGCCTTTTGTCCATGCCGACATAAGACGAGAGCGCGGAAGCGGACTCTATGAAGCCGATAGAATGATGAGCATAAGGCATTCGGATGAGAACCCGAGTGTAAAAGCTCTTTATGATCGTCTTCTGGACGGTAGAGAGCACGAGCTCTTACATGTCAGGTACAAAAAGTGAAACTCTAATAGAAAGTATCATTTTGGGCTGTCTCAATTGTTTTGAGGTGGCCTTTTTTTGTTGCAAAGTGTGCGAGTTTTATATTTTTCTAAGGTCTTCAATTCTAGTAACACAAATTGAAAAATAACGTTTTTCGTTTGTCTAATTCTTTCTCAATCAAGATAATACAGAAAGAAACTTAAAAAAATTAAAAAAAATTATGAAAAGTTGTTTACATTCTTTTTCAATGTGAGTATATTCTCTTTCAGAAATCGAAAATGATAATCGTTCGGTTTTAGTAACCTCCTTTTGTTCCCCACGTATGGTTTCCTCCTTTTTGCCATGTGGGGTTTTTTATTGTATAATCAATTACATATGACTGAGTTTATTTTGTGTGGTACGGGATGGAGAGCGGAGTTTTTTCTCCGTATTGCTTCCTCTCTCACTGAGAGATTCAAAATTGCCTGTGTATATACAAGGCATAGTGAGAGAGCAGCATCAATTGAAAAACGAGGCTTCAGGGTAGTTACAAATCTATTGGAGGCACTTAGTGTTCCACATAGCGCAGTTATAGTTGCAAGTGGAAAGGAGGGCTTTCTTCCACTTTTGGAATTTCTTTCATCGAGAGGGGAGACAATTCTCAGTGAAACAACATTTCTTTCTCTTACACCTGATGAAAGATATAGAGCTTCTCTTATCCCGGGATATGCTCTTGAACAATATTGGCATACCCCTCTCTATGCTTCGATTTATAAAGCAAAAGACAAAATAGGGGAAATTGAGAGTGTATATCTTTCGGCATTACATTCTCATCATGCTGCGTCGATTATGAGAGGACTCTTTCCGGATGAAGAGATCTCTTGTATTAAACGTTTAATTGATACGAAAGGAAGATGTATTAAAACAGGGTCGAGAAAAGGTATGGAAAGAGGAGTTGAAATGGAGGATTATTCCCGTAAGATTACAGCTGTTACTTTCAAAAGTGGAAAATGCTTTATAACAGATTTCTCCTCCAACCAATACCATAATTACATAATTCCTTCCCGTATTGAAATAAGAGGCACTAGGGGCGTATTGACAGAAAGGGGAGTGACATATGTTCTCTCTAATGGGTACCCCGTAAGGGAGGATTTTGTATTCGCTCGGGAAGAGGATAAGATTAGTCATACTCCGACGCTCTCTCATGTGTCGCTAGGGGGAGAAGTTGTATTTCAAAATATCTTCTATCCTCACGCTCTCTCGGATGACGAGATAGCTACAGCGAGTATGCTTGATGAATTCTCGTCCGGCCGTCTCTCTTACTCGATCTCTTCAGCTGTTATTGATGCTGAAATCGGAGAATCTTTTTAAATATACCGGTCTTCGCTGCTCTTTTTCTTTACCATGAAGAAAGAAAGAAGGAAGAGAATAGCGATGAAAAGAAGGAAGTAAAGGGCACTTTTTTCCGTGTTGAGCGAGCATAGAAAATCATATGTTCCGTGAAGAAGAATCGGAATGAGGAGAGACAATAGCCTTGATAAAACGGCAAGGATGCTATCTCCTTCGCTCTCGTGTCTTTTCTCTTTTCCGTACCAAACTCCCATGAAGACACCAAATGAGCAATGGCCGGGAATTGCTGTAAGTGCACGCGTCAAGGCCACTGAAAGGCCAAAGCGGAATACATAGAGTATATTTTCCCACAGGGCGAACCCGAGAGATACGGCAACGGCATATACAACTGCATCATATTGGCAGTTGAATTCAAAGCTATTGTATGTTCGCTTTCTGAGGAGTACATATTTTGCGCCCTCTTCACTTACTGCAACTACAACATAGTACATAAGTATGTTGTATATGAGGGACGATTGATCATAGTAGAGCGAGAGAATGTATGTTCCGAGTTCTTCGAGTACCATTGCGATAACAGTCGAGAATATTCCCGATACTATAAGAAGCAGAATGAATATAGGGTTTTCTTTTTCGAGCTTATCTAGTTTATAAACCTTTACGATGAGAAATATCGCGGGAATTATGGCAGAAAGAATTAAAATGGTACGTGGCAATAATAAGATAGATAACAGCATTGTCTTTCCTTCTATTTATATATTATATATTAATCATATTTTTGTTTTGTGCCACAGATAGAAATGGTTATCTCTTGTGCACTTCAGAGATTGCCCCACAGCTTTTTTAAGATTTTGGTTATAAGGAGACGCTTTGAAGAATATCTAAGGGCGTGTAGGTAAACTCTCTAGACGGAAAAAGAAGTGGCAAAAGAGAAATGTGAAGTTTTTGTAAAATTTATAGCTGACTAGTAAACAAAAACGACAACTTTTTGTATTATGTTGATGATAAGTGGTATAACTACTTATCTGTTTGGTGTTGGGTGATTCCATTCCTTCTTGATTCTTGACCACATCCCCCCCTTAATACATGGTCTTGATTGGATGGATCACCTTTTATTTTTGGCTGCTTTGAACTCTGCCTTATTCATAAAAGTAATACCTTCGACATTTCTTGAATGAATCATTTGCCATATTGCGCTTTCTGCCTCTTCGCGCTCCTTCGCATAACGGAAGGGAAGAAAACCGTGCATCGATTTTTCAGCAATCAACACTTTTGCTTTTGTTCCATCAGAAAGTAATTTTTTTCCATATAGAACTCCGTCATCAAGTAATGGATCAATTCCTGCTGCAATTATGAGCGTTGGACTGAGCCGCGATAGATCGGAGGATAGAAGAGGACTCATAAGTGGAGAGAGACTGTCTTTAGGTTCTCTTGAATATGATTTGATATAAAAACTCAACATGCGCTCCGAAAGAACGGGGGTATCTTTATATGTCTCCATTGATTGGGTTCTAAGTCTGCAATCAGTCAATGGGTACATAAGTATGGTTCCGTTTGGCAGTGGCGCCTTTCTATCTCTTAAGAGTATATTAGTAGTAGCTGCCAGATTTGCCCCAAAGCCATCTCCGAGAATATAGACTTGGTCGATGTCTATCTTCCAATACCTTACGCCCTCCATTGCCCATAGGTAAGCGTCATAACAGTCTTCGAGCGCTGTGGGAAATTTGTATTGCATCCCGAGTCTGTAGTCAACAAGAAGAACTGCACATTCCATCTTATCTGCGAAGTATCTTAGATATGAGAGATAGAAATCCATGTTCGAATGGAGCCATCCTCCTCCATGGAAGAATATAACAAGAGGTAGTGAGCTTCTTTCTTCTGCTTCTCTCTTTACTATATAGTATGATGCTATTGTTTTTCCGTCAGATACGGGAATAACGTAACTCGTTGTTGATATCTTATGTGACGTATGTGCAATATATTTATTCGTGACCCTCTTTGGGTACGTCATATTATTTATTGTTTTTATTTCTTCTGGAGTTAGGTTTTCCGGGTTTGGGGTAAAGAATTTGTGATACCCTTCTACAAAGAGCCGTTCCTTTCTCTCAAGTTTTAAACTCGACATGCTATTATAATCCTACATAATACAGAGTATTGCAATATTCGTCTCAAAGGATATTTTTCGCTGGATATTTCGGATCCGACGTGAATTGAATTCCGAGTTTTCTCAGTCCTACGCTGTCTCCAGGAGATGGAATATGTGTCATGTGAACCTCTGTTCCCCTCAGAAGAGGCAGCTTTTCGAGAGCTAGAGCGCTTATCTTATCCTCTGCACTCGACATTGCTAGGGCTGTAAGAGTTTCATCAAGATTCAGCGATACACCTTTACAAGAGAGTACCTCCCTCTTCATTTTAGTAACTGCCTCGATAACACGGCTGTTTATGATATCTTTCTCTTTATCTATCCCGGCGAGGACTTTGAGAGCATTGAGAATGAGAGCACTTGAGGCATGGAGGGATAGCGAGTTGTGTGCTGTGACAATTAATCCGTCGTCAAGTTCCAAGGCGGCAGCGCATACTGTTCCATCTTTCCCTTTTCCTTCCTGAATTGCCCTTTCAAGTTCTTTTCTTGCTCTTTTTACGACTCGTCTCATTTCGGGAGTAAGGGAAGCCTTGTCCATTATTGAATTCATCCTTGCTACAGTTTCTTCGTTCGCAAGCCCGGAGGCATAGTCAGTCAATGTTTTGAAGTAGCGGCGGATGATCTCTTGTCTTCCAGCTTCTCTACATACTTCATCATCGATTATTCCAAATCCACAGCGGTTTACACCCATATCTGTCGGAGAGGAATAAGGGCATACCTCCCCGCTTATGCGTTCGATTATCTTCTTAAGAAGAGGGAATGCATCAAGGTCTCTGTTATAATTTACGGCAACTTTTCCGTATGTGTTTAAATGATAGTGATCTATGAGGTTTACATCTCCCAGGTCAACAGTTGCTGCCTCGTATGCAATATTTACTGGATGATCGAGAGGAAGATTCCAGATCGGGAATGTTTCGTACTTCGAATATTGTGGTTTTTCGCCGCGTTTTGCTTCATGATACATTTGGCTCAGGCATGTTGCGAGTTTCCCGCTTCCAGGTCCGGGAGCGTTAACTATTACAACAGGTGCGTCCACAGGGATATATTCATTTTTCCCGTAGCCCAAATCAGATACGACAAGGTCTATATTTGTAGGGTAGCCTGGTGTTGCGCCATGAGTGTAGACATTTATTCCCATTCTCTCGAGTTTTTCCTTGAATAGGACTGCCGAGGTTTGACCGGTGAAACGAGTAATGACGACCTTGTTGCATTTGATACCGTATAACGCAAAATCATCGATCATTTTTAAGACGTCGGCATCATAACTTATTCCAAAATCTCCTCTCATCTTTCTCTTCTCGATGTCACCTGCGTATATACAGATTATTATGTCGAGATGTTCTTTGAGAGATTGTAGAACTGCCATCTTGTTATTGGGATCAAAGCCCGGAAGAACACGGGAGGCATGAAGGTCATGCAATAGCTTTCCCCCACACTCGATGTAGAGCCTTCCGTTACGTGCTTTTACGCGCTCAAGTATATATGATGTCTGTTCTTCTATGTATTTTTTGCTGTCAAAACCGATTTTTTTCACTTTAACCTCGAAAAAATTCCCTCCTCTAATGGAGGGAAATGATTTTATTTGAGTAATGAGCTGAATGCCGAGAGTACTTCGTCTCCAACGCAGCCCGAGAGAACCTTCTTTGCAAGCTTCTTTCCAAGCTGTACTCCTTCTTGGTCGAATGAGTTAAGGTTCCATAGGAAGCCCTGGAACATAACCTTATTTTCATAGTGGGCAAGAAGTGCTCCAAGAGATATTGGAGTTAGTTTATCGCCATAGATAAGGGAGGATGGCCTTCCTCCATCAAACTCCTTGTTGGGGTTCTCGTCTTCTTTTCCAAGAGCGAATGCGACTATCTGAGCTACAAGATTAGCATTAAGTTTTTCTGTGCTTGTCGAACCGTCGGTTACGATATCGAGTCCACGCTGGTTTGTCTTAAAGCCGATGAATTGTAGAGGAACGATGTCTGTTCCTTGATGGAGGAGTTGATAGAAGCTGTGCTGTCCGTTAGTGCCGGGTTCTCCATAGATTACGGGGCCTGTTGGGTAGTCAACAACCTTTCCGTGTCTATCGACATGCTTTCCGTTTGATTCCATATCTAGCTGCTGTAGGTGTGCCGGGAAACGTGAGAGTGCCTGAGAATAGGGTAGGATTGCTGTTGTCGGATATCCCTTTATGTTTCTCAAGTACATACCGATAAGTGCATCCATGAGAGCACCGTTCTTCTTTATGTTCTTTCCTAGGGAGAGTCTATCCTCTTCGTGTGCTCCTTTTAAGAGCTTATTGAATGTGTTGAAACCATAGCAAAGAGAAAGAATTACTCCTCCAACTGCACTTGTTGATGAGTACCTACCTCCGATGTAGTCATCGATGAAGAAGGATGCAAGAAGAGATTTGTCCTTGCTGAGAGGACTTGTCTTACTTGTAACTGCTACGATGTGTTTTGAGGCAACGAATCCATCTATCGGGGAAGAGGAGAGCACGTTAAGTACGAGGTCTCTGTTAGTGAGGGTCTCTTGCGTTGTTCCACTCTTTGAGACAAGTACAAAGAGTGTTGTTTCGAGATTGAGCGAGCTTATAGCAGCTGCCGCGTCATCTGGGTCGACATTGGAGATGAATTTTCCTTCCAGCATCTTTGTCTTGGAGCCTTTTGCCCATCCTTCAAGTGCTATGTAAAGAGCTCTCGGACCTAGGTCGGATCCTCCGATTCCTATTTGACAGATGGTCTTGAACTTCTTTCCTGTCGATCCTTTTATTTCGCCGGAGCGCACTTTTTGAGAGAATTCTTTAATCTTCTGGAGTTCTCCGTTATAGAACTCTTCCTTGTTTTCTCCGTCAGCTATAACTTCAGCCTTCAAAACATTGCCGCGTGTGAGATGATGGAGAACGAGTCTTTTCTCTCCAGGATTCATGACTTCTCCACTAAGGATGGCTTTGTACTTTTCAATTACATTCATATCATCAGCAAGCTTCTGCAAGTCTTTGATTATATTTTCATCAACAGGCATTGCCGCATAGTTGTATGTCAATCCACCTCCGAGTTTAATAGATGAGGCATTGACTCTTTCTTTAGAAAGGATATTTTTAAGATCTACACTCTTATCCTCTTTCAGTTTCTCATAGTACTTGCTTTCTGTTAGTTTTTTGTATTCCATAACAAATCCACCCCTTTTTTAAGTTTTTCTAATTATAAGCCCTATTCTATATCTTTGCGCTAGTCTTTTATTTCTGGAATTCTAGTATTGAATGATTCAAGAAGGTCTTCTTTAGTCATTCCCTCCCTGAGAATTAGAAAAATCGTGTCATCTCCTGCAAGAGAGCCCAGTATTTCAGGGAGAGCTAATACATCAAGTGCAAATCCTACGGAGTTGGCATGTCCGGGACGTGTTTTGATGACACCGAAGTTACCTGAGAACTCTATTGAAATTATTCCTCTTCTTACATCTTGTATGTAACTCTTCTCCGTCTCGCTTATGAGATCCGTATCGGGGAGTGCATAATAGTAGCCAGACCATCCGTCAGAGATCTTTCCGACCTTGAGCATTTTAAGGTCTCTTGAGAGAGTGGCTTGGGTGACTGAATAGCCTTCTTCTTTTAAAAGTTCGAGTAGTGTATCTTGGTTATCTATACGATTATTTTTTATTATTTCTTTTAGTGTTGATAATCTGTTGTTTCTTTCTTTCATTTTTTAACCTCTTATGCAAGTTTATGCATTCTTTATTCATGGTAATGATAATATTTATGCAAATCAAGTTTAATATATAAGGAATTAGGGTAAGAAAAATGTATTTCTTTGCTCATTAACATGATTTTTATGCTGTTTTTATACAAAAAGGATCGCTTCTTTTCAATTTTGTCTCTTTTCGTTTATCATGGTGTTTCCATTTGTTGAGAAAGGAGTAAACTAAACGCGGTATGTCGGATTTAACTATCGATATCTTATGTTTTGGGTATGTCACGCTCTTAGTCTTTGTAGCCTATCTTCTTTCTGTGTTTGCCTCATGGAAGAGTGAGAGCATACGAAAATTTATCCATATTTTCACGTCATTTATAATCATTCCTTGTATAAATTGTGTATCATCTCCCGTTTACAAAGTTGCACTTCCTTTCGTCTTTATATTCATAAATACATTTGCTGTACTCTCCGGCATGGTAAAGAAACTTAATATTGAGGAAAAGAACAGGAATATAGGGTTAATACTCTATCCTATTGCTGTAACTCTTGTTGTCTATTTGGAAGCGTATGGTTTTATACGTTCTCAAAGTGCGATAGCGGGAATATTGATGCTAGGCTTGGGAGACGGGGCAGCAGCATTAGTTGGAAAGAAATGGGGAAAGCATACATTTATTGTATATAATAAGTCTAAGCGCAGCCTTGAGGGATGCTTTACAATGGCGCTTGTTTCTGCCTTGATTGTTCTCTTTTTTACCGATATGGCCCTTATATATGTGATAATCACGGCCATTCTTGTTGCCTTTACGGAGGCCTTCTCTCCATCTTCTGTCGACAATATATCTGTTCCACTTGTGGGAGCGGCACTTGTAGAGCTCTTTCTCTTCTAAGTAGAATCAATAGTATGATCAGTCTCTTGGATGAAAAGATATCATTTCTCCCGTCAAGCATTGTTATGCTGATATATACAATAGTGCTACTTTGCATTGTAGGCGTTGCCGTATGGCGTAAATGGCTTACATTTTCGGGCCTTGTCGGGGCATTTGTTCTCGGGTTTATTGTTCTCTATTTAGGAGGCTTCTCAGCCTTTGTTCTTTTCTTCTTTTTCTTTGCATCCTGTTCTGTACTATCAAAAATAAAGAGAAGTTATAATAAAAGGGAGAAGAAAGGGAGCAAAAGAGATCTCGGCCAGGTTTTGGCAAACGGGTTACCTGCCGTAATCGCGCTCTTTCTTTCAAGGACGACTATTTTCTACAGTATTGCCATTATCGGATTCTCCTCTTCGCTCTCAGAGGCTATGGCTGATACTTGGGAGAGTACATTCGGCATTATGAGTAAACATAGCCCGGTCTCGATAATCACATTCACTCCCGTTCCAAAGGGAATAAGCGGTGGTGTTACAATTTTGGGCCTTTTCTCTGGAGCTCTTGGATCTATATTGATGGCAGCGCTTCATTACGCCGTAATTTCTCACTCTTTGAGAGACTTTTTGATCGTATCTGGAGTCGGATTTCTTTCTTCTCTCGTCGACTCTGTTTTAGGGGCAACGGTTCAGGAACACTTCCGCTCTCAAGATGGAACACTGACGGAGAAGGAGTATGAGAACGGTGTTAAGAATGAAAAGGCGAGAGGAATCCCCGGCTTCGATAATGATATTGTGAATCTCATATCTGGTTTTCTTGCGCTCTCTCTTTCGTTGTTTCTTGCCTCTCTTACAATGTAGAAAAGAATATCGAGACGTATCTTGCCGATTTTCATATTTCTGCTTATTTTATTTCTTAGCAACTTAGATTGCTTTTATACAGAATAATAATTAGGAGATAAAAAAATGGCAAAGCAGCTTCAATTTAACGAAGAGGCAAGAAAGTCTCTTGTTAATGGTGTTGAAAAGATTTCAAAAGCAGTTATGACAACTCTTGGTCCTAAGGGAAGACTTGTTCTTCTGGACAAGAAGTATGGTGCTCCGACAGTCACCAAAGATGGTGTATCTGTTGCTCGTGAGATAGAGCTCGAAGATCCGTTCGAGAATATGGGTGCTCAGCTTTTAAAGGAAGTTGCAGCTAAGACGAACGATGTTGCCGGAGACGGTACTACAACAGCAACTGTCCTTGCATGGTCCATTACAAAGGAAGGCATGAAGAGTGTCGCTGCTGGTGTTAACCCGATGGGCATCAAGAGAGGAATCGATAAGGCTGTTCAGGATGCTGTTGAATGCATCAAGAAGGAAGCTAAGATGATTGACGACAAAGAGGAGATCGCACAGGTTGCATCTATCTCTGCTAACAACGACCGTTCCATCGGTGATGAGATTGCTAATGCAATGGACAAGGTTGGAAAGGATGGCGTCATCACAGTCGAAGAAAGCAAGACAATCGAGACTACAGTTGAATTTGTAGAAGGTATGCAATTTGATAGAGGATATCTATCAGCATATTTCTGCAATAACAGAGACACTATGACAAGTGTTATGGATAATCCTTATATCCTTATCTATGACAAGAAGATTTCGAATATGAAGGAACTTCTGCCTCTACTTGAGAAGGTTGCACAGTCTGGTAAACCTCTCGTAATGATTGCAGAGGATGTCGATGGGGAGGCTCTTGCAACTCTCGTACTCAATGCTGTCAGAGGCACTCTTAATGTTGTTGCTGTCAAGGCACCAGGCTTCGGTGATAGAAGAAAGGCTATGCTTGAAGATATTGCAGTTCTTACAGGCGGCCAGGTCATTACGGAAGAACTCGGCATGAAACTTGAGGATGCAGATATAAGCATGCTTGGAAGAGCTAAGAGAGTCACAGTCGATAAGGACAACACGACAATCATCAACGGTGCAGGAAGTGCAGAGAACATTAAGGATAGAATTGCAATGTTGAAGGTTCAGATTGCAGACAGCACATCTGACTACGATAGAGAAAAGCTTCAGGAGAGATTGGCTAAGCTTGCAGGAGGCGTTGCTGTCGTTAACGTCGGTGCTGCTACAGAGGTTGAACTCAAGGAAAAGAAGCATAGAGTTGAAGATGCTCTCAGCGCAACACGTGCAGCTATCGAAGAGGGTGTTATCCCAGGCGGTGGTGTTGCTCTTGTTCAAGCAAGTAAAGTTCTCGAGGCTTCTTCTCTTGATGGCCTTACAGAAGAGGAGAAGGTTGGCTACAAGATTGTCACACGCGCTCTTGAGGAGCCTATCAGACAGATCAGCGAGAACGCAGGAATCGATGGTGCAATCGTTGCAGACAAGTGTAAGAATGCTGAGAAAGGTGTTGGTTTTGATGCCAACAACATGAAGTGGGTCAAGATGGTTGAAGCAGGTATCATCGATCCTGTTAAGGTTACAAGAAGCGCACTTCAGAATGCTGCAAGTATCGCATCTCTTATCCTTACAACTGAGTGTTCTGTTACAGATATTCCTGCTCCAGAGCCAGCTAGTGCTCCGCAGAACCCTGGAATGGGCATGATGTAATATCTTAAAAAGATAAAATTTAAGGGAGAGATGGTTTTGTCTCTCCCTTTTCTCTTATGTGTTGACCCCGCAAAAAAACATATGTTAATGTAAATAAACTTTAAAAAGAGGTATTTTTATGAACTCACTTATTCTAGCAACAGAAGCAAGTTCTGGTAGCATGGTATCAACAATAGTAATGTTCGTTGCAATCATTGCAATCTTCTATTTTCTTATTTATAGACCACAAAAGAAGAGAGATAAAGAAGCAAAGGCTATGATCGCCGCAATGAAGAAGGGCGATAGAGTCGTAACAATCGGCGGTATTCACGGTACGATCATTACTGTCAAAGACAAGACAGTTGTTGTTAAGGTCGATGACTCTGCAAGAATCGAATTCAGTAAAGAGGCAATCTCTTCTGTTGTCAGCAAAGATGCTGTAAAGCAGGCTCCTCCTAAGAAGGAAGAGAAGACTCAAATCGAAGAGAAAAAGGCTGACGAAGCATCTTCCGCTCAAGAGACTAAAGAAGAAACAAAATAAACTCAAAGCGTAGAGACATAGGCTTGTATGTAAACTATGGAAGTACTTGTTGCAGATACTCTCGGCTTCTGTGGTGGTGTACATCGCGCAGTCGACATATCATACAAAACCGTTGAAAAGGCGCATAGGGAAGGTCGTCGATTATATTTCTACGGACAACTTGTCCATAACAAAAGTGTATGCAAGTGGTTTTCCGATAATGGTGTCGAAACCGTTCTTGATACAGCTTCTCTCAGCGCGGGAGATCTACTAATTGTTCCTGCCCACGGTATAGCCGATGAACTACGCTATAATCTATCTTCCCGTGGCGTCGAGATAGTCGATGCCACATGCCCAGTAGTTCTAAAAGGACAGAGATTGATTAGAGATTCAGATGAAAGCGTCATCATCTTCGGCTACAAGGGACACAGTGAAGTTGTCTCCCTTTATTCTTCCGGTTCAAGAAAGAAGTATGTAGTATCTTCTTCTCAAGACCTTGAGAATGTTCCTGTCGGCCGGTATAACGGAGTTATTCAGACAACTTTTTCTTCTTCACTATTGAAAGAAATTCTTGAAAAAGCAGAAGAAAAATGTATTATTGTCAATATATTGAACAGTGTCTGTAAAGCATCTATAGCAAGGCGTGAGAGTGTAGAAAAGCTTTTATTTAAGGTTGATGCCCTTGTCGTTGTGGGGGATAGTAACAGTGTCAATACAAGAGAACTCGGGGCAAAAGCTGAAAAATGCGGTAAGCCTTGTTTTTTTGTTTCTGGATCGGATGATATTCCCCATTCCGTGTTCTCTTATAAGAGGGTAGGTCTTACCGCGGGAGCAAGTACGCCTAAGGTGCTTTATGAGAGCGTCATAAAGGCTTTGGAGGATTAATATATGGCTGAAGGAAAGGCAATAGTAGTACCGATTCCGACTGTAAAGAGGTTTCCGTCCTATTTGAGAATACTCAGACAATATCAGAGTGAAGGATTGGAAGCAATCAGTGCAACAATGCTTGCCGATGAACTTGGACTGAAGCCCATCCAGGTCAGGAAAGATATCTCATATACGGGAATCGAAGGTAAACCAAAGGTCGGTTTTGTAGTAGATGAACTCATATCATATATAACACATTCTCTCGGTTGGGATAATGCTACGAAGGCTTTAATCGTTGGAGTTGGTAACTTAGGTAAGGCTATAACTATGTATGAAGGATTTGCCGCCTATGGACTGAGTATTGTGGCAGCCTTCGACAAAGATCAAAATAAAGTCGGAACTCATGTCGGCTCTCTCACTGTTCAGAGCATGGATGAGCTTAAAGAGTTCATAAGAGAGACCGGAATAGCGATTGCTGTTATTACTGTTCCTGCCCCAAGTGCTCAAAGCGTTGCTGACTACCTTGTCGAATGTGGCATAAAAGGTATATGGAATTTCGCGCCTAAGGATTTGAAGATTCCACAGGATGTCGTGATGCAGCGTACAGATCTAGCAACGAGTTTTGCTGTTTTATCGGTAAAAATGAGAAAACTCCTTGAAGAGGGTGATATTATAGACTTTATAGAGGAGTAAGTCTTGACCCTTAAGGGTGGAGACGATATTATCAACTCAACAACTGTGAAAGAGACGAGTAGTCTTTGATGCTCGCTTGAGAGAGGTGTCTGTCTTCGGATAGGTGTGAGATGCCTTCGAGCTAGATGATGAAAACCACTCTGGAGTTGCCCGTCTCAAAGGGAGACTGAGTATGGCGGGCCGTAATGAGGCGTTAACTCTTTATGAGCGTCCTTTTTAATAAGGGAAGCAAGGTGGAACCGCGGAGCCTTTATAGCTTCGTCCTTGCACATATAGTGTAAGGGTGATGCTGTAAAGGCTTAATCTTTATATAGGGAGAAAATATATGGCAAACGAAGTTGATTTGAGTGTACTCAGACATTCTACAGCCCACGTTATGGCTGAAGCTGTCCTTGAGATGTTCCCCGATGCACAAATTGCTATCGGTCCGTCCATAGAGAATGGCTTTTACTATGATTTCGATCTTCCGAGACCTCTTACAGAAGAGGATTTGGATGTAATTACGAAGAACATGCGAAAGATCATCAATAGCGGACACGAGTTCGTACGTAAGGAAGTTACACGTGAAGAAGCGAAAGAGATCTTTAAGGACCAGAAATATAAGCTGGAACTTCTGGATGCTATTCCGGAGGGCGAAACTGTAACGATATACAATCAAGGTGGATTTACCGACCTTTGTAGAGGACCTCATGTCAAGAACACAAAGGACCTTGCTGCAGATGGTTTTAAGCTTCTTTCAATAGCAGGTGCATATTGGAGAGGAAGCGAGAAGAATAAGATGCTTACACGTATCTACGGTACAGCATGGGCGAGCAAGGCCGATTTAAAGGCATATATGGATCACTTAGCAGATGTCGAGAAGAGAGATCATCGTAAGCTTGGAAAAGAACTTGATCTCTTCTCACTTCATGAAGAAGCTGGGCCGGGACTAGTTTATTGGCATCCTAGGGGAGCAAGAGTTAGACAAGTTATCGAGCAGTTCTGGAGAGAAGAGCACTACAAGAATGGATATGAGATGGTGTATACACCACATGTCGGAAAGAGCTGGCTTTGGGAAACTTCTGGACACCTTGGATTCTATAAAGACGGCATGTATCCTCCAATGGAAATGGACAATACAGATTACTATGTAAAGCCGATGAACTGTCCATTCCATATAATGATCTATCAGAATAGTAAGCGTAGCTACCGTGATCTTCCATTCCGTTGGGCAGAGCTTGGAACAGTTTATAGATTTGAGAAGGCAGGGTCTCTTCATGGCCTTATGAGAGTCAGGGGATTTACTCAGGATGATGCGCATCTCTTTGTAACTCCGGACCAGATGGACGACGAGATTATGGAAGTTCTCCGTTTCTCTCTTCATATGCTCCATTCATTCGGTTTTAATGATATACATGCTTATATATCTACAAAACCTGAAAAGAGTGTAGGTGAGAAGGAAAAGTGGGATGCTGCGACGGAGGCTCTCAAGAAGGCCGTTGAGAAGGAAGGCCTTAAGTACGACATTGATGAAGGCGGTGGTGCATTCTACGGACCGAAGATTGATCTTAAGATAAAAGATGCAATTGGAAGAGAATGGCAGCTTTCAACTGTGCAGTTCGATTTCAACCTTCCGGAGCGTTTCAAGATGACATTCGTAGATAAGGATGGTGTTGAAAAGAGACCATACATGATTCATAGAGCGCTCTTAGGGTCCATAGAGAGATTCTTTGGAGTTCTTATCGAACACTATGCTGGTGCTTTCCCGCCATGGCTCAGCCCTGACCAAATTGCAATCATTCCTGTTGGCGATATGGCATATGAATACGCAAAGGATGTTGAAAAGAAGTTGAAAGAAGAAGGCTTTAGAGTTGTAACGGATCTCTCGGATGACAGAATGAATGCTAAAATCCGCAAGGCTCAAAAGCAGAAGACTCCTTACATGCTCATTCTTGGAGAGAAGGAGAGAGATGAGAAGCTTGTTTCTGTAAGATATAGAAACGGAAAGCAGGATAATCTAATCAATCTCGAAGAGTTTATTAAGAGCGTTCATAGGACAATCGATAATAAAGAACAGATCTGAAAATAAGATTTAGAAAAGTGGGGTGTTTCGTAACTGGAATACCCCATTTATGGTGGTGTTATGAGAAGTGCTGACGCATTGGAATACTTGAAGAAGAAAGATAGGGAGTGTGTGATCCTTTCACATATAGAGAGTATACTTGGTTGGGATGAAGAGACACTGATGCCTGAAGGCGCTTCTACAGAGCGTGGCGAGCAACTCTCATACATTGCTCTTATGGAGCATAAGATAAAGACTGATGAGACACTAAAGGAAGCTGTAGCCTCTATAAACGAAGAGGAACTCACTCCTGTTGAAAAAGCACTCTTGAGAGAGTGGAGAATAGATATAGAGCGTGCATCTCTTGTTCCGCCTCGTCTTGTTACGGCTATGGCAGAGGAGTCTAATAGAGCGAGAGGAAAGTGGGTAGAGGCTAAAAGGGAGAACAATTGGAATCTCTTTCGTCCGTCCTTACAAAATCTAGTAGAATTGAGCAAAGAGTATGCCTCTAGGATAGGGGACGGTTCGTATAATACTCTTCTTTCCTTGTATGAGAGGGGTTTGACAGAAGAGAAGCTAAATCCTCTCTTTTCATCCCTTGAGACAGCAATCCATTCAATTATGGATAAAATAGAAGGAAAGACTGTCGATACATCATTTCTTTATCGTAAATATGACGAAAAGAGACTCGAGGAATTCTGTACTTTTGTCTCCCGCACCATGGGGTTTGATTTTAGGCGTGGTACGTTCGGCATAACAGCTCATCCGTTTACCTCAACACTTGGAGAAGATGATGTTAGGATATCGAATAGATTTTCCGATGAGAGCGTTGTCGATCCTATATTCTCAATTGTTCATGAGACAGGACATGCTCTCTATGAGATGAATGCATCCCTAAATAAAGAAATAAGAGGGACTTGTCTCTCCCAGGGTGCAAGTATGGGTCTTCATGAATCGCAATCTCGTTTTTGGGAAAATATGATGGGTCATTCTCATTCTTTCTGGGAATACTTCTATCCAAGATTTAAAAAGTATATGCCCGAGTTCGAGGACATAGATCTCGATTCGTTTGTTCTTGCTCTAAATTATCCTCATCCGTCTGCTATAAGAGTGAATGCCGACGAGTTGACATATACATTGCATATAATACTGCGCTATAAAATCGAGTCGTCTATCTTCTCTGGGGCCTTGAGCACGGACGACATTCCGTCTTTTTGGAATGAAGAATCAAAGAAGATTATCCGTTATTCTGTTAAGAACGACAGCGAAGGATGCCTACAGGATAGCCATTGGAGCAGCGCTCAATTCGGCTATTTCCCTTCTTATGCGCTAGGCAATATTTATGCTGCAATGTTTCTTGAAAAGCTTACGTCGGATCTAGGAGGAAAAGATAGGGTTGATAATGCGCTTTCTAGTGGAGACTTTTCGCCGCTTACAGCATGGCAGAATGAAAATATATGGAAGTGGGGGGCCATATATGAGAGTGAGGCTCTTATAAAGAAGGTCACTGGAAGTGAAATCAAAGCAGAGCCTTTTATTCATTATCTTGAAGAAAAGTTCCTCAAGATATATCTTTGATGAAACGAGGAGACAATATGAATCTACCGAATAAACTAACAGTTACAAGACTTATACTTGTGCCTATATTTTTTATCTTCTTTTTAATTGAAAGATATACATCATTTAAGATGGCTGCAACCATAGCAATGCTTATTGTCTATGCCTTTGCAGAGCTTTCGGACTTGCTTGATGGAAAGATAGCGCGTGGGAGAGGTCTTGTTACAGACTTAGGCAAGGTGATGGATCCCTTTGCAGATACACTTACGCATATAACATATTTTGTTTGTTTTCTCTCTCTTGGAATAATGCCTTTATGGGCATTCATTCTTATCCTCTGGAGAGAATTCTCCATCCTTTTTATAAGAATGCTTCTTGCCAAATATGCAGGCAAGGCGATGCCTGCCAATATATTCGGAAAGTCGAAGACTGTTTTATATGCCGCAACGACTCTTTTGAGCTTTGTTTATATGGCACTTGGGACATTCTCGACACTTAACCTTTCAGTATATGGAATAGTTCTATATGTCTTCTATTCACTCTCTGCATTTGCATCAATTATGAGCTTCATCATATATATAAAGGATGTCCTCAAGAGTAGAGCCCTCTCTGGAATGACAAGATGAGAAAGAAAATATCTCTCCCCTTCAATGGGTTTTTTGAAGATGAGAAGTCACAGATTAAATATATTATCAGCGATGTGGATGATACGATAACCTCTGGAGGTAAACTCTATCCTGAGGTCCTTTCAGCAATGTATAGAGTGAAGAGTAAGGGAGTCTCGATTATCCTCCTCACAGGAGGAAGTGCTGGTTGGAGCGATGGCTACATAAGGCAGTGGCCTATAGATGCAGTGGTTGCAGAAAGCGGGGCTGTGTTTTTGTGCCACGATAAAGACGGTAATATAGCAAGTGTTCTTAATCCATCGATAAAACAAAGCATGGCATTAGATAAGAGGCGTAAGCTTATGGAATATACTTCTGCATATCCTTTCTCTTCAGATCAATTTGCCCGTGTCTTCGACATAGCATACGATAAGGCGAAAATGAGCGAAGGGGAGATTAAGACATTGAAAAATATCCTCACACTCTTTGGTGCGACATATTCTGAGAGCTCCATACATATAAACGCATACTTCGGCTCATACAATAAGAAGAGCGCTTTGAAATTCTTCATGACGGAGATTCTCGGAATAAAGGAAGAAGAATACCTTGAAAGAGGAATATATGTTGGAGATTCACTCAACGATGAGCCTCTCTTTGAGTATTTCCCACTTAGTATCGGCATGCACTCAGTAGAGGACAATAAGGCTTTATTTAGAAATTTACCTACATATATAACAAAAGAAACGAGTGGATTTGGCTGGGTTGAAATAGCCTCTTCTCTTGCTAAAGAAGAGCTCGATTTTTAGCGAGAAAAAAATTATTAAGAAATTTTTTATAATCGTGTTGACAAGTAAAGGGAAAATTAAGTAGATTACTAAAGCACGCGAAATAACGAGTGCTTTGTTTTTTTTGATATATCAGCGAAGGGAAGAGAAGATAAGAAGTTTGTAAAGAGCTTCTGTCAATTCAAAGAACGACGGTGGATATAAAGAAGCCGCGTTTCGAGAGGCAGATTGAACTAGAATAGGTCTGTACTTCGGTACAGATTAATCCATAACGGAGAGTTCGATCCTGGCTCAGAACGAACGCTGGCGGCGCGTCTTAAGCATGCAAGTCGGACGAATGGTCCTTCGGGACCGGAAGTGGCGGACGGGTGAGTAACACGTAGGTAATCTGCCCTCTGGTGGGGAATAGCACATGGAAACATGTGATAATACCGCATAATACAGATATGTGATGCATATTTGGGAAAGCTCCTACGGGAGTGCCGGAGGATGAGCCTGCGGCCCATTAGCTAGTTGGTGAGGTAAAGGCCCACCAAGGCGACGATGGGTAGCCGGACTGAGAGGTTGAACGGCCACATTGGGATTGAGAACGGCCCAGACTCCTACGGGAGGCAGCAGCTAAGAATCTTCCACAATGGACGAAAGTCTGATGGAGCGACGCCGCGTGGACGATGAAGGCCGTGAGGTTGTAAAGTCCTTTTCGTGTAGAGGAACAACAGGGGGAGGGAATGCCCTCTGGATGACGTTAAACACGGAATAAGCCCCGGCTAACTACGTGCCAGCAGCCGCGGTAATACGTAGGGGGCGAGCGTTGTTCGGAATTATTGGGCGTAAAGGGTGCGCAGGTGGTTTGACAAGTCTGGCGTGAAAGTTCGGGGCTCAACTCCGTGATGCGCTGGAAACTGACAGACTTGAGTACAGCAGGGGGCATTGGAATTCCAGGTGTAGGGGTGAAATCTGTAGATATCTGGAAGAACACCGGTGGCGAAGGCGAGCATCTGGCATACGACTGACGCTGAGGCGCGAAGGTGCGGGGAGCAAACAGGTTTAGATACCCTGGTAGTCCGCACAGTAAACGATGTACACTAGGTGTCGGGGGTAACTCCGGTACCGGAGCAAACGCGTTAAGTGTACCGCCTGGGGAGTATGCCCGCAAGGGTGAAACTCAAAGGAATTGACGGGGGCCCGCACAAGCGGTGGAGCATGTGGTTTAATTCGATGATACGCGAGGAACCTTACCAGGGCTTGACATACAGGGGAAAGCTCCAGCGATGGAGTCCCTCTTCGGAGCCGCTGTACAGGTGCTGCATGGCTGTCGTCAGCTCGTGTCGTAAGATGTGAGATTAAGTTCTTCAACGAGCGCAACCCCCACTGTCCGTTGCCATCATTAAGTTGGGCACTCAGACGGAACTGCCGGTGACAAACCGGAGGAAGGCGGGGATGACGTCAAGTCATCATGGCCCTTACGTCCTGGGCCACACACGTGCTACAATGGCTGGTACAAAGCGAAGCGAGACCGAGAGGTGGAGCGAACCGCAAAAAGCCAGTCTCAGTACGGACTGGGGTCTGCAACTCGACCCCACGAAGTTGGAATCGCTAGTAATCGCGCATCAGCATGGCGCGGTGAATACGTTCCCGGGCCTT
>CAVFXW010000066.1:0-187870 GCA_963626675.1 Clostridium sp. CAG:452 | reverse complement strand
GGTATGTACTACAACTAAATGCTCCAACTTAGTTATAGATCACTCCGAAGGAATGATCTATTGTAAACTTGAAGATAATATGGAGGGTTAAAAATGAAAATCGACTCTATGTCCATTATCGGATTCCGAGAGATGTTTGAAATTCTGGAATCCAATGAGAAGAATCAGATCTATACGGCAATGACTGGCGGACTTGGTCCGAAGGGTAACGAACTCATGAATGATATCCGAGTCACTGCCCAGATCTCTGATCTCACCATTCTTGAAGCCATTCACATGAGAGACTTCTCGTCCACCTTCCAGATTACTAATACTGACTGGAGATTTGACATCTCTCCAGATGACAACGAGATGCAGGCTCATCTTTACGAGCTCGAGTCTCTGATGAAGGCTATCGAGAATGATGATGACATTAAATATGTCGATCGTTTCTCAACATCAGAACTTCATCTCCTGCCAATTGGCATCATGAGATATGACGCAAGAGTTTCCTTCACGGGATACGGCCTCCAGAATATTCTCGGCATGGAAGCCAAGAAGCTGTTCATTCGTGAAGGTCATTGGCTGTATGATGAAGGTAACATCAAAGAAGTTATCAGCAAGATGTTGGCTCAGAAGTTCTTTGAAACTCTAAGCCGGAAGCTCACCATGATTGATAAGGAGACTGAGTTCTATCTGCAGAATAAGCATTTCACTCCCATGAGAAGTGCATATGGATCTCAGCAGAGAATCGTTCAGTTGAATGAAGTTGTAACTCCGGAAGCCTCCTTCTCCCTGAGAACGAATACTCAAGATGAGATTCTCAAGAGATGTAAGTCCATCAAGGAATCCATTCTGCATCAGAATGTAGAGAATGGTGCTCTGGTAACAAAACCGAAGAGCGATAAGGATTTTGTAGAATCCTTCAGACTGAACTTCAGCGTAATTATGAACGTGTCTGAATTCCTTCTTCTGTCCCTGATTTATCCTGAGTATATTATGAACTCGGAAAATCTGTCTATGCAGACAAGAGATCGGTACATTGAAATCGATCCGAGAATCAGAGAGAAGTATACCGCTCGTCTGGAAGGACCTATTTCGAATATCCTCGTTGAAAGAGAAAACAGCGAAGACATCTTTACTAACTTCAATTTCATCATGGGTGGTCAGGTTATCGCATGTAACCTCTCCATCCCATATATGGTGAATGATCTTACAAAGAATGACTTCCACTCCTCTTTTCAGCGTGAGATTATTGCAAACCCGCATCACTATGTTAGCGAGAATCTCATGACGTTCTCGTTTGAATTCGACAAGGCGGCTGTTATGATTGTAAACATCATCAACAGCATCGAGGTTTAACAATGAAACTATTTGCAGTACGCTATAAAGGAGGGGAGTTGATCGGACTTTCTGAACATCTCGATATCATACAAGCATATTCTGCTCCTCTGATTGAAAGCGGAGTGCAAGTCGAGATTGGAAGAACATCGTGTCGTTCGCTCTCTGAAGAAGAGATTGAAAATCTCACATTAGTTCCTGTAGGAAATCAATTTGTGCCTGCAATGTACGTTGATGCATATGAGCTCATTACAGGAAGCCAATTCAGCGATTTTGTGATAACTACTAACGTACTCGTAGGACTGTTCGAACAAAAGGGTCTTGATAGAAAAACAAAAAAATCTATTGCTAGAACCCTTCAGTTTCTCTACTCTTACGTCAAGGAAGTTTCAAAAGAGTCTATAAATCCTAAAATGTTAAAAGAGTTTCAAAGTACAATTGACATGTATAGAGGAACTTTAGGAATAGACGATCAATGACAATAAAATATAGAGGAAATCAATTTAGATTTCCTCTATATTTTTTATTTAGAATGCAGACATCTGTTCTTCAACAAATGCCTGTGCGATCTCCTCAAACGGAGCTTCCGTTCCAGGATTCTTGATAACCAGATCATACTTGGTGTTCTCAACATCAAGATCAGACGGATTATCTGCATCTTCAGAATTCTCAGATTCAATGCAGAGCTTAAGGGAATCGAACGGAATATTCGGATGATTCTCCTTATAGGAATTGATAAACTCAACCAGCTTATCAATCTCCTTAGCTTCGCGAACGTGAACGAAGATAATGCCAGTATGCTTCTCGACGAAACGAATGATTTCGTCACGGCAATATCTGAAAGGAGCTTCGCTGAGCTCGACGCTCATCGTCTTCATCATAGACATTGCTCGACGAGTAAGCTCGTTCTTAGCAAGTTCATCATCCTTCTTAATGTAGTTCATGATGCGGAAAGCTTCACGAACCAGATCAATGGAAGACACATTCTTTACAGTTGCATACTTAGAGCAAAGCTCTACGAACTTATCCTTACCAGAATGCGGCTTACCGTTGATAATTACTACAAGACTTTTCATAAGGTAAATTCCTCCTTTAATATAATTTTTAGAATTTTGTATTCAATGATATATTATTTCAGCGAGAAATGGAGGTGCTATTTGTGTATGTTTTTGAGCTGAATGAACTTGGAGTAAGTGGAGTTCTTCAAGGAAATCCATATTGGTTTGAAAAGAATATGCCATATGGATACACAGAATCTGAATCGATAGCTAGAGAGTTTATGAAGCAGAGAAATCCAAGATACTTTAATGTATATAAAGGTCACATCGATGATATTGATATAATACATAATAGGTATTTGGACATAAGAGACTTTCATGGGTCTAGAGGAACTCGGCGTCTGATATCTTCGATGTTGGAGTATGAAGAAGTTCAAATCGTTGGCATGGGAATTATGAAAGGTCGATCTGATTATATGTTAAAAGGGATCTCTTCCACAAGAGCATATCCGAAAATATCAAGGGAACTATTGAATCTTGGAATTGGTTCGTTCTATGAGATAATACATCTCAAATATGGAGGAGACATTGCAGTAAACGAAATCAATATCTTGAATGATAAATTTGGTTGGACGTTTAAGGAGGGAATTTTAGTTTGAAAGTTTATGTATGCAACCCAGGTCAGGACGCCATTGAGAACGCTTGCATTTGTGTTGAAGACGATGGTTTACCGTTTACTTCTGATAAAGACCTGGCTGAAAGATTCATCCACAGCAGGGCTTCTGAAGGTGATAACTTCTATAAGCTCGAAGTATATCATATGCCGAAAGGCGAATACGAAGTATATAAAGCAGAACACCGGGCCATGGAGATTACTTTGTATCAGATCATGACAGACATCGGTAATCCGAGATTTGACAAGTATCCAATTGGCGAATTCGTGCTGATGCCAATTTTGAATTATGAGAAGGATTATATTGATGAAGGGATATATGCTTCTTTTGATGAATGGTCTGCGGATCTGAATGATATGGACACTACCAAGTTTAAGAAGAACTTGCGTAAGGCTCTGCATATCCTTGGTATCCTTCAGATTCAATATAGTAGCGTAAATCCATCGGAGTTTGATAAGTTTGGGAAATCGGCTCTTTTCGATTTTGATATGAAAAAGATATTTAACGATGGATATGGGAAGATGTTTACGGAGGTTCCATTCTAATGGCATCTGATGTTTACTATGACGTGTGGTATATAAGAAACTTCTGTGAGAAGCAATATTGTGGATTCACGAAAAAGAAGAAACTGCTTAAGCAGTTTCTTCATCAAAGGAAGTTATCTCCTAGAGAGGTGCAAATAAATAAAGTGAATCTTCCAATAGGGGATTCTGATTATGAGATTAAATTAAGATATCTGATTGCTAGTGAAGACCTTTATGCAATCCCAATACTCACAACTGATAATGAGATATCTCTTATGGAGACAAAGTTTCAAGCTCCGAGTTTTATCTATTATTTAATTGAAAGTCGATTGGCTGAGGATACTTGGTATATCGGATATAATAGTTTGAAATCTCCTTTAAAAGAGGCTCTAGACATATTGGGATATAATGCCACATTTGATAACATGGTAGGATATCCCACAGATGACACTGAGAATTCATGGAGATTCATCTCTCCGACTACACGTAGACTAATGGAAATAGTACCAAATATACCAAAGCTTATGAATGACTTTGGACTTGGAGGAGAAAATTTGTCTTGAAAAAGGTAAAGATGTGGTTATTCTATAGAGAAGAAACCGAAGAAGATAGATATCTATATGGGGGTCGGGGAAACGACGCTGATGATCTGAATATGATTCTCGAAGCATACACCGACCGAGAAGATATTGCTGAAGCATATCTTAGTTCACATAGCACTCTGAAGTTGTACCAGAAGAAAGAAAAACATAGTATGGACTACTTCGTTGAGTTCTCCAATATGCATACCGCACAGAGATTGATCTATACATCATTGAAGATTCCTGCTAACAGGGATAAATATGTTGAAGTTCCAATCGTGATGACTCTGACAGAAAGGAGTATTATAGACGGATATCAAGGAAGACTGTCCCGTGTATTTGAACCAGCATTCGATTACATGAATATGGTTGATAAGATTCAAGGGGCATTGATCACGCTTGGATATAATGAGTTCTTCAATGATGCTAAATATGGTGACGATATGATTCATGAAGGGAACAGTAAACTAAAGTCGAGTGTCTATGTGGACGAGCACATGATCTTTAATCAGCTAATCAAAGACTCTTTAGCGTCTAGAGAAAGGAGGAAACAGAGATGAGTAATGCGGAACTTGAGGAGTTCTGTACTCTCATGTCAGAAGCAGCGGATATTTCTAAACTTGATCCTCAAGAAGGAACTGGTGCTGCAATCGACTGCATTAAGTTATTTCTGACAACTCTTGACAATGGTCGATATATTGAGTTATGTCAACTATTCTCAAAGGCAGCAAGAGTGTATACAAGCTAATTGACAATTGAATATAATTAAATCCCTCCTTACTAACAACATTGTGGTAAGGAGGGAAATTTGTATGCATACCTTAAAACTTGGCTCTCCTGATTTCGTAGATTACACTGTTCAATTACGCTCAGATAAAGATCGTGTTAAGTTTGTTAAACGAATTGAGAAGATTGTAAGATCGTCCAAAGAATACAAGGATTATATCGCGTATTTGAAAGAAAATGTAGATATGACGAGCTGTAGATTTTTTAATCGAGTCGATTCTGAAGATAATCGTCGTATCAAAATAGAAATTCATCATGAGCCACTAACCCTTTTTGACATCGTAAATGTCATTGTAGAAAAGTGGATCGTAGAAGGAATTCCCCTGAATGATCTGTATATCGCAGATGAAACCATGCGACTCCACTATGAAAATAAGGTCGGACTCATCCCATTATCAAAAACAGTTCACCAGTTAGTTCATAATAGTTCTGACATAATCATTCCTCTGACTCAGGTCTTTGGTGATTACAGAGCGTTTCTGAATGAATACGGTGAATTTATTGAATCGGGATTTCCTGATCTGATTGAAAAACTGGAAAACAAGGTGGCCTTAACCAATAGTCTGAAAAACAGAGATGTGAACGAAGCCTATTCCGTACTGAAAAAGGATTTCGAATATGTCGAAGTGGAAGGCTTCTCACTCGTGAAGAAAATTGATTCTCCGGTAAGACAGATCCCTGTTGATCCAGTTGGCGATTTAATAGATGCAGTAAGCTAAAATGCTTACTGCATCTATTATTATTTCAGTGATTATATTAGTATAAAATATTTAGGAGGTATCTATACATATGTTAGGTGCAGAAGCAATTCGCAATTGTATCCATGATGGTACAATTTCAATTACGGATTTCGACGAGAAGCGTCTGAATCCGAACAGTTACAACCTTCGCCTTGCTCCGAAACTCCTCGTATATACGGATCCTGTTTTGGATATGAAGAAGTACAATTCGACTCAGGAAATCATCATTCCTAAGGAAGGTCTGGTTCTGGTTCCTGGTGAATTCTATCTGGGATCTACCATCGAGGAAACATATACACCGTATCATGTTCCCGGTCTGGATGGACGTTCGTCCATTGCACGACTCGGCATTTGTGTACACATCACTGCAGGATTTGGTGATGTAGGTTTTAAGGGTCGTTGGACTCTGGAGATTACCGTGGCTAAGCCTGTAAAGATTTATCCTGAGGTTGAAATTGCTCAGGTATATTTCAATGAAATCTACGGAGAGATCAAGGATCGTTACCACGGCAAATATCAGAACGCTACTGACGTAATGGCATCTCGCATGTTCAAGGACGTGTGATATATGAAGCGTGTTAAGAGTTATCATATATCTTCGGAATGGAATCGGCATGGGCCTCGGCCTATGTCATACAGTATATTTGAACTTTCTGATGAAGAAGTTGAAATCCTAAATGGAAAATCAACTCGTGGAAAGTATTTGTTATACGATGATCATGGTGTGGAATACATCATTATCCATAATCTGGTTCGAGAATTTCTTGAATGTATGGGAGACAATTCGGATAGCAGACCGTTTAATGGCATCTTTGAAACCGAAGAAGAAGCTGATCTTTGGTATCAAGAGAGTCTGAAGAAATTAAAACTCGACTATATAGAAGGAGAAATACGTAAATGGCAAAATCGGAAGCAATTACTCTTGATGGAGAAGTAACTCGAATTGATCGAGGTGTATTTGAAGTTACTCTTGAGAATGGTCACAAGGTTGAGTGTACCGTTTCAGGCAAGCTTCGTATGAACTTTATCAAGATTATTCTTGGCGACAAGGTAACTGTAGAGGTTTCCCCTTATGACGTTAAGAAGGGTCGTATCGTTTGGCGATACAAATAAAAATAATGAAGATGACTTGGTTGCAGAATACCAAGTCATCTTCTTTTTTGTAAGGAAGAACGAACTGCAAAATCCCCACGGACTTTTACAATCTTAATCAAAGGTTTAAAGTTTATCTTTTAATAAACTGTCAAGGTAATGAAGTCATTCATTTTAGATTTCATTAATATATTATAAGTGTGACTTCGGTGGATGTGCACACACCAAATGTCAAATCCAAATATATAGAAACGGAGGACAAAAATGCCATGGCAAAAGACAAAGAAAGTCGCAATCCATATGAGATCGTAATGGATGCGAGTTTCAAAGATGAGGAAGAAGACAGAATTGATGTCAACGATCCTCTAGGAGAACGGGCTAGTAAAAGACCGGTCGGTTATAAGCCCGTATCTGATGAATTCGATGATACCAAATCGACACTTCCGCAGAAGGAAGTAGACAGACTCATGGGAATTTATGGGACGTCTTTGGTTCACGAATTCGGTGATGACTATCACAGTGAAGAACAGGATCCGCTTATTAAGAGAGGTCGATCGATTCCGAGACTTTGTGGTTCGTTGGTTATGTTTGTTGAAGCATGTAGAGACTACTTCAACATTCTTAACGAATATGCGTATAAGCAGACGAGTATGCCGCCAAGCTTGGTTCTTGATCTGATTGATAAAGGATCTTGGAAGTTGGACTGGTTAACCGCACCTCAGATGAATAAGTCTCTGAGAAGAAAGTGTGATCTTGAGACGATCGTCCCTTATATTGTCGATCAGTCCGCAGACCTGTCTGCTCTTGAATCTATTGATGAAGAGCGTGAGCTTTACTCGACAGGCACAGAAAACATCGACTTTGAGAATCCTGAAGAAGTCGATAAGTATCGGAGAGAGATTCTCCCTCCCGATATGTACAACAAACTCTTCGTTCAGCATAATGTTGATGATGTTGAAGATCCGGTATATAGCCCAGCTATCCTGCCTGAAGAACTTACTGTCAAGATTCTCGATAATAAAGAGAGCCGTAAGTTCGCAAAGGATTATGAAGCACTGTCTACTGGTATGCGAGGAGTTATCAAACGTCGTCGTGCAGATCGCAGGGAGACCAGCCTTATTGGTGGTGGATTCATGTCGAGATATAATGACGACTTTGAACTCATTGACGATTTCGAGAAATACTTCGGAAGCGAAGAAGATCGTCCGCCTGAGTTCACGATGCGTAACATTATGGGTTCTGAACATGATGATGAACTCGGTGAGTACTTCCAGAAGGTTGATGAATATCTGGATGGACACGAGATGTGGGATGATGGTCGTGGTCATACGATCAGTCGTCAGGAATATCAGGAACGTCGCGTAAGAGATGCATTCGAAGCTGCTGGTATCAATGTAAGAAAGTTCGTTAACTTCACTAACAGTACAGATCCTGATAAGGTTCATGTTGAACTTCTTCCGACAGATATCCCGAAACCCAAGGCTAAGCAAGAAAAGCTTGAAGCTCTTCTGTTCGAAATCTATAAGAAGAATGAGAACAAGATTGAGAAGAGAATTCGCAAGAATAAAGCGAAAGCCAAGAAGCGTCGTGATAACATGGATGAGTGCTTCGGTGGTGGATATGTAGGATCTGATGATGATTATTACAACGACACTGAAGGCGATATGTTGGATCAAGCGATGAAGTCCGCAATGGATCAATCTATGGCGGATTACTTCGATGAACAAACGACCGTTAAGCATAAAGACATATTCGCGTTAACCAAGGCTATGGAAGATATGTCTTGGGAGAATATTATGAGCGAAGGGGATTAATGATGTATAAACTGGGTGATCAGATTCGACTCACCTCAGTAATTCGCAGACGTTTGAGCCCTGAACTTCTTGTAAAGATTGAGAGAACTACTAGACGGTATGACCTCAATAATAATAAGAAGGGTAAGATCATTCTTCGTCTGTTGAGAGACAATGGAGTCGAATTTAGATTCTTGGGGCAAGGCACGAACCGAATGGGTGTTCAGATCGATGACTTTGTCTTCAAGATCGCTCTCGATGACGATGGTCACATCGATAATAAGCGAGAGTTTAAGTATACAAAAGATCTTCAGCCTTATGTAATCAAAGTATATGAGTGCACTGAAGATGGTTTGATCGCAGTTACTGAAATGGTAACCTGTTTCGATGACTACGATTATATGCTGCAGAAACAGGATGAAATTCGTAAGATTTTAAGAGAAGTCGGAAACGAGTATTTCATTGGCGATGTTGGTATCACTGAGAAGAATGCTGCAAACTGGGGAACCAGAAGTAATGGTGATCTTGTCATGCTTGACTTTGCATATATCTACTCTGTATCTTATCGTCTGTTTACTTGTACTTGTAAGGATCAGGAGATCCTTCAGTATGATAAGGACTACAATAAGCTAGAGTGCCCAGCGTGCCATCGCATTATCGACTTTGCACAGATTCGTCGTAGAATCAGCAAAGCCGATCAGGCAAATGAGATTGGCGATCTTACGAAACAGGCCTATGTTCTTCATAAAGATGTAGAATTTCAGGAAGTTAATCCTGAATTCTCGGATGTAGAAGAACCTGAAGAAAAACATAAAAAAGAGGAGGACAAGAAAATGTCTAAGAAGAACAAGATTCATGTCAACAAGAAGTTTGGTGACGTTGATACCTCGGAGCAGGTCGATATGATGACCCGCATTCTGATGGGTACCGCTGAGATTAAGAAGGACGAAGCTCCCGAGGAAGACGATTCCATGGAAGGTGATCCGGTAGCAGGCGAGCGTCTGATGCAGGCGGCTCTGATGAACTCCGTGGTGAATCGTGATGAGGAACCTGTTGAGGCTGAACCGGAAGCGGTTGAAGAGCCTGACGAGGAGGAACCCAAGAATCCGAGCGAGTATACGGCATCGGATTATATGTCCATGGCATCCGAGATGATGGCCGAGAACAGCGCTGACGAAGATGAAGAGCCTTCTGATGATGAGGTAGTTGCTCCGGTCATTCAGGAAGATGTAAACTCTGAGGAAGAGGAACCCGCTGAGTGCCATAAGTACTTTAAGGGCGAGTTTGCACCGGAGCCTGAGCAGTTGAAGATCTATGAGGGAGTTCATCATGGCGATGATGTTCGTTTTGCGGTATGCTATGATAATGATCGTGAGTATCGTTACATGTCTCCGAGTATGAAGTCCGCAAAGGCTCGTCATACGAGCATCATTGACAACCGCACTACTCATCCGTTCTCCAAGACTGGTCTTGCGGATAAGATGATGACCGCAATTGCTTCTATCCTTCGTCCGGTTCTGATCTGCAATGGCGTTCAGCTGGATAAGTTCATCTTCCCGAGCACCATCGGCGATGCGATCTCTGTTTACGACACTAAGCGTTTCAAGATCGTCGAGATCATGGGTGAGCGTGAAAGCGCTCCTGGCCAGAGCAACCAGCGCTTCTTTGCACTGTACGACCTTGGTCGTTGTGTAAATCAGCTGGATGATATGCTGTATCGTATGGAAGGTATGCATGGTGATTATGCAACTGCGGACTTCGTTAAGTGTGCACTGGCGAATGTTCACATGATGCTGAACTGCTGCACTGCTCCGATGGATCTGGATTCTATCACGATTCTGGGTGAGGATAGCACCATCGGTAATTATCTTGCAACGGATGCTCAGTGTGAGCTCTTCCACAATTTCATCGTTGATGATCACAACACCACGATGGCAGTTCGTGATGATAGCATCTTCACGTTTGATATCGGCTCTTGGGAAATGGATGATCATGATTCTGATATCCCGACGATGGATGATATCCTGAATGATCTGATCCCGTCGATCACTGACGACATGACCAGCATTCTGAATGGTTATGAGGGTGCATCTGCAGATGATGTTCTGTATGATGTCCTCAACAAGAATCAGGATATCGCAGAGCCTGACGATGATGACGAAGATGAAGGGGTTGTGGATGAGATCGAACAGTCTCCGGTTGCTCAAATCATCGAAGACGTAAGTAATGCTGATGATATCGGTTTTGATGAGAACTTCAGAATCGATACTGTAAGCAAGGGTTAAAAGGAGAGGAGTCTGTAAATGTTTATCTTAATGGATACTAAGACATTCATAGGTAAATATTTGAAAGACTGCAGTCCTGAGGAATTCTTAGGGAGACAGTATGTTACTGTCTCCCTTAATGTCCGTACGTCTGACAGCTTTCAAAAGATTTGCTTCAATGGCAAAGCATTGTATCCACATGGCGTTGAATGTCTGAATTACTTTCAGAACAGGACGAAGTCCAACCGTCGAGAATATAAGAATGCATACTTCCGTCAACTTCTTGGCACTGGTGTGCTCATGGGTTCTCTGATTGAGGTTGGATATTCTCAGGATAAGATTCGAGATATTGTGTTCTTGGCAAATCCGAATGATGTCAAAGGTGGATACTTTGATTATCTCGCAGAGTTTCTCAAGAAACGGTATGGAGTTAATTGTGTTTGGTATGCGGACTATCGCAAGAAGAACTACAAGGAGCTCACTGAGAAAGAGCGTAAGGAAGTTGTGAACCGAGCTCGTATCTCTATCTATGAGACTCAGAAGAAGGAGTTCATATCCAGACTGAACACTGATTTCAAGATTCGTCGTGACTTCAAGAAGATGATTGACATGGATGACAAGATTCGTATTCTTAAGGAAATCGGAGTTTATGAGAAGGGTATGAAGAAGGAAGACATCAACGAAGAGTTAGATAATTTCCTTAGTGGTAGCTGATGGGGTTGTATCAACCCCATCTTTTTATAAAGGAGTGATAACTGTGTTTAATCGTATAAAGAAATTCTTTAAGGATCTCTTTCATGTAAACAACATGATCAAATCTGACAGATATGAATGGATTGAAGCTGGTAAAGAGACTGAACATGTAGACCTCAGCAAATGCTTTAATACCATGATCAATCGAGAGATTGACCGTCGTTCCCATAGCGATGAGTTCATTGAGAACGTAGTGGCTGCAATGAATGAAACTGGAATTGACTTTGTTACGACTGAGATGTGTGGGATTCGTTGGATCAAGTATTATGAATCTGAACTCCATGTGTTCTGGACTCCGATTGATGACGTAATGCCCATCACTACATATTCTCCAGCAGCAATGAATCGTTTCATCTCTTGGATGGGTGAGCGTTTAAACTGGGATATGCTTTATGTTAAGATGGTTCTTCCGTCTCATCATCAGGCAAAACGCATTACAAGTTTCTTTAAGAGAAATGCAATTCCTTACAGAAACTTTTGGCAAATTCCGAGCGTAATCGGACGAGTGTTCATTTCGATTGAGCATTTCGTTTCTTCTAAAATCTTTAAGAAGAACCAGAAGGAACCGCAGTTTGGACAGATTCGTCCTATCATTATCGAGAACAAGTTGGGAGATGAACAGAATGAGCATTCTGAACAAGACGATTAATCGTTGGGTAGAATCCCTTCGAGAAAGATTCACTGACAGTAAGGACATTTCCTATGATCCTCAGTTGGTTTTGAACCGTTCGTTGAATGAACTTGGGAATGAGTTCAAGTATGTCCGCTGGTTTGCCGGAACGCCATTCGTTCGATATAAGATTGATACCGAGAAGAATCTGAGCTACTGGACTATGCATGAGCGAGTTGGCGGTCCGTTGATCAATGTCGAATATGATCGAACTGATCGATTCGGTTTGTCTATTGATTACATCATGGATCTTCTTGAAGTGTATAATGATATAATCGGAAAGGTTTATGTCAAGATTCCCAATGTAGCTGAAGCATGTGACATTAAAAGCTACTATAAAGCCAACGGTCGAGTAATACATCCCTTCGTTGTTAACTTTGATGACCCGGGCGATTATTGCGGAACTGAGTACGCAGGAATTTCCGAGATGTCCAATCCATATGAATATTTCTTCGGAAATAGTATAATGGATCGAATGACAATATCAATCAACACCTTGGACGTACGTCCGATTTTAGTTCAGGAGGGGATTAACGATATCTTCAAGAAATAAGGAGATGATATAGTTGCTTATCTATAGTGATTATAAAGATAAGGACACATATTTTAGAGAGATACTAGAGATCATTGCGAAAACGTACTATAACGGTAAGGTTACAGAATTCAATAAGGGTCTCGATAAAGATAGAGCATTGGTCGCTATTAGAGAGCTTGCTTGTGCAGGATTGCAGGCGAAAAGATGAAACATCTATACGAAGCGATTACATGGAATAATAAAAGTATTCCATTCGTAATGGGAAGATTGATTGTAGAATACGACATGCGTAGAGCTGGTCTATCTGTAATCAAAGAATTCAATTTGCTTCCACAAGAGCAAATAAACAGGCTAGAATCCATGGGAAAGAAGAAGGCTGATATTGAAATCGGTAAGATGAGAAAGAAATCAGACTTCTCGAATAAGTTCAAAACTGCTATGGAAGAGGCGAGAAAACTATTCATTGAATCTAATCGATTAGAAGAAGCCGACATCATTTCAATCAAGAATGATGCAATCTTTACGATAGGAAGATGTGAACACCTAAAGTTTGGAAACATCGAGTTTAGAATGAAGAATCAATATACTTCATTCATTGCAATTGATCAATTGCAATTCTTCTATAGTCCATATCAAATGGATATCAAAGGATTAGGTGATGAAGCAGAACGACTTCATGAAAAGTATTGGATAGATACAATTCGGCACTATATCTCATTGATGGAGAGCTCTGATAAGAAAGAAGTTCTATTCTTCATGAGAAAACTTGCTGATGATTATAAGTCCTTCCAATTAGCTACAGATTACTATAGAGAGTTTTCTGTCCAGAGTAAATATAGAACTCTGGATGGAGATCTCTATGGAGAGTACTGGGACAACAAAAAAGAAGAATTAGATATCACATATAACTATGATAAACTAATTCTTCCCATGGTCTTACTGGCTATGAAATACGAATAAAAATATCCATCTAGGAATTTCCTAGATGGATATTTTTGTAAACTTAAGTTTCGTCTCTATGCTGAGTCTCCCTGGTCAGCATGTACAATTGAATCGTCACTTCATTGGTGATTAGTTTGTTAATGTACTCTCTCGAGTACACGCTCAGTTCGTCATCAACGGCATTCCAGTTTATTGATTCAAATACATCTCGTGATATCTGTTCAAGAAGTTCAGTGAAATTCATGGCAGATAAAGGTCTTCCGAGCAAGAGCTCAAGTTTTGTCCTGCGCTCTATTTCGAAGCTCACGATGGTTTGAATTGATGAAACTAGATTGCTAGAGTAACCAATTCTCAAGTACGATGTGACAGAATTACTCAGAGTTGTAAGAGAATTGTGTATGGTCTCAATGAGTACTCTTTCAATGTACGCTTTACTTAGCGTTGACCGATACACAAAGATTACTACGATGCTGCTAAGCAACATTAAAATGATCAGAATTGCGATCATTACATAGTCTTTGATTTCCATTGATAATCCTCCTCAGAATTATAGTTGGACACTAATTAACATCGGAATTACTCAGAGGGACTAGCTCTAGTTTGTAGCATTTCTCTGAAACCAATTAGTATCTTCACAAATCTTAGTGAAGCGTTCGTCCTAGATTTTAAATGCAAAATCCTATAACCATAGATTACCATCAACGGAGATTTTTGATTACCAATCTGTTATAGGAATGATAAAATAAAATAAACAAGAGACTCATTCAAAAAATGAATGAGTCTCTTAGTTCATGTTCAATCGGTAAAAGATGCTAAATGTCGGAAAGCAAATTCTTGATTGGGAAAGACGGTCGGATCAACTACTCGAACCGAAAGGAAATGCTAGATGTTTAATCACGGGTATATGTACATGGATCTAGCTTTTATATACGTGTTCTTAAAATCTAGTAAGAGTTTGATTTAATGTCATAATTCCGAAATCGGACGAATCATATGCCAACGACCGATCAATATAACGATTAAGCTTTTCAACATGTTCAACAGACAGACCATCTCGGTATGTCTTGATGAAAGAATTGAGATCTCCCCAGGCGTGTTTATAATTCAGGAAGATTCCTCGTGCATGGACCTCTTCATGCACAGTGGTCGAGAGCATTACCACCTGAACATGATTTTTTTGATGTTCGGTAAGTACAATGTCTGCAACACGATAGGTAGAGATCTGCTTGCGATGATTCAGCATCCATTCAGTGACGATTGCACAATAGTCGTACAGAGTAAAGATCGGACCATGGTGCATCTCAATATCTACCTTGTCATACTTATTACCATCAATACCATTAAAAACCTGACAGTGGTTCAGACCTACTTCGGTCTTAAGGTATGCAATGTATTTAGAATATCTATCATTCTTGCGGACTACAGATTCGCAAGCTTTGATAAATGACACATACGAATCCAAGTTGGAAAAGTACTCCTCAGTTTTATACATAGGAAGCATATAACCGGCGTTCGGAGAATCCAACTTAAGGTTTTCAGTATCGTAATCGATTGCGGGTAAATTGATGGGCATTTAATGCCACCCCTTTCTAGCAGCGTCTTACTGTATTGTTCCCTGACGATGACTTTCTATCTCGGAAACATTTTCCTAATCCTTAAGAAAGGAGTTGACTTACGTTTGGACAAAATTCGAGATACGAATCCTCTCAGTGGCTTGTATCAAGATTTTACAGCTATTCTGAAAGACTTAGTTATTAAGTATACGAATGAAGCTGAAAAGTACGAGACCCTTGAGAGTAAGAAGGCTGGCGACAAGTATGTTGCTGCATACTACTCGGCTGACACGTATTTGAGTTATACTTTCACCGAAGAAGATTTCAATGAAATCGGAATTCATAATATAGATGAGATCAATCGCTATATCGACAATCGACGAACGATTCCATATAAATATCGTGATCCTCTGCTTAAGCTTAAGCGTGGAAAACTCGTCGGTACTTACAAGACAGTCGATGGTCTTGAGACCTGGATTCCTGGGTCGTATGTTGAGAAGAACGAATACTACAGGAAGCTCGCGGGTCTTCCCCCTCTGGATTCTACTGAGGAAGATTTCATTTATGTACCTGAAGAGACTGCTAAGAAGTATGGCGTCTCTAGCACCACTCCGATTCACAAGCTCAGTGATGAAAAGATTGCTATTCTTGAAGAAGTCGGATTCATCGATTCTCTTAAGAAAGATCATACTGGAAGTAAGTATGAATATCTCAATTATATGGGATCGAGAGCAGTCCCAATTTCAGTAGCACGTCGAGCACAGAATTTCTCACTTCTCAGAATGTCTGGAAATGTAAACTCCGATGTAATGATAAGTGAATTCAAGCTTATCTATGAACAGTGCCGACAGTATTTTGTCGAAACTATTTATAGCTACTATCATAGCCAAGTAATCGTTGGTTATGATAACTTTATTGGTTTGTCTATCATGGTCATGGCTATGCAACAGATCTTCATGCGTCAGATCAATACCGTTGTCACAAGAGATTTCTTCGATACGGAATTGATTAAGTGGCTCTTTGAAGCATATGCTGTTCCATACATCTCAAACCTCACATTTGCAATCAAGAAGAACATTGCTCAGAATCTGAATCACCTCATCCAGTATAAGGGCACTAACCATGTTCTCTTTGATATCGGAACTCTTCTGGGAATTGATCACTTGTATTTCTACAAGCATTATCTTATCAAGAATCAGAAGTACGACCCCAATACGAAAGAGCCTATCAACAAGACCAAAGAAGTCACTGATGACTTTGGAAATAAACATATTGTACCTGATTTTGAATCTATGTATGATGTCTATTTCCAGAAGGTTGAACTTGATAATCTCGATTATCTGAATGCATTGAAAGAGCATTCGAATCAGGTTAACTATCATGATGTAGTTGACAATGACCCGTTGTGGTGGGAAGATGAAGAACTCTTCAAGGAGCTCTATGAAGACCACTACAACTACAAGGAAACAAAGTATCTGTCTATGGCGATTGCGTATCGTATGACAGACATTATGTTTGACACAACGTATCTGCTGAGACTCCTTATTGATAAAAAAGAAGGCGTTTCTCAGATTCCTGTACTTCTTCCGAGAATTCTCGGAACTCAAACCACAAATCTTTTCACTTGTGTAATTGCACTCTGTACTATGACTGCTAAGATGCACGGTCTTGCAGGTGATATTCTCGTAGATCCTTCAAAGATCCTTCATGTACTTGGATTCAACTTCCAGCAGGATTTTGATAAGATTCGAGAAGACATCGCTGCAAATCCGTATCTTGACAGTAATTCAATTCTTAAGTATCTTAAGAACATGAGCGCATATACTGCAAAGAGTGTAAACGATTTGTACAATAACATTGCAGACCTTGCTGAGTTTCTCACAAATGCAATGGCTGATGCAGATGATAAGGATATATACCATGCATACTATGATCTGTATCGAGCTCTCTATATTGAGAAAGAGAACAAAGAACTCTTCATAATTCCAGGAACTGAAGATGATCCTATTTATGCTAAGACATATTTGGAGTATCTTGAGTATATCAGTCCTGACCTCTATAAGTTCATTAATGAACTTCCTGTTGAAGAGGTTCCTCAATATGCAGAGCATATCATTTCAAGAATTATTCAAATCATACCTAGAGTTGAAAGTTTGTATTCCCTTACAAGTAGTAACTCTACCGTAGTAGATGCTCTGATTCAACTGGTAAGATTCTTCAAGTCTCATACTGTAGAACTTCTTGGTCTGAGCATCGTATACATTCTTGATGTCAAAGCATTAAACATGCTTCGATTTATTGATGATCTGTGGTATATGTATAAACTGATTGGAATGATTGACAATTGGAATCTCGATCATTCTGATGTTATCTCAAAACTTACCGCAGTAATCACACGTGGTTCAAATCTTCCGTTGCGAGAAAGGATTAAGATGAAGAAGCTTATCCAAGCAATAGAAGATACAAATAGTATGCTGTATGATAATCTTAAGCTGATTGCAAATATCAAGCCGGAAGAGAATACGTTTGGATTCTACGATGTAATCGGTGAGCTTATGAGCAGAGTTTCCGTTGATGGCGGGCTTATTAAGTTCATGGATTCTTGTAAGTGGACTTCCGTATATACATTACCTTCCAATCTTAAGATGAATGACAGCATCTCCCAATCTAACAAAATGATTGGAACTAATGGAAATATTGATCTTGAAGACGTTGCTTCGGCATCCAGTAAGATTGAAATTTCTGATAAAAAGAATGATCGATCCTTCATGAGAGACTCAATTTCTCTCAAATGGGTCGACTGAAAACATTGACTTAATGATAACAAAGGAGTGAAACGTACATGAGTACTATTCGCATGACCGATAAGTTCGGTACTCTCCATGATAAAATTGCTGGTTGCGGTTCTGCTCGTCCGCATAAGCCGGGTTTCTGGGCACGTACTCAGATCCAGATTGGCACTGGACGTCACCTGAATCGCAGTGGCTGCTCTGAACTGGAAGAAGTATTTCACACTGATGAGAACATGGTTCTCATCGGCGGTGTTCAGTACGCAATGGAGAAGCTTTTCAATATCAAGGGTGAACTGGACGTTGGTTTCCTGAATGCTCAGGAGAACCTTGGTTCTGTTCAGAAGACCCTCCCGCCGGACGGACTCCCGTATCCGCCGTATCATTCTATCTGCCTGTTTGGTTGTGGTACTGGCGGCGCTGGCGAGACCAACGCATCCGTCCTGGATGTAAACTACAACGAGCGTGCAATTGTCGACATGGTTCCGTTCCGTTATACTGACGAACCGCTTCAGGGAACCGATGTTGGTAAGTATTACGGTAAGAAGACTATCGACGGTAAGACCGCATACTTCTTCAAGAAGTTTGATCAGACTCCGGTAATCCGTCATCTGTGGCGTGATGGTGAGGAGGGCGAAGACGGTAGTGAAGTAGATGATACCGTATTTACCTCTGAGCGCGAGGATTCTATTGAGTCCTTCACCGAGATCAACATGACCGTTACTAAGAAGGACATGAAGGAATGGTTCATCGCTAACGGTTCTATCGAGCGTAGCCGTGTAAACAGCATCGCTCTGATCGCTGGTCTTTACAACAACACCGATGATGACTATGAACAGCTCATGGTGTTCTCTAAGCTGAATATCCCGACTGAGTATCTGGTTCTGAATAAGGATCTGGAAATCATCTATCGAGTATACGGCTCGTAAAAATAAATACCCATACCATAATTTATGGTATGGGTATTTTTTCGTATCAAACACCACTTATGGTGATATATTTATAAATATGAATAGAAAGAAGCCTGCACTTCTTTCTATTCACATACCTCACGAAAGGAGGTGATAGATGTGGAAACACACATCAAAGTTCCACAGAAGCGACCGGATCGCCTTTCCGAATGTATCCGGCTCGCGGACGGAACCGTTGCTTACAAGAACAACGGTGGGTTGGTTCATGTGACCAGCAAGATCAGCGGTTTAATGCCGATGCTGATGACGCTGTCACGCAATAACTAATCCATGAAAGGGAGCTGATGCAGGTTGGCTCCCTTTCTTTTTTTGTTATGGCTATGATTTCTTTTTATTTTTTTCTGAACGTAGCCTTAATCTTAAATAGAAAGGAGTGTTAACAATGCTTTCAATAGGAGTCCTTGGCATTGGTAACGCCGGTAACCAGGTAGCAACCCTGGCACTCTCACACGGAATTCCGTGTGTTGCAATTAACACCAGCGAGAATGATCTTGCAATGGTACCTGATGGAGTTAAGAAATTCCTGATTGGTGATTCTCGTGGTGCAGGTAAAGACCGTTCAGAAGCAAAAGGCTTTCTGAAGGGTGACATCATGAAGATCCTGAAGAATGATGAGCTTAAGTCTTTCATTCTGGATCAGGATTTTGTTTTTATCGTATCATCCACTGGTGGTGGTACGGGCTCTGGCACAGCGCCTATTCTGTACGAAACGCTGAACCAGATGTTCACTGACACGAATTTCATTCTTGTAGGTATTCTGCCTACTCTGAATGAGGCTCTTTCTGCTCAGACGAATACGATTGAGTATCTGAAGGAGCTGTATGATTCTATCACGAATTGTACTTACATGATCTATGATAACGAGAAGTTCGAGAAGATGCCTTCTTATCGTATGATGGAAGTTGTAAACAAAGCCATCGTTGATGATATGATGGTTATGCGTGGTGATTATAACTATCCCACGAAGTACGATTCAATCGATCAGAATGATATGACTCGACTGCTGACCACCCCTGGTCGTATCGCTATCGCATCTATCTATGGATGCAAGGAAAAAGATTTCGACGATACCACTATGGAAGAAGCTGTAGTTGAGGATTTCAAGCATAATGCTCATGCTGAACTTCAGCGCGATAAGCGTCGCCCGAATATGGGTCTGATTACGAATCTCAATGAGAGACTCAATGAGAATTTCGATACCCATATTCCGACTGTACGAGCATTTCTCGGAGAGCCGATTCACGATTTCCGTCACATCGTTGTGAACTCTGACCGCTCTCTGGATAACAACATCTTTGTCATTGCAACCGGTCTTTCTAAGATTGAAGACCGTGTTGTAAAGACAAGTGAACGCATCGAGGAGATTGTAGAAGCTCAGCGTGCTGCTGAATCTGCGCGTTCTGACGATACTCTTGAAGGATTGGATATTGATAATCTGATTCCTGGAAAGAAGCGTCGAAATACCGAATCTTCCATTGATGTAGCAAGTATTTTCGATAAATTTCAGTAAGTGGAGTTTCATTGATATACTATACGACCGAATCCGGTCAATAGTGACTGACATATTTAGGAGGTATAAAAATGTCCAAGCACAATCAAAACGGACAGCAGGATCGAAAGAACAACAATGGTCCCAAGCTGAATGAAAAGGAACAGGAAATCTTCGATCATGCGAAACGCTTCGCTGAACTGAGTCGTAAGAAGTATTGCAAGCGTGCAATGAAGGATCTTGACTTCAGTAAGAAGGAAGCCAAGGCTGCTTACTACGACGACGTGTTCAACTACCACACCCTGGAGGATGCTCTGTATTTTGCACTTCGCTGGGGTCATCACTCTGCAAATCGCCAGACTCTTGAGGGAATCTACGAGAAGATCTCGGATCCGGAGTTTGTAGAAGAGCTTGCTAAGCGTATTAAGCAGGCTCGCAAGAGGGATGATGAAGGCTCTGAGGAGTTCTTCGAGAGCATTCGTTTCATGCCGGTTGTTCTGCATAACCTGATTCGTGAGATCAACGCTCAGAACAAGAAGCTTCAGGAAGAGGGTGAACCTCTGCTGAAGACTGATGATCTGGAGGTTATCCGCGATGAGTTGAACAAGCCGCGTGCAAAGAAGCTTATCAAGAAGGACGACTGTGATGAGCGTGTCGCTTACAGCATCCTTTCCGTATATCCGATTCCGGAATGTGCAACCTTCTCTCCGGCATTCTACATTAATCGCATGATGGGTGTGATTTATCGTGCTGCCGCGGATGAGGGTGTGAAGATTCCGGTTGATGCTATCTTTAAGCGCATCGTTGGCAAGGATTACTATCCGAACCTCGTACTCTATCTCTTGCTGGAGAAGAAGGTCGTTACTCAGAACTTCAGCAACCAGCAGTTTGCGGTTTATAATCGCATCAGTGAGTGGGTTCTCAAGACTCTGAACAAGATGGAGCCTAAGGAGATCATGAAGATCCTGAGAACTTATGTAAACCGCCGTCATGAAGATGCTAAGCAGAACAAGGATTCGAACCGCCGTATGTATCTGCGCTCTACTGTGCAGCAGGCAGCTTATCCGACTCTCTATGAGTGCATCTCTGACATGATGGAAGAATACAACAACAAGGTTGCGGTCAATGATAACTATCAGGGACCGAACCTGAAGAAGATTCTGTAACACTGTAAGGAGGGTCTCGCAATGGTTATATATACCATCGGTATACAGTCCCAAGACGGAGACCCGTTGGATTGGGCCTTCTTCACAAAAGAAGGCCTTAAGCCAATGACTTTCATTCAAGTACCGAGAGTCGAATCTAAAATTCGAATTCCGGACAAACGGGCATTCACTATGTCGGATACTCAGGTTATCAAGGCGACTAATATTTCTGATGATATCCTTCGATGCAAGAAATTTGAAGTCGAAGGAAATTACTATCTGAAGGTTGATGATCGCTTCATGAACCTAGGTATTGAAAAAGTTGAACGTGCTCGAAAAGGAAGTAAGGTCAACGCATGTGATATCGTAACGATATTGCATCCACACAACTATGATATGTATCGTTATGATGTGTCTAGTGGAATGAAGATTCGAAGAGTTGTCAACAGCAAAGCTATGAACGGTTTTGTTGCTGAAGTTCCTAAGAATCTTAACTGGGAAGTCCATCTGCTGATTAGAAAGAGGGACATTCTTGAAGGTTCTCCTGAATGGCTTCTTCTGGAAATTTCCAAGAAGAAGAACTCCGAAGCTGGAGTATACGTTCGTGGAGAACTCTATGAATCAGTGTCTGATATTATTCCTCGTTTCAATGCTCGTACTGTTTCCAAGAACGACATGAAACTGAATATCAATACTGATGTGCGACGTATCTCGAGAGAGATTAAACCTTGGAGATATAATCGAGTAATCGATCATGCTCCAACGAAGTATATCATTTATCATAAGTCTGCAAGAAACAGACGAAAGCTGATTGGTCTTCTTAAGAAGTCTGATATCATGCATAATGGAATTCAGTATGAGCTGATCCCTTATGAAAGACTGCTTGATAAAGAAGTCGAGCTTCGTTGTAACTCCGTAACACTTTATGGTGTACGGTATGACAAACGTGATCCTATTCTGGCTAAGTTCAGATACATCTTTGTGATGAAGAAGAATGGCCGAACAAGGGTACTCAAGGAAAATTAACTTGAGTTTTGATGATATACTATATCAGTGCTTACACAGCAATAAAATATATTTAAGGAGGACTATAAAATGTCTAAGAACAAGCGCAACAACAAGAGCAAGAATAAGCTCGCCCCGAAGATCAAGGAGGTTGTTCTCTCGACGGAGAAGTACGTCAAGAAGAAGAAGAACGGCAAGATCAAGATCAAGGTTAAGGGCGACAAGGAGCGCACCCTGGTTGAGCAGGGCAAGTGCCTGCACTGGGGTATCAACAAGAAGACCGGTAAGCCGCATCAGAATATCGTTATGGGCACCAACAAGGATGGCGAGAACGTGTTCTACTGCAAGCGTTGCGGCGCTGAGTGGAAGGTGGATCTTCCGGATAAGGATGAGGTTAAGGACGCAACTGAGCGCATGGCTGAGCTGAACAACCGTTTCAAGTTCCTGGGCGTTCATATGAACATCGAGGATGTTGCGTGCTACACTTCCGCACTCGGCGGTCAGATTGCACGTTATCCGGTTGTGGCTAAGAAGGTCATCAAGCTGGTGGCTAAGAACGACCAGAAGAAGAACGCGCATCGCAACAAGGGCGGTAACGGTGGTTACAGCCAGAACAATGTTGGCGGCTGGTACGCACAGTAAGCATTAACATATGGAGAGATTTCAATTCGAAATCTCTCCATATTTTTTGAATGAAAGGATTGTGTTAATAAAATGGGATATAAGTACATAGATGGAATGACTCAGGATATGAAGGACAGTATTGCAAATGTTGTTCGCATTGAGTTCTTCAGATTCCTCAAAGAAGATACAATGGTTGGTGAGAAGTTAAAATATGAGAAATTCCTCCTGCAGAATCCGACCAGAATGAATTCTCTCGTTGAGTCGGTTTTCAAGAATCTTAATTCCAATTCTATTACCCCGAGCACAGGTTATGAACTTGATCGACTGGTTATCGGAAAAGATAGTGCAGACATCATCTGGAATAAGTATCCGAGCCAGATGGCAATGGTTTACAAATCGGTATATTGCATAAATGCAACAGCCGCTCTCGAAGACATGAAAATCATCCTTTCTGGTGAAGAAACTTTGAGCAGTGAAGATATTTACAACTTCATTATGTTCAATATCAGAATTTGTGAAGTTGTTATAAACGCTTTGATCGCTCTTTCTACGAACCTCAATGAGATTCGTGACTGTGTGGATATCGCTAGAAATTGTGTCGGAGAGCGTCGTACTCAGCTTGAAATCCTCGAAAAGACGATTCCGTTGAAAATTATCTCTATTCTCGATACCACAGGAAAAGCCCAAATCGTAGTTGACCATATTCACAATAATGTCATGGAGATGATGGTTGAGGATTATGAGGACTACAAGAAACGTAAATCTTTTAATGACAACAGCCAATAAATAATATGCGTACAGTTGTACGCATATTATGCTATAATCGCATCAACTATATATTAGAATAAAAATAGAAAGGGGATGACCTTGTCAAAATGGCGAAGGTAGATGAAAAACCTATTCAGATTCAGTTTGATGATTTTCAGGACATTCAGAATGACATTGAAAAGATTCAGACTAAACCCGGTATGTATATCGGTTATCATGGCGCTAAAGCCGCCGAGCACCTCTCTCATGAGGTAATCAATAACTCTATTGATGAGTTGACAAGTCCCAGAAGTGTCGGAAGTCATATTTGGATTGAATATGACATTGATACTGACACTCTTTCAGTTGAAGACGATGGCCGAGGATTTCAGAACGAAGAGACTCTGAGAAAAGCATGTACGAAGATTCAGGCTGGTACTAAGATGACTCGTGTTCAGAGTGGTAACTCTGCAGGCGAGAATGGTGTCGGTTTGACAGCAGTAAATGCGCTATCGTCTCCGTTTTCCATTCGTACGATGAACGGCAATCAGGAAATCTATCTTGAGTTCGCTGATGGTAAGGAAGTTCGTCATAAGGTTACGAAGGTAAAGAATGGTGCTCATGGCACCACCACTACGTTCTGTTCGAATAAGAACTATCTCGGACAGAGTGCTAAGCTTCCTTGGAAGGATGTCCTTAAGTGGCTTGGTAAGATTACGAACCTTCAGTCTGATAAGAATATGACTATCGAGATGAAGGTTTATCGAAATAATAAAGTTATTGAGAAGCAGAAGTTCAAGAAGGGTAGTCTTGAAGATCTGATCATGCTTGACAATCCTAAGTTCAAGGATGGTCAGAGAACCAAGATCGTCACTGTTCATGGTTCTCGAAAGATGAAGGAGCTTCAGTCTGATGGTAAGACTCTTCTTGACAGAACTCTGAAGCTGTCCGTAGCATTCGGATATTCTCAGATGGATGTCGATTACTATGCAAGCTCGTTCTGTAACTTTATCGAGACCGTTGATGGCGGTTCTCATCTGGATGGTGTGACTGACGCGATTAAGCAGTACCTTGCAAATGAAACAAAGAAGGTTCTGACTGAACGCGAAAAGAAGAAGATCGACATCCGTTGGTCTGACGTTATGCCGGATATCGCAATCTGTGTAAACCTTGAGACTGACATGCAGATGTACTTTGCATCTCAGGCTAAGCATAAGATTGCAAATGAGGAGCTCGTTGCTCCTATCAAGGAAATGACCTTGTCTATGATTCGTAAAGAATTTGAAAAGAATCCTGATCTCCTGAAGCAGTTCACGACTGTAGTTAAGGAGAATGCACGAGTTCGTGTTGAAGCTCAGGATGTAAAGGCAAGTGTCGTTAAGGGTAAGACTAATCGTAATGAAGAGTATCTGATGGACAAGTTTGTTCCAGCGAATAACTCCGACCGTCAGTATAAAGAGCTGTTCATTGTCGAGGGTGACTCTGCAAAGGGACCTGTTCGTAATGCTCGTGATCCTGATACTCAGGCAGTATTCTGTGTTCGAGGAAATGGTCTGAATGCAATCAAGAATGATGAGAAGACCATTTGGAAGAATAATGAGTGGGCTACCCTGGCAAAGCTTCTTGGTTGTGGTACTGGTAAAGATTTCGATCTGAAGAAGTGCCGTTACAAGAAGATCATCCTGGCAGCAGATGCTGATATTGATGGATTCTCTATCACATCTCTTCAGTGTGGTTTCTTTATGCGAGCATTCTATCCGTTGGTTCAGGCTGGTATGGTCTATCGTTCCGTACCTCCGCTGTACAGAATCAACGATAAGAAGACCCCTCTGGTTAAGAATAAAGCAGAGCTCACGAAGATCTACTATGAACGAGTATACTCTCACATTGATGTATCTCTCATTCTTGGTGGAACTGCAAAGAAGCCGAAGCTTGAACATCTTAACAAGAAGGAATTGATGGAGTTCATTACTGATACTATGGACTACATGGAAGTCCTCGGTAATGGTGCATTCTTCTACAGAGCAAACATGACTCTGCTGGAACATCTGGTTGCATATATTCGTTTAAACTTCATGAAGGACGATTCTGATATCGCTGGTGGTATCAAGCGTGCACTGAAGCCAGAGAATCTGGTTAAGATGAATGATGCTCTCCAGAAGATCTTCCCGAATATCTTCATTCATCCTGAAGGAATTCTAAGTGGCGACGTTGATTATCGAAATCAGTCGTTTGTTATCTCTGAAGACTCGATTGCGATGTTTGAAGAACTCTTCCCTGTATTCACTAAGTATGGTCTGGTTCTCTGGACTATTGAGAATGATGATAAGCCGAAGCAGCTTACAATCTCTCAGACCCTCAGTATGATGAGTAAATATCTTCCGAAGATTGACCATCGCTTTAAGGGACTTGGTGAATCCGAAGTATCCGAGATTCGTACTTGCATGGATCCGAATACTCGTACGTTGGTTCGTCTCACCACAGAAGATTACGATCGAGATTATGACATCTTTGAAATCCTCCACGGTAAGGGCACTAAGAATGAGAGCCGTCGTAAGAAGATGATGGAGTCTTATACTCTGAGTCGTGACGATCTGGATAACTAAAGTGAGGTGATAAAAATGGCAAAGAACAAGAAGAACAAGCTCTCGATTGATGACTTCATGAATGAGAAGAACATCATTACTTTGAATATCGCGGATGCTTGTAAAGACTATTCGAGAATCTCTGGTGCAAATAAGAACTTGTATCGTATTGCACCTCTGTCTATTGATGGACTGAAGCCGGTTGCTCGTAGAACTCTGTATACCTTCTACATGGACTACTTCAAGAAAAAGAAGTTTGCTCCTGTGAAGATTGCAACGTGGTCAGGTGCAGCACTGAGATTCCATCCTCATGGCAATACCAGTATCTATGAGACTATCGTAGGTCTGGCACGTCCGTGGGAGAATAACGTACCGTTGATTCAGGGCTCTGGTAACTACGGCAACATCTCTGGTGACCCTGCAGGTGCTGATCGATATATCAATGGTGCAATCAGCAAGTTTGCGTACAAGTGTTTCTTCGAGAACTTTGAACGTGAACACGTTGTAATGAAGCCCACTTATAGTGGCGATGAGACTGAGCCGGTGTATCTTCCGGCTCGATACCCGTACCTTCTTCTGAATGGTATTCTGGGTATTGGTTATGGCGAAGCTTCTAACATTCCTCCGTACAATCTTACTGAGGTACTTGAAGCTACGATGGCTTTGCTGGAAGACCCAAACGCTAAGTTCGTACTGGTTCCGGATTTCCCGACTGGTGCATCTGTAATCGATCGTGGTGACTTTAAAGAAATCACGGAAACTGGCGTTGGCACTGTACGTTCTCGTGCAGTAGTTGAGATCAATGATCGTGATAACATCCTGACTGTACGGAATATCCCGTATATGACGACGATGGATGCAATTAAGATGTCTATCGTAAGTGCGATTGTTGATAAGAAGTATCCTGAGATTGAGCGTTATTGGGATAACACCAATGATGAAAATGGTGTTGAATTCTCGATGAAGCTAACTCGAGAAACGAATGCTAAGAAGTTCCTGAAGAAGCTCTATAAGGGTGGACATGGACTTGAGAAGACTTATCCTATCGACCTGAATGTCGTAAAGTATTCTCACAGTTATAGCTTCAAGCATATGTCCATTCGAGAGTTCCTGCTTGATTGGATTCGTTATCGTAGAAACCATATCGCTTCGTCTCTGAATAGTGAATGTGTTTCTCGTAAGGAGGAACTGATCATTGAGGAGATCATCAAGTATGTCTCCGATCCTAATGTAAAAGATTCCAATGGTGTGTCTAACGCTGAGAAGATTCTGAAGATGTATCAGAAGTCTGCAAATCGATTTGAGATTGAGCAGAAACTGCTGGATACGTTTAAGAAAATTCCGCATTGGGATGACTTCAAGAACAAGAAGGTTATGCAGCCGCTGACTACTCTTCAGGCAAGAACTATTTCGTCGATGTCTCTGACTCGATTCCTGAAGGATGAACGTGAGAAGTGCATTCAGAACTGCGAACGTCTGATGGTTCGAATCAAGGAACTGATGAAGATCATTCTTGATCCTAAGGGCCCCGATACTATCATTCGTGAACAGCTGAAAGAAGGCATTGAACTCTTTGGTACTCCGCGTCAGTCTCATATCATTAAGGATAAGAAGGAATCCTCTATTCCCGATGTAGACCGAGTTGTAGTTGCTCTGAGAACTGGTTTGATTCAGAAGATCAATCCGAAGGATGCGCTGGCTAATATTCCTTCAACTGTACCGATTTATCCTGTGCAGACCAATGACGTTGAAAGCGTTCTGGTCTTTGACAATGAAGGTAATGTCGGTAAGATTCCGGTTCATGAAATTCCGTACTCTAAGAATGGTAAGGAAGCGGTTCCTATCCAGAGATTCGTTAAAGTTCCTGGTGACATTGTAAATGTACTTGCTTATCCTGGTGATGGAATGTACCTCTCACTTCAGTTGCTCCTTGTAACGAAGTTTGGATTCGTCAAGAGAGTTGATGTAACTGAGTTCAAGGACTTTAGAACCGTAAGTAAGGTAATCGGTCTTCAGCCTGGTGATGAACTGGTTGGCGCTGGTTATGTTGCAGAAGACTCTTCGTTGGATGTAATTCTCAGTACCAATGAAGGTCGTGGCTGGAGAATTGATATTCACGACATTCCTCTGAATAAGAAGAGTGCTCGTGGTAGTCAGTTCGGTACACTTCCGATTGGTGAGAATGTCGTAAGTGTTGACCTGATTGTACCGTCTACGAAGTACATGTTCTACATGACTTCGAGAGGTCGTGGTAAGGTTACTGACCTAGCATACTTCCCGAGAATGAAGAAGCGCAGAGAAGAACCTCTTCCGCTGATTCCATTGGAAGCTCGTGAGACCCTTGTAAGTATCGCATCTTGCACTAAGAAGGATGAGTTTGTTGCTCGTCTGAAGAATGGTGGAGAACAGCGTATCAAAGTTTCTGATGTTCAGGTAACTGGTCGTCAGAATAAGCCGACTAAGCTGTTCCCTGTTCCGAAGGGTGATGCTGTCGTTAAGCTCTTTATCGTTAGATAAAATAAAAGAGAACTACTCATTTGAGTAGTTCTCTTTTTTCGTATCAAATGATTCTGATATTGATATATTTATAAATATGAATAGAAAGAAGCCTGCACTTCTTTCTATTCACAATACCTCACGAAAGGAGGTGATAAATGTGGAAACACACATCAAAATGCCTGCGCGCAGACCCGACAGTCTCGCACAGTGCTCCCGTGACGCAAACGGGAACGTGTTCTACAATACCAATGCAGGACACGTGGGTGTTACGTGTAAGATCAATGGTCTGATGCCTATGCTGATGACATTGTCACGTAAACACTCGTAAGAGTGGAAGGGAGCTGATGCAGGTTGGCTCCCTTTCTTTTTTGTAATGTCAATTATATTTTTTTATCGAGATCAGAACTAGAAATTAAGGCTAGGTGGCCTGAACATCTGAAGGACTGTGATGAAAAAATAGATCTTTCATTTTTGCAATTCTTTCGTTTGGCATAAAATCGTGTTTAGATAACATGTGCATAGCGCTGTTCGATTTTCATCGTTAGAGAACCGCACTCGACTCCAGTGCGAGTTGGCTCGTTTGTTTGTTAAGAAACACCTCCGTTCCCAATGGGATAAATCGATCTATTATCTTTCAGATGACCTGCAATTGGATAGACGTGGAAAAGCGTCTATCCAATTTATATATTTTCATTTTCGCTGATATAATATAAGTAAGTATAAAGAGTAGGTAACACCAAGTCCTAAGCTATGGGTCGTCCAGTGATTAAAACCCATAGCAGACGAGTTCATCCTCGTCTCCCCTATACCCAATCGGACTCAGAACCCAGGCCTACTCTTTATATACTTTTTAAGTCGGAGGTTTAAATCATGACTAAAGAAGAAGCAATTCGTCAGGCAAAAGCACAAATGCAATCTGACGACAAACATAAGAGTGACTATGAGAAAGAGATGCAGGAGCATCTCTGACATAAAGAAGAAGAATACGATTCGTATTCTTCTTCTTTTTTTGTTTAACTGCTGAACTTGTAAGGCTGAACATCCATGTGATAGGAGCTGTCCCACTGTTCGAGAAGCTGTTGTCTCTCAGATGCTGCTTGCGACCAATCATCCAGATGAAGCTGGATAGATCCAAAGGCGGAGCTGAGATTATCATAATGCTTCATTACATTATAAAGAGCTTCCTTAATATCCAACAGAACGAGAGTCTTGAACGACTCCTCCATTGTCGGAGTAATGGTTGACAGATTATCCGGATGCATAAATGCCAACTCGAATCTCAAATCATAGCTGTGAATGATATTGTAGAGTTCTACAGTTCTCGGCGGAAGGAATCGGAAGTTCAGTCGGGGAACCAACTGATTGGCAACATTCATATTTGCAGAAGCAATCATGACGTTGTTAGTCAGCATGCCTGACATAGGTATTCCGTTCCAAGGACCAAGTGCACTAATTCCGTCATCAGGATAATCGATGTTTCTAATGAACATAATCGGACGATCATTGAATACATCAGGAAGCAGATAAACTGCCCGATTGTTCTCCTTAGATATCAGCTGACAATCGTCCTTAAGGTTCAGACGAATAATCTCATACCAAGGACAATAAGTGCTGAATGTAGGAAGTGTTACTGATGTGATAATCTCTTCAAGAGTTTCATCTACATTATCGAACGGAAGTGCAATTGCAGTAAGTCCAAGCTTGATCTTTACATATGTGAGAAGTTTGGATAAGTTCATATTGAACCCTCCTTACAGAATGTCACTAATGTAAGACTGAACCTTGCTGCGAAGACCAGGCTCGATGTTGCAATACAGAACCTTGGATCCACTCTCCATGACAATCTTAGCATTGTCTTTAGTGAAACCTACCGGAATGAATTCATCATCCAGACCGAAGGATTCATTTACCATCTGTACATTGGTGGATTCCTTAGCTACACGGTTCAGGACTTCCAGAAGCGGAATGGATACAACCTGACGAACCTTCGGCTTATCATCTGCATCATTTGCAGATTCAAATACCGGATGAAGTCTAGCCTTACCGACCATAGATGCATCGGCATGAGAAGGATAGATTACCCAGTCATAGGTAATGAGCTTTCTCATCAGGACATACGGCTTACCGTTGATACTACCCATCTTAGCGATAGAACGGGCACTGAAGGACGGAAGCATTCCCTGAGCAATCTTGATTGCAAAGTTGCGACCATTCTCGGTACCAGCATCGGTAACGATGTGACCCATAAGAAGATTTCCCTCGATACGAGGATTACGAATCTTATGAGAAGACAGAGTAGGCGGTACGTTCTGAAGGCGTTCTGCACTAAGCGGCTTATCCTGATATACCTGCATCGGATGGTCAGCCTCGCCGAACCATCTATCTCCACGAAGATGATCTTGAATCTTCGGAGACTCAGCAATACAACTCCATACGTTGTCAGCGTTGTACATTCTGCGATTTCGATTGATTACATCAAACGACTGAAGAATTGAGTCAAACTCATAATAGAAAAGACCGTTCGGAGTCTTTCTCTCAGTCAGGTTCGATACAATATTAGTATCCGGGGACGTCTGTTCAGAAATGAACATAAACCCCAGATCATCTACAAAGGAATTCATGATGTTAAGATCTCCTTTCTTTATAAGCTTTTACCCTATTGTTTCCTAAGGCAAAATCAACAATATCAAAACCTAAGAAAGGAAGATTTCATATGAAAGTTTTTTTGGGTGGAACATGTAACGAGAGCAAATGGCGAGACATGCTCATTCCCCTTCTTGATGAGATCGATTATTTCAACCCTGTAGTTCCTGATTGGACTGAGGAAGCATATCAGAATGAACTCGTAGAACGTCGTAATTGTGATGTAGTGCTGTACTGTATTACTCCTGAAATGACCGGAGTTTATTCGATTGCAGAAGTAGTCGATGACAGTAATAAGAGACCCGATAAGACCATTTTCTGTTGGACTGACGAATTCTCTACTGAGAAATTTGATGAGGGACAGCAGAAGAGTCTAGACAAGGTTGGCGTTATGGTCAAGGCTAATGGTGGCGTATATACTACTTCCATTGAGGAAGTTGTCCGTGAACTGAAGAAGAGAAATTCTCAGATTGAACGAGAAGAGAATACTACAAACGAGTCTGCTAATGACATGTATGACTTTGAAAGTATCTTCGGAGACTGGACGCTGTAATTCGCCTTCTTTTTAACCCTTGAACAATTTCTTAAATCTATAAAGAAAGGGGTGTCCCTAGAAAATGAGTGTTGACGTGAATAAAGTCCTTCACGGTAATCCGATGAAGTCAATTCGTATTAAGCATCGAGAGCTTACGCAGTTGCCTTCTATTACTCGTGAAGCGGCTCGTAATTACTATGATGTCTATGCAGATAAGCCGATGAAGTTTACTCTGGAGGCATCTAGATTCATTTTTTCTGAACCTCTTTGTGGTCTTAAGTACTACAAGGAATATGTTGAGAATCACACGATTCCTCTGTTTGCTCTTCGCACTGAAGCAACTAAAGTTTCAGACTTCGTAGATCAGTTCGGTAAGCGAATGACTCCTAGAACTCTGATGAAGTATGAGTCTGTTCGTGACTATCTGAACAACAAGGTCGAAGGTCTGAAGCATAGCATTCTGCTTTCTGAGAGTGCTGACAAGAGCGAAGAAATGAAGGATCGAATCTTCGCTATGTATGAGAATGGTATTGAGTCTGTTGACGATACCATTCAAACCAGCGATTCATCTTCTTCGAGTTCTTCTTCAAGTGACTCATCCAGCTCATCTTCTGCACCTGATAAGAAGTCCGTTATTTCGAACTTCTATAACAAGGCTAAATCCAATACTTCCGAAACTACCACTGAAGACAGTGAGAATGATATCGGTAAGTCTACGGCTGAACTGGATAAGGAAGCACAGAATATCGAGAAGAGTTCTAATGCTTCTGTGATGGACGAGTCAGTATGTCTGGAAGCAGCATTCCCGGATGTCATGTATTACATGCTTGAGCATGACATGTCTCTGGAAATTTCTAAGCTGATGGATTGGCACTTCTCTATGAATCCGCAGTCTCTGCGAGCTATCAAGGAAGATGCTGATGTTGTTCTCATGACCAAAGCAATGCTTGGTGACTCTTACATTAGTGAGAAGGTTGAAAATCTGTCTTCTCCTAGTGTATCGAGAACTATCTGTCAGATTGGTGCAGTTGATCCTCAGGAATTCCTCACTGCAATTCGTACGGAGTCTGGTGATCGTGATACTGTTCATTACCTGGATCCTCTCCAGGCATTCAACTCTATGTCTCTTGATAAGATCATCACTGAGGCTGTAAGCAATGATGTTGACAAGGTATATCGTAAGCTTTGTCTCGCTGCAGTAAAGGAGTCTGTAATCAATTACAAGACTATCCTTGAGTCTGTAGATGACGACGATGATGACGATATGGACATCGAAGAGCTTGAGAAGTACATCGATGATTCTGACGACATGAGAGACATTATGGGTAGTGGCGAAGGATTCATTCTTCCTGAAGAGGAATCTTGTAATGAGTCTGCCGGATGTGCCGGTATTCTTGGTTACAAGATGTATAGCGAGAGAGCTAATAAGAATGATCCCAAGTCTGTAGATTCTCAGCGTAAGCTTGTTCGTATTCGTGATGACGAAGAGACTGACAAGAAGAAAGTTGAGAAGAAGATTTCTGAAAAGAAGTCAAACCCTAAACAGGACTCGGATGATGACGAACTGAGTGATGAGGAGCTTGATAATTTCGATGATCTTGATGATGACAGCGATGAAGCTGTTGAGAAGAAGATCAAGAAGGAAGCTTCTCCCAATAAGAAGCCTAACAAGCCTGCTAATCCGGGTCCTGCTCCGAAGCAGGCCGCGTCGTCCAAAGCGATGGACGCTAACATGAAAGGTTACTCTGCAGCTGCTAAACTGAAAGCTGGTGCTGGTGAAGTTAAGAGAACTGCTATGGCACTTCTCAAAGTTCCGAAGGCTATTTCAGATGCTCTTCATCGTCAGATTGAAGAGTGGGAGCAGGCTGGAGATGACAAACGTAAGCAGAAGATGCTTGAGCCGGGATTCAGAAAGAACTACTACAAGGCAATGCGTCATGCAATTACCTATGGTGTAGCTTTCGCAGTTAATCCCCTGCTTGATGTTCTTGTATTCTTCGTAAACCATCTGAACAAAGAACGTGATGCTCGTCTGAGAAACGAACTGCTTCATGAACTTGAAGCTGAAGTTCGTATCTGCGAAGAGAAGATTCGTGATGCAGATGCTGGAGAAGACAAGAAAAAGAAGTATCAGCTTATGCGAATTAAAGACAAGCTTCAGGCTGAAATTGTCCGTGTTCGTACGAACTCTAGATACATTTAATTTGGAGGATGTGAGACTATGGATGAATTTCTGAAGCGCTTTAATGATCGACTTAACGGTGAAACTTTGGGGGTTGTTGAGAAAGCCCCCAAAGCTTCTACTGAAGGCTTTTTAGGAAAAGATGGAACCTGGAACTCCGAGATTGTCCATAATGGAAAGAAATATCGAGAGCGTGTAGAAATCCTAATCTTCAATAAAGATACCATATTTCTCGCATTTAAGCCCGACGGAACATACAAAATTCCCGGTGGTGGCACGGAACCTGGTAGCTCTATGGAAGTTCAGGTAATTCACGAATCTCGGGAAGAAGCTGGAATTGTTCCAAAGAACATCGCATTTGTTCTGTCGTATGGCAGAGACAATAAACCTGGAGAGTTCCCTGACTCTCCTTATGATGGTGCTGTGACGAATCTCTTCGTAGGAGAGTTTGGTCATCAGTATACTGGTTCTGTACATGATGCAGACCTGGATGAGTTTATCAAAACAAACGGTAGATTCTATCGTATTGATGAAGCTTATCCTAAACTTACAGTCTTTCATAGACAGGCTGTTGATAAGTGGCTGAGCAACTCAATTGCAACCGAAACCGTTCATTATATGAATGAGATGACTTCGTCTGAAAGAAAGTCACTGTCGGATGATGAATTCGGTATTCCTAGTAGACGAGCATTTCCTCTTAATGACGAAGCTCATGTTAAAGCTGCAATCAACATGTTTAGACACTGTCCTGAGAAAGACAGAAAAGCACTTGCAGAGAGAATCTTTACTAAGTACAGGGAATTCAATATGGATACTCAGATTAGTAAACGTAACCCTCTTTGGAAGTATGCTAAGAAAGCAAATGGAATCATTACGGAAGGTGTAGCTACCGTTCCAGTAAATCACGATAGACTTGATAACTACAAGCAGGTTCCTATTACAGAGGAAGTCAAACTTCGATATTCTCTGTCTTGTCCTGAACTTGATCGAGTTCGTGTAGATTCCAGACATTCTGGATACTTGTGGCTTGATGGTTCTCGAGTAGTTGGCTTTGTGAATACATTTGGTGTTCTCAATGGTCGTACTATTAACGATTTCTACATCGAGCCTGAGTATAAGTCAAGTGGATTGGATGTACAGATGATAGCTGCTGCTAAAACACTTGGAGCAACCAACTACTCGTCCAAATTCGATTTTGCAATTACCTTATCAGATCCTAGCTGTTTAAATGGTCTGGATCCTATTCTGACGAACTATACTGAAGGAGCATCGATTGATCATCTTCTTGAAAGTATCAATCATGAGATGGATCTCTTCTTAGAAGCGCCGAATGGACCGACTGACTATACGGCTAGTCAGGATGAAGCTGCTGAGGTTCAAGGACCTGCTGATAGCGATCCTGACGATGACGATATGGACTCAGATCCTACTGACTACACTAACGATGTAGACGATGGATCTGCAGATGATGACGATATTGATGGTTCACCTACGGATTACACCGCTAATCAGAATGAAGATGATGGCGGTGATGATGCTGGTGAAGCAGAACCTCAGGATGCTGGGGATGACAATGCTGAACCCGCAAACGACGAAGGTGAAAATAATACGTCCAACAATGAAGAAAATGCTCCCGATAATGCGGATGATAACGCTGATGGTGGAGATGAAAACAATCAAGCTGATGATGCAGGAGACTCCGATGGTGCTGACGGCGGATCGGACGATGGAGATGTCCAAGGTGAACCTACCGATTACACCGATGGTGCTGACGGCGGAGACGGATCCGACGGTGGCGATGATGGTGTAGATGGAGGTTCCGATGACCAGAATAACGACCAAGGTGGTAATGACTCGGGTGGTGGAGAAACCACAACTGATGAACAGATAGATGACACCCGTAAGTCAAGAAACATCTATAGAAAGCTTCTGGAACTCTTTGACTTCGACAAATCCTGCATCAACAAGCTTGATTCACTTCCGAACACCACAACGAATAGTTCAATAGTTATTCAGGGAGTAAAGAAGAAAATCGTTGAGACGAACGAGCTAATGAATGACTACATGGTAACTAAATTCATGAACGATACATTGATCGAGCAGGAAATGAATTACCAAAAATTCTTAGCTTCGGTTGGAGAAGCAATGGAATTGCTGAAAAATAACAAAGTGTACCTGAAACAATAAGGTAAAAAGCTAGCTAAATCAAATGTGCAAAAGCTTTCCAAAACAAAACAAGTATTTAATACTTTAATAAAATCGAGGTGAAATTTAATCATGAATAATGCTGGATTTCTGGCGCTCGAGAGCGCCAATGAAACCCCGGTAATCGGTAGCTTTAAGCTGGCCGATCAGCCGAACTCCTTCGATGCAAACTTTGAGAATGCAGTCAATATCATGAAGGAGAGCTACAATGTAGATCCCCTTCTGGATCTGAATACTATGATTAAAAATAAGACCGTTATGGCTGCGTATAAGGACGCTGTACTGTCTGGTCTTATGAATGAGCATGTTGAGGATCCGTATGGAGATGCTGGCGCTGACATGCGTTTCGAGGCTACTCGCGATCAGATCAGTGCTCTGTGGGATAACTGCGTTGAGGATCTGGTTAAGGAGTCTGCTTCTGTAGGCGCACTGCTGCCGTTCAAGGCTGTTGATCTGCCGATCCTGGTTAAGCAGCATCTGTCCATGGTTGGTAAGGAGATCATCGACTGTGAAGTCGTAAATACTCCGATCATCAAGCGTCACTACGAGCAGACTTACCTGAAGGACAACACCACTGGTAAGCTCTACGAGTATCCGCAGTGCATGTTCCGCGATGAGTATGCTGAGATCTTCGGCGCTGGTAAGGGCCTGAAGATTCCGGATGACGAGATTACCCTGCCGGCATATGAGAAGTCCGTTATCGAGATGGTAACTGGCGCTGTTCCGGGCAAGGATACCTACACTCTGGATCTGAAGATCTCCAAGGTCATCGACGTGAACGGTGATGAGTACGTACTGGATCAGCCGATGCGTATTGCTCCGAACGATCATACCTGGCTGGGTGGTAACCTGCGCCTGAAGGCTAAGTCGACTGGCGAAGGCCTGACTGAGGGCGAGGAGTTCACTGACCTGATTACCGGTATGGCTAACCAGGGTGATGGTACTATCTCCCTGACTTCTTGCAACGGCAAGATCAAGTCTGTAAAGCTGGATGGCTATCTGTCTGGCGAGTACAACGAGCGCCATGTGGGCATTGAGTATGCTCGCAAGGAGTTCGAGTGGAAGATCGAAGACGGCTTCCGTATGCTGATCTCCTATTCTCTGGAGGAGCTGGAAGACGCTAAGGCTCTGATGAGCATCGATCTGTATAAGAAGACCTACACCAACCTGTCCGACACTCTGGTACAGGTTGAGGATATGGGTATTCTGACCTACCTGGATGAGATGTACGACAAGTACAACGGCATCGAGGTTGATGGTATGGATCTGGTTTCCTGGACTCAGGAGCGCACCTTCTCTTGCGATCATGCCGCAGTTTCTGGCGTAATGCAGTCTGACTTCATTTACCAGATGCTGAAGTTCAACATTGATCGTATGATTATCAGCATGGCTGATAAGTTCAAGTGCGAGGATCTGACCTTCGTAATCTACGGTAACCCGAAGTATGTATCCCTGCTGGGTGACAACGTCAAGTGGACCATGTCCAACGGCGATACCCGTGCGGGTGTTAAGGCTAACTACGCTTACGGTGTAATGACCACCGGTGGCGTTAAGGTTCGCGTAGTTTCTACCAACAAGGTTAACTGGGCTGGTCTGCGTATCATCCCGTATCCGATCTCTGAAGAGATGATGACCTTCAAGCATTGGAAGTACACGACCCACATTCTGACCACTGCTAACAGTGGCTACAAGGATCCGGCTCGTCCGGGCGGCGCTATGAGCACCCTGATGGGTACCATCCGTTGCCAGAACGGCGCTATCCAGGGTGTACAGGGTAAGATCAACTTCTCTGATGCTGACTTCATCTAATCGGGTCTTGACCTGAATTTAACCCAATGAATCATAAGAACATTGGTCGGATATCCGACCAATGTTCTTTTATTTTTTAAGAAAGGTTGTGAACCACTATGGAAATCGATCTGAAAAAAGAACGATTTGAAGCGATCGACCATGCGTTTGCGAGACTTCTGGAAAAATCCAGTGATACTGGTCCGCTTCGCTCTATTGAGACTAATCTGAAGGCAACTTTCCATAAGCAGATTAGTGTCTCTGTAATTCCTCATCGTAATGAGGATACTCTGTTCCTTATGTCAGTATATCCCGATCAGGATACTGTAACGGAAGTAGTTGCAGCTATCGTTGATGAACGCAAGGATGATGTTCTTCGTAAGATCTGGAATGGTGCTGATAAGTGGTACGTTGAGATTGATAAGCGTATCCTCTCTGGTGCATCTAAGCTGGAGTTTACTTCTAAGGAACTGACCGCTCTGCTTCTGCATGAAGTAGGACACATTGTATACTCGAACTCTATTCCGCAGAGAATTTCTCGTGTAATGAGACTTCAGTATGCAAGAGCAAATGTAGGAACTAAGCAGGTTCTGAAGGATAAGGTATTTTCTCAGATTCTGTCTATTCCGATTCTGACTGCGTGTGTATATGATAATTATCGCACGAAGGATAAGATTAAGGAAGAGCTCAAAGCTGACGTCTTTGCTGTTAAGATGGGCTATGGCGATGAGCTGGATTCTGCTCTGAATAAGCTTCTGATGGTATCTACTGCTAAGCCCGCAACTCAGATTAATCAGGATTCCAAGAAGGTATATTCTGATATGAGAGCCGCAACTGACTACAGCATTAAGACCATTGAAGACCTGAAGGATCGAAAGTCTGCTATTGTAAAGGCAAACTTCAAGAAGCTCCTCATGGACTCCCCGAGTCGTTATCTGACTACCGCAATCGGTAAGGTGCAGGATCTTCTGATCAAGAGTGCTTCCAAGGATATTCCGGATGAGACCAAGATGGAGTATGCCGCCGATAAGATGGATCGAATCGTCGATGCATACTTTGACAATGGATATGTTACTGAGTCTGTATTCGGTAAGAAGAAGCTTCAGAAGATTGACCCGAAGACCCCCGACATGATCAAGATTCAGATCGATGGTCTGAGAAGCAATGACGAGCGAGCTCTTCTGGTTTCCTATATCCATGACAAGCTGTCTGTTATTGACTACTATCTGGATATCCTGGATTCGAATAACCCGAAGTACGAAGTTTATAACTCTAAGGAAGAGCTGCTTCGTATGAGAAATAAGCTTGAGAGTTATCTCTCTGCTGTTATGGAGAAGAAGATTCCTGAATTCTCTTACAATTTCTTTGTAAAGTATCCGGAAGGATTTGAAGGATAAATGGTAAATGTCAGAGACGTAAAAGTACACAGCACGAGTAATAATACTTCTCGTATAAAACGAATTAAAGGAAAACTTTATGATTTCGGTACTCGTAACAGATCATTTATTGAAGTTGCTCGTACTCTGAAATCTCTCGGTATAAAGAATTTCTACTTTATGCTCGAGATACGCGATCCATCAATTGTAGGAATTGATCCATTTGATCCTAATATTACGAAGGATCAGATTGAAAGAATAACCGTTGAGTGTATTCGTAATATGTGGTACTTCATTCGTGAAGTTGCACGAATCCCTGACCAGGGTGGTACTCCGGTTCCTTATTTGGCTAACCGTGGTAATATCGCTCAGGCTTGGTGTATTCAAAACCACATCGACTCATGCCTCTGTATGCCTCGTCAGCAGGGTAAAACGATCTCGGCAATCGTTGAACAAGCTTGGGGATATCAGTTTGGTACATCGTCTTCTCAGTTCATCTTCATTAACAAGTCCGACACAGACTCGAAGACCAACCTTGGTCGTATGAAGAATATACTTGATGCACTTCCTATCTATATGAGATATTCGAGTTGCATCGGAGAAGATGGTAAAGTTCATAAGAAGGTTGACAACGCGACTAAGATCGTTCATGCGGTTAACCACAACGAAGTAGTAACCAGAGGACAGGCTACTAGCTATTCTAAAGCTCAGAGTATTGCTCGAGGTCTGACTTCTCCTATTCAGCACTTTGATGAGGTTGAGTTTACTCCGTATATCGATCAGATCATTTACAACTCTGCTCCTACCTATATGAAGGCTGCAGCTAATGCTGAGCGAAACAATGCAATGTATTGTCGTATTCTCACATCCACTCCTGGCGACCAATCTACCAAGGAAGGTACTGCAGGACAGGCTGTAATTGATGCATGTGCAACTTGGACTGAGAAGTTTTATGACGAGCCGATTGAGAACGTACATAAGACCATCAGTAACACTTCTAAGAATAACATCGTTTACATCGAGTACAACTATCTTCAGCTTGGACTCGATGAGAACTGGCTTATGGCTCAGGCTAAGGCTATTGGCGATCCTACGACGGTTCGTCGAGAGATTCTCCTTCAGAGAATTCATGGCTCTTCTGCATGTCCGTACAGTCAGGAAGATGTTGAAACAATTATCGGAAACATTCAGCCGATCATCGACCAGTATAAGTTGAAGTTCAATCTTTATCTGGACGTATATCGAAAGATAAAGAGACACTGTCCCTACATTGTAGGTATTGACTGTTCTACTGGTAAGCTGGCTGATAACCATGCTCTGACCGTAATCGATCCATATACAATGGAACCGGTTGCTGAGTTCTCTTGTAACTATATTTCTGCTCCCGAATTTGCCCAGGTAATTGAAGATCTTGTATCTGAATATATTCCAAGAGCAATCATCTGTATAGAGCAAAACATGACTGGTATTGACGTTATTCATCTGCTCCTGAAATCTTCTATTGCTGGACGAGTATACTTCGACAAGGATAAGGATCTCGTTACTAAGAATATGAAGGATGAAGGCACGACTGAGTCTATACTCAAGAAGCGTGCCGCTGAGATGAAGTACTATGGCGTCTATACTGAAGGCAAGAGCCGTGAGGCTATGTTTGCAATACTGGAACGTCATGTATATGAGTACAAGGATAAGTTCGTTACAAAGAATATCTCGTATGACATTTCGAATCTGGTGAAGTCCACTTCTGGTAAGATTGCCGCTGCATCAGGAAAACATGATGATAGTATCATGTCTTATCTGATCGGAATGTATGTATTCTACCACGGCAACAATCTTCCGATGTTTGGATTCATTAAGGGTGCTGAAGAAATTCAACATCAGAATGAAGGTATCAGTCGAGAAGAATATACGGTTCGAGCAAAGAGCGTACTTCCTCCCGAAATGGTTAACGCTGTTGCAAAACAGATGGTTACCGAAGAGGACGAGTATGCTGCAATTTATAAGAGAGCATTGATGAAATCTCATGAGGAAAGTATGAGACTTGCTAAGTCTGGTCTGGTAACATCTAGTACCTATACAAATACTCCCAATGAGATTCTTGATGACTACGATGATGAGGGAAGCATCAGTTTGAGTTTGTTTGATGATTTAAATAAATTCTAACAACATATAAGTAACCCATATGTCGTAGTGATTGGGTATCAATCATTCCTCATAATTTTCTCCTTATAGTTAAATACTAGAAGTCACTTTTTGTGCTTCTAGTATTTAATTTTTCGTCAAACAAGGGCTTAAACTTAGAATAAGGAGGATAAGCTAATGAGTGTTTTTGATGAATACCGTAGCTTGAACGATGCCATCAAGTCTTCTGTAGATAGTCTGAAGAGTATTGAGGACATGGCTCGTTCTGTTTATGAAATGCAGTATTCTGTAAACAGCGATGCGTGCTATCGAATTGGACGCATGGGTGAGATTTACATTACTGCACTTGACAGTGAAAAGGCATGTCTGGATCTTCTCTATCCGGACAGAAACTATTCTATTCCGGAGTCTACTCTGAAGTCGGAGTTTGGGTCGTATAACGCAGAACTCGAAGAGAAGGGTGAACTGCCTGTTGACTACACTGGATTCCTTCGTCATATCATTCATGATATTCATAAGACCTATCGTGATCTTATGAATGGTAATGATGCAATTCGCTCCCTCGTATCCCAGCGTACCAGCCTGATGGATTCTGTAATGAAGCTTCGCAACAGCGATGAGTTCAAGGAGAAGAAGGCTAATCAGCTGAAGGAGATTCAGGAAAAGATTGACGCTACTGACGATATCATTGAGAAGAAGCGTCTGCAGGAAGTTATCGACTTCCAGAATACTGTAGACAACATGGATTACATCATGCAGAGAATTAACAATATTCCTGCTGAGCGTGATTCTATTGTCAATGCATTCTTTGATCGTTCCAAGAGTGCATACATCATGAAGCGCGCTGAAGACCGTTTCAAGCAGATCGGTCTAGGTTCGTTTAACATCGTTCGACGTTTCTTCAACATCGAGGAGACTTTCCTTGAGGATACCTATGCGCCTCTGAACAACTTGTTCCTGTTCTCTGCACTTCGTATGATTGCGAATGCTAAGGATGAGAAGCAGCGTATCTGTGCAAAGGATATCATGCTTAACCTGAACCGTCTGTTCACCCATACGTTCACCACTCCGGAAATGGAGGAGAATTTCATCTCTAAGATTTCGGAGTTTGATGATGTATTCTGTGCAGATGCGGACACTGTAGCTCGTTTTAAGAACGAGAATAAGTCTTGGTCTGCATTCTCTGATGAGAAGAAGGAAAAGCATCATCGACAGTATTACAAGCTGGAGATGCGTCCATGCGGTGTAGATTCTGTTCTGACCTCTGGACGACTCTATAACTACGTAGTACCGAATCGTCGAGTTGCTGGTGCTATTGCGACTGGATTCGTCGAGGATGTTCAGGAGCATTACAATGACGTCGAAGCTGTAATGTTTGTTCCTCATCAGGATATCGGTGGAAATGATGTCAAGGGCTATGATAAGTTCATGGAAGTGGCAAACGAAGCTCTTGCAAATAAGGGTCAGATCGATTCTAAGAGAATTCTTGTTCTTGCAGATATCGTAGATTCTAACGTCGATGTTGAAGAATACAAGTTCTTCCTGATGCGAGCATCTCTACTGGTTGCTGCAACTGGCTGGACTGTTATTAACATCTGCGCTATGAGCGACGACAATGACCAGAAGTTTGAGTTCAAGGCACCGGTTCTGAATTCGGTTGATAAGATCGAATCTAACATGGGCTTCTTTACTCTCCGTATGCGCCCGATGTATAATGCGGGCTATTTCACCATGGCAGTTGATGTAGATAATGAGAATTCTCTCATTTCGTTCATGGTTCTGAATGGTAGTGAAGCAACTACTACAGAGAGTATTTATCACATCAAGTGTGATGAAAACAACAAGCTCGTTGCAATTCCGCACAGCATCCTTTATCCGGAAGAGATGGAGAATGCTGCAAACTTCACTGGAGCATCTGAAGAGGAAGATACTGAGAGCTCTGAATCTGAGGAGACCGCACAGGATAATGAGCCTAAGAATGGTAGAATTTATGAAGGCGAACCCGATGGATACGTTCGTCCGGATGACAAAGCTCCGATCGATTGTAAGGGAGAAACAGATCATCCGAATCCCATTCCGGATAATGTAGTTCCTCTGATGGTAAAGACTGAGAATGGTGTAGAGGCTGTTCCCGGTATGTTCGTTCAGAAGGAAGGCACTGTAGAGATGCCTGATGAAGAAGACCTCAAGGTTGATGTAGTAACTAAGCCTGAGGCTGAAAAGTAACCAATTAAACAATGTGATAAGCTGGCATTTGCTGGCTTATCACATTTTATGTATTTTATAAGAAAGGAGTGGGAAAATGGACATTGATTTGAAATCCTTCTTTGAGTCCTCTGACAATACTTTGAAGAATATTACTCGAAAAAGTAAGGAAGTTTCCAGTACTAATACTGTGACTGATGTTACGATTCAAGAAGAACATTCATCTGACGTACAACCGTACCGCCCTGATGATTATAAACTGTTTAAAGAGAAAGTTATCAATTTTGGTAAAGACAAAAAACATCCCAGATATTCAGAAAATGAACCTGATAGTGCAACGATTTGTAATATGAATTACAAATATGCATATGATCATAAGTTTTTATGCTGGACTTGCAATGATGAAGCCTCTGTACCTGAATGCATTCAAGATCGTACTTTAACAATTTGGAAAAAATGGGGTACGACTCCTACAATGTGGATGAAATGCTCTGGAAAAGAATTTAATCGAGAATTTGGATTGGGTTCGTGGTCGATTGTACATGACAGCGATTTTCTAGTACTCTGCTCACTCGACTTTGCTCCAAGAGCTAAGCGTCAGACTTGGGATGGGATTCGAGAGATCAGAACTATGCTTAAAGCAAGATTCTTCGATGATGTTCTTGTAAATGAGATTCGAATCGCACAAGACAAGAATCCGAAATATGCGTTAAAACCGTGGATTGATCAAAAATTTATTGATAACGTTCGAGATGGTGTGAATAAGAGAAAAAATCTTCTTAAGGTAAACTATAGATACCACGGTAGTAATCCATCTCCAGTCAAAGAATCTGTAGAGGATCGTTTCGATTCTTTGGATGAAGTTGTAGAAGAAAAAGGTGATGATAAGCTGTATCCAGTTTACATCAATCTTTTTTCTAACAACACACCTGCTGGTAAGTTCATTAAGAAGATGACAGGAACTCCATATTCTCATGCAACAGTTGCACTTGATGCTAGCATGAATAATATGTATAGTTTCTCAGCACTTCCTTATACAAAGGGAGTTCTTGGTGGAGATGTGAGTATCGGCCGAGAGTCTCTTTGGAGTCCTTGGTATACTGCATGTGAATTCTTTACTGTACTTGTCACATTCGTTGACAAGGAAGGTCGAGATGCTGTTCAGAAGAAGATCGACAACTTCGTTCGAAATGTAGATAAGTTCAGCTATAATACTCTGGGTTGTATTGAGTACTACTTTGGAGTTAAGAATCTGAAGGATCATGATGAAACTACTAAGAACAAGTGGTTCTGTAGTGAATTCGTAGCTGCATGTATTAACAGCGCTGGAGTTCCTGGATTCGAGAATATCTACATGTCTCCTGATGATCTCAGTAAGAGCCCTAACGTAATTTCTCTTGGAAAGTATACGTTGGACTCTTTTGATGAGAAGGATTTGATCAAGAAGACGAAGAAGGCTGAAGCAGAGTTCCGCAAGAAGAGAACTCTGGATATGAAGCTGGAATGTGGCCCAATGAACGAATCTGTTATTGATCATATTCGACGTGCAAAATCTGATGAGGAGAAAACTTCTAAGCATGACAGATGTACTGCATTTGTTGATTGGAAGAAGCTCTACGAGGAATTCCGTAAAGTATTTCCGAGAACCAATCCGAGTCTACGATTCCCTCTGTTTGAACTGATCATCGACAAGACGGTTCGTCCTGCAAAGGTTACTGGAGATAAAGTAACTTCAATGATTGTAAGTGAACTGCATAAGATTCGTAATACGGTCAAGGAAGGTTTTATTCAACTGGTCGATATTATGAAGTCACTGGTTATGTTCAATAATCAGGGCAAGGACATCGCACTCCATTATCCAGATGATACCATTGTGACGGAAACTGTGGATCCTCCGCATACAGAAGAACCTGTGAACTCTATGCCCGAACAGACCACATCTTCTGAGCATTCATTCCTCAGCAACGAGGATAGTGATTTGGATAATCTAGCATCCATGTTTGAAGATGCAATTGCTGGATTGAAGGACGTCTACGATGTCAAAGAGAATCCCACACCGACTCCGGCTAATTCTACCGCAGATGAATCTGCTGGTGTGATGGAATTCCTTCCTTCTGTAGAACCTCAGAGAGAAATTCTTACTAAGGATCAAGCTTTTGAAAATCTTGAAACCAGTTATGAATCTCTCTTTGAATTTAAGAATGAAGAGGCTAACGAAACTCTTGACGTAAGCACAACCCCGTTTGCTCCCAAGACCCTCTTCATTACAACTGAGAGCTACCATTATCCGGATATCGTTCACGAACTCGTAGAAGATGTCCTGTCTGATATCGAGAGCGGTAATCCTGATTATGCTGACAAGAAGAGTCTTGTTTGGCGTATGACTGGAGAGAATGTAGTTCCTCTCGCTGCTATCGCTGAAGATCTTGGATTTGTTCAAATCGAATCCATTGATCCAACTAGCGAAGTAACAACCTATGCTATGGATATTTCTCAGTACACTCCTGAGAAACCTTCATATATGTCTGAGGCTGCTAGAGATGTTTCAAATATCTTTAGAGCCGACGAAGAATACATCTATCTGAATGTCCCATATTGCGAGTTCTATATCCCCACCGAGTATTTCGCTATGGGTAAGAAGTTCGCAGAGGACTTTACAGATAAGATCAATGTAATTGGTCTGTTTAACATTGGACTTTTTGAGAATGATAAACTTGTAGATGTAAAGGTATTCAATGTGCCTGTATATCTGGATATTAATGTATACGACTTTGATGTTCGTATGATTGATGTTGGATCCGGCAATCCGGTTGAATGCCGTGTTTACAAATACTACAAGGATGCGATTATTTGTCGTTCTTTCATTCCTGAGAACTCTAGTGTTGCTCAGACATTCCTTCAGCTTATTATTTCTGGTTCAATGCCAGGAACGATTCCATATAGCCAATGCCTTAGCGTCTGGAGAAAGAACCTTGAACTCTCTGGCGTAAGTCTTGGTGTATCTAGTGCAGTAATGGAAATGATTCTTGCTGTTATGTATCGTGACGCAAAGGATCCTTCTAAGAAATACTGCATTCGATACGGTTCTAGTGCAGACTCCTCTGAGTATGATTATATGTCAGCATCAATTCGGCAGATCTGTCAGTATAACTCTACCTTTACTGGTATCATCTATGAGGATATCGATTCGATGATCACGTCTGCAATTAATCGAAACAGAAATGGTAAGGAAGAGGGAGAAACTCCTATGGAAAAGATCATCAAGATGTAATCCTTGGAAGTAGCCCCTCTAAGCACCAAAACAAACAATAGTATAAAATCTATAAAGAAAAGGAGTGACTTTTTAATGCCTCTGGAATATCAGATCGTTCCTAAGTGGAAGCATTCCCACGTTGAGACTTACGTGAATGACAACACCGTCGCTACGAGCGATGACATTTCGACCACTAAGAACCTTCATTTTCTGTCTATTTTCGTAGGCGGACAGGGTATCGACAATACGTTTGTCCGTAAAGAGTCATATGATGATTTTGTCCGTACCTTCGGCAAGGGTAACTTTACCAAGTACGGTCAGCCTATCATGATGCCGATGGCTATCCTTGCGAACAACAGCTTTTCAAGTGTTACCTGCATGCGCGTAATGCCGAATGACGCGATGTTCTCTAACGCTATCATTTCGCTGCTGACCAAGGAGGATGCCACCTCCGGCAACTTCCAGATCAAGATCGTTTCTGAGTACAAGGACGACATCAATACCCGTACTGATCTGGAGAACGCCCTGATCACCACTGACATGAACCCGTCTGAGCCTGACGTTAACGGATTCTACAAGCATCCGATTCTCGCAGTATCTCCGCAGGGTCGTGGTGTCTATGGCGATAAGTACCGTATTCGCATCGCAGTAAACAAGGAGAACGAAGCTGACAAGGGTATTAAGATGTATACCTTTGAAGCAATCAACAGTGCAAACGGCCTGACCAAGGTTTCTACTGTAATCGGCTCTCTGATTTACTCTGAGAAGTACGGCCCGACCACCATGGTTACTGACCTGATTGATGATGAAGAGGAAGGCGCTTCCGCACTGAACATCATCTGCAGCACTGACCATGTTGAGGAAATCTACGCCGCATACAAGGCATTTGTTGAAGCAAACTATCCGGGTGAGGACATCGTTGCAATTGACGAGTTCGACCCGCTGTTTGGTCTGAATGTAAATGCTTCTTCTAAGATTCCGCATCTGGAGATCATCTCCGAGTCTGTTGAGGAGTCCCTGATCGTTCCGGATTCTCCGGAAGGTATCTCCTTCGCAGGCGGTTCTGACGGTTCCTTCGGTGACTCTGTTGATCCGCAGGTTCGTGAAGCTGCAATCACCCAGGCATACGTTGATGCGTTCAGTGGCGTAATTGATCGCACGATTCTGACCCCGCTGCGTGTTCCGGCAGACGTTCTGCTTGACGCTAACTATCCGTACGAGGCTAAAGTTGCCCTGGTTGCACTGGCTAATGCTCGTGACGATGCTCTGCTGTATCTGGATGCTGGTATCATTTCCAGCACTGATGAAGTTGATCAGATGTTCTCTGATTACTATCAGTTCAATACTCGCAACATCACTAAGGACTTCCAGCACTACCAGATCAAGGATCCGGTAACTGCTCGTAAGGTTAGTGTTACCATGCCGTACTTCTATGCGGCTGCACTGCCGAATCACTGGACCAACAACGGTTTCCACATTCCGTTCGTTCGTGATTACGCAATCCTGAAGGGTCATGTTCGTAACTCCCTGCGTCCGGCTATCGAGATTTTCGATAACGAGCTGAAGGAGTCTCTGCATGAGCATCGCTTCAATTATTGGGAGGCTACTGCTGAGAACGAGTTCGTTCGTTCTTGCCAGAACACTTCTCAGACTGTAGATAGCGACCTCCTTGAGGAGAACAACATGAACACCCTGTATGCCATCAAGCGTGGCATCGAGCGTGATGTTCGTAGCTATCTGTACAGCTTTGCTTCCGAGACCGAGCGTTCTCGCTTTAAGGAGTATGAGGAGGCTAAGTACAAGGATTGGGCTGGTTCTCGTTACGCTACTATGGAAGTTCGTTTCGAGTCCAATGAGTGGGAGACCCAGAACTCTATCCTGCACTGCTACCTCGCTCTGACGTTCCGTACGCTGAACAAGCGTATTATCGTCGAGATCGATATCAATCCGCGTTCTACCACTAACTAAGAAAGGAGTGATTAGTAATGGCTGATAAGAGCGGTGGCGTAGTTACTATTCAGAGTAATATTAACTCACATACCTATGAAGACCTGACCAAGTATGCTCTGTTTGCGGGTGGCCTGAACGTCACTCATGACGCACTTGTTCAGTACGATCCGCTGACCACTGGTTACGGTCGTATCTTTATGGTTCGTAAGCCCATTTTCCTGAATGAGCTGATTCCGACCAAGCTTGCAAAGTACAAGCACATCCTTGAGTATGGTAATATCGGTGTATCTGGTATTGCTAATACCGAAGTTGACTTCGAGACCCTGACCGGCGGTTACAATGGTAAGAGCTTCGAAATCCCGGTAAATGCCAAGGACAACACTACTCGTCTGACTATCAAGACTTACGAGTTCTCTGGATCTCCGATTCGTGAGGTTCAGCATATGTGGATTACTGGTGTAATCGACATGCAGTCTGGTCTTGGTCATTACCATGACGTAGACCTTCCGATTGCTCAGGCTAACCATACTGCTGAGTTCATTTACCTGGTAACTGATCGTTCCGGTAAGAACATCGAGTATGCTTGCCAGCTCTGCAACTGCTTCCCGACTGACATCAAGGTTGATCACTTCAACTACGATGCTGGTACTCATGCAGTTGTACCTATGGATGTTGAGTTTACCTGCACCAAGTATGAGAGCCCGCAGATCAACTCTGTTGCTTCTCAGCTTCTGGCTAAGTACAACATCCTGCGTAACCACCTGAACTTCTCTGGTGGCATTGATACTTCTGATATGCCGTCTTCTACCCTGAAGGACGTAGGTTACGATTCCTAAAAATAAATTCCAGTACATCGTAATGATGTACTGGAATTTTTATTGTCTTAGAGAATCTCAGAGTCTTCACCCTTAGCAGCCTTGATTTTGTTATCAAGTTTTTCTGCGATAGATTCTCGAGCTGCTTCATCAAGCATGTCTTTATAATCGTCCCAATCAAGCATCGGGAGGAACTTCTTTGCGAGTTTTCTTCTGAACGTGGAGATGTACTCAGAGTTTTCTTCATCGTTATTCGTCACATTGGACGGAATAATTGTGTTGATGATGAAGTCTGAGATACTGTTAAAGTTCTGAAGAAGATCATTGGTTGCATTGATCTTTGAGTATCTCGGAGGAGCAAACTCAAACAGCAACGAATCAATTGCATCTGCAGGAATGGACGGAAGTGCGTATCTAACGATTCTCTTATACCATTCCGTGATAGAAGAATTAAATGAAAGCTGATGCGAAACTACACGAGCCTGATAGCGAGAATTACCGAGTTCGATAGTCTTTGCGAACTCAGCTTCGTGAATGTAGTTCAAGATAACAGCAGGTACACCAGTTGCTGTGATGTACGACTGTTTTAAATTCTCAAGGAAGTCAGTGTTCATCTGAACATCCTGACCCTGAAGAATCTCGGTTTCGATAGGACGCTCACCGTTTCGTCCGACAGGAACAAACATCTCACGACCATTACCAACCTTCGTAATCAGAGTGGAAGGTGAGAACAGGTCATAGATGTTAATGAGTCGGCTCTGTACAAGACGAGCAATCTCTTCGGTTTTGTTCGTAATGTTCTTATCAATGCCAGAAGTACGAATGTAGTTTACTTTAACGTCGTTAGAGTTCTGAACAATGGTCATTGCCTTGAACAGCGTCAACATGCGATACAGCTGTGCATAAAAAAGAGAAGGCTCAAGGATGGAAGTACCATTACCATTCTCATCGACGTTGACCTTGAATACCTGTACATATTCCTTCGGAATGTACTGGATACGAAGTCTCTTGTCTTTGAGGTTGTAATAGTTCAATGCATCGATAATCAGGTTCTTGATTTCGATGTTATCCTTCAGGAACTTCTGATCGAACTTCTGAACGATCTTGTCTGCTACAGCGTCGATGAAACCACGATTCTGATTCATGGGTTCAAACTTAGCGTCAGTGTACATGGTGGTATTCATCATGTATGCGCCAAGTGAAGAAGTTGCATCCTCATCCATGATTGCATAGTAACAGAAAGGTTCATCGAGGAGCTTTACTTCGATCATATGCATCGGGTCAAAGAACTTGATGTAACAATCAGTGTACTCCTCAAACATTTTCTCGATCTTCTTACTAGCATTGCTTTCAGGATCGTTCAGGTCTTCTACAGTACCACTATCCAGACGAATGCCAGTCTTCCTCGAGAAAGAACTCGTGAGAGTTGAAGTAGGACTCTTTGAAGAATCATAATATGCTTCAAAGTACGCCTGAGCAGTCTCCGCACCCGAATTGATAAACGGGATCGGAGCAGGCTTGTTGCAAATTTCGATTCTGGAGAGGAGCTCTTTTGCTTCCTTGGTCAATACCTTGACCGCGTTTCGATCTGCATTCTTCCAATGCTCAGTAACCAAGTCCGTGAGTTCAGAATCAGTTACAGACTCAGAAAGAAGAGTTCCTTCAGTAACTTCTTCAACTGATTCCTTCACATTGATCATACCACTATCTTTTGCTCGAATGAAGTCTGAAAACAGCTTCGAGTGAGGAATAGTGTAAGCGTAATATTCTCCAAATTCAAGAGTTTTAGGAACGATGAAGTCCTTAATCTTATCCTGAAGATTAAGACGTTTCTCAACTTCCTCGATAGCAGGAAGATAAGAATCATAACGCTCTTCTGCGCTATCATCAAATCTCAGAGTTCTTGACATACGGCCCTCTACCATATCAGAAGACAGGATAGAATCTCTGGTCAAGTTGATGGCTTCTCTAAGCTCTACAAGTTGTGAAGCAACCTCATGAATGTCGGATTGCTTCATCATTTTTGATCTGTGTTCTTCTGTAAGTACAGACTCGAAAGGCTGTTCTACAGATGAAAAGATGTTTCCAATTTGCTGGACCACATTAGTGCGATGGTCGTCCGCAAACAATCTAGTCAAAAAAGTATTGAGGTCGCCGTTGACTCTACCGTTGAAAGAGTTAATCTCTCCCTTGAGAGTTTCGTTGAAACGCTTGCTAAGTTCTTCAACATCCTGGCGTTTAGGTGCCCCGTATATAGATTGGTTCAAGTCTCCTAAAAGACCATTCAGGGTTCCGCTTATTTGACGATTGGTTTTGGCGATACGACCATGTTGGATTTCTGGATCCTTTTTAGCCAATTAAATCACCTACGTTCTTATTCAGATTAAGACACTGTTGAAAGTAGGGAATTTATTGCGAAGACAAAAAAGAAGGAAGCTTACGCTTCCTTCTTCTGTTCTTCATCGACATCGCCGAGAGCGACGTCGATGAACATGAGAACGACCTGTACACCGAGCGCCACGTTAGCGGCGTAGTCGTCGTTGATCGCTTCCAGCTTTTCCAAGTACTTGTTGCCGATTTCCTTTTCAGAAATCAGCTCTTCCTTGGTCAGCTCGGAGATGTTCTTCAAGCTGTCCTCAGCGCCATAGCGGAGAAGCCACTCAGCAATCTCATCGTAGGTGTCGGCGTTCTTTGCTTTTCGATGTGCAAAGAACATCATTCCAGTGATGGATGCGGCGGTCACAGTGATACCAGTGATGAGCGCGAGTTTTTTGTTTAACATAGTAAAGTTCCTCCTTAAAGAACCGTGATCCAAGGCTCCAGTTACCAACCGAGGATCATATAAAGTTATAGAGAAGATAGCTCATTCTATCTTCTATTCATATAAATAATATATCAATATATATATAGGGTTTGATACGGATTTACAAAAAAGAAAAAAGAAGAGTCTGTATTGAACAGACTCTTCTTTATAAATAAGATTACTTATCGTCCTTATTCTTCTTGGCCTTTGCGCCGAGCTTAGCCTTCACTTTGTTCTTGGCACAGACCGCACTGTTCTTTGCTTTGAGCGCGCCTTTCTTTGCAAGCTTAGCGCCCTCGGTGCCGAGCAGGATACCAACGCCAATCGCTGCACCGTAAATCAATTCGTCCGCGTAATTATTTTTCTTGCTCATAATATTCTCCTCCAGTTTAATCAATAGTACCGTCGTCGACCTTCTGACGAAGCTTCTTCAAGATGTCGACATATTCCTGATGAAGCTTTATGTTAGCCGGATGTGAGTTCTCAATTTCTCTACCTTCATGACCAAGCGTCCACAATTCCTCATTCTTGATTGTGCCGAGCTCTTCCTGGATTTGCTCATCGAAGAGCTGGGTCAACCAGAACTTGTGTGTTTCGTTCATATCATTAACCTCCTTCCTTATTTTCTATCTATATAATATATCAACAACTTTTTATTGATATATAATCAGAACGCGACTAAAAGATCAGTGGTAACATAAGCTACCACTGATCTAAGTAATCCACAGGGGGCCACGCCGTCAGCCCCCGTATCATGAACGCCGCTGGATACAAATGTGCACAAGCTGCTAGCTTAAATCCAAACGACGATTAACGACCGTAGATGATATCCTGAGTATAGATCTACGGTCTTTAACTATTTGTTTATAACGAAAGGAGCCCATTTATTAGATTTTCAGTATCAAATCAATAATTAACTAACGAAATCGAAAGGATCGTACAAAATATCATGAGATACGAATATATTGTATTGAGGAATTTCGCTGCGATTAGTGCTGTTATGAACACAGAAGAAATCCGCATTGATTTTCCTAAATCCGAGACAGGAATATTCCTGATTAGTGGTCCTAACGGGAGTGGCAAGACATTCATTCAGAGCACGCTTCATCCATTTGCAACGAATGGATCTATGGACATTAGAAGTGATGAGTCCTTAATTACAGAAGGACTTGAAGGATATAAAGAACTTAAAATTGTAAATGGCATGGATGAGTATGTTATCAAGCATTACTACATCCCGTCCAAAGAAACTCATTCTGTTAAGTCTTACATTCAGAAGAATGGAATTGAGCTTAATGAGAATGGTAATGTGAGAAGTTTCAAAGAACTCATTGAAATTGAATTTGGACTTACGATGGACTACATGAAGTTAGTTCGTCTTGGTTCAAATGTAACGAACTTTATCGATTTGAAGTCTACAGACAGAAAAGCTTTCATGGGATTGATTCTGGATGAAACTGAACTGTATCTGCAATGCTATAAGAAAGTCAGTATGTTAATGAGAGACAGTAAGTCAATTATTAGCCATGTTGGTAATAGCCTATCCAAGCTGAATATTACGAGTATTCCAGATACCAATGCAACGAAAGAATCTCTCGAAGATGCATTGGTTCATCAGAAGAAAGAATACGAAAGGCTGTCTTCTCAGTTAGCAATTGTCAATCATGAGATTTCGAAGCTGGATTCTCCTGACAATATGGTTAATGATATCAATTGTAAGAAGTCTGACTTGAAAGACATTGAGCATGATCTTGCATCTAAGAAGTTTAGAGAACTTAATGAACTTCCTTCTCAGGACAGGGATATCATTGCGAAGAAGTTAGCAGATTGCAATGTAGAGTTACAAGTATCTCAGTCTAGACATAGCGATATTCTTGAGAGGCTTAATACACTCTATTCAGATAAGTCTGAACTGGCATTGAAACTCGTTAGAATTACGAAAGACGCAGATACCGAAGAGCTTCGAAAGATTGTAGCAACTTTGTCAGAAGAGGTTCATTCTCTTGACGATAAATATGCTAACTACACACCAACTTGCACATTGGATGAATACCGTGAGTTCTATCTCTATATCAAAGGAGCTAGTGACTCTATTGAGAAGATGTATTCATTTGGCGTTGATACAATCCGAGCCGCAATTTCGCTATATGTAAAAGGAAATGATGCATCTATCATTCTGGATAATTCTATCAGAGATGCTAAGATGTATAAGCTTACAGATATGGCGGAAGCTGTGTTGAAGAACATCTATGCTGAGGTATCTTATAAAGAAATTTCTTCTTTCAAATGTGATAAGAAGAAGTGTCCTTATATTAAGGTGTACGATGAACTTGTTGCATTAACAGAAACTCCGATTGACAAACCAGCTCATCCTGAAGAATTCTATCAGTATACTAAGATGGTACTGGAAGGGTTCGAACGAGTATTTCGTGATTTACAAGAACATGATGAGTTGTTTAAGAAGATGCCTCTTAACGTAAGAGAATCCCTTTCTACAGAAAACATAGTTTCTCGAATTCGTGAATTATCACCTATATTCGACCAGTCCATCATGTTCTCTGCTGAAGGAACTATTTCTGGTTATGAAAACTATGTAAGCAAAAAAGAAACTCTTGATGCTAAGAAGATAGAGCTTCGTCTGAAAGAGAGTCGAGATGATGTTGAATATGCATCTAATAAACTCGCTAATGTAGTCGACGAGATTAATATTCTCGAAACAGAAGATGGTAAGTTGACTAAAAAGATCAGTGAATTGTCTGATAAGTTTGAGTTCCTTTCTAACATCACAAAGATTGCTGTTGAGAAATCTGAACTTGAGCAGAAGCGTAGTTCTACACAAGTTGAGCTTGGAGAACTGAAAGATTCTCTGGATGCTCTGCGTGGTTATATGGAACAACGAAAGCATCTGCAAGTGGAATTTGATTCGGTTAAATTCTCCATTGAAAATCTGGAGAAACGAATTTCCGATATTCAGTTCAAGCTGATGGAATACAAACGACTTATGAGTGATCTGCAAATTCTGAATACTAGATATGATGAGATCAATTTGACAAGAGAAGCACTTTCCAGTAAGGAAGGCATTCCGATGATTCTCATCAAGAAGTATCTGAAGAATGTTCATAAGATCACAAATGAGCTTCTGGATATTGCATATGGCGGAGAGCTGAGAATCAAGCAATTCAAGATTACAGACTCTGAGTTCAAGATTCCGTATGTTTCTCATGGAAAGACTATTAGTGATGTAACTCATAGTAGTCAGGGCGAAACAAGCTTTATCACCGTAGCATTGTCGTTTGCTCTGATGTGTAGACGAATCGGTAAATTTAACATTATGCTTCTGGATGAGATTGATGGTCCTTTGGATAAGATGAAGAGGCAGAAATTCATTGATGTCCTGTTCCATCAGATGGAGATGGTTGGTAGTGAACAGGTGTTCATTATCAGTCATAATGACATGTTTGACATGTATCCGGTCTATGTAATCTCTACTGTACCTGTGGATGAGAAGTCTACTAACATGAAGAGATACATAGAAATCCAGAAAAAATAATAAAAAAGAAGAACTAGGAATTCCTAGTTCTTCTTTTTTGATCACTCTAAGAGAGACAGTATCTTATTGATATCGATCTTCTTTCCGATGAATTTGTCACGGTTCAGAAAGAACGTGTACTTCATCGGACCGTGGACATCATCCTTTGCAATGCCCAGAAGATCGATCTTATTGATAACACCTTCTTTGTCGACAAACAAAGTGCCGAGAGTATATCCGGGAACCCGAAATACAATTCGGTAGAGTCCGTCCGGATGAACTTCTTTAATGGACTCCTCTAAGAATAAGTAACAACCCTCAGTTTCTCTGAAGGTTGCGCCGCCCCATGCGTCACGAACATACTTGTTCATAGATGCCGTGACTTTATCTCTGTACTGGAATTTGGCTATCATATCTGACTAACTTCCTTTATAAAAATTAAATATAGAGCCAGCCAATAAGACCGGCTCTATATTTATGTGATTGCGCCTTATTTACGATGATGGCGCTTTTTCTTTTTGTTCTTCTTCCCTTTCTGGTTGGCGCAGTAAAGCTCCTCCAGAATGAGATTCTGTTTTTTCTTCTTGATGGCCATCTCGCCAGAGATATAGTTACCAAGAACAATACCTCCAGCAATTCCGCCCATGGTGATCGCTGCCTCGCAGCTCTTCTGCTTGAGTGCAGTAATGTCGATGACATCGCCTCTCTTCTTTTTTCTTCTCATCGGGATCAGACCTTCCATTGTTATTTCCTCCTAGAAATATATTTTGCAATTCATCTCTGATTGCTTCAATATATTATATCAACGAAAGTCAATCCCGTATATTTACATAGTCTTCGCAAGATCCTCGAAATCGTGTGCCTTCTTGGAAGATACGCCGTAGCGACCAGCGATCAGGCGAGCAGAGGATTTACGAATGAACTCATGGTCAGCAAGCGCAAAGATGATCTTATGCTTGCGGAGCATGTTACGCGGATAAACCACCTTACCGAAGTCGATAACACGTTCACAGATATTGATTGCGGAGTTGCGAACCTGCGTGGCAGCACCCTCGGTGATATCCAGGAGTCCTGCGATCAGAGAATCCGGAATAGTTGCCAGAGATACATACTGAGCAACAGTCAGATTCTCACGCTCAAAGATCTCGAAGGAACGATTGTCGATCGAGCACTCTTTTACAAGCTGGATCGGCAACACCGTATCCATAGCCACAGAAAGAGCCTTTCGGTTCTCAATGTTGTACGCAGGGATCGAGGAAGATTCGCTGTCGAGAACTTCTTCAGCTTCTTCCGCGGCATCGATGACGTCTTTCACAGTCTTGATGGTGCGCTTGATCTTATAAGTACCAAGATCAGCAACCGGTTGAGATACAACGGGCGCGCCTTCTTCAACTTCCTTAATCTCAGGTTCAGAGAGAGAGTCTCCGATGCTCTCACGCTGAGCTTCCAGCTGTCTCTGGCGTTCGGCATACTGGGCACGCTTCTCTTCAAAGAGTGTCCATTCTACAGGCTTTTCACCATAGCCCATGATGTACTTCAAGCAGCGATCAATGTTTTCCATCATTTCAGGTTCAATGAAACCTGCAATGGAGAATACATCGCTTACGTGCACAGTCTGCACACGATCCAGCATAACGAATGTTGTCGTGTCGTGAATCGGACGGGTCTTACACCCGAGCGGATTCCCTGCCATGTGGTGGTTAATAGCAAGCTGAGGACGAACCGGATCGACATCATCCGGAAGATTGCTCGAAGATAGCGGGAGTACAGTAACGAACGTACCTCCGAAATCGATATCCTGCATCATAATGCAAGGACGATTCCAGATGATTCCGTAGTCGCGCATTGCGTCGTGCCCGTTGATCTTGAAGTTTGGGTCACGGATAAATTCTTGAGCGTAGATGGCTTTCCCTTTTCTGCATTCGGATACATAGTAAACTGCACCCTTCACAAATCTTTTCATGTTTCTGCTTCCTTTCGTGAGTAGTTGTATGTTACTTGAGGCCCGACTATATATTTCTTTTCCGCCTCACATATATAATATATCATTGAAGACGATAATAAAAGAAGAAGTATCTATTGTAGATACTTCTTCTTTAAATTACTCATCCGTAAGGATAATCGGGTACTTTCGACCAAACTGATCAGTACCAAATCCAGAACCCTTATTCCATTTCATAGACAGGGATTCTTCATCAGGAAGCGGATAGTCTGGAACTTCTTCACCATCTCCAGCGATGGCTTTGAAGTGCCAGTCTCCAGTATCCTGATTATAGACAATATGAATCTTCACATCATCTTTTTCATATTTCAAATACTTCTGAGAGTCAGTTTCTTCAGAAGGATCGTAGTCTTCGATACCTTCCATCAGGTCATCTGCGATATCGTCAGGGTTAGATTCAGGAATCTGATCATAACCGTTATCAACATCAGCAGCACCATTCATAAGGTTATTTCGACCAACACGGTTTACGATGTTATTCAGAAGCTGAGACGAATACTTATCCATATCCTGCTCGTCACCCTTAAGAAGACCGAGCTCCTTAACTTCCTTAAGATGAAGATCATGTTTCGTCTTCTTCAGTGCAACGATTTTATCGGTAATTGCAAGAGAAGTGCTTCGTGCACTATTCAAGTTCATGATAAGATCATTGGTGAACTTTGAAATTCCACGAGCACTTGATTTTGCACCTTCGATTGCATCATAGCGTCTCTGGAGAGAATCTGTGAACGCAAGCTGGTCTGCAGAAAGTTTCTGATATACCGCAAGTTCAGGAGAAAATTCTTTATTAAAGTCAGTTTCCCCATTCTTCTTTTTCTTCTTTTTCTTAGGGCGATCAGCTTTCATGAAATCATCCATGGTTGCATGATTGCCCTTCTTGACCTTCAGATTATCAACTGTATCAAGCCAGCTGGTAGTTTCGTCATCGAAAAATCCTTCATCAAAAAGATTGTGTGACTTCTTCTTTTTCTTGGGTTTTTCCTCAGTTTCAGTACCATTTTCGGAGCTATCATTTTTCGTTGATATATCTTCTGGTTGAGTTTGGGAGGATTTATCTTCACGCTTATCAGAGAAAGTTCCGAATGAGACAGTCGGAGCGTAATCCTCTAAAGCATCAAGCGAATCCAGCAGTGAAGATAACTTCTTCTTAGAACCCATACTGGTTACACTTCCTTCCTTCGGTAGTTTTAATATGAATTACATTTGTGTTCTTCAGATGGAAAAATAGAGGGAAATGAGCATTTGTGACTGTGAAATAATTATCAGTAAAACAGGTGAGTAACATCACAGAAGGAGGATAAATGATGAAACCTTCTAAGAATTGCATGTTGGTGGATACCCAATATATTCGAGAAGACAGAAAGAACAAACGACCTGATGTACTGTATCTGATCTATAAAGATTTGGATAGTGGAGAGAAGTATCTAGAAACTGTAGAGAATCCACCAATAGACATCTATGTTAAGAAACCGGAATTTCGAGATTATCAATATCATCGAAATTATGCAAGATTGGAAACTCTTGAAAAGAAGAGAGTTAAGTATTCCAGAATCCCGTTTGCGATTATTGAAGAAGCGGGGGAAGATGGAAAGAGATTTTTGAATCAGATCTCATCTACGAATAACTGGAAAGATCTGAATAAGATTCATAGTTGGCCTTATGTATTCGGAAGCGATTTCGATGTCAGAGCATGGTATCGATTAGAGTGGCTTAGAAAGTTGGATAATGATCAGCCAAAGCCTCTTCGTAAAGGACAGCTAGATATTGAGGTCGACGGTTTGGGTAAACGAGGTATGCCCACCGCAGATGTATGCCCGATTAATCTTATCACATACATCGATGACCAGACAAATACCTCATACACATTTGTGAATGTCGAGCATCTTCAGTATCAGGAGATTCCTACGGATGGTTCTCTGACCATGAAAGAAGCTAGACGTAGAGCTCGCATCAATGAGTTAATTGATAAGCATGAAGCTCGTATCAAACAAATGATTGACGATCCAGATTATGTTCAGAAGTATCTGCATGATCTGTTTGATGAGTCTTATCCTGGAATGGAATATAAGTTGTTCTATTTCAATAATGAGTTGAAGTTGATTAAGTATGTATTTCAGCTCATCAATCAGCAGAAACCAGATTTTGTTCAGATATGGAACATCACGTTCGATATTCCGTATATCATTGACAGAATTAAGATTCTTGGTGGAGACCCTGCTGAGATTATTTGTCATCCTGACTTTAAGTATAAGCAGTGCTGGTTCAAGGAAGATAAGAGAAACTTTGCAGTTAAAGCAAACTCTAGCTTCTTCTTCTGCTCCAGTTATACGACATATACTTGTCAGATGAGAAACTACGCGGCTATCCGTAAGGGTAGTAAGGAATTACGTTCGTTCACACTGAATTATGTTGGTTCAAAAGAGATTAAGGATGCTAAGCTTGATTATAGTGAAGCGGGTAACATCTCTGAAGCAGCATACAATGATTTCATGTTGTTTACTGCATACAACATTAAGGACGTACTTCTTCAGAAAGCAATCGAAGCAAAGACTTCTGATTTGGATACGATTTATATGAGAGCGTATCAGAACGCAACTCCTATTGATTCTATCTTCAAGCAGACAGTAATGCTTCGCAATGTACAGTATTTCTACTTCTTACAACAGAACATCATTCCTGGTACGAACATCAATCAGTTCTTGACACATGAACAAGAGATGGATCTTCAGACAAGTGATGATGACGATGAAGTAGGTTTTGAGGGAGCACTGGTAGCAGATCCGGTTCTCAACGATTATGTTGGATTGAATCTGTATGGTAAACCCACAAACAACATCTTCAAGCTTGTAATCGATATGGATATGGCAGCGTTCTATCCGAATACGATTATCGCATTGAACATCGATGGTTCTACTTTGATCTTTAAGACCATCGTTCCGTCTAGTCAGTTTACCAATGGTAAGATGAGATTGTACAGACTGCCTGGTGAACTGGATGATGATATGGCGAAGGAATGTTTCGATAACTATCTGTCCCAGAGTCCGATTCAATTTGCTAGAAAATGGCTTGGACTGCCTGGTGTTGAAGATATGGAATTGGCATTCTCGAATCATAAGCATGGCGGTATTTTAATCTAACTGAAAGTGTGTATAGTGTTTTTGAATTACACTATACACACTTTTTAAATATATAAGGAAGGTGTTTTAACATGGCAAAAGCTAGAGAAAAAGTAATCGCAGATTTGCTTACTAAGGTAAAAGAAATCTGTAAGATAAGAGGACCTGAGTCTATCGGAATTGTACATGATGGTGGAGCCATCCCTGGTGGACAGATTCGTCCTAATGCAATCGAAAATCTCCATAGTGGAGAATTCCTTATTGAAATCACTGAGGATTATATGAATCCTCTGAGAGAAGTTATGGATGCTAATAATCTTAATGACGTAGTATTCTGTACGATTACAGAAGCTCGTGATAAGTATTTTACATCTCCGGACATGCCGACATTGGAGACTGTTCCGGATGTAACTGCAAAGTCCCTTGAACACAATGTGGGTCTGCTGAGAGAACTGATTAAACGGTTCAAAGATGAGGACTGGATTCCGTTTGTAACTGACGATAATATCGAGGACGTTACTACGATCCTTTTTGATGAGTCTCGAGTATATAACTTCTATCCGAAGAATGGAGAAGGTTATATGGTAGTGACTGCTGGTAATCTGGCTAAGGTCACTAAGAAGAACATTCAGGATTTGTCATATGTTACATACAAGCCAAGTATCTCGTTCCCGATTGAAGGATGTATCTTCAAGTTCAAGCATACACACTTCACGTTGTATACATTCTATTGCTACAATCCGTTATATGAGGATGATGAGTAATGGGTTTGATGTTGATACTCGATGTGGTTCTTTTAGTAATCTCATTTAATAACGCATGGCTCACCTTTTGGTTGATAATGGTTTTGGCATTCATACTAGTTGTATCTAAATGATAAGATTAGCGTAAGAGTATTTCTTACGCTAATCTTTTTTATTGATATATTATATATGTGACAGAAGAAAGAAGGATCTTCTGCGAAACATCTTCATGTCTTTAAAGGAGGACATACTTATGAACAAGAACGAATTCAACAAGCGCGTTTTCGACCTCTCTCACGGCTTCAACGTGAAGGATCGCATCGAGAATGCGAAGGCATGTGTGGACCTGGCCAAGAACTTTACGTGCTTTGGCACCGTCGATCCGGACATGTATGATGATGCCTGCAACATGTTGAGCACCATCCACCCGAACGGGCTGATTGCTGCCGCACTGTCCGGTAGCACCTCCGCTAACGAGATCATCGACCACGTCGAAGTACGGCTGAACCGCGATCTCCAGCCTGGTGAGCAGCCCATCGTTATCAAGTTCCCGCTCGTCGAGGAGTTCGTAGACAAGCACTACGACTTGGAAAACGCAGAGGTCGGCACGATGAAAGTGACCGTCAGTGCCGGCGGCAGCACGTGGGACATGGATGTTCCCGTTGGTGACGATGAGAGCCGCCTCCGCCAGTACAACGAGATGCCTGACGAAGGCTACGAAAACGAGAGCCGCAAGCATGCAATCTGGATGCTCCACATGTTCGCTCACGGCGGACCGAGCGACTATCTGATGAAAAGCGACTTCACCATGAGCCGTTATGGCTTGGGCTTTGATTTCGTTGAGGAAATCGAAGAGATTCCTACGGGCACGCTTTACTTCACGGGCGTGGACAACTCTGAGGTGAAGCGTAGCTTCGAGATTTTCGATGAAATGCGCGATTTCGAAAAGCACGTCACGCTTGACGATCTGGAACTCCATCGGGTATATCTGCCGGCGCGCCTCGTTCGCGCATCGGGCCATTTCGGACGCAGCACCATGCTGCTCGATGACCACTGGACGGACGGTTATGCCAAGCAGGAGTTGATTATCGATCTCTGCGAGCACGGAATCGACTATGGCTCTCGCCGCGGGGATAGCTGCGACGTAATCTACGGCGTAGCGTCCGCCTGCGTGCTCCGGAAAAAGTAATTCTTCCAGAAGAAGCCCTCTATTATAGAGGGCTTCTTTTTTTTTCGTATCTAATGACGCTTTCATTGATATATTATTTATATGAATAAGAAGGTACAATGGGTATCTTCCGTATAACTTTATATGATCCTTGCTGAGAGAAAGTATTGGATCAGGATGTTCTAAAGGAGGACATTTATTATGGCAAGACTGTTCAATTCCCGTGATTCCCACGACAACGGCAAGAAAGATAGTAGCGGTTTCTGGAGCACTGCTGCAGTCATCGGCGTCGCCATCCTTGGCGCAATGGCCGAGGCGGGTAACAAGGAAATGGAGTACAACGATGCGCTCAATACCTTGGAAACCGTTGTTCCGCGTTATGAGAAGACGCGGAACACGCTGATCTCCACCTTCGATTGGAATCGCATGAAGAAGGCTGAGGAGGTTTTCGAGGCATGCAGCCGCACGAAGGATGGCGCTGCCGAGAATGCATCTCGCGTACATGCAGTGCTCATCGCAAACCAGTGCGTGGGCGACCTTTACAAGAAGCCTGCCAAGACCAGAGAGGGTGTTGTTGAGATGGACTCTGATGAGGCTCAGAGCATCTGGAACATCTACACGAACAAATACGTTCCGTGGGGGAATGAGACTGTCATCCTTTCCAACGCGGAGAAGGAAGCGTTGTGTAGAGCGGCAGTTGTGCTGCGCAAGAAGGGTTTGTCTGTTCGTGCAGGGCAGCTCGAGCGTCTGCTTGCAAGAGCTCTCTAATCACAACCAATCCCAGGGATTTACTTAAGATCCCTGGGATATTATTTTTGCATTTGAGGAGGAAATAAAAATGGCAAAGAAGGAAATTAACATGTCTATGGTCATGCGTGTCATTATGTACAGTATGACTGAATATGGGAACGGTGTCATGGATCTGTTTGGCACTAGCGGTGCTGAGCAGATGGGTTCCGAGCCTGATATCCCGCAAATCATCGCACTCAAAAATGAGCTGCATGAGATGTTTAAAAACATTACGGAGATGGAAATTGTTGGGGCGATTGACGTTCCTTTTCTTGAGGAGACCCTCCACCGTAAATATGGATGGCTTGGGACTTCTTACATGGAAGTTTCGGTCATCTGCAACGAGGACGGACACCATATTGACGCATTCACATTTCCTGCGTGGGGAGATGTAATGCGGATTTTCGTCCGCAATATTTTAGCAATCGGCACCATTTCTCCGAAGCGGGATTGTCTTGCGGTACGGTGGATTGACTATGATGAGAATGAAAAGCTCAATTCTGCATTCAAATCAATCCGTAAAAATCGAATTCTCACTCGGATTCGATCGAACGTGAATAAATGGTACGCGTATGAAGGTCTATATAAATACGCCATCTCTACCCGCACATGTAAATACACGGACGATCCGATGCCTATCAAAATGATTGACATCTTGAAGATTCGGGAGATTATATCTCTGTCAGATCCCAGATTTCCCGCTTTTATCCTGATTGGTGTGGGGCCGGATCCTTCCTATCGAGAGTATATGGCTAGATGTCGTCGTATAATGAATGACCACATAATCAAGAGTCTCACCGGCGGCGTTTAAATCAGTAGTTCGGTGCTATGAATAATATTAACGAATATCCCATGGATTTCTAAGATCCGTATCAAATGGGGTATTCGTTGATATAATATTATTATGTATAGAAAGAAGAGCAGCTTCCTATACATACATTGTCGCTGCTCAAAAACTTGCTCTGCTGTAATCTTCGGCTGGGCAATGGACGTTCAAAAGGAGGACGTAAAAATGTTCGTAGAAGACATCATCTTACGGTTCCGTTTTGCAAAGATGGTCGAACGTACGGTGCCGTATATCTGCGGCGCTGCAGTTGGCATGTTTGCTATCGCAGTAATTGGAGATCTCGTGAAGGAGGCTTATGAGAATGAGAGCAATTCATGAGATCAAAGAGAGCATGATTGCAGCTGCATTCTGTATCGCTCTCTCGGTTATGATCGCAATCGCGATCACAGTTCTGTTGTAAATAAAATAATTGGTATGGACGAATCCCTGTGGATAGCTGGCACAGGGATTCGGTTTGTCTTAGAGGAGGACAAAGAAATGTTTTATATGATCGGTGCAATCGGATCGGCAATCATTCTCGTTCCGGTGGCTGTAGTAGTAGCGTTCGCAATCTGTTTCATCTTCATGTTCAATCTCATCGCTCGCGAGCTTATGCTTGCAGCATGGGATCTGGCAATGGATGCCGTTTCCGATATCGAGGTATTTGTAAAGGACCTCGTTTCGGAAACGGCATCTGTGACAACTGTAAAGGAGGGTCGTAATTGATCCAGAAGCTTGCAGCTGCTAGCATGGTGGGACTGCTCGTGTGGCAGTTCTATCTGCTGGCTGTGAACAGCATCCAGCTGTTCACGATGTTACATTAAAAGAAAGTGGCTCTCATTTGAGCCACTTTCTTTTTTTGTTATTCTAAGTTGAAAATGTCCTTCACAAGGTTATTGATGTACCCAATATTCAAGTATATCAATACCTTATAAGTGTAGAACGTAGATCCATGATAGAATGTGATTGTCATATTATCCAAATCTACATCGAAGTCATCTCCAGGGTGAATTAATTCACCCTGTTTTCTTACACGGAAGTCGATAAATAGACTTGTCGGTATTCCGTGTTCTTTATGGTATTTGATACATTCTTTAGTGCTCTCATTCAAGATATGAGAAATATCAAGAACATCCTTCACATTGTCAGAGAGCCTGCAACAAGGTGCATCAAACAATGACCACCCAGGTGCACACCTATAATCTTCTCCCACGAAAACATCTGTGAAGATAGGGACCAGAGTTCCATCTGATGTGGGAGCAGGAATGATAGAACGGTCTTTGATTTCTTTAGAGAAGATGTAGTAGAATCCAGTCGAATTGAATTCGCATCTTACAGTGAAAGAAATCTGGTAGTTGGTTGTAACCTGACCATTCTTATCGCCATCATTTGTTTGGAAATCCTGGAGAGTAACATCGAGATTTACCGGATAGTAACGATAGAACTCATCCTGATTACGTTTGCCCATAAGCTTGTAAGTAATCGGATACATGCTATGACCATTCAGATAGTCTAAGAACTGACGTACTGAACCATTGCAGTCATAGATCGGAATACCTACGCACTTAGAAATCATCTCCATCATGTCCCTTGGAAGGAAGCTTTCGAGACAAGTATTGATGAACATAGGAGTATTCCAGCGTACTGCATTTCTCAGATATTTAGCCATATCAATCTGCTGCATACCAGCAGACCATACTAAAATGACGTCAAAATTGATAACGTCACGGTTCATCTGATACTTAACAGCGAACTTCTTATTCTGGTCATACATGAATGGCTGGAGATTGGTTTCTCCCCATGCAGCGTACTGATCCAATGCTCTTTCAGTAAGAAGAGAACCTCCAAGAAAGATCTCGCCAGGTTCCCATTCGATTCTAGGTCTAATGATAAACATCGGGCGCTGTTTCTTAAGGAATTCTCTCGGAGTAGATCTAAGCTGTCGATGCCCAGCTTTTGACGATACATGAATCGTCTTAAATGTGTTTTCAGGAAATAAATTAATGAGCCAGTTTTCAATACATGCAGTTACATTTCCAAATGTATGAGATGCACTTGTCTGGCACATAACATAACTCAGCTTTTGAACAGGTTCTTGATTCAAAGCCATCAATCCCCTTTCTTTTTTATAGTTAGAATTACAACTTTATAAAATTGTAATCAAGGAGGATTTTACAATGAACACAATTGAAATGATGACTACGGACATCATTCGATGCAGAATTTGCGGATGGGTCTCTAATAATTATCAGGGAGTCTGCGAATATGCTGCAAGAACCTGCTATCATAAAGAAGCAGATGCCGATGAAGATACTTGGAAGAGATATCTTCACGCTCGTGTTAAGAGCGGTCATGAGTCTGTTATCGAACATAACAGCATGGCATTCATGTTCCAGGTTGCTCCTGAGATGAAGAATATTCTGATGGAGCTGGTTGCATATGTTGCTAAGAACAACAACCTCCTGAGGACTACATTCAATACCAACGGTAACTCTGTTATCATTAGCGGTAACATCCGTATGTTCAGAGATTTCCTGAAAAAGGCTTCTGCTCGTATTGAAACGGATAAGCTGGTCTATGGTCTTGCAGAAGTATGGTTCTGCTATCTGTACAGCGCGTTTGCATTCCTCGTTAATGATGACTTCATTGAGGAATCTGATGGAACGAAGATCAATATCTTCACTGAAGGTCTGTCGTTCAACTCTCGTCCATTCAAATGGACTGCAGATCATGCAACTGGTAATTATCCGATCGTTGTTACTGAAAAGATTATGGATGAGGTATACTCTGAGAATAAGTGCAAGCTTCAGATTATCGCTCATCCTGAGGTTAAGGAATTGGAGTCCCTTCTGCTTGACCAGTGGGGTTTTGAACTTGACGATCCATCTCGTCATGATACAATCATGGAAGCTCTCAACAACATGGGTTGTATTACCTACAAGGTGACTATCCCGAGAATCATTTCTCAGCAGGATACCCGTCACCGTATTGGTGCAATCTCTCAGCAGAGTCAGAGATATGTTCGAGCAAGCAATGCGGAGTTCTATTTCCCGCCGTATATTGAAGATCCTGAAACCACTCAGGAACTTTCGTTCTCGTATAACGAGGCTATGTCTGGTTATGAAGTTCTTCTGAACCATAACCTGAAAAAAGAAGCGGCTCGCTTTGTACTTCCCGGTGGTATCATGACCACTTATGTTATGACTAAGCCGTGGTATACTCTGGAGCATTACTTCAAGGAGCGCACTTCTCCCGCAGCACAGATTGAGTTGCGTAATATTGCATTGGCATTGCAGCGGTATTGCATGGACAATGCTATTATCGTTTAAATAAAAAATATAGAGCATGAAGATAATTCTTCATGCTCTATATTTATAGCTTGTAATGAACTACCTTATTACACTCTTTTTTGTAATAACGTATTCTACGCTTAAGGAATTCATTTGCTTTAGGAACTCCTATATCCACAATATCGAAAAAGTAGCTATAGTCTGTAGAACTATACTCACGAAGTCTTCCTTTAAGTTGTTCGCCCACAACAGTGGAAGCAAATGGCTCTAGATTTATCAAGAAACGTATTGATTCAATATTAACTCCTACGCCATTAGATTTGATCGTAGAGACGATGATGTCAGAATATGAGTTAATAATATTCATAGCATCTTTATTTCTGCTATGAATCGTACCAACTTTTTTATTCGGACATATATCTTGAATCATGTTTTTGATAGTTTCACAATGCTCAATCTTTGGATTTGTTACTAGTATTCTTCCAGGGGTTTCACCTATCATTGTAAATACTTTTTCTAGTGCTACATACAATTTCTCATATGCATGAACTTCTTCCAACTCATAGTCGATGTAGTTATAAGTTGAGAATAGTCCCAACTTATTATACATTGACATGATTTCTTCTTGAGATGGATCTGAGTTATATTCTACTGGACAATAAATAACATACTTTCTCTTTTCGCCAGATGACGACATTTTGTTACTGAACTTAAATACAGAAGCAAATGCCTCATTGAATATTCGGTTTTCTCTTGAATTAGTCCGCCGAAATGTGGCAGTGAGATAGTAAGTTTTTGAGACATTAACAAGCATGTCTAATTTCAGTATAGATGCAAACTCAATATGAGCTTCATCATATACCTTAATTCCTACTTGTAATGCCTCGAAGAAGTCTTGGACAAATGAATATCCTAGATTTCGTATTGCACTCTGGATAGTCTGATGGTTAATGAAGTAGTAATCTCCGACCTTGTCATGATAGATTATTTTCTTCATATCGTCCACGCCATCAACGATAACCAAGTCAGACTCAGAAACGTCAGTAGTCTTCATAAACTCATCATACCACTGCGAGCGGATTTTTGAAGTGTGTGATATGATAATAGCTTTCTTATTACTATCGACGATTCCGTAGATTGTACAATACGTTTTACCATCACCAGGCTTCAAATTGATTGCAACCTGACTTTGGCGTCGGGTCTGCGGATACGACCCTCTACCAATGATAAAATCAATGGCATCTTTTTGCAGATTGTCTCTCGGCTCTATAAGCATCCTATGATAATGACTCACATAGACATCTTTGTCATAGGATCCATATGGAAATATCGGAGAGTTAAACGTCTGCGTTAAATACTCGGGATCTATTCCTTTAGGAAGGCACAAGGTCTGCCCAATTATTGTGTAACCCAAAGGTTCCCAGCGATGACAAGATTGGTTCCATGTGGATAGTCCAATCTCCAACTCCCTGCATTGACCGACAACATAAGGTGTTATCTCGTAATGCGTAGGAAATGAAATAATTTTCATATTCTACACCACCCTAATAATTTGTAGTTGCAGAAGTGAAAAAGAAGAGTTAGCATCATATGATGCTAACTCCATATACACCCATCAGATTAAGTTTAGTCTGCTGACGCGGAATCGCATGGGTGTGAATTTCTAGCTGAAGATGGGAATATCCATTCTCTTCAAAAGTTTCTAGGACTTTATTTGCAGTATCTGCAGTCATATGCCAAGCCCATCCTATCATATCTGCTGGTCCAAATACAAGACCTTCAGAAGTACTCATAAGATATTTGTTTTCTTTCTTAGAGTACACAATATAGAACGGAGCTTTATTTGATTTTAACTGTTTCATATGTCCCTTCCTTTTCATGATTTTCTTAATGAGATGGCTGCCCTCAATAACAGCCATCCCAAGAATAACCCATCCAGATATCCATAGAATGAGTTCTGCGACCTTATCGACAAGATCCATCATAATCCTCCTTAATGTTTAATCATATCAGGAGTAATTCTTTTATGACTCATAAACTTGTCTACATTAACAACCGGCTCAAAGAGCGGGTCGAGATATGCAGTGCCATTCTTCTCATAGAAGGTATCGTGAGAAATCATCTGAGACTTGATCTTCTCGAAAGACAGACCAAGAAGTGCAGAATGGTTCACACTGATTGCCTGAGATACAGATACCATATGATACGGCTCAAGATCTTCCTTCGTAAAGTCAGGACGATCCATCTTATACTGATCAGAACGAACCAGACGGTTAATGATCATCTCACACTGAACCGCAGTAGCATCCATGTTTGCTTCGATGATATAAGAGATGAACTTCTGAGTCATCGAATCAATCGTCTCGTTTGCAGTGTTTGCAGACTTCTTGATCAGAGACATGATATTGTAGAGCGGACGAGTAAGCTCGTTGTTCTGAATGTCAACAGAGAACAGAGCATCTTCACCAATGTCAGCAAAGTCGATATAGCCACCACCCTGCTTAATAAGCTGAATGCAACGCTCGGTCGGATACAGCTCATCAACAGTGACACAGCTGATCTCATCAGCCTCACCAGTCGCACGCTTGATTACCATAAAGGAACCCTTGCATACGGTGTTAAACATAAAGTCGCCGTCCATCTCGTCAACATGCTCGAGACTATTCGGATCAATGAAGATAACGAAATCTTCGCTACCATCATCATGAACGAAGTTGTTGTTCTCCTTAACGAAAATATCGCCACCGAGAATCTCGAAGTATTTATAGAAATTCTCAGAGAACTTGATTACATTACTGATGGTCGTAAGCAGATGCTTTACAGAAAGGATGTTCTGGTTAACAACCTTACTGATTTCTTCACAGCCAAATGCACCAAGACCATCTGCGATATCATAGTTCAATACCGCATTACGTCCGAAGCATTTTGCACATACAGAGTTCTGAAGTGCACAGGTTACAGGAGATCTCAGAAGAATGGTTTTACCAATCAGGTGAGTATCTCTTTTAGAGTTAATCAGATGATATCCATCATCTTCATCCATGCGGTACCAACGATCGTTGAGCTTATCAAGCCAAGCCTGATTCTCGATTGTGATGTGAACACCATGAACGGTGTTGCAGTCGGATACTTCTCGGGACAGACCTACGGTTCTTGCAAGAATCAGTACAGTCTTGCCAAAGTAACCAGCAGGTCCCATCTTGCTATTGTTCATAACGAACGACTTACGAGCACCCAGAGCATCAATATAATGCTCAGAAGGGGACTGAAGACCAGTAATCAGGTTGTTGCAGTTTACAGGCTTCGGAATAGTCTTACCTTCAATCGTCGGCTTAGGACCGATGTTGCCGATAAACTCTCGGAACTGTTTGTCCTTGATACCCTTGCCTACAGTAAGGATTTCACCGACTTCGTTATTGGGCATCTTCTTAAAGATACCGATAGCTTCATACATAAGCTGTTCGTTTGCTGCCTCAATTTCAGCAGGCTGCATACCACTCGGATAATGAGTGGTCATGATTTCCTTCATGCGATCAGACTGCTCATATGCATCAAGGAACGGCTGAAGCGACAGAGAGGTACCGATAATCAGAGCGAAGTCATTCGGGACTCGACCCATGTTATAGATAACATCTGCCATAGCACGGTTCATGATACGAGCATCTACATTGTAGGAACGCAGAGTTTCGATCAGCTTAGTGTTGATATAGGAGCTATAAGTCTTTGCGGTAAGATTGCTGAAATCATAGATGAATTCTTCATCCATAACACCACTAACCTTAATCTCGCACATAGGACTCCAAAGGAACATATTCAGAACGAATTCCTTTAGAGGGAGCTTATGCTGCTCCATGTCGGATGTGTAGAAACGGAACTTAACCGGATAGTTTCTGCATTCTTCGATTTCATAACATCCTTTGACTACGTTGTAAATGTGTTCTTCAAACTCCTTATACTGAGCAGAAGACTTCATGTGGTTTTCGATGATATATTCCGGTTCAATATACCTCTTTAAATCTCGTTTTGTTTTGATATCCTGTGGGATTTCTTCTAAGTATTTCATCGTAGCCGAACCTCCATTTTTCTTTCCGGTTTCAGGGATATGGTATATCACTGAAATACGGTAGCTTATAAACTGTGTTTTTAAGCAAATGAAAATCAAGACATTTTCGTATCTGCAAACTCCTTCATTGATATAATATAAATATGAGAAGAAAGAGAAACGGGTCTCTTTCTTCTCATTTACCTCACATGAAAGGAGGCGATATAGATGAATGTTGCAGAAACATTCCGGGCGTTGTCTAGCCACCAACTGGACAACTGTTCCATGAACGTTAATGGATATCCGGGTTATCCGACTAAGGATGGCTGGGTATACATTGACAGCCCCATACTCCAGGGCTTAACTGGAGCAATCATTAAGCATTCATAATGGTACAGTAAGAGCCAGCCCGTTATGGCTCTTACACTTATGTAACATTGTGAATGAAAAAATATAAAGGAGGTGAAAAAATGGATACTATGCGTATAATGCGCGGAGAACCGCCGCATCCGACGGATGATGGATTCTATCGTGGTAAACGCTGGAGCGCTAGAATCATCATTGATGGCATGCGCCTTCGTGAGCGAGTTGAAACATTGCTCATTAAAGGTGATTCTGTATTTCTTCAGTTTACTGATGAGAATTCATACCGAATTCCTGGAGGCGGAACTGAGCGATACTGCTCTATGATGGAACAGGCTTCTCGTGAATGTGAGGAAGAAATCCGAGTTACTCCTGATAGAATGGAGTATTTCGGATACTACATCATGCCCAGTAATAGAATGCCAGAATTCTACGACGGCTCATGTTGTCATGTATTTGTAGGTCAATATGGTCGCAAATATCATGGTTATGTTGCAAAGGATCTGCAGGAGGCTGAGATGATACGGTACGGAAAATTCTATAGAATTTCCGATGTTGCATCTAAGCTGAAGCCTGCGCATCTTGCAGCGATCAAAGAATATCTGGGCTAATTAAAGAAAGGACTGTATTAAACAGTCCTTTCTTTTTTCGTATCAAAACATGGCTTCATTGATATATTATTTATATGAATAGAAGGTATAATAGGGTATCTTCTGTAACACTTTATATGATCCTTGGTTAGAAGGAGTCATTGGATCATGACGTCAATAAGGAGGACGTTATTTATGGAAACCAAGAAGAACAACACCATGGCCATCGCCGCTATTGCTGTAGGTATCTCCGCAGCTATCCTCGTCAAGGATAGCGAGGTTCCGACTCCGGTGAAGAAGTTCATCTCTGGTGTGAAGGGCAAGGTCAAGACCGCGATGAACAATCTCCCCATCCCGTGTAAGGTTGTTTACGAAATCGACATCCCCCGTGCTAAGGCACTCGCCGAGCTCCACGAGGAGGTCGTTTCCAACCGCCGCATGATGGTCTACAACGTCGAGAAGGATATCAAGGAGATCCGTGATAGCGGCAATGTGGACGACCTCGCTCTGATGTGCACGCGTGTTCACATCGACGTATTTCGGAAGCAGATCTCCGACATTCCGTGGGATGTTAAAGATGATCTCAACGGCATCTATGGTGACATTGACGAGTCGCAGAAAGCGATCGAAAAGATGACCACCAAGCTCAAGGGTCTCGAGACCGAAATGCTCGACGCCGCAGAAGCAGCCGCAACGGAAGAAGAGAAGGAAGCCTAATAGCTTCCTTCTCATTTTAGAAACTCAACCAGAAATCCTGAGGAGGATATTAATTATGACAATCATTATTATGTTTATCGCAGTCTACGCAGCGTCCGTTGTATGCGGCACCATTTCCCACTTTAAGTGGAAGAAGGACTGGAGAGCTCTCATGCTCGCGTTCGACGACATCTTTATGGCGGAAATTTTTGACGAGCTCGTCGAAAAGGTTGACGCCGCATACAATATCGCCGACCGTCAGCATGATAAGGTGTTTAACGAGGTTAGAGACAATCTCTATGACCAAGGGATAATTGTCGCGAATGTCAAACACCTTTGGCCGGAGAAGGAAGCGTGAGCTTCCTTCTTTTTTGTTTTTTCTAAAGCCTGTAGTTTTCCTTGCAAAGTGGAAGAATGCTTGTTAATGGCAATGATTTTTATTGTGGAAATAGCTCAGGCTCGCTGTGTCAGTTTGCATTGACGTCACAGATACCTTCGGCTTACGTCCACCCTTCCACTAAGCAGTGTAATTACTCTGTAGATCTTAGCGGTTATGCTAAATCTTCCGATGTAGAGTCTTTAAAATCCTCTGTCAGTAGCGGCAAATCCCTTGTCGCCTCAGCGGTTACTGGCAAGGGTGTTTCAACAGCCGCTGATGCATCATTCCAGACTATTGCTAATAACATAAATGCAATACCTACTGGCCTTGGAAGCGGCGTTGCATCCATAATGGTATCAGGATCGCAGACAATAAACGCCGGAGATACAGTTTATCTTGGTCCTGGAATAGAGTGGAGTGACAGTAACTACACGGCAGATTTTGGGTCATTTGCTACTGGCGTATTCGTTCTTTGCAAATACTATATTTTTATATATGGATGGTGTGCAGGGCTTCAAACTTTTGTAAGACAAGAATATAGTATGACAAGAAATGGAGTGACCGCAACACGCAATATCAAATCGTATTCGGACACTTCTTTTAGTTTTGAATATACAACGGACAATTCAACATACAGCACGATATATTTTCGTATAAATCAGACAACCGGATCACTCGAATATCCATCTAGTGGAGAAGTTGGATATGAGATCTCAAGTTCCGGTTCAGGTACAATAAGTCAACTTCTTACAAGTGCAAGTGATGGAAATAGTATATCGTATATTGGTTGGAATGGTAAATTATCTCCCGCAATTACATTTTCAGGATATTATAGCAAATATTATAAGTATTCACAATATAAAGTTGTTTCAATATCAAATCCAAACGCGATTATGCTATGCATGCCACACTATAATGCTGTATTTTCATACATCATTCCATTCGTTTCAGACAGCTGTGGATTTCCATGTCCATATTATGGATTTAAAACATTGAATGAGGTCCCGCATCATTGGACAACGTCGTCATATGATGCTCCGTTCCGATACTTCGTTCCATACTATGGAATTGCTCTTTCGAGCGGATCCCCTGGAAACAAAATTCAAGTTAAAAATTGTGGTTGCATGACATCGAAACCGTGGGGTTAAACTCTGTAAAACACCTTGCAAAGTGGACAATTGCTCGTTTCGGGCAGCGATTTCTATTGTGGAAATTCAAGTGGTTCTCTGTGTCAATTTGCTCTGAAATCTCAAATACCTTCACAGTATGTACACCCTTCTACTAAGCAATGTAACTACTCTGTAGATACATCTCAGTTTGCATTGAAAACGGATTTATCCGGAATTCCCAGTAGATACGATAAGCCCTTTGTGAGTAGAAATGCTGAAGGATCTGTAGAATATGTAAGCAATACGCTGGATACTGTATCTTTTACTTTTAAAGGAGCAACTACAGACTCAAAAACATTTTCATTCACATATACCTCTCCATATCCTATTTGGTTTGGTTCGTTTAAATGTTCAGGTTCATATAGTTCAAGCGGTAGACAAACTTGTACTATTACCGGAAGTATTAATGGTCATTCATTTAATGGTAGTTTGAGTGGTATATATTCTGGAGATGTTGTGTTTAGTGGTGAAACTGTTTTTTCAATAACACTCAATGTTGAATACTCGAGTTCTTCGTCTAGCAGCGAAATTACATTCAATTCCCCCATTGTCTTTACCCATAATTACTACTAAAAATAATAGAAGGTATTAGGAAATTCCTAATACCTTCTATTTTACGAGTTAATTAAGTTGGCAACATCAAGTACGATGTAAAAGCAGAAGAAGAGATATAAAAATATTAAAAATACGATAAGCTTCTTCTGTACTTTATCTGTACTCTTTCGGTACTCGACCATGTTGACCCAAACTTTATGCACCAATAAAGCGCACATGATGAACGCCAGAATTACTACCACTAATGTACTTATATTTTCCATGATATCACCAATTTCTAATATACAGGATGCTCCATACATAAAATGCAATGACGAAGCATAAAATGATGTTTACAAGTTTAGTTGCAATCTTGTCTGCAGTGTCTTCTTGCTTTGTATTGATCTCAAGATAACCGATCAGATATATCATTAATCCGATCGTTATAATGTGTGGAGTTAGTGCTAACCCCAATAAGAATGCTCGCATAATATTATCCTTCCTTAGTAATGTTTTTAATTTATTGTCCTTACGAATATAAAAAATACAGAGAATTTAGAACTCTCTGTATTTTTTGTTTATCACATCTCTAGCAACCCGTAGAGTATTGCACATATTTTCAATCTCATAATCATAGAGAGATTCAAATAAGTCAACACTTAGATGGATTGCTGCGACAGCATCATTTACATCTTCATTACTAATATCCATAGATTTAATGAGTGATGAAAGATCTACAAACTGAGCACACATCAGTCCAATCTGTTCAGTCACTTCGTAGGTCTCATCATCCAGCATATACAGGACAACTTCTTTTCCATTCGTGGAATGAAGTCTGTTTGTACACAGCTTCAACTGTCCAAACTCATCTAAGAATCTATCTTTATCCTCCCCGTTCAGTTTTATCTTTTTAACGATATAATCATGACCGAGGAGAGATCGCTGATAGATGAATTCATTTGAGATGTATTCGGACGATGTCCAGCTGTGCAACTGCCCTTTTCTTCCGTGGAGGTAAATCTTCATAACAGAAATACCACCACCAGATGAAAGACTATTTCTCCCACAAGGATTGCAGCACCGAGTGCTATCGTAAAGAGAAATACGCCGGTTCTCAGTAGAGCATCCGGAATGAACTTAACCATGTTCTTCCGACCGTACTCTTTGTAAAAGAGTCTCCACTGGACCATTACTGCGATTAAGAAAACCAGCAACGTAACAAGGATAGTGATTGCAAAAGCCATAATAACAGCTCCTTTCTATTTGATACATATATAATATATCAACAAAAAAGATCTAGGGATCGTGAAACCCCTAGACTCTTCCTTTCTCCTGAAGCCATATCCTGTACTGCTCCTCATATGCATCAGGAGTCCATACAGAATCAACCTTGCCTTTACGAAGATCTTTTATGGCTTTCTCAATAACTTCGATCGCCTTCTCTTTTTCTTCGTAGCTGACGTTCAGATTGATAAGATAGTTCTTCGCTATCTCAACGAATCTCTCTAATGTATTCGCTACATCATTCGTGAACCTTCTGTCAATCTTATAGTCATCAAAGGTTCCAGTAGGTTCACCCAGTTTAATTCCGAAGACTGAGTATTCGTCTTCATGCTTTTTCTTCTTATGTTTTTTACCCATAGAAGTTTCCTCCTTTCGATTCCCTAATATATTATATCAACCAAAGTAAGATAAAATAATGTGATAGATGAATTCATCTATCACATTATTCAGATTTTAGGCGCTTGCTACAGCCTTCTGTGCAGCATTTGCGAGAGTCTTAGACTTAGACTTTCTCAGGTTAGCGTAGAGCTTCTTTGCACGCTGGTCAGCCTTAGACTTATACTTCTTATAAATCTTGGACTCCAGAGCACGCTCCATCTTCCAAACCTTGTTCAGCTTCTTGAACAGCGGATCGTTTGCCTGCTTAGCGATTGACAGAGCAGCAACACGACGAAGCTGAGACATACGGGCATTCTTGTCGAACTTTACGATTGTACGTTCCGTGTAGAAACCTTCCTGGATAGCAATGTCGCTTTCTACGCTCTCCTTGAACTCTGCACACTCTTCTGCACTCAGAGCATCCTTCATAATGATCGGAGTACCAACCTTCTGAATCAGAGCGTCAGTTTCATCGTTCGGAGCATCCATGCAATCATCGCAATCGTCGTCATCGCATTCCGGTGCGCCCATAGCAAAAGCCGCTGCCTTAGCACCAGCCAGGTTTTCGTCTACGCCACCATCAGCGATGGTGTTATGTTCCTCCTGATCAGCATATACAGCTGCAGGATTGGCACTCGGAAGCGGTGCCTTCAGGGAATCAGCAAAACCCATTTAGAGGAACCTCCTTTATTACAAGTAATTTATACTAATGTTTTCCTATTACAAAGAATACAAATGTGACGTTCTTCTTTTTGTTGATATAACATCGTGATGTGAAAGGAAGTGAAGTATGCATTTCTATTGATGTTAGTACAGACCCTTAAAAGAACTCTCAGAAAGGTGATGATGAGTTTGGACATTTTCGATGTTAATCTCATTGATGGTTATCGTAAAGAAATGGTAGATCATCTATGCAGAATACATCCAGAATGGGATCGTGATGAAGTTTATGATTTCGTCACAAAAGAAATGGCTTCAAAGATTCAAAATCCAGAAGTCGAATTGGATAATAACTTTGAGCATATTCATAAGAATGCTTCGTTATTATCTGTCATTAAATTTCTAGAAACCAAGAAACCTAATATTGCAGGCAATGGTACGTTCTATAAGTCTCAACATGAGGCAGAGAACCCTACTGCATTTATGCTCTCTGATATGTTGAAAGACAGAAAGAGAGTTAAGAAGCAAATGTTTAGCTATGACCCAGATTCCGATATATATGCGAATTTGGATCGTCAGCAAGCGACAATCAAAATCAACATTAACTCCTAAACCATAATGGGCAAATGTGTGGTGACACACATGGGAAAATCTCTCCTAACTGCGGGAACGAGCTTGTTAAGCTTCACATACCAAACTATATAAGTGATTATATAGTGGCGACGGGTAACTCCTTAGGTATGGTAAAAAGTGTGAAGATAGAGCCGACCGACGCAACGAAGTATCTCGCATAGATGATGATATGAGTTCAACGAATAGGGAAAGCTAGAAATCTGCATTATCAGAAATGATTAAATGATTTATCAGGCAGGTTGAAAATAAGGTATCTGAAATGGTACACGAAGCGAGTAGGTCATAAGACGAAATGTAGGCGCGAGCTGAAACGGAGAGCTCTCAGATATTTGGTAACAGAATATTTGAGATGTTGATGTATTCTTAACTATGCGATGACGTATAGATAAAACTATTGATTATGGAGCATCTGGTATGAAGGCATCTGCCTTCTTTAGCCTGTGGTCTGGTCCTGAAGAAAATGCTGCGGGACTGCATACAGTAATGTATGTAACAAACCTCTCTAACTGCGGGGAAAGTCCGTTATTGTTTAACTACCAAGCTGCATGAGTGATTGTGCAGTGGCAAAGGGTAATTCCGGAGATATGGTAATCAAGGTTAAACTAGGAAGAATCCGCAACGAAGTATCTCGCATAGATGATGATATGAGTTCAACGATCGTCGAAAGCTAGAAATCTGCATTATCAGAAATGATTAAATGATTTATCAGGCAGGTTGAAAATAAGGTATCTGAAATGGTACACGAAGCGAGTAGAGTAGCGAAAGCAAACGGGAGGCTCCACTATATATGGTAACAGTATATGGTGGATGATGGTATGATCTGTGTTCAGTTAATGAACTTGGCATGCACAGGCGCCGCGCAGTCTGTTATCACAACAACAGAAACTGCGTTTGAAGGATTCTTTGCAGACAACTTCTTGTTCTTGGATATGGATGATTGTCTTCATTGGTGTAAAGAGGTTATTTCACAGGATTATGAAATCGAAGATTGGGTAACTCCTGCTTATGCTGGAGATGTATTTGATCGACTTAAAGATCATTTCCTCCCTCAGAAGCAGTGGACTCGTTATGTAGATTTCGAGATCCTTGCGAAATATTTGAAATCTCTTACACAGGATGAACTGACGAAAATCTATTATAAGAATAATCTGACCGGTTTCATCGGTGGTAATCAGAAGATGATCGATCTGTATGAGAGTATCTTCTCAGGAATCGATTTTCCGGATTATGCTGAAACTGTGGAGGATATTCCTAAGAAGGTCAGAGACAATTATGTCGATGATAAGAATCCTGTAAAGAAGTACAATTCCGATATTGATAGAATGCGATTCATGGATCCAAATAGTGTCCCGGATTCTATCAAGGATAAAGTTAAGGCGATGTCTCAATATATGCTGAAATATGTTTATGATAGACAGATTCAGTTTGATAAGATTTATCGTCTTAAGAACTTCTACCGAAAGACTGTAGTAGTCGTAGATACAGATAGTAACATGTTGAATTGTGGTCCTTGGATGGACTTCACTAGTAAGTATGTTATGAAGTCTGATTATGGTAGAACCGATGAAGAGAATACATTTATCGCAGTAAATACAGCAGCATTTATGCTGACTGAAATGGTAAATGATATTCTCCTCTTCTATGGTGAGAGAGCAAATATTCCTGAAGAGTACAGAAGCAGATATAACATGAAGAATGAGTTCTTGTTCAAGAGACTCGTTGTTGCAAACGTAAAGAAGCGTTATGTTGCTGAGGTAGTACTTCGTGAAGGAAAACTCACAAGAAAACTTGATGTTAAGGGTATGGATTTCATCAAGGCTGTATCGACAGATGAGTTCGAGGATTTCTGTAAGAAGATTACTCGTAAGTATGTAGTAAGCGATGATATCAATATTCCAGCATTGCAACGAGAACTTATTAAGTATCGAGATTATATTCGTGATGGTATTGCATCTGGTAAGAAAGATCATCTTCCGAATGCAACCGTTAAGGATATCAGTGCTTATAAGTATCCTTGGAGAGAGGAGGCTGTTCGTGGTGCATATATTTGGAATGCGCTATATCCGAATAACGAAATTGAATCTTCTTCTAAGGTTAAAATTGCAAAACTTACCGCAACGTCCGAAGCTTCTATTAGCAGCTTGAAGGATGAATATCCTGATGTATATGAAGTCCTTATTAATAAGGTCTTTCATAGTAACAATGATGCAATTGCAAAGAATGGATTGTCTGTATTGGCAATTCCAGCAAATGCAAATATTCCTGAGTGGGCGATTCGGTTCATTGATTATGAGACAATTATCAATAAGATAATGGCCGCATATAACTCTGTAACTGATTCGCTTAAGATTGATCAAGTGAAGGTTGGGAAGTCTACTTCTCGACGTACAACTAGATTCTCGAATATTGTGAGATTCTAGTAAGATATCGGAACGGCTCCATATAATGAAATATGGAGCCTAGTACGATTTATATTTTTTTCGATTTTAGAATAGAAAGGATTTAGATAATAATGATGCCTTTTGGTGAAGAGTACAAGCCCACTCCTATTGAGAGTGATATTTTCATGTCCGATGTCCCGATTGATCTTCTTCAGTCAAATATCGCTGATCAGTTTGATGATCCGCTTGAATATACAACGGACTATCTGTCGTCATTCATCGACAAGTATCGATTCTCGAAGAAAGAGATCGGTGATGAAGGAGTAGATCAGCTGGAAGAGATCCGAAATGAAATGCTGTCATTTGTGCTCAAGAAATTTGATGAGCATTACAATATCGGCATTCCTGAGTTCACGGATCTTTCTGAAGAATATCAGGATAGTGCTCTCATGAATCTGTATAGATTCTTTGTATTGAATATCAACAAGACCCTCACTCGTCTGGTTCTGAATTACATCAAACGACATGGTGAGGACTTCATTGAGATTGGCAATCGAAAGAAGAGTGTTACATATCTCTCTCTGAAGAAAGAAATTGAAGATCCGATTGCACTCTCTGTGCTCTCGGATATGTCTGCAGTAATCGATCAGATCACTAACTCCGATATGGACGTTGATGAATTTTTTGATCTTGCAAGATATGATAACAATAGTATGGAAGTTGATTTCCTTGTACAGGCGTATGACGATTACAAGATCACTGGTAACTTTACCGAGAAGTGTTTCGATCTACTCTCTTTTGATCTTCGTCAGGAAATCGAATCAAAGGTTCGAAATAAGCTTCTCAAGAAGTATGTAAAGAAAAAGAAGATTGATGCTATATCTGAAGAACTTGACAATCTGGATGATACCGAACTGGATTCCGTTGTTGAGTAATTCGATGATATATTATATGCGCGAGTACATGGGTATAAATCAATAATTAAGTACTCATATAAAAATAAGGAGGACTTGTAAAAATGGCAATGTTTGGTGGTGGAGGATATAATACCTCCAATAATAACGGTTTTAACGTGAGATCTCAGGGTCCGCGTTTCGTTGGTGAAAACTCTCAGATTGCACTGCAGTTCTGGGATAACAAACTGACGGTTACCTACTATCCACTGCAGGGTATTGACGATCGAGGATTTAAGACCTTCAATCGTGACGCCCGTGTTTCTACTACCATGAAGGGTAGTGATGCGCTGCTTCTGTTCAACGAGGCAAAGCGAATCATTCTCCCGGAGATCGAGAAGACGATCCGGGGTGAGGAAGCATCTGAAGTATCTTGTGGTACCATGAAGGGTACAACCAGCAAGAATCTGTGGATGCTGGAGTATAAGAAGGACGAGGAAGGTAAGTTCGCAACTTATCTGAATATCTACTTCAACATCGGTCAGGACAATAAGCCGGCTCAGGTATTCTCTCATAAGTTTGCAAAGAGAGAAGTGGCGACCGGTTATGATCCGGCTACCGGTGAGGGTAATTCGGTTGAGCGCGAGATGGACTTCGAACTGTTCATGCGAGTTCTTAAGGGAGTCGCTGAAATCGAAGGTCCGATTCCGCACGGTGTTGCATATGCAAATGCTGTTCGTTCTTCGAGATCCCAGAATTCGGGATATAACAACAACGGTGGTTTCAACGGCAATAATGGAGGCTTCTCCGGTAATCAGAATTCCGGAGCATCCAATAATGAATTCACCGCAGAAGGCAATGACCTTCCGTTCTAAATAACATAATCCCTACTGGAAATAAGAACTTTCCAGTAGGGATTTATTTTAAAGGGGTTGACATCTTTGATTTTACTGACAAGAAAGATTCGTGTTCTGGATGGGTTCAATGTAGAGGAAAACGAATCGACCTATCGCAAGTTTCCGTTTAAGCAGTTGATGATTGGTCATCGTTTGACTTTTCTTCTTGGACACGATAAAGATGTGTTAAATGATATCGCTAATGAGATATCCGGCATTCCAAATTCGGTACTGACTCCGATTATGGAAAAGCGTAAATTTCCCGGTCATACCATCGGAAAGAAAATGATTATCCAGATCAATCTCAAAGGCATGAAACCAACTACCATTAAGGATACAGTGGTTCATGAATTTGTGGATAGGAAGAAGAACTTCCCATATGAGATCGACAAGTTCCTACCGATCTTCGTATTAACGAATTTCGATACATCTCTCAGTCTGTTACAGATCATGGATAGATGTGAAGTTGTCGGGAAGCTCACAAAGATTCTTCCTGCTACTGCGGAAATCATTGTTCCGATCATGACCTATGAACCCTTTGAATATTTTAGAGGAAATTCCAATGTTGAATTTACCTCTCTCGCAACCGGCAAATTAATGCGGAATGTGAAATACCTTACATATCGAAATCAGATGCTCGCTTCTAAGAAAGCGTATGACATGCTGAAGAAAAAGAATTCAAAGAAATGAAATGGAGGGATTATGTGAAAGTAATTGACTCATTCTCTGGGAAGTATTCATTTCTCAGTAATTTCTTCGTAGGACAAAGATTCAAATATGAAGACTTGTACTATGATAGTGCAGAGGCTGCATTTCAGGCATCTAAATGCTTGGATGAGAGAAATCGAGAGAAGTTCACAAGGATGAATCCATCTCGAGCTAAATCAATCGGACGGATGGTCAGACTTCGTCCAGATTGGGAATGCATCAAAGATGATGTAATGAAGAAAGTTCTTCTCTGTAAGTTCTCAAGTAAAGCAATGGCTTCGCGTCTTATCAATACTGGAGATGCGATTCTCATTGAAGGAAATACCTGGGGAGATACATACTGGGGAGTATGTGATGGGGTTGGTGAAAACCACCTCGGAAAACTTCTTATGGAAGTTAGAGAAGAATGTAAGAAACGATATGCAATCGAGACTGATCGTGTAAACGCAGTTAAGAAAACTGGCGTTTGGATCAATGATAAATATAAGTGAGTATTTCACTCTTAGAGTGATTACTAATAAATCTACTTTACCGAAAGGAAGTATGCAAAAATGATTATCGTAAAGCTTGGAAAGAATGAGACCGCATCTGGTCGAGAGATGTACGTTGAAATCGGCGGCATCTGCAAGGTAAGAACTAAGGGTTCTGGTGTGAAGAACTCCATGACCCGTCAGGACATCTTCGGCGGACGTCAGGATGGTGGTAAGAGCTACACTGGTCGCGTTCATTCCGTTGGTATGAACGAAAAGGGCCTCGTTGTCATTCGCATCGACTGCTCTAAGAAGTACACCTCCATTGTTCGCGAGATTCCGGTCAGTGACATCGTTGAGGCTGTTGAAGTGGAGGAATAACTCCTAATGGATAATCTGACATACAATGCAGATCTCTTATTCATCGAGTATGATGATATACTGAGATCTCCAGCACTGGCTTTCTTAAAAGGAGCTAGAGCAAATGGAGAACTTCGAGAGTTATTTGATTTCTCTCAAGTTGATTCATTGGATGATGTCGGATTAACTGAATGGTATTGGTTCAGGTTCAATAAGAATCCCTTGTTGGACCTGAATCCAACCGTTCCTAAAGAATTCGCAGATGAAATTCTGAAAGTTAATTTGAGTCATCCTGACTTTTATTTTTTGTACACAGCAACCCAACAACTACATCTTTCATCAAGAATTCCATCTATCATTGCACATAAGATCGTGAAGAAGATTATTGTTTGGTCTCCTTATAAGAATCCTAACATTGAGAGGAGTCTTAAAGATACATTTCAAAATCTTCCTGTTTACTATTTGCCAGGTGATTTCAAAAAGATCACTCAGCAATTCAGTAAAGATGCTACCTATATTCTCTCTGGTATTGATCATATCGCAGAATTGCATGAGTGTGGTAGACTTGATCGAGCATCTATCGTATTAGCAACTTATCGTTACAATATGATGAAAAGCAATATGCATATGCTTAAGATGGATCTTGAGCAATTTATGAAAGATGAGAAAATTGTGTTCAAGTATGCATTCTGGAATCCCACCAGAAGATACATTGATCCGGTTGGAAGTTAATGTTGCTTCTAACAAACTATTAACTTGAAAACTAAGGAGGATATAACAACATGTCTGAATCTGGACGAGTTAACCTTATGGACATGGACGAATTTCAGGAGCGTGTAAATTCGGTATTCAATACGATTGCTGAAGCTCTGAAGAAGTCCTTTGGTCCGTTCGGTGCAAATACCTTCGTGTCGAAGTATCCGGACATTCATACTACTAAGGATGGCTTTACCATCATGAAAGCTATCGAGTTTGAAGATCATATCGACACCATTATCAAGACAATGATTTCCGCAATCTGCTCCCGACTCAATGATGCAGTTGGTGATGGCACTACTACTGCAACGGTTGCAACTGCGGCAATTTACGATGCGTATATGACGACGTATCGAGATGACCTCTATAATCAGAATATTTCTCCGAGAGAGATTCTGAAAGGTTTTGAACGCATCAAGAACGCTGTAATCGAAGAACTGAACAAGACTGCTCAGCGATTTGATTTCAAGGAAGATCCTGATGCGGCATATGAAATGATCCGTTCTGTAGTATCTATCGCATCTAATGATGACGAAGAAATTACTAAGATCATTTCTGACATCTATAAGGAAGCTCAGGGAGCTCCTGCAATCGATTGTGTCCTTCCCGAATCTGGCACCACTAAGGTGGAGAAGATTGAAGGATATCACATTGATACTCGCCTCATGGATGGTATCTACATCAACAACGAAAACAAGAGCATGAAGGGTGAAGGCGATAAGGTTATCATCTTCGACCACAAGGTAACTCTTGAGCTGTATCGTGCGGTACTTAAGCCTCTGGCTGAGATGTGTCGTGCTAAGAACAAGCATCTCATTGTAATTGCACCGTACTACGATGAAGTTGCTCTGGACAATACCATTCGTCGTGAACTGGTAAGTGAATTTCGAGCATCTAACCGTGCTCCGATTATGGTACTCACCGCAGTAGCATACGGTACTGGTTATGATCGTAAGTCCCTGAACGATCTTGCAATGCTTCTCAATACTGAGATCATTTCTTCTGATACTGCGAAGCATATCATCTCTCTTATGAAGACGGACTTCTCTAACATGAATACTCTGTTTTCTATGAGTGAAGAAGTTTCCAATCAGACTGGTGACGGCGAAGCTATTCAGCTTGGCACTGCATATAAGTATGAGCTCTCTCCGAAGGGTTCTGTATTCTCTGAACTGAAGTACAGCAAGGAAGTATATGAGCTCTATCTTGAGGAAGCACGACGAGATTACGAAACTGTCGTTGAGAAGAATCGTAGTCTGGGTATTTCCAACACTGAGACGTATTCCGCAATGAAGCGTTACAATGCTCTGACGATGAAGTCTTATCGTATTGAGATCGGTGGTGCTTCTAAGCTGATTCAGCGTTACAACAAGGACGTCTTTGACGATGCAGTTCGTGCAGCACATTCTGCTTATGACAACGGCGTTGTTCTTGGCTGTAATGTCGATACTATTACGATTCTGAGAAACATGAATTTCCGAGAGATCGAAGGAGTTAATCCTGATCTTGGTGAAGTGCTCGGTGATATTCTCTGCACTGGTTTTGAGTCTGTCTATGAGACAGTTCTCCTCAATTCTCCGGTTGCAGATATGAGGGTGTCTGAAGTTAAGATTGGAGATTTTCTCTCTCCTGTCAAGAAGGTCGATCCCATTAAGAATATCATCGATAAGTCTATCGAAGCGCATAAGGTATACAATCCTGTGACGATGGAGTATACTGACAAAATCATCAACTCTGTGAAGACTGACGTTGAGGTTCTGAGTGCAGCAATCGATCTTATCTCTCTGCTCATCTCTGGTAACCAGATGGTTATTCTGGATAAGTTCATTCGAGAGAATAAGTAATACCAACAGGGGTGGTTAGTATGTATAACTATCAAACCCTTTCGCAGTTTGTTGGTAACCCGTTTGAAATGGGTTACCAACCATCCCTGCAAGAGTATGCTAAGAAATATGAAGAACTCAATAAACATCAGAAGATTCGTTTTGGTGGAGTTCTCATCGTGGATGATATATACTTCTTACGCATTAGAGTAGGATCTGAAACTGCTGAAGGAGTATGGTATGATGTAGTAATTCAGTTCTTTATGGACGAATCCATCAAGAGTCGAAATCTTGCACTGAATAACTACTATGTAAAGTTCTTTTCAAACAGCCCTGGATTTGTTTATAAGTATGGATATCTGTATCACAAGAATGATATGCTGGTTGAAGTACTTGCTAACAAATATCCAAAAGAGGTTCTTACGAAAGAACCAGTTAAGACCAATGCTGAAAACAAGATGGGTTATGATAAGACTGTCTACTATGCATGTAGATATGTATTAGATCATTCCATTACGCTTCTGTCCAAGAATGGACTTTCTGTTATTCGTCAGAGAAATGCTGATAAGTTCTTTGAAGGTATCAATACCTTTGATGATGTTTCCGATAGTATCAGTATCAGCAAGATGGAGCAGTCTATTCGTAAAGAAGCTAGAAAGGATCAGCTTGATCTTCGTAAGCAAAAGAAAGAAAAACGTGATGAGGCATTTGCTGCTGTTAAAAGCATCTTTTCCGGTAAGGCTAAAAAGAAAGGTCCTGTAACTACTACGGTTACGGTCGGCAAACGTAATCCCGTAGCTTCTAAGAAGAAAGGATCTCGTAAGGTATCTGCTAAACACAGTACCGTCAAAAAATCCAAAGGCGGAAAATGATGATATACCATGGTAGCGTAGACGGATGAATGATATTCATCCAAATGTGATATTAGGAAGGTGATAGGACATGCCACGCAAAAAGTCGTCTGTACTTAAAGAGACAACTTTCTCAGTTGGAAGACAACTCTCTGCCGCAGAAGTACTTGAAAAAAATGGTGGTATCGTATTCACGAAGACATCTCCTGTGGTGCGATATAAACCGAAGGGTAATGCTTTGATATTTGAGCCTGATGGTGAACTTCTGAAGGTTCATTTTGAGAAGAAGTTTGGAGATAATAAGTACGAGAAGTACGACATCTTCAATATCAAGAAAACGTCGTGTCGTACGGCGTTAGATGAGATTGCGAGATATCTGAACTATTTTGCAAATCTCTATGACCATGATGATGAATATCTCATGGGTCTCTTCAAGATTAAATATGAGATCGATGATACTCGGTCTATTAGTCGAGAAGAAGGACTGGATCTGCTGAAGGATTACATTTACATGTATATCTTCACTCCCAGTATGCAACAGAAGATCTATACCATCGTAGATGATAACTACTATGATGATATTGAGAGAACTGATACAAGTTACGAGAAGGGTAAGTTCTATTTGGAATCTCTGGAGTTCACGAATGAACACATCAAGATTCTTCTTAGAGTGTCCATGGGAATTAAGCTCATGCTCCCGATCATTGTCCATTATGTGGACAAGTACAAGATCAAGCTGAGCAAAGATTCTCCGTTGCTGTTCAGTTTCTATGAGCCGTTGCTCAATATGTTCTCTCCTGCGAACATCGACATTTACAACAAGCTTTTCATCTATGTAAAGCGTAAGGTAATCGATGCTCAGGCGAGAAACAAACCGATCTATTCTAGAAACGAGATTTTCGGTCATGACGATATGACTCTGATCGATCGTTATCTGAAGTACGAGTTGATCGGTGAGAACTTCTTTAAGTTCAAATTCTCCGAGTCTATCGATCCGAAGACTGGTAGATATCGTGAGAATGTTCTTGGTCTGATTAAGACCATCATCAAGATTCAGCTTATCTTCTTCCGTAAGAATGAGTATTCGAAGAACTTGGCTGAAGTTACGAACTCTAAGAACGGTGATGAACTCTCTGGTGCAGATAAGCTTGAGATGAACCTGTCCAAGATGGATGAGGGTCTGCTCAATCTGTCTGATGAGAATGTCGAACGCTCTATGGAGTTCATTCGTGAGAATATTAACTTTGAGATCTCGGATGAGGAGATTGAATACATGATTCAGAACCAGCATCCGAATGAAATCCAGGTTAATCTCATTCGTGCATATTACGGTAAGTACTTTGGAGAAATGCGCGATCTGAATATGATCACTCGTCGGGAGTTTGTAATTCTCGAGCTTCTGCTTAAGAAGATTCTCCTGGTTGAGAATGGACAGACCGGCGATGATGGTTATGTCGTATCTCATGCAGTACTCCCGTATATCCTCACTGGTAATGTGACGGAGCGAGTTAATACTCGTGTAATCCGTAACCAGAAGTTCAGTAGTAAGATTGAAGAGTCGTATCTGTATACAAAGCTGATTCATGAGAAGTATCGTTATCTGAACTCTATTCGTCAGAACATCATTCTCCAGCTTCTGTCTACAATGATTAATACGAACTTCGCTTATGTAACCTATGAGAATGATCAGCTCACTGGAAAGCAGATTCATTATTCTGATGATCAGATTTCTGATGAACTGATGTTCTTCCTGAATTCTATTTAACATGACAAATCAAGAGTTCAAGCAGCAATGCATTGAGCGTCTTTTCAGTAGAGGAGTTATCACTCGCAAAGTATCGGACATCAAGTTTAATACTCGATGTCCGCTTTGCGGTGACAGCAATAATCCAAGAAAGATGCACTTTGGATTGCTTATCGATTGTGAACACCCAACACCAATCTTATACAATTGCTTTAAATGCTCCCGTGGTGGAGTTTTAAACAAAGAGGTCGCTCAATCCCTGGGATTTATTCAGTCAAATGAAGATGAAAATAACTTTCTTAGTTATTCTAAGTCTTGTTCGAAGTACGATACAGACTACTTCAAAACAGGTACCACATACTTCTTTGTATGTCAGATACCTGAAGTAAAACGAGATCAAAAGATTGCGTATATTGAAGATAGACTGAACACAAGATTCTCGAATCAAGAATTGAAAGACATGAAAGTCATTACTTCGTTGAGAGAGTTTCTGATGTTGAATAAGATCAAGACGATAACAGAACCCGCTTCAACATGTAGAATTCTTGAACGCGATTATGTTGGATTCTTGAATACAACAGGAACTCATATCTATTTCAGAGATACGACTGGGCGAAATAAGTTTAAGTGGTATGATTATCGTATATTCACAGAATCGTTCCCAAAGAAGTTCTTTTCAATAGCATCGTCTGTATATGTATTGACACCAGAACCAATCGAGATAAATCTATCAGAAGGCGTATTTGATTGTCTTTCTATATGGAAGAATCTTGATCATGTAGGTGATAATGTTATTAACATTGCAGTCGGAGGTAAAAGATATGCATCGGTTTTAGACGATCTCATTTCAATGGGATTTGTCGGCAGTAATATTACCATTAACATCTTTTCAGATGATGATGGAACTTATGATACTTCAATGAAGTTCTATAAGGAGAAACTGCAACTGTATAAATATCTTTATGGGAAGATATCTGTGCATTACAATATACTAAGCAAAGATGTCGGCGTTCCTGCTGATCAAATTGCTCTAAAATCATACAGTGTATGAATTTTATGAACGGTGTCATCTTCTTAACGGAGGATGACACCGTTTCTTCTTATTTTTTGAAAGGATGACGATTTATGCATAAATTGCAAGAACGGTTTGGACATCCAAAGAAATATCATTTAGATTTGGATGACACTGTACGACTTGAAGTCGGTATTTACAAGGACGAGTATATCGTAAAAGGTTTCGACAAACGTATCAAACTGGTGAATGTTCCTAAGTACATCAGAAAGGCATTTCAATGTCCCAGCATTATAAGTGGTGCTGTGAATAGAATCTCTTTCGATGTATCAATCATCGGTTTGGATAGTGTGAGTTACTACTCGGCATTGAAGATTGAGTGGAAGGGATTCTCGAAGAATTCTGTTATGAACAATACACTGAACATCATGCCTCGATATACAAATACAGAGATTCTCGAAGCCATTTTTGACAGCTTTGGGATTGACGAGGGCGAGTTCTTGTCAAAGGGAATCTATCTAGCCGACGAGACCAAGACATTCCAGATTTCCAGTTTAGAAACTGAGAATAGCGGAATTGTTCATGGTAGTGCATGGAGAGTCCTTTCTGAGGGTTATAGCATGATTTTCAGAAGTCTTATTCCGCACGATGAATATATGCGGAAGTACCGTAAAAAGGAGATTAACAAAACAAATGAAGGTAGTAAATGAATATGACTGGAGCGGAGATCAATCTAAATTTCCCGTTATGTCATTGAATGATGTAATTGCGGCTGTACCTGTAAACCCGGCAATCAAATTTGAAAAACTCAATACAATTCAATCTATTATTTCAGCTACAGGTCGGTTGCTTGGCACTGGTTCTTATTCTATCAATATGAATAAGGATCATGTTGAAAAATCAGTTCACCATATCTTGAATTCGAATATCACCCCTCGTATTATGGAAACTGACGATACAGAATGTGTTAATGGCATTAAGGTCATCTCTCCTGTAGAGGATGGTCCGTGTAATTATGCAGTTACAATTCTGGAAGAGTACTTGAATAATTCGTATTTGACTAAGAGACATATTGCATCTACGTTCTATTCTGATGCTATTCGAGATTACATGTTTGATTACATGGATTCTAAGATTAAACCTCGACGTGGTGGAGCTTATGAAGTAGTCGTTCGTGGAGACTTTATTGAACACTCCAAAGAAGGAAATCACACAATTCCGATGAAATGGTTCTGTCGATATGAGCATGGAAATCTGATGTGTGACTATCAAGTTGGAGCTGATCATATCCTTCATCGCATTGATGACTATATGAGTGAGAATGGATTGATGGACGTTTTTGATAGAGGTCTTACTATCGATTTTTAACAAGTGAAAGAAGATGAGAATTGGTGTTCTCATCTTCTTTTTTGTTGAAAAACAGTACCCTAATGACTAAGAAAGGTGTTGATATAATGCTAGATATGAATATTGACAATTTCTTTGATGCAGCATTCTCATCTTTATATACTGAAGCAAGCAGTACAACGAAGAGTAGTAAAGTTTTTATAACTAGATTTGGACCTAGAGTAGAAGCTGTCCTCGGTACTCCTGCTGGATCAAATAAGTTTAAGAAGCTTGTCGGAGAATTCATCGATCGGAATGGACCGAAACTCCTTATTCCAGGACCGACTTATCAGATTCTGTTCACTCCTGAAGAAAAACTGAAGTATTACACTCTGTTTAACGTCAGTGAAGCTGAACTGAATGAAGCGATCAATGAAGTTACTAAAGCAATGAACGCTCAGTCTAACTGGAGACTGATTCGTGGCAACCCGATCTTTATTCTCTTTACACTTGCTATCTGTATCTATCAGAAGCTTAAGAACGAGAGTGGAATTAACATTGCATGTGCAATTCTTGTACTGTCAATGTATCCTTCCATGTTCTCTGTATTCTTTAAGTTCCCTCCGAACCCTGCAATCATGAACTATACGATTGATAACTTGACTAACAAGTTTGCAATTAAGAAGAGTGATCATCTGTTTGATATGTTGACAAAGATGGTTCGTACTGGTTATGAGTTTCATAAAAAGAATCTCGCAACTGGAGAAGATGCTAAGATCATTGCATTCATTCTCCGTGTACGAAATGACTTTAAGTCAGCTATGAAAAAGATCACTAATGAGTTCATGCAGAATCATGCTCAGGGTAAAGGTCTGTATGTACAGTCAGATTCTTATGCTGATAATCAGATGGCTGATCTGGAGAATGATACCAATAAGGTAGCTTCTGTAGCAAACAAGGTTGCTATGGGTCTTGCAGTAGATGGACCTGATGCAACACTTGCAGCGGCTGCTGCTACTGCATCTGGAGTTAGTGTAAATGACTTTAGAAACTATCTGACTTTTGTATGTGATGCAAAGCACTCGGAAGAGATTTCTGAAATGGCTGAACGCATCATGGTTACTTTCCTCTATGAAGGAAGAAAGAAGATTGATGAGATCCATACTAAGGATTTTCTCAGCTTTTCAGTTGCTCTGTACAAGAAGTCTAACAGTAAGAATGAGAATGTAGATGTCGTCAAAAAGATCCTTGACAAGTGGGTCAAGGAAGTTGGTGTATCTGTAATGTATTCAAGAGTAGCTACTCTTGTCAATTACAAAAAAGCATTTTACGTATTTATGATTTTTTCAATTCAGAAATACGCATAAAAGAATGAGAGATCAAGATTTAATCTTGATCTCTCATCTTTGTTAGTTTGGAATTAGCCGATAGTAGCAGTTCCGGTCTTCAACAGAACGAACGGTGCATTATTGCTATCAGTGCCAGCAGTAGCCTTATTGGTAACAATCTTAGGAGCACCCATGACATGTTCATACAGGGTAACCGGAGCTACGGCGACGATTCCACCAGTTGTGGGGTCGATCGCCCACTGAATTGCGCCCTTCACAGTGGCGCTAGACGGAATAGATGCCATGATTGAGCTCCTTTCTTTCCATGTATCCTAACCTTAAATAAAAGTTCGGATAATTTATTTTTACAGGAGCTGGATGTACATGTCGTTCTTGTTCAGATCCTTAGCAGAAGCCGGAGCAACAGAACCAACGACAACGTGACCCTTAGCATCGATAGCCGGAGTCAGGATGTTGTTAACTGCGGTGGTGAAATCGGTAATCTCAGAAGCAGTGTGGGTATGAGATGCCTTTGCGAATGCAGAAGCCTTGTTGCCCTCGAGAGTAGCAGCATCACCAGTGATAGAGGTCGGGAGCTTGCCGTTTGCGTCAAGCTTCAGGATCTTGTTCGCAGTTGCCTTAGTAACTACATCAGTAGTCGGAACTGCACCGACTTCAGCGGCGGTATGAGTGTGATCCTTAGCTGCATACAGGTTTGCAAAGTCCGGAGCATCGGTTACGCCAGACCACGGAACGGATGCGGCAGTACCCATCGGGAACTCTTCGAATGCCTTGATATCGCCAGGAGTCGTACCGTCGCTGGACAGCAGCTTCTCGTCCTTGACGTAGTAAACCTTCTGGTCAGCAGCCTTATCAGCCTTAACCTTAACCAGGTCACCCTGCTGTACCTTTGCAGCGGTCAGAAGCAGCATTGCATCAACAGATGCAACGATCTCCATACGCTCCAGAGCACCTGCCGGAATGTTATCCAGCGAGATCTTGCCCTTGAACGTGGTCTTGGACAGATCGATGTAAGAAACGGTAGAACCGGTCTCAGTAGCAGCATTACCCTTGATGCCAGAAATCTCATCAGTCAGGCCAGTTACCTCACTCATTGCATGAGTATGAGATGCATCTGCGAAAGAAGCAGCGGTACGGCCACCAACGGTAGCAGCGTCACCAGTGATAGAAGCCGGGAGCTTCTTGTTTGCATCAAGCTTCAGGATCTTGTTCGCAGTTGCAGTGGTAACTACTTCACCGCTCTTTACTGCATCAGTGATGCCATAACCATCAACAGAAGTCGGAGTACCCTCGATCTTAGACCAGTCCAGCTTACCAGTCAGGTCGGCAAGAGCATGGTTGTGATCGGCGGTAGCAAAGTACTCTGCAGAATGACCCTGGAGTTCCTCTGCACTACCAGTGATAGAAGCCGGAAGTTTAGCATCGTCGTTCAGCTTCAGAAGCTTGTTCTTAGTTGCAACGGTAACTACATCAGTAGTAGCGTTAACGCCATCGGTGATGCCATAACCAGCCAGAGTGGTCGGAGTGGTCGTATCATCGATCTTCTTCCAGTCCAGAGAACCAGTCAGGCTGTTGTAGCTGTGATTATGACCCTTAGTAGCGAAGTCGTCCGGAACCTTACCCTGGAGCGTCTGAGCACTACCAGTGATGTTAACCGGGAGATTAGCCTCATCGTTCAGCTGAACGAGCTTGCCCTTGCGGTCATCAACGGTACCATTGATACCATCGGTGATTACCTGACCGTTGAGAACAACGTCGGTAATGCCGTGGTCAGCAGCCTTCTCCGGAAGGGTGCTCTTGGTAATCTTCGCAAAGTCCATCGTGTCAGTGATGTCTGCGAATACATGATTATGCTTTGCAGCAGCAAAGTCAGACGGAACCTTACCCTGGAGAGACTGAGCGTCACCAGTGATGTTGACGCGCATCTTGCCAGTAGAATCCAGCTTAACCAGCTTACCAGCATTTGCAGCAGATGCAGTCTTAGCATCCTCGATGGTATTGCCAGTGGACAGAGCATCGGTCAGACCAGACTTAGCGACAGTAGTCGGCTTGTCAGTTACGTTAGCCCATGCAACAGCAGCAGCAGTACCCAGCGGAATCTCCTTGATACCCTGAGCATAATCAGCAGTACCCAGCTTGGTCGGATCGGTTACGTAGTACATCTTTGCAGATGCAATCTTCGTAGTATCGTCCGTTACAGAAGCAACAGAGATCCAGTCGTTCTTGTCGATGGACTTACCAGTCAGCCAAGCGGAGGTAGCCAGCTCATCCAGAGACTCAGCAGTGAATACCTCTTCCTTAGCGCCAGACGGGATTGCGCTCAGCGGCAGAACACCAGAAACGGTGGTATTGTCGAAGTCGATGGACTTGATGTCAGCAGCCTCATGGGTATGAGACTTAGCTGCATACAGAGAAGCAAAGTCCGGCTTCTTCTCGATGTTGTCCCACGTCAGATCGGTGAAGTATGCAACTCGCTTGTTGTCAAAAGACAGAACGCCAGTGTCTGCAGCAACAGAGAAGCGCTCGTAGAAAGTTACAGAAGCATCGATCTGGGTAGTGGTAGAATCCGGCTTCTCCTCGATGTCATCCCACGATACAGTCGGAAGGTCAGAAGCGGCATCAAAGGATACCTTGCTCAGGCCCTTCTTCGGGGTGATGACATACATGATGTAGTCATCCTTGCTATCGTTCAGTACAGATACTACAGTACCTGCCTTTAGATAGTCAGTGTTGGTGGTAACGTATGCCTCAGCAGCAGCCTTGGTTTCGAATACCAGATCACGACCCATCTCCTGGAGGGTGCGATCCTTACGGATGACGTACAGAGTTACGTCTACGGAATCCTTCGTAGACAGGGTGCCGTTCAGAACGGCGAGAACCTGGCCAGCATATGCATATGAACCAGTTTCGTTGATATATGCTTCAGCCTGAGCCTTGGTTTCGAATACGCTAGTCGGGTCCAGCGGGAACTGACCAGCGCGAGAATACATTTTAAGCGCACTAAATACCTTGTTCGGGTTTTCAGTTACAAAAGGCAGAGTTGCCATATTTCGTCATCCTCCTTTCTTTAAATGGTAACAGTGAAGGTCATGTCGGCAGCGAACGGCTGTGCAGTGGTCATGGTGTAGACCTTATACGGGATAGCAGTATAGCCAGCAGCACCCTCGACATTAACCGTGGTCTTGGTAAACAGAGCCTTAGACTCATCGTTACCAGCCTCGACGTACTTTACAGACGAAACGTCGCGCAGAGTTGCCGGATAAGCAAATACTACGCTCTGCTCGCCAGCCTTTGCGGAAATCGTAAAGGTCTTACCCTGAGAAGCAGCACCACCATTGGTCAGTGCACGAACCTCAGCAGAGGTAGTCGGAGCAGCCTTACCAGCAGCCAGACGACCCTGGAAGTAAGAACGATAAGAGCTGTAGGTCTTGGTAGCAGAAGTTACGGTACCAGCCGGAATGCGACCAGTTGCGTAATCATTACCCTTGTTATCCTTCTTCATAGCGCCCTGAGCATAGGTGCACTTAGAAACGAAAGATACAGCAGCATCCATAACGATTGCTTCGCTATAGGTCTGGGTTGCATCAGTACCACTCTTTACAGCAGTATTGTTCTTCAGGATCTGATGAGAGGTGATAGCACCTGCATCATTCTGAGTGAAGGTAGAGGTCAGAGCTGCGGTTACAGAAGTACCAGCCTCGACAGAAGTCGAACCAGTACCAGTCAGAGAAATAGCCGGAGCCTTATAAGAAGGATAGATGGTCTGCTCGAACATCAGCTTAGCCAGCGCAGTCAGAGAGGTACCAGCAGTGATCTTAGTACCATTCTTAACGTCGCCAATCGGTGCAGACAGCGTTGCAGTGATATCCTCAGTGATAGCAGCGTTCGTACCAGTTGCCTCAATAGACTTAGTCAGATCGTCCAGCAGGTCATCGACGTTCTTACCATCTGCATTGTAAGTATTCTGAGTTGAAGAATCATACAGCAGAAGGTCACGATGGCCGGACTCATCTTCCGGAGTATAGGCGCGGGCCTGACGGCCAGTTACATTTGCGCCAATCTTAATTTCAGCCATATTGAAAGCCTCCTTTTCTAAAAAGAATTGTGACTTTACGTGTCACATTATAAGATTGTTTATCGGGAGGTCGGCGACTTTGAACACTGGATTTACTACTATAAAAGAGGAAAACCATTATGGTTTTCCTCTTAAGTTAGTTAGTTTCCAGCATCAGGTACTTCGACATAAATCATGTCAGAGTCACTGGAATTCTTGGATGCATCTGCATGAAGTTCGGAAGTTTCACCAGCAGTCTGAGACATCAGATCTGCGAACCACTTCTGAATCTCGTTGATGTCAGTGGTCAGATTCGTATAAGTTACGTTCAGACCATCACCAGTACCAGTTACATCAAAGAGCTGATAGTAGGTAGCTCCTGCAGGAATATCTCCTTCAGTAGGCATGGTATACTTATAGATGGTGGACGTAGCACTACCGATCTGATCCTGAAGATTCTTTACAGTAGTCTCAAGATTAGTGATCTTCTCGTCCTGCTCAGTAAGCTTCGGTTCTACAGTATTCGTTACAGTGTCGACAATATTGTCAATGGTCTCCTTCTCTTCAGGAGTCATACCACCAGTATTATCAACACGGTCCTTAATCGAAACGGAACCGTAGAATGCAGCGTATGAGCCAACCTCAAGAATCGGAACATCAGAGTTCTTATCTACAAAAGTTGCCAGATAGAGGTCGGTGATAACAATCAGACCGTCTTCGTTCATGACGGACTTATACGGCTCAGACTGAGCCTGGAGATTCGGATTGTATACTGCCTTCAGGATATCAAACGAAACAGAATCAACCTTTACGGTGATAGAGCTTACAGTACCCAGAGTAGCAGTAACCGCTGCAATGTCTTCATCGGCCGGAAGCGGTACACGAATTGCGGTCATCTCATTGAGAACGATACCGCTAGTAACCGTCTTAGATACAGACAGTCCAATCGAGTTTGCATAAGTTACCGTATAGGTAATCTGAGCATTCTCTCTACCAGTCTTGTTGTTCTGGTAGTTGTACATTGCAGTCAACAGTGATACATAGTCTACATCAGTCTCTCGAGTCTTGATCTTTACAAAGATCGTGTTAGACGTCAGAGAAGACTTTGCAGAGACCTTAGAAATATCAGTAGGACTCTCAATCGTAATTTCAGACAGAGATCCATTACTGAATACATCGACTGCGGGATAGTCGATGTTTGCAAGAATTGCTCCAGACGTGGTCGGGAACTGAATTTCATACTGAGCAGCATTTTCTGCATATGCAACTGCCAGTGCAAATTCATTCAGTCCAGAATCCTGCACCTCCGGAGTATATGAAACGACCTGTCCATCTTCACGCTTATACCAGATTCGACCATTATTCTTGTCGATCATGATCTCGTCAGGTACAGCATATGCTCGATTCTTTACGTCAAGCGCAGTATACGCCCATCGAGTATCCAGTTCGTTGGACTGAGCGTTTACAACAGTATTAGGCATGAATTTCACTCCTTTGTTATTTATTCACAAATCCAACCTCGTTATCAGAAGGCTGTTCTGATACATAGGGGATCTTCAAGATATTTTCTGCCTTTCCTTCATTACCATAATCAGGATTGATTCTGAGAATATACGAATTCTTGTCGACATTGTTAGCCTGAACATATACACCACAAATTCTCGGATAATCAGTCATAAGCATAATCTTACTGAACTGATATACATCCGGGTTGAGATGAATGTTTTTGAAGCGTTCATCCTCATAGAGTTTACCAAGCTCGTCCTCAAGCTCATCGTAATAAGCTCCACCAATCTTAATTACGCGGCTAGCAGCCGGACAAAGATCAGGATTGAGGTTGAGTACATTAGGATGTGTTCTTGCTCTAATGTCGCTCTTCATTCGAGCAGCAATATGAGGATATCGACGTTTAATGATTTCGTAATTGAACTGGAAAATGTCCGGATCAAGGTATCTGAGAGGAACCAGTTGTTCATCGTAGAACGAGAACATCTCGGCATCTTCTTCAGGGAAGATAGCATCTGGGAAGTAATCCTCCTCGGAGTTATCGTTCTCTTTTCGATCGATGCCATCAAGTATCGTCTGATCAGTAATATGATCGATGATGATTTCTTTATCTTCATCAGTGAGATTATCGGAATCCAGTAGACGATCCACAATAGTCTTCCAACTATCATCGTCGTAGTCGAATCCGTAATACTCGTCGCCACGTTCCTTCTGCCAAACTTCGAAGTTGTGAGAGGAGTGGACATTGATGAGCTTCACCTTAGTCGGAGAAATGTAGATAACATTTGCTTCACTAAGTTTTCTACCATTCAGATAGATATCATAATAGTGAAGATCGATAGGCTTATCGATATACTTAGCCATGTCAACTACGTTGTTTTCAGGAATATCCTTCAGACTAAATACACGCTGATATCTATACGGGGTAGCATCGAACGAAACTACAGAACCTGCGGGCACTTGATAGTTAAGACGGATTCTGGGTTTCCAGTCATCCTTCTCATATTCAGTCAAGCTCCATGCAGTCTTAGGAGCCAAACGTCCATTTACGAATACTCGGAAGTATTCAGGACTTCTCTTAATATGAGGGCTTACATAAGCTCCAGTTACGCCAGTCTTAGTGGTTACAAATGAAGTGAAGTAAGGGGTCTTACTCAGCTTCACATATACAGTTCGACCTGCGAATTCCTCATTAATAAGAGTGATTGTAAAGGTGGACAGCACACACCATTCTTTATTTGAGATATCTTCCTGAGCACCATCTATCTCCATCTCAACCTTAAAGTTGACAGGATCAATGTAATCTCCAGATTCAGCATCTACAAAATAAAGATCACCCACATGGGCATCGAATGCAGTCTTCTTACCATCAATGACCAGACGAATCTTATGAGGTTCATCCTTCTGCATGTCCACAACTTCATGAAGACGGAAGTCTTCAAATCGTTCAATCTCAATCCAAGACTGCTCTGTGATCATAGAAGATGGGATATAGAAGTACTCCATCTCTCGATCAATCAAGAAGTACTTAGGAACATACAAAAGACCATCAATAAAGACACGAAGGTTCAGGAAATTGCAATCCTTGTTTCGGAATGCAAACATGTAGCATTCCTCATCGAACTCTACTCGATCAACTTCAAGAGAAGCTTCTGTAAAGTTATTCGTTCTACGACGAGAATCAAGGTCGATATCCTTTACAAAAAGAACGTACTTTCGACCAGTATGGTACTGATCCATCAAGTACGTTCTAAGCGCAAGAGGATCTTTCTTGATGAACTCTCGCATCTTGTACGTCTTATAATCGAAATGATTCGGATGATAGGTTTCAAAGAAGTCCGCGTGGTTGTAACAATAGACGCCGTCCTCATAACCAAAGAATTCATCGAAGAATGCTTGGTAGTTATCAGGATTTCGTTCCTTAAGTTTCAGAAGTGCATCGAATGCATTTTCTTTACTAAGGATCTCATCATCGTCATCCTTGCCTTTTTCATCACCGCCAACCTTTAAAATGCGGGTACCGTCACTGCAATTATCCGGATCCATGTTGAGTACATTAGGATTCGAACCTGCACGAGGGTCCCGCTTCATGATTGCAGCAATATAAGGATACTTTGCTTTGATCTCAGCAAAGTTGAACTGCCAGATGTTCGGAATCAGGTGAGAAATCTTTTTGAAGAATTCTGCATTAAAACCGGTGAGTTCCTGATCCAGAGTATTTTTGAATAACAGGAGGAAATGGTAAGCATCCAACTTATTCATGAAGTGGATGTCATCAGCACTACTGTCATGATAGAAGTAGAAAACCTTGTACTTATCATCCTTCTGAACATGTTCATCATGGATGGTGTATATATTGGGATAGTGGAGCTCAACGGTAACGTAGTTATCTACGAGGTATTGATCCTTCTCCCTGTTGTACTTCAGTACTAGGATGTTTTCTACAGGAACTGGCATATCAAGGTAATCCGAATTTTTACCTTCAATTACAACCGTTCCAATTCCAAGAGTACCGTCATCCTTGATGTACGTTGTGTACTCTTTCTCCATGGAGTAGATATACCTGAAGTTGATTACAGATACCTGAATCTCCCTAGAAGAATGAATAATTTCATCTGTGGTTTTATCCGCAACGAAATTGACGGTCTTCTGAGTGAGATACGTCGTATTAAATGATGAACCAACTGGAGACGTTGCGTCGCGGATTACTGTGAAGTACTTACCACCGATATCGTTAGTCTTCAGCGAGTTGCCAAAAAAATTGTTGGGAAGTTCATTCCCATACTTATCCATGATATACTTATTACTTTTAATCTCCTTGTATCCATTATTATGGATAAAGAGGACTGTGTAATCATGGGGTTCTTTCAGGAAATACTTGTCGATTTGCAAGTAGATTTCCATTTTATCAAGTCTTGCTTTTACAGTAAATGCAAATGTAGGCACTCCATCGATGAACAGTAGCGGAACCTTAATGAATATATTTCGATTCTGGTTCATAGTGTCCAATGTGATTTCTTTATTGTAAAACTTACTGACTCGATATGCTTTACGAGATGTCTGTTCAATCAGATCTGCATTAGCCTCTAACCAGAATCTACCCATACCAGTTTTCAGGTCTGAGTTAGTAAAGTTAAATCTATTCAAATCGATGAACTCTCGTTGCGCGTTCAATAAATAGTTGAAAGATTGGTGCATTACTCGCAGAATAGCGTTCTCAGTTGATTGAAGCGAAAACGTATTGTTAGTAACCGCATCAACCAAAAAAGAACGACTGCTTACGCCTTCCATTCCAGCACGCTCCTTTCTCTATTAGATTTTACATAATTGTTCCAATGATAAGAAAAAGCCCCCTTTTAGAAAAAAAGAAAGGGGGCTTTCGCCCCCATTTACCGCTTCTCCTCTCGATAGATAATCAAGTTGGTGAAGCCCTCTGCACAGAGGCACTCCAACAACATCTTTGCCCTCGCCCTGGATGTATATGCCGGGAGGTTGATGATGATCTGGAAATCTTCATCTCCGCCCTTTTCAACGATGTTATTGCGAACACCCTTTGCGAAATAGATGATGTCCGTAATTGCATCGTTGCCCAGCGATCCAACATGGAGCTTCGTAACACCGGGATCGTCGTACTTCACGTTACAATCGCCGATGTCGATGACCATCATAGGCTCAACAAACTTCTTGTCGTTTCGAGCTTTGATGATCTTGCCAGCGGCAGTACCCACAGCAGCACCTGCGAGCATCCAGAAGCCAGGTGCAACCTTTTCAACCTTCATCATGCTCTTTGCCAGCGGCTTGAAGCGTTTTGCCACCTTGGCGCTCTTCAGCACCACTTTGTCGAGGAAGGTCTTCTTCTTGAAGACCTTCCTTGCAAATTTGAAGACGCCTTTGCTGCGCTTAACACATGCAAAGGCGGATACAGACGCAGATGCGCCCACGGAAATATCAATCATTTTACTTCCTCCTTATTATCATCGGCGGAATCCGTTTCGGATTCCTCGGATTCCTCGGCCATGTCATCGGGTACCGAATTACCGAAGTCCGGTACACCGAAGAGTTCGCCGTCTTCTTCATCATCGTCAGCCTCGTCCGTCTTTTCGGGCTCAGTCTTCTCGCTGGAAGTGGAGACCTTTTCGCGGACGTCCTGACGCTTCCGGTAGTCTTTCATAAGTTCATCGAACTTCTCACGAAGGACTGCAGGATCGGTGATGTGAGACTGAGCGGCAAGCTTCCGCATGTACCACTGATAGAGGCTGTATGCGAGGTCGAGAATCGTGTGATTCTGATCATCTACAACACTATCCAATCGGATGTCGGCCTCATCGACATCCGGTTTCCTTGACATGAACAGCTTGCTCGCTTTGCCAAAGAAGAAGGCATCGATCTCTGCGGGATCAACATTCTCCGGGGCTTTCGTCAAGTGAACCGCATCGCCGTTCATTGCGACGAATACAGATTCGTCATCTTCAGATTCTTCTTCGGACTCATCCTCCTCATCGTCCTCTTCAGGTTCGTCGTTGGCAGAGGTCGGGAACTTGCTCAAGTCAATTACCGACTGGTCGGTGACGGAGTTCATTCCGAGCAAATCGTCCTCATCAGACTCATTGTCGTCCTCTTGACCGATAACCAGATTGCCGTTCTCATCAACCGCTTCATCGCGAACGGTCTTATGATGGTACTTGGCATCATCAACTTCGTTGATGCGAATATTACGCTCTTCGCAGAACACACGGATCCATTCCCCCTGCTGTTCACCGAGGTTAGAGCTGAAGTCATGGATTACGTTCACGTAATCCATTGCCTGGATCCCGCGGCCATAGAGCATAGTTGCAACGATATGCTCCGACTCAGTACCATTGAGGCAGAAGCCCGGCATAACGTCGCCAGTGGGACTTACGACATAATCGTTCGGACCTACATCCTCTCGAATGAGAATAGACCCTGCCACAGGGTCTTTGTCATGATGGCGGTCGTGAGGAGCCGAATCATCGGACTCTTCTTCGTCGTCATCGTCCTCAGCCAGAAGGATATCCTTCGGAGCCTTCTTGGCGAGGATGGACTCCATCTCCGCCTTACCGATGCCGTACTCCTCCATGGTCTCGAGAACCATCTTGGTCTTACGCTTCTTACCAACGTGGTAGCCGCTTACGGCACCGATAGCGCCGCCAGCGATACCGGTGGTTGCGGATGCAACTGCCAGCGCCTGCAGATTCTTACGCTTGATAGCGTTAAGCTTCTTCTGCTTGTGGCGCTTGATGGGATTCAAGCTCAGCTTTTCCGGCTTGAGGCTGTCTACCATACCAGTGAATGCGGACATCATGTTGTTATTCTTCTTTGCCATTTTTAGTTCCTCCTAGAAAACTGCATGCGGTCGGCGAATTGTATGATAAAGAGTACCGACCTTACTCTTTTATCTACATATATATTATATCAATGAATAGCCTCTTTAATTAAGGAATATGCCTTAATATAGAGCTTTTCATAGCGTTCTTTGAAGAGTCTAATGAAATCATCACAAGACTTCTTCACTGCGAGTGGGAGCTCGTTGATCTTATCGGCCTTCCTCAATACCCAGAACGGAAGTTCCACGGAAATATCTCCATTATCGACCCAAACGGTCACCATCAGTCCGGATTTCAACGCGCTTTTTACCGCAGGATCAATCGTCATCGGACAGGATGATGTGGGGCATCCAGCAACACACGGTCCCATGATCGAATGATAAAATGCCCGATTCCGAAGCCATGTAATAACATCGTCTGTGATGTATGAGATTCTGTTTCTGTTCACAAAGACATCCGGAACGGGACATGCTTCGACAGAATATGCTCCATTCTTCCGGAATACATATCTCTGACTCTTGATGATATGATACTTAGAATCCAGATATGCAAATTCGATGATCTTGTCAGAGAAACGGAGTGCCCGGAAAGTCTTAACATCTTTAGCCGAAAGATTTTCCGTGAATTCAGGGAGTATCGCTTCCATGACAAACCGCATCGGCGGAGTATCCATGAACTGCTCAAGATATGATCTATATATCTTTTTCAGCACGATATCAGTGACATCAGCCGGATGATACTTAGCCTGAATGATAGTCATCGCCATCGTCGGAATCTGGTATCGAATGCAGGTACCCTCAACCATATCATGAAGTAATACCATATGGTATTTTGGATCTTTTCTATCGCAAACAATATATCCAGACTTCATCTGATAGATCAGAGGATCTCCAGGGAGCTGGCCAACGAGATCATCAAGGCATACCGATGTCTCAACGGAATCAGCAACCCAGGACATGACTTCAGCACAAGCTTTATCACTGTGAATCGGTCGTGCGTCGGTAGTCCAATCAGAGAACTGAGTCGACCATGTGGGAACGAGTTCAATCTGAATCTCATTTGGATTCTTATACAGAAGATCTCGATAAGCCCACCCGGCTAATGTCGGAATACCAGTTACAGGATGCTCCAGCTGGAAATAGTAGATTACATCTCCAGTTCCTTTAACCTTAGCCTTCTTGATGAAGGAAAGACGATTAAAAGGATTGAAACATCCAATCTTGATTACATCATGAAGTGCCTCCATAATGTAAAGTGCGTTAGAGATCGGAGCCGGTTGTACCCGGTCTCCGATCACAAAGCCATACGAGTCCATTTCCAACATTGGCTCCACATTGTAGAGCCCAGGGCCTTCGCTAATGTCCATGGACTCATCGTTGAAGAAAATCTTCTTCGGACATTTACGGTTAATGCCGTAAGTTACCAAAGAAGAACTTCCGTTCTTATTGTCCTCATGCATAAATGCTAGCATTAATAAACTCCTCCTTCTTAGATTGGTTTCGGAAAGCCTTTCTTGAACTTGACCTTCTTACCAGTGAGATGATGCTCAGAGAACCATTTGTGAGAATCGAACTCACCCTTCATCTTCTCATAAGTGCCAGTAGGAAGCATCGTGAAAGAGTTCTTCTGATCTTCCAGCATCACTCTGATGATAGCTGCAAGATTATTCACAACGTGGCTACCCTTCATCGACACGAGAATCTCAATTCTTCTATCGAGATTTCGAGTCAACAGATCAGCACTTGAGATGAAGTATTCATGATCTCCGTTGTTGTAGAAATAGTAGATTCTAGAATGCTCTAAGAATCTTCCTACAATACTCTTCACGAAGATTCGATCTCTCGGAACGATTGAACATACACCTCGACAAATGATGTTAATGACAACACCTTTGTCTGCAGCTTCATAAAGCTTATTCACCATCTCAGGATCAGACAGCGAATTGATCTTCATGAAGATTGCTGCTTTCTTACCCTTAGAAGCGTTCTCAATCTCTCGATCAATCAACTTATAGAGCTTAGCCCTCAAGTTCACAGGGGCGTAGAAAACCTTCTGTAACTTGTTGTCAGGATTAGAGATGCCGCTAAGGATGTTGAATATGTGAAGAAGATCCATTCCGACTTTCTGTCTGTTCGTAAAGTAAGACAGATCGGTATAGATCTTCGCAGTCTTTTCATTGTAGTTACCGGTTCCGATGTGACTATAGATAACATTGCGTTCTCCATTGTCTCGAACCACTACAATGAATTTACAATGGGTCTTCTGGTACTCCATGCCAAGAAGTACAGTAATACCATGAGCTCTGAGCCTTTTGATGACTCTAAGATTGAGGTTCTCATCGAAACGAGCTTTAATTTCAACAAGAACCGAAACGGACTTTCCTCGTTCAGCCGCATTGATCAATGCTTCTACAACAGGAGAATCTTCTCCAGATACTCTATAAAGAGTCATCTTAATTGACCTAACAGCATCATCCAGAGCAGCATGATTTAGAAACTGAATAACTGTCTGGAACGAATCATACGGATGCTGAAGAAGGATATCTTTCTTATCAATTGCGGAGAAGATACTCTCTTCATTGATGCGATGCATCAGATCAAATGCTTGCATTGGCTGATATGAGAACTCTTCAGGAAGCAGATGCTGAGAGAATCTTTTCAAATCACACAGCTCGCCGTTGTAGATCTCTTTCTCACTAATGTCATATAACTGAGTTACAACATCGGTGAGATACTTTCCGAGACCAGAAGCTTCTAACCAGATAGGATTGCCATGTCGTCTCCGTTCCAAGGTTTCTTCCATTCTATCAATAATGAAAGAATCTTGATTGTGAGTCAAGGTAATATCCTGGTTTCGGATTAAGCGAAAAAATCCTTTTGCTCGAATGCTCTGCTTCATGAACAGTACTTCGAGGTTTTGAAGGATAAGGTCTTCCAGCAGGATAACCTTATTCTTAATTTTAAAGATTTTCGGAATACGGTTATCTACAGCGATTAGAACTACCTTCGAGGTTCCAGAGTCAACCAGAACTGCAATACAAGTCTGACCGTTTAACAGATTAGGCTTCTGATTGATTTCCATATCTACAGGAGTAAGATTCGGAAATACTTCTTCGATGAACTTAGCTTTCATCTCGCTCTGTTCATCTTTAGAGAGCTTCTTGAACAAGGTAATTTCAACGCCATGCTCAAGAAGCTCAGTTTTAAGAGATTTATAAACACTCTGCTGAGAATCCATGAATCTCTTAATCATAGTTCTAACTTTTTTCTTCTCGTCATGATCCTCGAATGTCGCAGGATATCTAACAGAGATAAATTCGTCCAAATTACTAGACGTGATCGACAAAAAGTTAAATCGATCATTCAGAGGAATCTCCGGATTTTTTGCACAAGCTAAAACTCGTGCATTGAAATCAATCCAGGATTCCTCACGGTTGATAAACAATGTTTGCGTGTCCATTTTTATCACATTCCTTTCATTAAGTATTTATTTCTTACCACATAAAACAAAATTTATTCACATCTCGCTGCTTAATAATACGCTACCGCTTAATTCCAATATCCATCGTTACAATACTGCTACATATGGTCCAATATTCTTCTGTTGTAATATACGCTTTGTTATGTCATATCGCAACGCTCAATAATACTCTCAGTGTTAATTCCAACGACTGGCATTATAATACCCTTCAGTTGATGTCAAATTTATCTTGCTTGATATTACGGTCTTAATTATTTCACCCATCAGCTGTTATAAATACGATCGAATTTAGTTCCAATTTTCATCATTATAATATATCTTGATTGATGTCATATCCCCATAATTAATAAATACAAATTATATTTAATTCCACCAAATTCCGGTTTTTAATACACACTCCCTTATGTCATAACCCTAGTATTGTAATACTCACTATATTGATTCCTATCCTGTTCTTTATGAATACAACGCGAACATTAAGTCATATTTCTACCATTAAAATACGCCCATAATTAATTCCAATCAATTATGTTATAATACTATTACTATGATGTCATACTTGTGAAATTAATAATACCTTCGGATGTAATTCCAACGCTCGTCCCTATAATACGTTGCCATTGATGTCAAACAGCGTTGATTGTAATACGGCTCACGGTAGTTCCAACATATCTCGATATAATACTGGACTGACTTGTCATACTCTGTTAATTAATAATACTCGTTCGCTGGATTCACACTTATAATATATCATTGATCTATATTGATAAAAAATACGGATAGGGAATTCCCTATCCGTATTTCATTTGTCTTAACCGATATTGACCTTCTTGAAGTTGTGGATCGTATCAAGAAGCAGTCCATATTTCTGCATGGAAATGCCCTTCGACATCAAGTTATACAAGCCAGTAACCTGATCGATGTCAAATACGATCACGCGGTTTTTACCACCATGCCAGCGAGTCTCCCACGCGTATGCAGTAGAGAGGTCCCTATCAGACACTTTAGTGATTGCTAAAACCGGACCATGATCTCCAGTCTTTTCATCGTGGAATACGCTTACAGTCACGTCTTCTGGATCTTGATTGGATGCACCTAAAATGATGTTATCAAGACAGTCACCCCGATAAACCAGCTTACCGGAACTTACTGCTTTCTTCAAGATTTCCATGTGATCATACACAGAACGATAGATGTCCGTCCGTACATGATTACGATAAGCTGCAGTACCCACGATCTGCTTAAGATTGTGAATTGCAAATTCAGAAATCCTCAAGATTCCAGTCATAGACTTAATAAAGTTGCTGAACTTCACGCCGATATAGCGATGCTCGATGATACGTCTGAATACATCCATGTTCACATAGAGAACATTCGTGTGTTGCTTTTCTCCGCGGAACATGATCGTATCCTCACCGAAGATTGCACATTTGGAAGGATTGCTGAGCTTCATGTAGCTAGAATCCCACAGGCCGAGTTCCTTGCTTTTCGAATAGATGATAAGATTATTCGCCAAGAGCAGATCGATGATCGGCATCAGCTCCATCATATGTTCCGGCTTAGTGAATCTCCCATACTTCTTATCCATGATTCGATCAAGGCTCTTCCAAATACTATCATGGGCATCCAGAATCATCGAGCTACCGTAATTGGTATAGTGAGAGCAGAGATCGTGGAAATGATCGTGAAGTTCGTTTTTTGCAATGGCGATCTTATTGATCGTATACTCTACACCTCGATTAGAGTCGGCCGCTTTCTTTACTTCGTCTACCTCGGAAATGGGCGGGTCGTTCTCTACGGTTTCTTCAGTATCATTTGTCATCGGTTCTTCGATAGGCTTCAGCGGGTGTGGGGTTTTAACATCAGCACTCCAGCTCACCCTTCCTTCCAGAACATGAACCGAAATCGGCTTGATCTTAAGACCGTCCATCTGAGCAGGATACCTCCACTCGGTAGTACCATCATTGATACCGCTGACGGTCTTCTGAAGAGCCTGAAATACATCGCTGGATTCAATAGAAGCCCTGGTCATTGTGGTCGGAACTTCCGGAGGAAACATGAACTTCTTGAAACGGATGACATTCGCCGCGTCAATTGCGGACTCGTAGATAGCCTTTTCGACAATGTCACCAAAATGAACCTTTACACCACGGACCTCGTCTCTAGTTTTACGGAAGCTGTACTCTCCCATAATTTCGCCGATATCAACAAATACCATCACAGGACCGCTATAGTAAACCGGATCCGTCTCATCGAACAAGATTCCGATAGTCCTGAATTCCTCGTTCTGCTTTGCTTTCTTGACCGCACCATTCTTGCTGGTTTTGATCTTCATCTTACCCATAGTTAAACAACCTTTCTATATATAGATATGTATATTATAAAAGAGGATACAGATGAAATCCATATCCTCTTTTAATCAAGCTAATCCGACTCTTTAGGAGTAGTCGGAGCATTACAAGTCATCGTATCTCCAATTACAGGAGGTTCGATCTTGCTACCATCATCAAAGGTGATGGTATCGGTAACGAAGTCGTATACGACAGTTCCGATCGGATTGCCAACCGGATGCTGGGGATCTTCGTCGTAGATCTCCATAACGAAACGTGTTCCAAGCAAATTCATCCAGGGAACATAGTTACCTGTCGTCATCTTCGTCTCTTTAATCAGAGCAGCTTTCATATTGGTCAACGTATATTTGGTATTGACCTTCTTCTGGAGGATTTTCAAATCCAACTGCTTCTTCTGAAGAATCGCTTTTACGATCTTTTTCAGAAAGTCATCAGTTGTTCCAATAGATGGAATAAAGATCTTTCCAGAACCGCTGATTCCGATCTCTTCTTCTTCCGTGTAAATCGGTTCATCTGTGATAGACTCACTGATCTTCTTGAAAGAAGAACGAACGATGTTTTCTTTTCTAAACTGATTCTTGATGAATGGATCTGACGCATCTCGAAATACGAGACGGTCAGGATCCTTCTTATCCCGATAAGCGATCGGGATGATGTATGCGTTGATGTATTCATCAGGATTAAATACATCTACATACATGTACACGGTACCATCAGGACGGACATAGCCTGCCTTATTGACAAGCTTGTCCCCCTTATGATATTCACGAACTTGTAGTATTCTTGGATGATTGTCTTTTTCTGAGGTTCGATACCTCAGAATTGCTGTCTCATCGTTGAACATTGTGTGTGTCCTCCTCGTTTAACACGTATTGATAATATATCATTATACGCGTGTTAAATATAATTTAAATTTCTATATTTTCTAACCCTTCAAAACTGTCTTTTTTCTGAACCACAACAGATTGCTCTTCTGGTTCGGGTTCCTTTACTTCAGTAATCGTTCTTACCAGTTGCTTACTTTCTTGGGACTTTAGAAGGATAGCGCTGTTAATCAACTCCATCGTCAATGTCTGAAAGTTGATCTTATCGATTACATCGTACAGGTATTCAGCTTCGATATATGTCAAGCAAACATAGAAACTTATGTCATTTACATAAAGGACAACTCCTTCATATAAATCAGGATTTGCACCAGAATCATCTTCAACAACGATTGGTGCGATCTTTACAAATTTATCACCCAGCTTCATAGCAACGGTATGTTTCTGGGCTAACGCATTGTTCAATTTCAATACTCCATCGTACATATTGAACATCTCTGGTATCTTGATAGCATCCAGTACGTCTTTCAATAACTTCTTGAAACGAAATGCTGATGGCTGGGTTAAGTTCAATGAACGATTTCTGCTCCATGCAGTATTGTCATCATTCTTTCGTTTCTTAGGATTGAAGTCCAACGTAATAAAGGGATGTGGATTAAATCTAAGATAATCCACATCCCCCGCACGAAACTTTGAAAACACAGGTGTTAGTTCGCGCTTGTAATTTGTTCCTACCAGAACCAGAGTAAACTTAATTTGTAAAGCATCGTTGATCTTTGGAAGATCCATCATAACTTTATACAATCAAGCTCACACCTTAATCGTCATCTTCTTCCTCAGACTCATATTCTTCATCGTACTCACCGTTATCAACATAATCATCATCACTGATAACCTTGTCGATCATAACGGTGTCTTCTGCAACAGAAGCATATACACGGAACTCATTCTTATTGAATTCCTGAATAGAATTGAGGAGCTTGTAATAAGTTTCCTTATCACTAGCATGAATATCAATGCTCGTCACGCCATCACGTTCAAGCATTTTCTGAACTGCCTGATGAAGATTGAACATACAATCATTCGGTTCAGGATCATCATTGAAGTACAGACTCTTCATATCATTGAACGGAGTCAGTACACCACTTGTACCAGGGTCAGAAGCACCGCATACAAGTAAATCAAGATACCCAATATAAGATGGATCGATACCTCTCTGCTTATCTGTGATATTAACTTCGTTCTTGTTACCAAGAGAATGAGGACCCTTCATAGTAATACGGAACTTGTTGAAGAAGTCCATAGAGTTAATAGTATCATCATAACGCAGAATACCGCTCGAATGCATCTTTATGAGTAGGATATCTCCAGGGAATGAGAAAATCTCGTCAAAATCCTTCGACGTTGCTCGTCCACCCTTAGTGATGATACGGTTCAATCTACGGCTGAATTCCGCTGTAAGGAGAGATGCAATATACTCATTGCAACGAAGTCTCTTGTTCATAAGATCAAGATTATCCTTCTTACGGAGTTCAGTGAAATTCATCATCATATATCTGATGAGTGAATAGATGTCCTGTTTATCATACGGCTCAAGTAATAGAATCTTCTTCGTAGTCTCATCCAACATTCTGGAGAAGAATACGAGAATATCTTTACCCTTATCATAAGATGCCTGAATACCACCGAGCTTCTTAATCCAATATACCTGATCATCAATCAGATCGAACTTCAGACGGTTCGTGGTGATCTCAAGCAACATACCAACGATTGCTTGAACATACTGCATCTTATCAAAGATTTCCTTATCTACTTCCAAGAACACCTTCGTGCTAATCTGAAAGTAGATCTTGTGTTCAGGATTTTCCACGCTCGATACGAACTTGATAACATCCTTTACATGCAGATAGTCTAATGCATAAGACAGACCATATGCTGCATAGAACGACAATACACAAATCGGCTTCTTGAACACATATACTTCATAGATCGGAACTTTGTAGGTATGACCATCAATATCCTTGATCTCAGAAGTACTACGCTTAAGACCAATCGGCATAAGCGATTTCAGCGTTACAGTATCTTTCGTGGTGTAAGTCGATTTCTCTACCAACTGATACCACAGAGAATAACGCTTTCCCTTCAGATACATGAAACCATTAGAATCGATTACCGGAATCAACATACGCTTTTCACGAATCGTTTCCTTCATCTTCGATTCATCAGGTTTTGCATCTTCTGCTTTTGCAGTTACCTTGTAACGAACGGTCAGAACCGCATAACGCTCATCATTGATGAACTTATACTTGACACGTTCCTTTGCAGACTTCTTTTTTCCTCTCGTTCTGATATAACGGTTGATGTCAATATTAGACTCATCTTCGTTATAGTCGAAACCAAGAATCTCGATGTTCTTTACAACCTCAAGACTCTTCCAAACGTCTTTTATATACTCAATCAGAGGAAGATCATATTCTTTCCTCATGATTGCTAAATTCAATCTCTTTTCTTGCTCCGGGAGCAGGATCTCGTTTATATACTTGATCATGTACATCTACCTTCCTTATGCTTAAAAAATATAGGCGGAATCGGAATTTTCATCCGCCCATATTTTTACTCGTGATTACGTTGCGTTAATCACGAGATGCCAGTGCGTCGTCCTTCAGGTCAACCTTCGGGCTTACCGGCGGGAGCATATAGACCTCGATGTTGCCGCTGGCGTCTTCACGAGCACCAATTGTTGCAATACCGAGTACGGTGATAGAGTACGTGCTCAGCTCAAGATCCTGAAGCTGAGAAATTACCGCATTCATCAGGCACTCGTGAATCGTGCAGAACAGCGGCAGAATCAGCTCGGAAGTTGCGAGATTGATATCCAGCTTTGCGAGTTCAGCACGGGTGTGCTCCTGCAGGTTCTTGCAGAACTCAGTATCCTGGATAATGTGAGCAGCATTCCACTTCGTGCAGAGCTCCTTGCTCTTCTGACGACCCTCAATGCCGATATCATCGGAATGAATAAGCTGGTCGGGCTGACGCGGAATGTACTGTACCATGAAATTGCCGATCTTCTCGGCGGTCTCATCTACTTCGTTCTCGAAGCATACCGTGAAGTAGGATGCAACGTCAACGGAGTAATCGTTGTGATCTTTACGCTTCTTCTTCAGAAGAGCGATCAGGGTATCAAAGGTGACACCATAGATGCAGAGAGCCATCGATGCCTCCGGGATTCTCATGTTGAAACGCTTCTCGATTTCGAGGATCGAAACCTCTGCGGCCTTCATGATAACTTCCTTGTCATCGACCAGATACTCATCCACATACTGCTGGAATCTTGGCATTGTCTTCATTTTTAATAACCTCCAATATCACATAAGATGTTAAAATCCTGTTGGTTTGATAATTATATTTTACCCCAAACCAACAGGATAGTATATCAATAATTAATCATTTGAATTATTTGGGAGAATTTCATCCTTGAACTCAGAAATTCCCACAATAGGAATTCCTCGATTGTGAGCATCGTTCGTCTTGTTGTCCTGAGGGATTTCTCCGTCAGGTACAACGAAATACGTGGTTTCTTTCGTCAAGCTACGAACGACTTTACCACCGAGCTCATCTACAATTCGAAGTTCCAGTTCGGGATCACGAATAAGATGGAAACAGATAACCCATTTCGGATTGAACTTCGGGGGTTCCTGAAGATTAAGCTCCTTCAGAAGAGCCTTAATAATGGGTTTCTTCTCTTCAATGCTTTCTACGATTTTAGATGCAGTAGCAAATCCAAGACCCGGAATATTAGCCAACTCATTCGTCAGCTTCTTCGAGTCAGTCTTGAGAAGATCTTCAATAGTCATCTCTCTGGTAATCTTATCGAAGGTTGCCTGCGAGCATCCAGCGATACCGATAGATCCCATGAATCTAGCCGGAGTAACTTTGCGTCTAGCATCTACCGCAGCTTTCATGGTTTCATATGTGAGAGGACCAAGACCTCTGATCTCGCAGATCTGATTCTTGGAATCATCCAGATGATACAGATCGACAACTGTCTGGAGAATACCAGCATCCAGCATCCTCTGAATTCTCTTAAACGAGATTCCCTTGATGCCCATCTTCGTAATGTAGTTCACGAAGGAACCAGTCTTACGACTCGGGCAATCTGGATTAGAGCAGAATGCTTCAGATTCAGTAAACTCGAGCGGATGACCGCATACAGAGCAGACTTTAGGAAGCGGAATTTCTTCAGTTCCTTCAAACGCACCTTTGTCCTTAGTGATATACGGAATGATATCATAATGGACAGAAATCTCATCATCCTTATGGAGATTGAGATCTTTGAATCTGCCCATAGAACCAAGGCTTGCAGAACTTACGAGGTTACCCTTCATACGTCGTCCATCAAAATGGATTACCGGAGTTACTGTACCAAACAGACCTACCTGGAAAGAAACTCCCTTAACGTGAGACTTAACAACTTCTTCAGTAAACTTATAAGCAACTTCGAAGTTGTTCATATCATTGTCTCGACCGAGTGCAGACTGTACATTCGGATTAGCGAACTGGATTACTGCACCATCGCAACGAAATCCCTTCACATAGTGATGATCATCAGCAAACTTACGAATCTTATCTCTATGAGAAAGAGTTGTTACAATATACGGGTCGGTTCTCAATGCTGCATCCGCAAGATATTCTAACGGACTGTGGTCTTGTACTCGAAGTTCCTTCAGAGTAAGGAATTCGAGTTTCTCAGGATCAACTTCGTCAGACATCAGAATTGCCGATACAATGGAACGACTATTGCGATAGCTCGTTCCATACTTATAGTTGAATCGATCTTTGTTCTCTTCAGACATCATTACTTCAACCTTCAGACCAAACGGCCAAGGTGCAAGATGCTGTGTGAAGGGAACATGTTTGATCTTTTCTGTAATGTCCTGAGCTTCATTTCGAGAAGTATCTCCACGAGTAAGTGCTCTGAGGAGCGTTCCATTTTCATCAAACTCCAATACCGCAGAGACTCCATCCCACTTAGGAAATACATAAATCTTCTCTTTCTTCAGGCTGACTTTCATACCGCCTTTATCAGAGAGCATCTTTTCTCTAGATGCAAGCCATTCATCTAAGCTCTGACGACTTTTACCGATTCTCGGTTCATCATCGGTCAGATAGTAAATCTTCTTAAGTGTACCTCTCAGAGTCGGATACTTATGATGAACGATATTTCTCTTGCTCGGATAGATGGGCTGGGAGACCTCATCGGTCTCCCCGTTAGCCACCATAATTGCATAGAGAATATCGTATTCAGCATCCGTCAGAGGGGGTTCAAAAGAGCTTTCATCATAAATAAACTGACAAACCTGAATCAGGATATGAATGAATTCAATATCCTGAGGAGTGTAAGGATATTCAGGATTGATAGACTCTTTGTTAATGAGCATCTTTGCATACTGAAGAACTTCAGCATCATTTACTACTTCAAGCAAACGAGAGATTTTAATCTCCTTATTCTGAAATTCTCTGTATGCAGTTTCAAGCTTTCTAGCCTGTTCTGCACCACTAACGCCCATTTATAATTCCTCCTTTTAGAATACGAGCTGTCCATAGAAACGCTCAGACTGAGCCAGCATCTGCTCGTCACAAGCCATCTTACAACAAGATACGTTATTCGTAATCTTCACCGTATAGATGGTTTCACCGTCACGAGTAACCTTTCCATTGAAGTCCGTGTCGATATCAACAAGACGCAGACCAGAAAGAGCCAGCGTCGTGATGTTGCGAGCTACCGACGAAATTTCGCCATAGTTCAGTTTGTCGAACATCATCAGAGTCCATCTCAGCGGAATCGAGAAGAGAACATCACGAACTGCCGAGCTCATGATATCTTTGCAATCTACGGCGATTTTGGTGATCAGATCGATCTGGGTGAAGAACGAAATCAAATCGATTCCGAAGTTATCACGAATCAGGTTGGCTTCATCTACCTGCTTAGATACAGAGGTGACCGCAGCAGAAACCCAATCCAGATAGTCAGCGAATTTAACCTGGTTATATCGATGCCCAAACAGATCCATCAGATCGTTTGTATCATTATGTGCCAGGATTACATTGAACAAAGTTGCAAACATTCCAGGACTCATGGACTGGAATTTAATCAATACCGGAGAATTGTGATATTCCAGATCGGCTTCTCCAGAATTGAGAGAAGTATTCACTCCGGCAGCGATAACACCGAGCATCTCCTGAACATCGGAGTTGAGCTTCTTGAGATCATCTTCTTTGATGTCCTGTGCCGTGATGAATCGATCCAATGCAATAAGCATGTTGTTCATAACGACAACCTGCCGAGGAGTGATCGTATTATGAGTACCCATAAGAATGTCACAGATCTTCGACGGGATCTTCCAATCCAAACCATCAGCAAAGATTCTCTGAATCATGCGATAGTCGATGTCATTGGTGTATGCAATAACATCCATGAAGTCCATAAATCCATCGGGATCGCTAAGAGCAACTGCCGACGGCGTATCCATAAACATAAACAGATCGTCGGTTTTGTGCTTGTCCGCAAGGACTCCGAGCATAGACATATACTGAATAATCTTGACAAATACGATTTCTCGTACATCGGACGGGGAGGTCCCTTCCTTCAGGGTATTCGTAACAATATGCATGAACTTATCAATTGCATATGCTACAGCAATCGGCATGTTCAGGTTATAGAGAACCATGAATGCAGTCTCCAGGCGATTGTCTACGTCGAAGAACTTGATCAGGTTTACAAATCCCTCAGAGAATGCAGTGTTAAGTTCCTCATCCTGAGACCAGCCGTTCTCAATTTCAAATCCTACCAGAGTATAATCTCCGATCTTGAACGTACCGGTGGCTTCATCCTTGATGAATGCCTCACGGAACTGTCCATCGATCAAAAGACGCTCACTGTGGTTCTTGACGAACTGAAGAATTTCATCTTCAGAAATATCTCCAGATTGACACGGTCTAATAACGGGTACCTCATTCTGTACCGGAATGATCGGCTGAACAACGTCCTTTTGCCGAGAATGTCCTTTTACCTTTTTCTTAACTCGCATGATTAATTCCTCCTAACAAAATATTTATTATATGAGTAGCATGAAAGCTACTCATATAATATATCAACTAAATTGCAATCGTCACAGACTCTACTGCACGAGTAATTCCTGTATACAGGAACTTTTTGTATACGTCATACGGTTGACTCATTCTTTCAGGTAAGAAAAGAACCCTATTCCACTGAGAACCCTGAGACTTATGAACAGTTAATGCATAAGCAAACTCAAACGGATTTCCCTGGAAATAATCTGCACTGGGGTCATAAGGCTTATCAGTATCCAGTTGGAACAGATGGTCATAGATTACAGGAATGTCTCTAAAACTCTTCTTCATGAAATCAGGACGGAAGTCGATGTTAATCATATTTCTCCTGTAATCTTCTCTTGTAATATACGTGATATAACCAACCAGACCATTCGTCAGATAGATACTATCATCTAAGCACCTATTCCAGTTATTCTTAACACAAACTACCTTCTCACCAACTGCTGGGAAAAGAGGATCAAGTCCCGTATAGTACTTGGTGCGGAACAGATCGTTTACTGCATGACGCAGTCTATTCGTTCCTGTCAGTACGATATCGTTATTGATGAAGTTAAGATCTTCGACGTTTCTCCTGTCAATTACAGCAGAAGTTCCATATACGTTGATCTTAAGATCTTCACCACGAAGAACTTTCTGAGACAGATGAATAATAGGATTATTCTCATTCTGTCTCATAATCTGAGTCAGGATGACATCTGGGTTCTTCAAGAAGAAAGGATTTCCCATTACAGGTGGAAGCTGATTTAGGTCTCCAAGTACAATTACAGGAACACCAAAACTCAGCAAATCTTTACCCAGTTTCTCGCTTACAGTAGAACCCTCATCGACAACAATGAGACGGACTCCTTTTTTAAGTCTGTCTCGTAAAACGAATTTGAGTTCTTTCCGAACTTTACCGTTCGGGTGGTACATGACCTTACCATTCTCATCCAACTTAGGAACTTTAATGGGTTCATAAATTGCACTATGAATGGTTTGTGCGGGAAGACCATTCTTTGCCATAACAGTGGCGGCCTTTCCCATAAATGCTAAAAACAAGACCTCATCGAGGTCGATGTTCAAGGCATCCATTACATAACGAATTACTGTGGTTTTACCAGTACCAGCAGCACCTGAAATTTCAAATACTTGCTCTTCTCTCTGGTTCCACCATCTCTGTGCCATGTAAGATGCTTGAAGCTGTTGACTATTTAATTCAATTCCCAAGGTAGTCTCACTCTCTTTCTTTTGAAATTGAATTTGAATTACAGTACTGTAAGGCAGTAAATATAAATGAATCGGGTGATTATATGGCTTTAACAACTGGAAATATTAACTTTACAGTTGAAGAATATGAGAATGCTACAGTAGCAGAAGACATCTGTCCACCTCCTTCAGCAGGACAGTGGATCAAGGCATACGTACCATCTCTCCAGCTTCCAGATGGATATGCAGTCGCAAAGACCTGGACTGAGAAGATTGCGAATGCATCTACTCTCTTACAGAATGCCAAAAGTTGCGCTGTAACTATTCCGACATTTGTAACCAAACAGAATTACATTTATCTCTGTATGGAGCGAAATTGTTCTTGGCCTGATGACTATCTTTACTATGTTGAAAAAGAAGGATATCATACCAGAACTGGTAAGAAGATACAGGCACATTTCCCATATGGAGATATGGATACTCGCCATTTCAATACCAACTTAACTGAGTGAGGTGATTAACTAAATGGCTAAGTTCTCAAACCGACAAGTTTCTACGATCCAGGGCGCGATTGAGTATGGTATGTCTCAGGAAGTTCGTACTGGAGATTATAGAACTAAAGCTCTGATTCAGGATAGTCAGAGCGGAGAAATTATCCAGATTCCATACTTGTCATTGATTAACAAGTATAAGGATTTCTTATCTGAAATCGTAACTGACAGATTTCCTCTGAGTGATGCAGACTATCGAAAGTATAAGTATTCTCCGACTAAGCTTTCTTTTGACTTGTATGGAACTACTTCTTATGCATATGCATTGATGGAATTGAACAACTGTCCAAGCATTATCGATTTCAATAAGAAGTGGCTTCGAGTATACGACCCAAAAAAGCTTCCTGAGTATATCAATGAGATATACATTAAGGAAGGACTTATCTAAATAGAAAGAGCAGAATCACATCTGCTCTTTCTATTTTTTAATGATATATTATACATCGGAATAAATATAGAAAGGAGTCTTAAAATGAACATGAAAGACTTTTTCAACAAGTGGTTCAATGTGGAAGACGAAGATGTGAAAATCCACATGAGTCACGACGATCTCGACGGCTATGGCTGTCATGTGGTGGATTATATCTATGGGGTAAATTCTACGATGCTCTGCCACGGAAATGCGGGTAACACTTCTGATGCAGAAGCTCGATTGAACGCTGAAATCCAGAAAGAGATCGACAAGATGAGTGATGATGATGCTCGCAACATTCTGGTCACTATTTCTGACCTGAGCTTTACGGAAGAGGAGATTCGCCGCCTTTTGGCTATCAGCTCTCGCGTTCATATCTACTTAGTGGATCATCATCAGACGTGCCCTGAGTATCCTGAGATGGAGAACTTCAGGTATCTGAAGGACACCACTAAGTGCGCGACGATGCTTCTCTATGAGATTGCATTGTGTTCCGACACAAATATCGCAATCACGCCAAACATGCCGATCATGGATGCCATTAACTGTTATGACCTTGGTCGCTGGGGCAATTGGATGGGACTTCCTTATAAGGATATCAGTCTTGCCCTCAAGCTGAACATTGCAATGCGTTTAGTTGCCAACGAAACTCAAGTTTCTAAAGGAATCATTAGTGTTCGAGACTTCGTTGAATATCTCACGAAGACAATGTTTACAGTTGCATGTCACGAAGGTAACAAATTCTTTGACGGCGAAAAGGAGCTGGAGATTCGTCTTAAAATTCAGGATGAGATCCAGTGGATGCAGAAGGAATGCGCTCGGTATATCACTACAGCAAAAGCGTTCACTCTCCCTGGTCTCGAGACTGGTCTGATCATTCCGGATGCTTCTCGTAACTTCTTTGTAATCGCAAAGGAGCTTATGGAGGTTACTCCGAATGTCCCTTATGTCTGTTCAATATATTGGAGAAACATGAGCATCAGCGCATGTACTACCAGAGACGATCTGAACCTCGGAAAATACTTCGCTAAGTACGGTGGTGGCGGTCATCCGAAGGCCGCAGGCTGTCCGTTCACTCAGGTTGCGTTCATGATGAAGCATACCGGATCCGGAAGTGAAGCTCCGGCATGGCTTGAGGAGGAGAGACACTAATGGCACGCAAGACCGCAAAGAACCTCTTTCAGTATAAGACGACGTGTAGCGTAAATCGCGCTGCACTTCGTCAGGCTGCACAGTTTGAGACACTTAACAAGGATCAGTACAGAATCATGCTGCTGCTGATGACCGCACTCGACTCCAAGACTCCGGTAGATGTTTCTGCAAAGCAGATTTCTAAGGAGCTCGGTATCGACAAGAAAGATGTCAAGGATGCCATCTCTAAGCTCTGCGCTTACGGCATCTTGACCAAGCGCGAGACTAACACCACTAAGGGCTACACCATCTTCGACGATGAGTATTTCGATTCGTCTGCATACGAAGATGCTGAAGATCTGTGGTAATACTGTACAAAAAGAACTAGGGAAACCTAGTTCTTTTTTATTTCTAATAAAACTATCTAGTAACTATTTCGTATGAATTAGGAAGGTGAAAATTATGTCTTTGAAAGACACTCCGGCACTCGTAGAAGTGCTGAGAAAAAACGGTAAGGGTTCGTTTACGACGAACGCAACTAACATTTCGTTTAAAACTGGATTTGCTCCGCTTGACTATTACATTGGTTACAAGCGTTGCATCTTCGGAGAGAACGGCGAACTGCTCAAGACTATTCCGTGCGTAGGAATGCCGAATGGCTGTTTCGCTACCTTCGTAGGTGCTCCGAGTACGGGCAAGTCCACCATTGCAACTCAGGTTGCAGCCAATATTGTAAGACCGTTCAAGAACGGCTTTGTTAAGCATTACGATATGGAGCAGGCCGCATCTATTACGCGTCTTCAGACTATCACCAAGTATCCTATTGAAGCTTTCCAGAATGGTAAGTACATCCTTGCACAGGACCGTGTTACCATTGATGATATCTATGAGGATATCGTTCAGATCTGGAAGATGAAGATGGATAACCCGGAAGAGTTCTCTTCTCTGAGCGATCAGGAAGATGAGTTTGGCCGTCAGATCAAGGTCTTCGATCCGACTGTTCTGGTCGTGGACTCGATCGCAGGTCTGGTTCCCCGTGTGAATACGAATGTGTCTGCTGAAATGAAGAAGCTTGAGTCTCTTGAAGGACAGACTTATGCACAGCGTATTGCTGGTGAGATTTCTCAGTTCTTTAAGAAGACCGCAGGCATGATTCATGAAGCAAACATCATCGTTATTCTGATCAACCAGGTCAAGGACAAGCCGATGCAGGGACCGACCCCGTCTGCTCCCAGCATCATGTATATGAAGAACGATAAGACCCTCCCTGGTGGTTGGGCTCCTCAGTTCTATTCTCATGTACTGATTGAGTTCCGTCCGGTGGGCTCTGCTGAAAAGTTCGAAGAGGAAAAGGACGGCTTTGATGGTTTCGGCATCAATGCAACTATCATCAAGTGCCGTACCAACCAGGCTGGTCAGGTTATTCATCTGATTTACGATAAGGTAAACGGTGCAGACCCGCTTCGTACCAATGTTCAGTATGCGAAGGAGAAGGATCTGCTTGTAGGTCGTATGCGTAACAGTATGGCATTTGTCAGCAACCCAGATATGAAGTTCAATCTCCTTAAGGTGAATGATTCCTTCAAGGAAAATCCGGCACTGTTCCAGGAGATGTATAAGACGATTATTCCGAGTCTGAATTCTCGTCTGTCCGAAATTCTCCCGACTGATGAGACCGAAATTCACCAGTTGATGGACTACTAACTTTTATTGATATACTATGATGGGGAAGGAAGGTGATTACATGAAAGTAACCTAACTTCCCCATTTTACATATACGTGTAATTGGAGGGAAGTAAAATGTCAACTGGTTTTAGCAACCTAGTCCCGAGCTTGTTAGAGAAAGACAGACAATTTGTGGACGACCCCGAAAAAGTATTTGGTGTCGCTCACTTATATCCTGGCATTCTGTTCAACAACTCAATGCGAACTGTAATGGCGACCGCACATAGTCGTCAGTTCGTAGACCTTCTTGAGCCGGAAGTGCCGAAGGTTGATGCAGGTTACCTCAATCTTGTAGGTAAATACTGCACTAGCTATACTGCGGTTAAGAAGGAAACCACGATCTTCCGTAAGATCGAAAAGTATCCTGGATTCGGTGAAGGTGGACCGTTCATTGTAGCGGTGTTTACCTATGATGAGAAGAAAGGATATGATGTAGTAATCAGAAAACCTTGTCAAAGTCTGAACGAAAAGTATGGATACTACATCAACAACGAGAGGGTAGATTCTCTCAAAGAAGGGGACGTCGTTCCTGAAGGAGATGTTCTCTTTAAGGCAACCGCATATGATGAGAATATGAACTATCGGTTCGGCAAGAATGCAGTGTTTATGTATTCTGATGACCCGAGAACCTCTGAGGATGCGTGCATCATTTCTGAGTCGTTTGCTAAGCGAATGACTTCAGTGCTGTGCGAATCAATCCGTGTCGGTATCAACGATAACGATTACCCGTGTAATCTGTTTGGTGATGAAGATCACTACCAGCCGTTCCCGATGCTTGGGCAGGAAGCTTCTTCTGTCCTCTGTGCGATTCGCCGTTTGTTTACAAACCAGGTTCTGTTTGATTTCAAGGATTCGAATCTGTCGACTCCTAACTATCAGTCTGACAAGATCTTCTATATCAAGGGAATGATCTATGATCTCGATATCCATTGTAATAATCCTGACCTGGAAAGAAATCCGTTTACAGATGAAATCATCGATCTCTTCGAGGCTCAGCAGGAATATTATAAGAAGCTCCGTGAGACTTGTAGAGAGATTATGGATAGCGGTAAGAAGTACACTCATGAGATCGAGCATATGTATAACCGTGCTGGCGAATACCTGAATGATGAATACAAGTGGAAGGATCGAGAGAACCAGTTTAGTAACTTGGTTATCGACTTCCATGTATGCAGAAAGGTTGACGCTAGAGTCGGTCAGAAGTTCTCTGCTCGTTACGGCAATAAGTCTGTTGTATCTAAGGTTATTCCGGATGCACAGATGCCAATCCTCGATGATGGTCGAGTCGTCGATATCATCTATAATATTCATGGCGTAATCAACCGCACCACGGGTTTCCCGTTAATCGAACTCCATCTCAATCTGATTGGAAATCGTATGATTGAAAAGATGAAAGAAATGGATCATGACGATGATCGTGCTAAATTCTTGTTTGAAGTTCTTCGTATTACAAACGAGAAATGGGCAGATCGTTTTGAGCAAACATACAAACGCTTGAATAGAGCCGGTCGTGCAGATTTCATCAAAGATGTATACGAACATGGTGTACTCTGGTGCATTCCGAATAAGTTCAAAGGAAAGCCGCCGTTTATGATGATTCATGAGATTCATCAGCGTTGGCCTGAACTGATTCGTCCATACAAAGTATACATTAACCAGTTTGGTCGAAAGATCGAAGTTCTTAAGCCGCAGTTCGTGGGCGAAATGTACATTATTAAACTCCAGCAAACTTCTGAGAAGGGCTTCTCTGCTCGTGGTGCAGGTGCTGTTAATATGAAGGGTATTCCTGAGCGTTCTTATAAGAATAGAACTCATCAGGATGCAAACTCTGAGACAGCAGTTCGCTTCGGTGAGTATGAGACGTTCAACTTCATGATTGCAATGGAGCCGGAAGATGTACAGGCATTCCACTTGCTGTATCGTTCTGGTCCTCAGGCTAGAAAGGATTTCGACCGTCAGTTGATGAATCCTGGACGGAAATATCTGAAGGGTAACTACGATAACCGTGTGGTTGCAATTCTGAACGTACTGTTCAAATCTCTCGGTGTTCGCATTAAGTTTGTGGATACTGACTCTGTTGTTAAGGGTCTTGACAATGGTCGTGTTGAAGCATATGAGTACAGAGGAAAGTATTACTTCTGTACAGAGTATGAAATGGAAATGATCCAGCGTCGTGACTCTGTTAAGGATGACATTCTCGATGAAGTATCTGTTATTGATACAACTACTCTGCATCAGGAAATGCTTGAAGAACTGAACTCGGGTCGTTTCGTAGAAGGACCTGAACAGTGGTACGAAGATGATCTTGATGATGAGAAACTCGTTGAGACTGAAACCTTAAGTCCTAGAATCGCTTCGATTCTGAGCAAGTAAAGAAAGAAAAGATACCATTATAGATTTCTCTATAATGGTATCTTTCAATCAGAATATGAATTCCTGATCTTTAGGTTTATCCATTGTCTTGTTTACAATGGTCTTTACTACGAACAGAAGCAGAGGTGTAATCAAGAACAACTCATCTTTCTTTTTCAACATGAGAAGTTCGCGATTCAGGCATTTCGGAATATCCTTAATGGTCAATTCCTCACCACGAATATATCGAGCGAGGAGATCATTGTATACAGTAGTCGATTCCCTATCATGGGATTCGCACCTGCACATATCCAAGAACGTCTCATCAAAGAAGTAATACGGACTGTTGGGACAGTTCAAATCCGGCATGTCCATTACCTTGATATCCGTATCGTAGTTGAATCTGAATGCGGAACCTCTCAGAGAGTATCCTGCAAACAGAGTGAAGTTGAATCTCTTTAAGAGGCATGGATCAACTCGTTCCATGAATCTGTATACAGAGCGTTCATACTTCAATGGTCTGTCTCGGTCATCATACTCCACAGACGGTCTGAGAACAACAAAAGAATTCTTCTGTTCAAGAAGCTTATGCTTGTTCATAAAGACAGCCTGCAAAGGATCATAGACACGAGAATAAGAACCAACCGGACCAATGAACATATTGTACTTACGGTCATAGAAGATTGCACTGTACAGATGAATCATGTCCGTATAAAGAGCATCTACTTCAGCGATTGACTTGTAATCATCACTTGAGATGATTACTTTCTGATCGCTACCAATGTTTTCAGCAGCACACGAATAATTGCCAACTACCTGGCGTTCAAGACTATCGTATGCAGCAGCATCCATAGACTCTAAGAAGAACGATACTCGATAGTAGTTGTTTGCAATAATCGTGTCATACATAATTTCCTTGACTCTAAAAATGAAGATTCCTTTCACATGAGGAATTACAAACATGGAGTCAGGAAGAGGCTTGATGGTATCTGGAGGAAGGGTAAGTTCTCCTTCATAAGAAGTATCAAAACCCTGATCTTCTTCCTGAAGTTGAAGCTGAATCGGCTCCAGTCCATATACAGGGAAATTCTCGATCTTCTTAAAACGAATCGGTGAATTCGGACTCAAGATGTCTTCGACATCTCCATATCCATTATCAACCGTAGTTGCAGCAGCATCGAGATGATACCAAGTAACATAGACAGGAGGTTTATCAATATACTTTACCGCAGGAGAAGAAAGTCGATCCTCATACTTGAAGATGTTATTTTCAACTAGGGATTTTTCATTGAATAAGAAAGAACCCAAGTGGATCACTTCCTTTCTAAATCATTAATAAATTGTGTTTAATAAACAGGAGGAAATAAAAATGAAACCGCAAAACTTCGATGAAACCTTTATGGAACTCGCAATCCTTGAGACCGATGATGGTCGCGTAATCCCTGGTCTGTGGACGGAGATGCGTATCGATAATGATACTATCCCGAAGCCGTTCCACGACTATTCCACTCGTCATGACGATGAGGGCGATTGGGTAACTCCGGTTACTATCGAGAACCACCCTATTATGGTAAACTTCTGTGGTGAGTTTATCACTACGGAAGTTCTGGATTTCGGTAAGCTGGACTGGATCGGCGTTAAGGAGATGTACTTCGTGGAAGAAGATCAATTCACCGAGAAGTTCTACGGTAAGATTCCCGTAGATCAGTATATCAACAATATCCATCATACTGTGAACAACTAAGGAGGAATTAGAAATGAACATGCTTAAGAAAAAAGGGTTTTTCCTCAGAGACGCGAAGAATTGGGTTGCTACCAATGAACGCGGCGAAGATATTCCGATGTTTATCTTCAATCATGATATCAAAGCGTCTACGATGCCCGAAGGATTCTTCCGTTATTATGGCAGAATTGGTGATGGTGCTTTGTGGGGTGTTCATAGTCGCAAAAACATTTTTGATCGTGACAAAAATGTTGTATGCATTGTTACCATGGAACCTCTCAAGTACAGCTGGAAACAGAACAGGTTTATGTTGAACGATGTTGTTTCCCGCTCTTCCAAAAAGGATATTAAGAAATGCATTAAAAAGCGTTATGGTAAAGCTGCTCTTAACGTCTATCGCATGGAAGTCGAATTTGATTGATATAGTATGATGTCGGAGATGCAGGTGGTATTTCATTCTGCCACCTACATCTACTATAAATCTTGAATTGGAGGGATTTAAAAATGGGACATCGAGTCAAGCGTCCACCCGAGTACAGGAAACGTGAAACTGTACTGGAGAGAGTTTCGTGGGATGCTATGTGTGTTCATGATCTGATTCAGAATAACGGATTCATGATTACGGATCCGCCGGAAGTTCAGATCAATGAGAACAAGAAGAAAGCATTACATGGTACTCGTTCTCCTCTGTACGGCACTAGCTACGAAGACGAGCAAGCCTTCGCAGAGCGTTATCGCTGTGAGTGTGGAGCATTTCAGTCTAAGATGTTCGAGGGCGAAATCTGCCCTCTCTGCAAAACCCCGGTTACGTTCAAAGACGTTAACATCGGGTTTACCGGTTGGATGTCAACTGGTAAGTATCAGTTCATTGCACCACATTACTACAAAGCATTCGGCAAGCTTTTCGGTAAAGGTGTAATCGACGAAATTTGTTGTCCTAAATACATGGTCGACAAAGATGGTGTACGTCGTCCTGTTCCAATCGAACAGTTAGAAGTTACACCTAAGCATCCGTTCTATGGTATCGGCATTCGAAACTTTATGGAACGGTATGATGAGATCCTGGATTATTTCAAGAAGAAAAAATCCAAACAGCGTGCCGCGGAATTTGAGCAGCTTCGTCGTGAGAAGACTCGCGCATTTGCTTCTAAAATTCCGATCTATACGACTTTCCTGCGTCCTCAGTCTTCTACTGCAGATACGCTCTATTACAATAGCTTTGATAAGAACATCAATCCTTTGAATAGAATCTGTGAGAAGCTTCGCAACGGAAGTCGTTCTGAGTTGGAAATCGATTACTGGCTCCAGAGTGTAGAAAAGCGAGTCCTTACTCTGTACGATCTGAATATGGAACAGATCGAGACAAAGGAAGGTTGGATTCGTAAGTATATACTCGGTGGCTCCCTTAACTAAATTGGGGGAGTATAAACCAATCTAATTGCGGGGACTCGGCATAAGCTTTAACTACCAAACTATATAAGTGATTATATAGTGGCGAAGGGTAACTCCTTAGGTATGGTAATCAATGTTAAAGTGTCCGAAATCGACGCAACGAAGTATCTCACAATGATGAGATATGGGTTCAACGACTATGGAAAGCTAGACAACCACATTATCAGAAATGATTAAATGATTGCTTCTAATCAGGTGGTTTGAAAATAAGGTATCTTGAAATAGATACACGAAGCGAGTAGGTCTTTAAGACGAAAGGTAGCCAATCATTAATTATACTGCATTAAATAGTTTAATAATCTATTTAATGGAGGAAATTGAAAATGGTTTTCGACGGTTTAGAAGTTGCTCCTGTATATTACAGAGGGCTAAAAACGAAATATGTTGTATCAAAAGATGGTCGAGTTTTTAACGCGGTCTATGATCGTGAAATAAAACGGAAGATTGATACAAAGGGATATTACAAAGTTTCTATATCTCTTGGCAGTTATGTTAAAGATGCACGTGTTCATGTTCTGGTTGCTCAAGCATTTGTTCCAAATCCAGATCCTGAGAGATTTCGTATTGTGAATCACTTGGATGGAAATAAATTAAATCCGGTGTATACGAATCTGGAATGGACTGATCATTCTGGAAACGTTCGACATGCTTTGAGAACGGGCTTGACACCAATCATTAAAGGTGAGGACCGTGTAAACGCTCAGCTTACAAATGAGCAAGTTCACAGAATCTGTCAGATTATGGAGGACGGCACATCTACTCAAAGAGAAATTGCTCGTATGTTCAATGTTGAAGAATACATTATTCATGAAATCAAACTTGGACATAATTGGAAGTGGATTTCTTGCAATTACAATATTGAAAATTGTAAAGTAGATAATCGACCTTTGAATAAGGAAACTGTCATTAATATCTGCAAAGATCTTGAAGCGAATGAACTCAATGTTCATGAGATCGCTGATAAGTACAACATAAAGTACGGACGAGTCCTTGAAATTTTAAACGGGAGAAATTTCAAGAAGATAACTTCGAAATTTGATTTCTCAAATTTCACAAGAAATAAACCTAGAAAATGATTGGTGAAACGGTTGGTTTTGTGTTTTGTGGTAACAGCAATACACATTAAAGATATAGTCTGCAAGTGCTTCAATGTGCAATTATACAGCCAGAAGCGTAATCGTTCCCAGCCCAGATCTTCGTATTAACGAGATCGATCTGTCGTATAATACGTTCCGTATTATCTTCAGAAATGTCATCATCTATACGTTGATGAAGATGGATGGTCTTACTCTTGCATCCGCTTATCATAAGTGGGCAGAGTCGATCTCCTTCTCAAAGAAGATTTATAACGTGATGGAATATATCCGTCAGAAGAAACATCCTATGGTGATGTTGAACCGTAACCCGACCCTAGAAGTAGTTTGGGGTCCTCTTCAGTAATGAAGATACGAAAACCTCTCTAACTGCGGGGAAAGCTTGTTTGAAGTCTAACTACCAAATCACATGAGCGATCGTGTGATGGCGAAGGGTAATTCCTTAGGTATGGTAATCAAGGTTAGATTAGAGAGAATCCGCAACGAAGTATCTCACAATGATGAGATATGAGTTCATCGACTGTCCAAAGCTAGACAACCACATTGATAGAAATATCTAAATGAGTTTACTCAGGTGGTTTGAAAATAAGGTATTTTGAAATAGATACACGAAGCGAGTAGAGTAGCGAAAGCAAAACGGGAGGCTCTGTTATATATGGTAACAGTATATAACAGATGGTGGTATAGTCAGCAAAGCGAAACTACTATTCTATGGTTCTCATGACTGTAAGAAAGATTATTCCGGATGCAGATTCATTTACTCTGCATGTACCGTTATATATCTTACCAGGTCTTAATGCAGATTTTGATGGTGACGTCATCAATCAGATTGGCATTATGTCCGACGAAGTTGCATATGCATTCCGTAAATTTGATCCTATTGACCGTATGATCATTTCTCGTGATAGCGGCAAGATCAATGGTTACTTTATGAACACGAAGGATCAATTGTTGACAATTAGAGAATTTGCGAGAATGTAATTGAATAAATGTAAGTAGACGAGTCTTATACAGAAGATTTCGTCTACTTACATTATTTTTACATATGGGAGATTTAATGATATAATATATACATACAAATACGAGAAGGCAACTCGTAAAGATACATAGAAAGGACCTGATACAATGCCAAGGTATGTACATCATGAAGGGAGACAAGCGAATGATATGCTTGCGGTGCTGACGTTCTACGGTGTAAAAGCGGTTGCTTTTATGTTGAAGAATTGGCGTGCAAGCAATACAGTGTTTCAAGTCAGTCAGATAATAAGTCTTCATGAAGAAGATTATCGCAGAGGTTACGATATCATTGATTTTATGGAAGAGCACTATTACGATATGTTCTTCGAGTCGTCCTTTGAGAGCTACAGATGTAAGAGTATCAAATTCGGATATAGAGACCTTTCTGAAGCTCTTCTCAAGTGGAACGATCCTACGAGACTGAGAAAGAGATTCAATACTGGATATATGTATATTGCTGCTAATGAAGATCTCTATAGACATCATTTACCGGAGTTTGTAATTAAAGAGCTGTCAGAAAGAAGGAGAGAACGCAGTTCGTTTAATGAAGTAGATCTTTTATGTGCTTTGATGAATGAATATGTCTTTAGGGTAGTCAGAGATGCGGCTGAATCTGGAGATGCTTATTTCCGTAGTCATCATGACACTCTTCGCTTCAGTAGAATGACTAAACCGTTTGATGCAGAAGTTTGTCGTTACATTTCAATCGAATATCCGGATTCTATCGCCAACTGTAAACAAGAGTATGGCTCGAATTTAAACAGGATTTTAGATAATGCTATGAGGGATATGTACAACCAGTGGACGATTGATTCTATAAATGATGCATGGATTGATATCGTTCGTCAATCTAAACACCGCGACGTATATAAAGAAACTGACAATAACGTAGACCTTACCCACAGCCAAACCGCAAGTGATGCATATTATGAATATGATTGTGTAACATCAAAATTTCAAGATAGCAGAGAAATCGAATACAATCCAGAACACGATAGATATATCAAAACTGTCAAAGATCGTTATTATGCAATGAGATTGATCTTTGAAGAATTGGATAGAGATCGTGAACAAACTTTGTGTAAAACATCAACACCTGCTGATGTTTACTATGAAAATCTTTAATAAAGGAGAATAACAATGAATACAACTGATAAGTTGGAACAGCTTAGCAAGAAAATGGCTAAGTCCGTTAACGAAGACAAAGCGGTTCGAGAAATTAAGAACGACGTGATTGTTCAGCTCATTATGAATGAGATCTCGGACATGCATGCGACTGAACAGACCATGAAGTTCCTCGATCGTCATTCTCTCGGGTTTCATGTAGATTCTAATCTGCACGAAATTATTGATAAGGCGGTTCGGCTCACTCCGGAAGAGATTGTTGAGCTCTTAGCTCCATATAATCCGTTTTGGCCGGAGGGTCTGAAGACGGAAGGTGTTCTGGATGTTCTGCAGCGTCGCTGCAAGAAGTTCAGTGACATCGAAAAGGAATATCCTTTTGATAGCGAACACCAGCCGAAAATGTATATATGGGTCTTCAATTCTTGTGATATTAACGATATCGTAGGATCGATTGGTTACAATCTTCGCAATCTCTTTGCCGAGATGGTGGTTAAGGTCCACTGGGATCTCGATATTCGAGCAGTTGGAGGTCCCGATAATACGTGCAAGACCGAGTTGTATCCGACCGTACATATTGATGTCGGTCCAATTCGAGTTAACTAAGTAGGAGTCTAGATTTATCTAGCTCAATATAAATTATTTTAAGGAGGGTACTGATATGAATCAGACCGAAAATGCAGCAAACAACGAGATTACCTTTGGTATTAAGAAGGTAAATGAACCCTTCGAAAAGGTTCGCCCGATGCTTCTGCTTAGAAAGAACATCATCGCCCGCGTTCTGGTGAATATTGTCGTTGACAAGGTTAAGAGTGCTATCAATGACAATACTGCCACCAAGCACATGGCTAAACTCGACCCCGGCATTGATCTCAATACGCTCATGTGTGAGTTCTGGAAGATGGATGGTGATGCGGCGGTCCAGTTGTTCTTTGAGGATGGTGCGTCCGAAGATGCCGATGTCGAGCTTTCGTTTGCTAAGTATCATAACATCATGAGCAAGAAAGAGCTCCGTCTTACCGTTAACGCTATGCGGCAGAGAAACGAGAGCTTCAGAGAGTGTATCAAGCTGGACGATAACGGCATTGGCATTCTCGGCATTGGACGCTTGTCCGCTCGTGAACTCAGAGATATCGCAAAGTATGCTGAGAGGAATGTCGGAGGAGAGCTCCTCGGAGATGGAATTACTTTCGAATCTATAGACATCCACTTCGTGTCCGGAACGAATCTCACCTTGGATGAGAACCGCGATGTATTTGGTTGCGAAGGTTACAGTACGTTTAAGGTCGACGTGGAGCTGGATTAAAATCCACTCTGCGTTCTACATCTTAGTAAGAGACCAGAGATATCTGGCTCATTTTATAAAGGAGGTACTGATTATGAATCAGACCAATAATTCTAGCATCCTTCGTGATGCATGTACAAACTATCGTGACACTAAGAACCTTGAAATTCTCAAGGTCAACGCACTTGCTCGGCTTATTGTCGATCGTGTGTGCAAGAAACTCAACACCTTCAACAGCATGGGTGCTGGTTTCCGCCCCATCAAGGAGTACGTACAGCTTCAGCCTTTGGCTATCGAACTGGATCAGTTGTCGAACGAAGCGTTCGTTGATCTGTTTTTCGAGGATAAGACTGAAAGCACAGTTTTGCTCCCCGTTCCGAACAAGGATATCAAAACCCTGTTCACTAAAGGGGAAGTTGTTAAGCTTGCTAATCTTCGCAAGTCTTATACTGAGAGGCTCAAGCATGATAACGATCCCAGCCTTTACGGTGATGCCAGTTATCTCATCCTCAACATCCAGACATCTGTAATCCAGATGATTGAAGATGAGGTTAAGAATCTGCTGATGTCGGCAGTCCCGAAAGACTTCGATATGGAGTGGAGTGTAACATATTCTACCCAGGCTTTCTCTCAGAAAGCAAAAGGCAAGAATGGTGAAAAGGATCGTGTGGTGACGAATCTCCGGCAGGGATTCAGCATCGTTATGAAGTGTAATTAAATCTGTAAGAAGAGGAGAATCAAATTCTCCTCTTCTTTTTATTAAGTCAAGGAGGATTTTATTATGATGAAGATTAAGGACAAGACTCCGGATATGCTTCCGGAAGATCTGAAGTACATCGTTCATGCTAAGAGCGGTAACTACAGAACCATTGTATGGCTTGCTGAAGATTATGATGGTGAACTGTGCTGGGCAGCAGATCTGGATTCTGCAAAGATCTACGATGACAAGGACGATATCCAGCATGATGTAGACCGTGCTGACAACATCGACATTCATGCAGTCGAGATCGTTACCATCAATCCGGCAATCCTTATGGAAGATCGGTGATAATATGAACGACTATCTTATCGTAAAAGCTTCCGATGAGGCTTCTCTGAAAGATGCTTTGACAGAACGCCTTTCCAAGTATGACAATCCGGATTATCGGATCATCAATATGGAGTACGTTGCTGGGTATTATCAGATGTACATCGAGGTTGAGAATCCCATAACTCTCGACGATGATATCTATGTTAGGGACACGATCTCGTATATTAACAATAGCCCATTTGCTCTTAGCGAGCAAGTTGCAGCAATCAATAAGAAATATATCCGTGACGGATATGATATCCTTGAGGTTGTTGATGAAAAACGTATGAGTGCAGATAATGGGCATGTTCGAGCAGTCGTTCAGAGAAGAAGACTTCGTCGAAAGAAAAATCATTGATATAACATAGTCTGGTATTCGGGAATGAGATATAATTCGTTCCCGAATACTTTACTAAGATAATGGAAGCGTCCCTTCCGTTAAAACACCAAATCCTAAAGGAGGACAAATACAATGTCGAAGAAAAGAAAACTGACTGAAAGCGAGATCAGCTCGTATGCTGTAAATCTCGCAGATGGTGGTCGTCTGGATCACCGCAAGTTTAAGCGCAAGGATTTCGAAAAGATCATGGCGCTTGCTGCTCGTATCCGTGCTAAGAACGGCGCACCTGTTGGTGGTGGTTGCTCTGACCCGGGTAAGACTCTGAGCAGCACTGAGGACTTTAATGTCTTCGGAAATCTCTTCGAATTCACGAAGGATTTCTACACGATGGATACTGACAAGGTTGTCAACGACGATTCCATGCAGGAGTCTCTGCAGTGCTTTGCTGAGATCTTCACTCGTGAACTTCGTTACAGCAACAACCGTGCGGCAGGTCAGACCATTGAGGTAACTCAGGTTGCACTGGACAAGATCGAAGCTCTGGCAAACACCCAGACTGACCATCTGTACAAGAACTGTGCAGTTATCGTTCTGAACGGTAGCCCGTGTGCAATGGTAACTCTGGGCAAGTCTCAGAATGCCCATTTTGTAGATATGTATGTGGTAGCTCTTCCGGGCGATTTCAGCCGTCACAGCTTCCCGTACTTCTCTGCACACACCCGCATCGGTACTCAGGACTTCATCGAGACTGCATATGCAGCATCTACGATTGCAGGTCATCTGATTGCTCGTGAAGGCATTGACCAGCAGTATATGCCGAAAAAGACAGAGACTACTGCGGCTGAATAAATAGAATATAAATTGGAGTGCGAAATTTCGCACTCCAATATTTTTTGAGGTGTAATATGGAAATTTTAAGAGACGTTCAAGGTGTTTTAATTCTGGCAATTATAGCGGTACTTTTATTATGGATTCCGGCGGGTATCAATGTCCGAAATATAGGATTGGACTACATAGATCAAATAACTAAAAACATGAGGCTTCGTTATCGTTTGCAACCCCCAAATGTATATCTGGATCAATCCTGCAAGGGGAAATATCTTGTATGCTCGATGAACGATTGTACATTTTTATTTCATATTGAGAAACTGTGGAATCATGGAAATGATATGTTTGGAGCAATGCTCTGCATCTGCATCGAAGGATCTCGTGAAACTACAAATACACTCAGAATATGGAAACATGGTGTAATTTCCGCAATGGCTTGTCCAAAGGCAAGATTCTTAGACAAGTATAATAATCGTCTGATTCATATAGTAGACATTGCCGATATTTCTCCCAAAACATTCCTAGTCCGTTCGAATCGAGCTAAGAGATATCCAGTCCCTGTTATAACAACGGGCACTGATGATTCAACTTATGCAATCATAACAAACTCATTTAAAGAAGCTAAAGACTTGATGTGGGAATATGAATGCAAACGTACAAACAGACCTCGTTCTGATTATAGCGGTAATTTATATGTATCCACTGAGAGAAAAGAACTCTGCTGGATCCATAACTTCGTAAATTAACCACTTAAAATAAGAGATGATAGAAATAATCTATCATCTCTTATTTTTTATAGAATCATCTCTTTAGGACGTAATTTTCTAATCTTAGTAGTGGAATCATGGAAGCCCTTCATGTTAAGATTCGTAAACGTCGTTGCTACCTTAGAAGCAGTAACGCCAACGTTTTCAATCTCAAGGGCATAGAACATGTTTCCCATACATTTCGCACAAATCTTGCCTCCCTGAACAGTCCTACATGCCATAGGAGAACGAAGATGAATGGTCTTACCAACATAACGGTCGATGTTATCCGGAGTGAGATAAACCTCACGTCCATTTTCTACGATCCATCGGTCAGTAAAATCATTTTTTGCATTAGGATGAAGAACAACCGGAATTGTTCTCTTAGAACCGCAATCAGTACCCTTAGGAGCAAGACGCTCTGTCTGCAATGCAGCGAGAATCTGCTTAGCCAAATACCCTGAGACCTGAGTCAAATATGTTAGCTGTATGTCACCATACAAGTTCAGACTATATCTTCATCTGTTATATACTATTACCATATATAACAGAGCTTCCCGTTTCGACTTTCGTCTACCTTTCGTCTATAAAGACCTACTCGCTTCGTGTATCTATTTCAAGATACCTTATTTTCAACCTGCCTAGAATAAATTCTATTTAGATATTTCTATCAGCGCAGATTTCTAGCTTTCCATAGTCGTTGAGCACATATTCCATAAATCACAACCCAAAGAGATGAACCCGTTATTTTTTCTTAGGCATAGGCTCAAAATAATTTTTCGAAATAGATACACACTTCTTACCAAGCCGAATGTCTCTAACATGTTCACGACTAACTCCGAACTGTTCAGCAATCGACTTATCCGATCGTGTACCAGCAAGAATCAGCGTGCAGATATGACGAATTGTCTGCTCATCCATACGCTTCTGCAATTTCGGGTCTTTCGGAAATGTATAGTCTTTCGAAATACGAGTCCAGCACTCACCAGCCTTGATGTGTACTACAGTCTTCTTGCTAACACCAACAATCTCAGCAACTTCACCAGACAGAAGTCCCTGCTGGAGAAGCTCGCAGCATTTTCTAGCCATGTCGTCTGTCATCTTAGCAAGGTGAGATTTCTCTCCGACAGGACCGACAAATGCGTCGAACGCTCTGTTAGTGTTAACCTTACGAGTAACCCACTCAAGGTTAGTGTAATGATTATTTAACTTATTCATATCCTTATGATCAGGAACTAAATCCTTATAGGTCAAGCCCTGATCCAGATACTCTTTGCTAATGGGGCAGAATGCAGTTGCAGCCAGTCTATGGATAGAATAAATATGCTTGTTTCCATTGGAATCATAGAGGGTCACTCTATAATAACCGGTTGTTCCTAAGAATGGTTTACGAATCAGTTTGGTATATGAATTTCTCACCAATCCGTCATCAGAGACTTGATAATTGGTATCTTCACCATCAATAAAAATTCGTTCCCATCTACGCATAAAGCATCAACTCCTTAAAGATAATAAATAGGTTAAATGGGTTTGTAATTTTGAAATACTTCGCTGCTGATTGTCTTATATATCACTATATAAGAGATCCCAGCAGTTAGAGAAGTTTGTCCAAGGGATCACTCCCTTTTGTGGCACTCTTGTTGATGAGATTCATATAATTACCATTCTTTTATTAAAATGTTAGTGAAATTATAACTTAAACGAGTTCAATCCTCTCATCAACGTGCTTACCACAAGCCTTAGGATAGGCTCCCTGTACTATAGCAGAAGCCATAGCAGGGATACTTTTGCGATCTAATCCTTCCATAAGATTAGATGTGATTACATCATACTTACCAGTCTCTGCATTGTATACAGGACCTTTCATGATATTCATATTCTTGTAGGAGTTACCAAACTTTGCACGAGCTCCGGAGTTATATAGATTCATTCCAGGATCACCTGCTAACTCTTTCTTAGCAAGTGCTGTAAGCTCGTTCTCAATTTTAGTAATCTCTACGATGTCGCCATTCTTGATATCCTGCTCATGCTCTTTTAAGAGTTCGTTACGTCGTTTAATGACTGCGGGAGGAGTAACAAGAACACGAAGAGTACAAGAACTGGTTAATGCGAAATGCATCTGAAGGGAGAACTTGTCTCTTCGATCAATATATGCGACATATTCATCTCTCTTGATAACGCCGTCTTTTAAGAGAGCGTCCATTTTACCTTCGAGTTTACCGAGGTTAGAGTTTGTCATTTCATCTGACTGATAACCGAGTGCATTCAGAACACCGGATCCTTCGAGGATATATTTATTGAAGATGAACTTTCCTACTGTAGTAGGAATAGGTTTCTTGTTCTTCATTGCATTAGCGGGAAGGACGAAAGTATCAGTACAAGAGAAACGAGAGGGGATGATCTTAGGTTTGCCATTAGAGGTTTTACCATCTTCTACATCAGAGAGAAGAGAATTCAGAAGATCCATAGTAAGATCATCAACCTTAAGATTGACAAGGTACTGAACGTCTGCTGGTTTTAATTGTGCCATATAGAAATTAAGCCTCCTTATCAATCGTTACACGAAGCATGTTGCCTGGAGTAACAAGGTCACTCTTAAGCCCCATGCCAATGAAATAAACGTCTGCTGTGTTAAGCGTGGTTTTGTTCTTAACATCATCATCCAGATCAGCGAGACGAACGAAGCCGTCTGAACCTGCGAGAGAATAAGCTTGTGCTTTTGCATGAAGGTCATCAGCGCGGAAGCCATTCATTTCTTTCAGAATAGCATCTGCACCCATTGCGACCATCATGGAGTTCTCGAGGTCAGTCTCACGACCGTTCTTATCCTCGCCTACTACCTGTCCAGTAGTAGAAGAACGCTTTTCGATACTGGACGATGCGCCGTTCTTTTTAATGATTGCCTGCTGAGGTCTCTTGACGTTACAATAGCCGACCAGAACAGGATGCTTAGACCAAACAATCTTAGACTTATCCATAGTAGTATGCGGCATTGCTACTCTTTCAAAAAGGGGGATGCCGATTACCTTTGCAGCGGCTTCGAAGTTTTCAAGTGTGGGAGGTTTTTCATATTCAACGACATCCAGAGTCATCCATTCTGAATCACTCTTCAGTTCTTTACAGAATGTATCAAACTCTTTATCTGACATTGAAGCAAAAATCTCTTTCCACTTCTTAACATTTCGACCACTGGGATCCATCTTAGTGTAAGTATCTAAGACGAGTTTTTCAATTTTTTTACGTTTTACAGAGAAATCCATAAGGTTTCACCTCGCTTAGTAAAATGTTTTCTAACGTAAAAATCATTGATATATTATAAGCTTGGACACACATAGAAAGGGGATATATAAAGATATGAGTTGTCTGGTGTATATGAAGCCGTGGCAGTGGTTATTTGTTGTAGGAGCGTTGATCTTCGTAGTGTTGCTGTTGGTGCGCAGCCACTTAGAGAATGAGATCAAACGGAAAGAGCGTAAACTCTCCCGGATCAGCTCCTCCAAGGAAGCAACCCTTTGCTGGGTGAAGCTTCAGGATGCTCGGTATGCATTCGACGTCGTGACCAATGTTATGACGTACGTAATGATACCGGTAGCTATCGCGAGTATCTATATCATACTTAGTGCATGACAGGAAGATGATAAAATGAAAACATTAAAAGACGGACAGGATGTCACTAAACTGTGGTATGAACAGAAACTGTTCAAATCTGAGGAGTTTGAAGAAAGTAATGCATACAGTAAAGCTCTTCACGATTGCTGTGAAGCTTTTATCAATCTGGTCATCTGTGAGATTAAGGATCCAAACTTGCGGTTCTTAATGGTCAGTGATATGATAGAGCGGCTTGAAGATCTGTTTATCAGCGAGTACGGCATTCCGATTCGATATCCGACAACTGTGACTCATCCGAGTGAGGGTTGTGCAACATATTATGAGCATAGCGTTGCTAACTTATATAATAAAATGATCGGTGATTGGTATAAGTGGAATGACGAGAAGAAAACTGCCGAAATTAATGAAGACTTGTTAAACGAGTTTCTCGCACATAAAAAATAAATCTGAAACACTATGATAAATGGGGACGACAAATGAGCCAACAGGAGCGACTATGTCTTGAGCATAGTCGCCACACCCCATTGATCATATACTGTATCGCAGTTCAGGAGCTGCGGTTGGTAAACTTCCTTTCAGAGCTGCCTAGAGGATATGTGTGTCCCCTCTAGGCAGTTTATATTTTTTTATAAATTGATTAACAGCTCTTTAATCTGATAAAGGATGTGATCAGTAAATGTTAAAACTGAATACAGCTAATATCAATTACTTAAAAACTATGAGACTTTGTGACGTCATTGATGGAAGCAAAGATGAGTCTCTTTATTATAGTGAAAAGACGATCAAAGCTTTAAACTCCTTTTCTAATTTGATTGGATTTTCCAGATATGGAGATTGGTCGATGACTCCGAATCATGATAAGACTGTCACACTGACTAGTGATGGATTTTTTGTCATCGTAGATGAAAAAGGATTTATCAGGTTCGTCTCATAAAGATAATCGAGGACGGATACTCAAGTGTGGTCGAAGAGGCCTCTCTGCTAAAGAGGTAGGGCGTGTTAAAGCGCCGCGTGGGTTCAAATCCCACTCCGTCCGCCATGCGAACCAATTAAGATACAATTACCTTCTCGAGGTGGTTCGTGAACAACAGGCATTGGTCCAGTATCTTACACGGAACGGGTGTTGGTAACTGTATGTCGAGGCGAAATATTGTATCGAAATCTGACATGTCTGAGAATGAATTATGCGATGGGATGATACTCGTGTAATCATCTCAGATCTCTCAGTATTTTTTGACGCAAGGTTTGGGTGATCCATGCGTCAAAAAAGCTAGTGCGGTCTATGATCAACAAAGTCCAATACCGCACTTTGGGGAATAAAGAAGATATATTGAATTTATTTGATTTTTCTTCTACTCGACCAAGAAAATTAGAGTTGGGACTTTATCTATTTGAGTATAAATATTCTTGGCATACGACGTGGACTCGTTGAGCTTTCTGCATGATTTTGCGCGCATGCAGCATCTCCGAGGCGTGGAAAGATCAGGAGTGGTTCCGGCAGATACATAGGGATCTCGGTCGGATAGTACGGGATGATCAGCGCTTCACGTCGGATGTGGGCCGTTGGCGCAATTGGTTAGCGCAGTCCGCTCATAACGGACCGGTTCAGAGTTCAAGCCTCTGACGGCCCACCATGGGATACGAATAAATCAACCTCCCCGTGGTGTATCCTGGACATCGAAAGATGACGAATAGATTAGAATTGGATGGGTAAATGATGAAAGTAAAATTTATTACCAATGACTTTGCGCAATTGGTTTCAGACAATGGAGAAGGAGATAGATATATCTCCGCCGGAATTTATCGACATTTCAAAGGGAAACTTTATCAAGTCCATCATATTGCGAAGCATACCGAGACTGGTGAACTTTTCGTTGTTTACCAAGCACTATACGGTGACTTCCGCATGTATGTAAGACCTCTTCTGATGTTTGCTTCGGAAGTGGATCATTATAAATATCCTGATGCTACGCAGAAATACCGTTTTGAGAAGATTCCGAAATCTTTCGAGGGCGGTGAGATCTGAATGCTAGTTACTGTGGTAAACGAAAGTAACTCAAAAGTATTTGCGGTATTTGATGCTTTACCTGTAGTCAGCGATATGATGATACATCGTATTTGTAAAGAAATCGATGCTCATCAATCTATACAGGAAATCGTCGCTCACGATATGCACTCTGTAGAAATACAGATTAGAAGAGAACAATATCCTTGGTACGGTGAACCCCGTATGCCAAGCCCGATTCTTGCTGAAGCATATCTAATCGTATGCGACGAAACATTTAAATGTACATATAAAGAACCTGATAAGGGTCCTAGGATTGAAATTGAGGTTGTTGAAGAATGAGAAATTTTGTTATTAAATCGATCGTTCCAATCAATAAACTAGAAGTCCAATATCGTTTAGGAGATGTAATTAGATTCACTGAGAATCGATATAATATCAGATCTCTGATATCTTCTGGTCCGTGTTGTGAATACGACAACCTTTATGTCATCTTTGATGATCAAGAAAGATCTAGACATACCGAGATCAATCTTCCTTTACTCGAGAGACGAGGATATAACATCGTAGTTCTTACCGATGCTCTTGCTCCTGAAGGAAATTTCGATCTCATTGTAACACTAAATTGAAGTAAAACGGAAGAACTTCTTTGTAGTAGATCACAATAACCGAGGCGAGTTTTCGCCTCATATGGTACTGAAAGGAATCAGCAAGTTCAACTCTTGCCAGTACCACCAATAAAATCTATTTCATCGAACCTTCCGATTCACGTAAGGATAATGGTACAAGCTTTCAATAAGCTTGTACCATTATTCCGTCTTACAGAAGAACATTAATGTAACAACCTGAAAAGGAGGCTTTTGTATGTCTAAGATTCAGCAGTTCTTCCAGATCAACTGGAAGGTGCGAGTAAAGAATCCCACTTGGTGGATTCAGATTATCGTCGCTGCAGCACTGTCTGTTCTGACGTATTATAACCTGGATCCTACTGGTATTACCAGTTGGGGTCAGATGTTCGGCATTATTAAGGATGCATTCATGAATCCTTATGTATGCCTTCTGATGATCGTTTCGATTGTCAATATTTCTATTGACCCGACTACTACGGGTATCTCGGACAGTTCTAGCGCTATGTCGTATGATAAAGCAAATTCGGCAAAAGCGGTGTCTGTTGATAAGGAATCTTCAAGCGAAACGGCTCGTAAAGGTTGAAATAATGAATAGTATAGAGAAATCAATCTCTATACTATTCATTTCTTTTAGTCGTTAATCAGTGAATTGATGAAGTCTCGATATTCATCACAATCGATCTCATCAATACGTTTATTGAGAGCATCTACAATCCATGCAGGGAGCTTTCCATTTTTGGAGTTTTTCTTAGCCTCTCGTACCAGATATTCAAGTACATCAAATTTTCTGGTAACTATGAGCTTGTCTGTAAGTACGCTTGTAAGTCGATTCTCAGGAATTTTATCATATTTGATAAGATCATATAAGCTGAGAACATCTGCACTATTATGTACGATTGCCCAAGATACTATGTTAGAACTCATATTTTTATGATCAAAGCACATCGTCATAGCTGCTCTTAACCACTCTGGAGTAATTTCAGCGGTTTTACCTACAGTGATCTCATTCAAGGTAAACGGATTTGCGGGGGATACGGTCCAGAACGACGATAATAGTGGAATAACGAAACGATTTGTCGTTGGCTTAATATTATCCAAGACCCCACGCAATCCAGGATACACGTCAAAACACGCATCGCCCTCATATTTATAAATAGTACCTGATCCATTCTTTTCAACGATTACTTTATCATTCGGAGATAAAAGACAGAATGGTAAGCAGGCGGATTTTTCTTCATGAATCAACTGAAATGGAATACCACTTTCAGCGAGTGTATCAATGCTGTCTTTAAACACTTCCCTTGCAAACTCTTTAAAAGTATAACGTCTCATAATAACCATTCCTTTCACGATATTAGGACGTTGTTTGATTCACTATAAAAAAGAAGAATGCTTGTATTGAAACAAGCATTCTTCTTATGTTTATTCATTGTCTTCAAACAGATCAACATATGCACCGGTGGAATCAACAACCTTGATATCCTTAGGATCCATCTTCTTACCATCCAGATAAATAGTCGGAAGAATATCCTTAGTGATAACAGTGTCAGCAGCTCCATAATAGATATACATGAGCTGATCTGAACCAGAAGGCATTTTAGTATTGGAAATCTTAAGGGTCATATTCTTAAACGACTTCGTAAGCTTTCCATACGGCTGAATGAGAATCAGGCCGCTATATGGCTCGGGATCGGTCTCGTCATACGAGTTACCGTCAAAGACGATTTCACACTTAGGCTCACCCTGAATACCAATGCGGCAGAAATTACCGGAGTATTCAATATGGTTATCCTTAACGTAGATCGTAGCGCCCTCAGTTACATTGTAAATGTTGAATACATTATGGGTGGTTGCACCCTTCTCAACGTAGTTATGAGAGAACGAAGAACCGGAAGCCAGATAAGCGTTACCTTCGACAATGTGATACATTGCGTTAGAACCGGAAGAACCGGCCTTTTTGAAGCGGCAGTGCTCAACAGTCAGACGAACCGGACCATCGTCCTTAGCCAGATTGATTAGCATAGTCTTCGGAGCGTCCGGAGTAATAGATTCAAATCGGCAGTTCTTGAACTTTACAGAACTCGACTTGGATACTTCAAACTTGCAATCTGCAGTAATAGTTACGCCGCGGATTTCGACATCCGAAGATACAGATACTGTACCAGACAGCTTCGTTACAGGAACTGAAGAATCAACTTCTTCAATGTCTTCCTGATTCTGATCATATGAACCTACCAGAGTCAGTGACTTCTCTACAGCGAAATCTCCAGTGTATTCTCCACTCATCAGACGAATAGAAGAACCATTAGATGCTGCACTCAGAGCAGATGCAAGTGCATTCTCTACAGAAGAATCTACAATATCGGCGCCGGGATCTCTAGCGGATTCGGAGTAGAACTTAAGAGTGGTGTTCTGTTCCGGAATACTTCCGGAAAATCCTACACAGAAACAGTTTATATTTCCGTCAGACGAAAGAATGTTTGACGTTCCGGTAAACCACTGCGGATAAGCATTGATAACCGTTCCTTCAGCAACTTCCATTAACGCATACTTCTTTTCTCGCTCTTCCTTGTTCATGATATACTTCATCTGATATACCAGATTAGAATCCGGCATGTCAAAGAATGTAGCGGTTTTAAGATATGGATATACCTCTTTGGGAACGAAAAGTTTGATATAGGTTCCATCTTCCTGAATTGCAAGCTCACCACTAACTTTTTCGATGAGTTTCTTCATCGTAAGATTAGAGGACTTCTCCGAGGTAGTCTCTGCATCAGGTAACTCAAAGGTAGATTTAATAGCTTTCAGTGATGCTTTATTGAGAGCATCGGAACCGCTATTTGGAATCATTTGAACTGAAAACGAATCTGTTTCGTTACCAATAGGAAATGCGAGCGCATCTGCGAAAGAGATATACTTAACGACTTTCATTATGCATTACCTCCTTCGTTGTTATTCTGGTTCTGGTCATTGTTGTTCTGTGACTGAGTGTTATTGTTCTTGATGTTTGCCTTGTTTGCACGGATGATTCCGCGCAGAGCATTCATAAACGCATAATAACGATACTCAGCAGCAGACATAATGCCAGTTGAGAATGCCTGATAGTCAGCAGAGAGCTGCTTCAGGTGAGTCTTAATTGAATGAGACGAAGCATTACCACCGCCAGCATTGTTGCCGTTCTCGGTATTGTCACCAACCTTAACACTGGTAACGGACGGAGCCTTGGCATCCTTACCGCCAGAAGCGTTATTGTTCTGATTGTTGTTCTGCGTTTGAGTCTGGGACTGATTCTGTGCAGGAGCAGCGTTCTGCTGACCATTGTTATTATCAGCCTCCATCATGATGAATGCATATGCATCATGAATCTCATCAATACCGCATTCCTTAGCCAGAGCTTCACCGGCGCTGATCTTATCATCAACTGCAGTTGCAAGGTTATTCAGCTTCGACTTCAGAGTATTTACGAAAGCAGAATACTTCTTACAATAATCGATCATAGGACCGATATTGCGAAGAGCCTGTTCCGGAGTATACTGAATCTGCTGGAAAGTGCGAGTTCCTACCATGTAGTACTGCTTTACAACTGCGGCATTAGTACGCTGCTTAATGGTCTTCGGAAGTTTGATCTTTCCTGTCGGAACGATAGACTGACCATAGATTTCATCAAACAGCTCTTCAGGCTTCTTAGTATAAAGCTGATTTACATCAATACCTTTAACCTTTGTCGTAGCTGCTGAAATATTGGTCGGGATGCTATCGGTCTTCATGGAGAAGAACGGATACATCGTAAGCGGCTGACCAGTTGTAAGTCCACGAAGAGTTGCTTCGTTTTTCTCGAGCCAACTGTCATTAGCACCGGTCAGTCTCTTTGCAGTATCGACGAACTGCTGAATGAGGTTACTGATCCAATCCTTCAGACGAGCAAGACCGGGCTTGTTTGCATTGATGTTGTTCTTTGCAGTCTGTGCTGCCTGATTCTGTTCATCAGCTTCGGTGAAAAACGTGGCAGGCTCGAATTCCAGATAAACACTCTCAGTTACCATAGACAGAGCGCCGCGATATGCAAACATGACGTTCTTACATTCGGCAGCGTTATACATTGCATGTTCCTGAGCAATGTGACGAAGAGCTTCATCAGTATAACCCGACTCAACTTCAATCTCAGTATCATCCGGAATTTCACTTGCATACGGAGAAATCGCATACAGAGTAGACAGAAGATACTTATAGCGATCAAAGAATGCATTAGCAATCTTCAGAGTAAGATACTTAAGATCTTCACGTACAGTGGTGAAGAACTCAATGCAATCTTCGTATACAGCGGTTCTGTAGGAGCTGTTACGACGCTCTTCAAATCCAAGCTTGGACTCTGCGAGATACTGCATAGTATGGTTGATTGTGATAGATACTGCTGTAAGCAGATCCTTGGACTGATCCATTTCTGCAGCAATAGACAGACGAATTGCATTCTTCGGCTGCTCCTTCATCTGCTCGTAGTACTTCTTAGCACCATCGATGATAGAAGTAATCTTACCAGCATAGATGTAGTCAAAGCCGTTCTGCAGACCAGCAACTTCTCTTGCAGTGATAAAGATCTGACCCTGTTCGATAGCTTCCGTAAAGGAGCGGATCTGAGCTTCGATATCCTTAAACACATTTGCTGCTTCAGAATAGGTGTTATTGTCGAAGTCTACACTAGACAGATCGGCAACTTTTGCATCACCCATATCATGAATAGCCATATCGTAGATAGTACTACGAATGTCCTTCGTGATTGCAAATCCCTGACGAGTCATAGAATCGATCTTAGATTCATCAGAGAAAGTATCAAACTTATCTACCTCTACGGACTCAACCATTGTACCGTTACGTGCAGTCAGACCATTGTAGAGATTCGTCAGAGAAGTGCTGTTATACATGTAATAACGCATCTTCAGAATGGTCGCACTGCAGAGATACGATACCAGCTGACGATATACCGTAACTACAGTAAATGCATAAGCCTTCACCTTAGTACGAAGCTTGATGTTAATAGAGTCATCCTTAACGTAGACATTTACTGCGTCAACGAATTCCCCAAGAGCCTTGTTCGCAAGACGCAGTTCATTCTGTACAGTACCGATCGTAGTATTAATCGTCTTTGCAGAATCGTCAGCGTCTTCGATGTACGGAATAATGGTTTCTTTGATAGATCCCTTTGTTACAACAATGCGAAGCGGCTCAGGCAGTTCGGCTGCCGCAGAAGGATCAGGAACGCCATTACGAGTAACTTCAGCAATCTGAAGCTTGTACTTGTCAATCTTATCCGTATCCAGAATATTTTCAAGATCACCGATCTTTTCCGGACCGCTTTTGATTGCGTGCATAACATTGGCCTTAGCTTCAGATACGAACATCATAAGATACTTAGTGTTGATCTTATGAACGGTATCCGGAACCATCGGGAAATATACAGATGCATCGGAGAGCTTCGGATTGGAAGCAAGCTTGTTGAAGAATGCGGTATAAGTTTTCTTCATTCCATCAAGGGAACTGTAGTTCATACCACTCTTCATACGAGTGAGATAGTCAATCGGTACTGCAATATCAGGAACCATGAGTTCTGAAATCAGACCGACGTCCTCAGTAACCATGTCTCTTGCGGCATTCATAAGAGCAGGCTTAGCGAATGAATGGAATTCATCGCCATCCTCAATCATGAAACCATAAAAGACATCATTCATTTCATTAGAAGTAATCATTTCGTCCTCACCTCCTTAGTTAAGATTTCCCTTCTTGTTCTTTCTTAAGCCTTTTTTTGGCTTTTTCTTGAGCAACAAGGCGCCGATACGCATCTTCTTCCAGCTCTTCATCAGTTTTTTTATTAGCTTCCCGACGAGCTTCCTGTTCAGCAGCACGTGCAGCTTGACGTTTCTGTTCTTCTGCATCACGCTCAGCCTGTTGTTTCTTCTTACGATCGGCTTCGGCTTCATCTTCAAAGAACTGGGTCGGTCCTTTACCACCGATAGAGGCTTTAACAGCTTTATTGAAGTCGGATTCTGAAATCTTCTTACCAGTGCGCTTAAGATATCCGAGAATGCTATTCATAGCACTAATATTCTTTTTAATATCCTCATTATTCTTATCCTTCTTAAGTTTCTCCTTTTCAGAAGCAATACGACGCTTCACAAAACTGAGCTGATCAGAAGGTCCATACACATCAGAATTCTTATTGACAAAACTCTTGAGGGCGTTTTTAAGCTTGGTAGCAAAAGAAACTCGGTTCTTAGTCTCTTCTGTCGAGAAACTAAGAGCAACTGAAAGCGCAGAAAACACTTTTCCGATTTTAGAACCAGGCTTCGTTGCCATATTTTCATATGCCTTATGAAATCTTTCGATAATATCTCTAAGACCCTCATTGTTTTTCCGGCATTCAATTGCTGCTCTACCAACTATAGTAGTTAGACCAATAATACCTGTAACAGTACCAGTTACTTTCAGGACTTTACCGGCCTTCTCCTGGAACTTCTCTGCAGCAGAACGAATCTTACCGGAAGCGGTGTCTTCATCAATCTTTCCAGATTCATAAAGCTTCATGACGGCTGATACGTCCTTTTCAAGATTAGCAATATCTTTCAGGGACATTTCACCCTTCTCATACGACATAATAATCTGATCTCGAAGAGCCGGATTTTCCTTAAGAATCTGAGTGGCTTTTTCAGAATCACTCTTCATTCCAGGAAGAATGCTAGAGATCTTTTCAACAATCCACTTGCCAAATTCCTTAAGCTTCTCAATCAGCTCTCGGATCTTCTTACCAAATCTTTCAAAGATGTTTTGGCTTACCTTTTCCTGAGTGGTCTTAGGATCAGCACCCTCAAAAATGGTAAACATATCAGAGGTGCGGTTGGATTCGCTCAGCTGATAGTTTGCATAAGCAACCGTTTCCTGAATACTTTCCAGGCACAGCATGACCGAATCATAAGCATCGAATTCGTGAATATAATCGTACAAATTCAATCCAATTCACCTTCCTTTCTTAGATTTATACTAATGTTTCCAGCAGGTTTTTCAAGCGAATAGCTCACTTAAATAGTGTAAACCATACTTCTCTATTTCAGGTTTAGATAACTCAGCAAAGAGCTGATCCATTGACCTAATTAGATAATAAGAGTTTCCTCTTTCAGCATGAGATCTCCATGACTGATAAGATTGCTCAACTTTATCAAACGTGATTAAATCATGATCCAGAAATCTTCTGAATGTGATAAGTAAACTCTTCTCTTTATATTTAGATTCACCGGCTAATCTTTGTACAACTTTACCGTTAGAATCTACGTAGGACGTAAAACCAAGAAAACGAATACCATTCCTCAAAGGGAATATGTTCGTTTTCTCATTCAGTTCCATGTTATATGGAATTAGAAATTCTCTGATCTTATGTTCACAATATCTCAGATACGATTTATCCTCATGAATTAAGAAGAAATCATCCATGTATCTTCCATAGTGTTTTATCTTGAGAACCTCTTTTATGTAATGATCTAGTGGACTGAGATAAAATATGGCGAATACCTGTGAGGATTGATATCCAATAGGTATTCCCGTAGGTTCAAATCTGGGATCTTTATAGTAATTGCTTAAAAATTCATATAGATCATCAGATGGAATTTGCATACGTACCATGTTCAATAGAACTTGTCTATCTATGCTAGCAAAGAAATGATGAACATCTCCACGCAGAATATATCCCTCAGTTCCATGCTTATGCACATATTTCCGGAGATGTACTTCTAATCTATCTAAACCATCATCAGTTCCCTTTCCGGGTTGACTTGCATAGTTATCTCTGATTAGAGTTGGAAATATATTTGGATGAAGAATCTCATCACATAGAACATGTTGGACAATCTTATCGTCGAAGTTGTTTGCACAGACTAGACGTTTCTTTGGTTCATATACATAAAAGAAATATGGCTTTCTTGGTCTGTATTCACGCTGTTCTATCTTGTCTGATAATTTACATAAATTTTCAAGAAGGTTTGCTTCATAACGAGCAACATATCCATGGTCTCGTTTACCTTTACAAGCTTTCCAGTATGCGGAATGAAGATTGTTGAAGTCGTACAATTTCTCGTACGGATCTTCAACAATCCTATTCAGAAATGAAAGCATAATCCACACTCCCTTTCTTCACGCTGAGATAGTTGGACCAACTTCTGATACAGCCTGAAGTTGCCAACATCAACGATCACTATTTATCCCTTGGATAAGAAATATCCAAACGACAGGTCATTCCTTCCTTAAAAATAATCTACGGTTTTCAGAAAGCTAATAAGCTTCCGTACTAAGACTTGGATTATCAGCAGAATTATTTTCAATCAGGGGCGCACGCCATTGTTGCCATTGTACGCATTGTTGTTGTTGAGCGAGCCGTCCGTGTTGACATTCCGAACATTGTTCGAGTTGCTAACATTCGGCGACACATAAGGAATGCCCCTTAATGAAAAGTTATTCCGGAAGATCCTTGAATTGTTTCATATCAGAAGCAGCCCAAGCTCTATTCAAACGAATTACTTCCCAAGTAAGTTTAGACCAATATCCGGGAGAATGGAAATTTCCGATTACAGTAGAAACTTCTGCTAAAGATAATAGAATATGAAGCTGTTCATCTGTAAACTGATGATACTGCATTCTTCGATCAAATTCTTTCTTGTTTCTAGGATAGATAAGATTTGCTCGAATCATATACTGATATGCTGTAAGCACAGTATCCTGAATCATCTTGACTACAGTAAGTCTGTACTTCTTAGCAATATTCTTATCATTAGAAGTCACTGTAAATGTATATTTCAAAAGATCAAGACATTTTGAAATGACAACCAGTTCTGATGGATTTGTAAGTTTTGCTTTATTGCGGGTTCTACGCTGCACTGGTATCTTTCCTTTCTAAATAAGATGTTAATAGATTATTCCTTCGTTGATATAATATTTACATGTAAGAAGGATAGACTAACCAAGACACCACTCTATACTATTCTATCTTACGTGAAAGGAGGAACTTCTCATGGAATTGAATCACAGAGAAGTTCGCCAGCTTTTAAATGAGCTGGGCATGTATCCGAATCTTCAAGGATACAGATATTTGGTCGAGACGATTGTCGTACTTGGTAAGGTTGGAAATGGCTTTAGAATTACGAAGGATGGATATCCAGAAGTTGCAAAGAGAATGCATACTCGTATTATTCGAGTAGAACGAGCTTGTAGGTACATCATCGACAGAACGTATTTTGGTTATAGTCAACTGTGGCTCGATATCCTGGGTATTCGTGAACGTCCGACAGTATCTGAATTCGTATGGCATGTCCTCATGTATTTTGAGGATTATCGCCCGCGAATTAACGCTTGAAGAAATTAAGAAGGTAGATAGGTTAGTTCTACCTTCTTTTTTTGTTCGTATCTAACCGCGCTTTCATTGATATATTATTTATATGAATAGAAGATACAATGGGTACTTCTATAACCCAGATTCTTAGCCGATAGATGGGGCTTTGGATCGCGAGTCCAATAAGGAGGACGAAAACATGAAGGCAGAAAACCGTTTCATCCACGAACATATTTGCAGAATGGACACTACCATAATGCAAATCCGCGGAGAAATTCTGCGCCGCAAGTGTTGCAGCATCAAGGAGTACAAAGAACCTTTTCACAAAGAGTTCTTTGACAAAAAGTTTGTAGGCATCTCGTATGGAATCGTCGACGATTACCAGAAGTTTATCCGCCATATGCCGACTGATGTGAAGGATGATGTAAGCGAGTATCATCCTTGGAAAAGGCTGAGATATAATCTCGACGGCGCACAGCGCGACCTCCAGAATATCATGAGGTATATCATGGCTCAAGACCGCAAGGAAAGAGAACGTGCTGAAGATGCTGCTCGACTCGAAAAATGCAAGGAACTGCGTCGCAAACGCCTGGAAAAGGCTGAGCAGATGCAGTCGAAGCCTACGTGGGAAGTCATCGGAGAAGGAAGCAATTAAGCTTCCTCCTTTTTTATTTTTTACCATGGCTGTAAAACAGCTTGCAATTTGGTCGGATGGCCGTTAAAGAAGACGGTTCTTTTTTGATCGGCAATAGTGAGAATTCTCCAGTAGCTTTTGATAAATCAGGATCTGATACCTTAACCGTAGATATTGCTGCAATCCAGTTATACCTTCTTCTGAATACTTGCATTCAGAATAAGTTCGTTCCCCCGCTCCCTGAAAATGTATTTGTAGATTTAGCCACAGTTTCCGATTCAGAGATTACGATTGAGAAGGGTAACTGGTCTTCTGTCTACGGGATTTATTAAAAGGAGGTTAATAACCTATGGCAACTATATCCACTGCTGCTGAGATTCCCTATGGAGAAGTTGGAGATACTTGCGTGTTTGGTAAACATCAAGTAAAATCCGAGACCGCATGGGGAATCAACTGCACCATCGTTCATAAGGATGCTGTAAACAAGAGCCTTATTCTGATGGCGGATAAAATCATTGATCTGCGTGCATTCGATGCTGCAGAATCAAGCAACTCAGATTCCAACCGTAAAAGTTATGGCAACAACCAGTGGCGTTACTCCAACATTCGTCAGTGGCTGAACAGCAGTGCGGCGGCAGGTGCTTGGTATTCTGCACAGCACTCCGCAGATGCAAGTCCGAGTACCACCGCAAGTGTTTCGAATCAGGGAACTCAATATTCTTCGCGTCCTGGTTTTTTGTATAACTTCTCTACTGAAGAAAGGGCTTTGCTTCAGCTTGGAACTATCACAACGAACCTTCCTGATGCCGACGGTGGGGGTCAGAACACCACTAAGGACATGGTATTCCTTCCGTCATTCAGTGAGCTTGGAATCACTGCTCAGAATTCAGAATCTCTCGAAACTGATGCGGCATTCGATCTTTATGTTGGAGCTCAAAATAAAGATCGTATTGCATATATGAGTCAACAGGCGTTCAACAATACCAGTTCAGCTAGCAAACCGACGAATGCTAATACTGCTTGGATTTACTGGCTCCGGTCGCCGTATGTTAGCGGCTCGAACCTTGTTCGGTTTGTCCTCACGGACGGCTCGCTCTACAGCTACTATGCTTACCATGGCTACGATGGCGTGCGCCCCTGCTTCAGAATCGCGATGGCGACTGGACTTGACGTGATTGATAAGTTTATGGTACTTCCCGCGCCATCGTCAATCTCGTATCTCAGTCCCGTCAGGACACTGACGGGACCCTCGTCTAAGTTGGCTGTTGCGCTTGACTATGTGGTTGACGGAAGCTTTGTTACTGTACAGGCTTGCAACAATGCATATGACGAATCTCCCACTTGGGAAGATGTGACGAAACAGGTTTCTGCAAACTCTGTTATCTCTCTCAAGAATACTACTAAGACTGCAGATAACTGGGGTCTTCAGATTAAGGTCATCATTGATAAGAGTGATGCTCCTTGGGTTTCTTCTCGTGGAATTGCTTACGCTATTCTTAATGAGTAAAAATAAGAAAGGTGAACTTTAAAAGTTCACCTTTCTTATTCTCCCTAGGAGAAATGAGATATAGAAAATAAGAGATACTCAATATAATTGAGTATCTCTTATTTAATTTATATGAAGGGTGATCCTACACGATGTGTGGAATTGGCATTACATTAACAGAATCTCCAGAAGATCCTGCGCTCATCACCAGACCTATTACAGGTAAAACCTTGTAAACCGATACATTATTATTCAACCAGAGACGAGATGTGTCTGCAGTAGAAGCTTCTAACTCATCGTTGAATTTATCGACAACAGAGACTGTATTGCTAGGAATTGCAAATGTTCCATTACACAGATCGTAGGTAAAACAAGTATTACATGCATTTGGAGTGTTACTAGCTCTAGTCTCGTCACCAATAATTAAATGATTACCGGTTCTGAGCATTGGAATTTCTTCTTCATATTGATGCTTTTTGGAGAAGGAGCCTAAATACGATATTGTCTTTGTGCTAAAGTCGTAAAAATACGCAGGATACGCTGTTGGAATACTATTAAGATCGCTATCTGCAATCCGTCTAGAACCATTTGGATGGATTAACGCACCACCCATGCACATCGTTTTTATATCGAAACCGCTAGGAATCTCGTCTGTAGATGTAGATACCCTCTGGCCCAAGCCATCGATTTTTTCAGTAGTGACGACATAGCGTTTTACGGTAGAATCATACTTATATCCGGAAATGTATCCGTGTCCAACTTGATAGGAAGCTTCCGGATATGCGACTGGGAACGAATATTGCGTCATATCAGACAGCTTATACTTATTGCATACAAATCCCGGACCTGCCCTGACAATCGGGAATGACGGTGCAGTTGAAACCGAGAGAGACTTCGAAAGACCGGTCTTCGTATAAGTTTTTCTATCAATTGAGGTTTCGGTTAAGGTTTTAGAAGATCCCATGACCAGATAAATGAAGTCTGAATCATATCCATAACCGCAAACACAATCTGAAGTTGAACTGCCAGTTATAGTTATCGAATGCGCTTCAACCAACGCATCACCCGAAATCTCATAGAACGAAACGGTAGTATTTTTATAGGTGCTATCCGTCTGAACTACCAGAAATTGTGACGTGTCTTCCAACCAGCAATATCCAACAAACTTCGAATCGCGAGCCGCGAATATGAGTTGCTGAGATTCCGTTATCTTTCCAGAATCGTCAATGGACATAAGCAATGCTTTATATCCAAAACCACTAGAACTAGTAGCGATATTTAGGTTGATATAATGCTTAGAGTCTACCGCAAATCTGACCTGAGCAGTTTGACTTGTTGTAATTGAAAACAAACCAACAGGACTGTTGACGGTTGCCACGGGGTCGAATCTAACAATATCTCCAACTTTAACATCAGACTGTGTAACTCGTTCAACTACAGGCATTCCAGGAATACCTACGGGAATAGAACTTACGTTTTCAGCCATCTGCTGATAAGTCGCGTCAGCAGCAGTTTCTACGCCTTTGTCAGTAATAGCGGACGCGACCAACGCTTTACCATTACTGACAGATGTGAAAAGCGAATCGAAGTCATAGGTAGAACCATCTGACTTAATGATCGCTTCAGCAGGAACCATAGGGTACACATTATCTCCTTCAGGAGACTTGAGCTGTACCAGATATCCTTTTTCAGTATCAGCCATTTTAATCACCTCCATGCAGCATATGTGTATACGCCACCGTTTGAACAAGCATATCCACTAACGGTAAAACCGTTAGATGTTATTTTAACAAGACCATTACTGGTGGATCCAGCTTCGCTTGTAACTCCTCCATACACAACGCCACCGTTGTCAATTCCAGCAGTAGTTGTACCTGAAATAACAACAGACGGTTTGAATCCAAGATTAATCGTCATTGTACCGCCATTACCTGAATATGTTCCAGTAACAGGGGCGTTTCGTTTGTATTTTGGTGTAATGTCCAACCATCCGTCAATCGGAGAAACTGCTCGAACACCATTTGATTCAACAGTATCGCCGCTTTTAGCGGAAGACATTCTGCAATAACCGCCATATCCAAGCGAAATCGTGTCTCCAGAAGAACCGGATTCCAGGGCGATTGCTTGGGTACTATCTACGATGATACTCTCTCCATACAAATCGTCTTTATTTTCCAGCAATACTCCATGTAATTTGTAATAGCCATTACTGTATGATGTCACTGCAATGACCTTTCCAGATTTGGTGCTGACAAGTTTGCCACAAGTCTTCACCAAATCAGTTGCGGTATCGGTTTTCTTTATGACATGTGAAGCATGTTCCGTCACAGTGCTGGAAAAGTCGATTGCTCTAATAAACATTCCAGAATTAGAGTTCGAATACATTACTGCAACTTTTGTATTAGAAACAGCCTCACAGTCAATGAGATTCGTAACGGTCTCATTGGCTAAAATTTTTGTCTTGTTTTTAATGGACACAGTCCATCCACTAATGCTAAGCTTAAAAATATAGCTTACTGAAGACGATTCCTTTACAACACCAACGATCTCTCCGCTTGGAGTTTGGGACAGCTTCTTAATAGCACCGCTTGTACTAGAGATAACTATCGGGGTTCCTGCTACAATCGCATTGGACGAATTGTTTACAGTGAACACCGCTGCATATGTCTTATTATCACTAGAATTTACGTAAGAGATTAAGAATCCCTCAGTTCCAGAAACTATTTCTCCAAGAGTCAGTAACTTAATGTCAGACAAAGTTCCAGTAATACCAAGTTTACCGTAATATGTCATAAACGGTTCTGCGGTGCTTGTACTTTTATAATACAGACCAACAGCTCCATTCGACGCACCACTAACATAAAGAACACCATCAGTTCTTTTTGAAAACGACACAAGCTGGATATCTGCATTGCCAGCGATGCTTGTAATGTCACTGGAACTGTAATTCGTACAACTCATTCCACCAGAAGATGAAATAGTCAGGTATATAGAAACAACTCCATTTGAATAGCTGCTCCCACCGATTCGATTCGAAACCAATAACATTACAAATGTATTAGTTCCGTTTTTATATGCTGCACCGGTGACGCAACTCTTTGGATTTCCTATCTTCACATATGATTTAACAGTTCCATCTGATTTCAATAAGTATGCGTTGAATCCAGAATATTCAGCAAAGTCAGCGATTACCACTCTTTCATCATTTCCAATATCAACTGATTCGATATTGGAATCGACAACTTTAACTTTAGTCGGCTGATTTGAAAAACTGTAATCGTAATCAATTGCAGTCTCCTCAACTGCGCTATATCCAGCCGCAGCACAACCAGAGTCATCAATGTCGACAACATCTCCTGCAGATACTGATTCGCCCGATGCAACTTTTGCACTGCGAATATCGTTTACAGGAAGACCACCGTTCAGAGTGAAAGCCTCAACTTGAGTTTTCATGTCAAGAATTGCCTGATCTACCTGCTTCTGCATTTCAGGAATCTGATTCTTCATATCGAGAATAGCTTGATTGACTTCGTCAGTAAGCTCTCCCTTAACATCTTTAATTTCAGGAATAGGTACGTCTACTCCTGAAACTTTATAGGACAACAAGTTGTCGACCTTGTTGCCATTCTTATCGTAGATTGAACCTACGTTGACGACAGGTGAGACCTTGTCGCCAGTATCAGGATCCAAGAGCTGGATCACTTTATTTTTATCAGCCATTTAGAATGACCTCCTTTAACTCTTCAAATCTACAGATATCGTAGAACTTGTAGAAACATTAAACGTCAGAGTTCCCGTTAACAGACAGTCTACAGTGATCGACGGATTTGGAATAGTACACTCTGAATCTGCGTAAAGCACATATGAGGTTCTAGAATCTGTGATCGTACTGAGCGTTGCACCATATTTTATATGGATACCATCGCTTGAACGGTAATGAGAGATAGTGGTATTTGAAATATATCCAGGTCGAGATGCATTTCCGGACACATTCAATACCATATCTCCAGTTGTGACATCTATAGAAGTCATTACTACACGAGTAATCGTTTCTTGACCCAAATAGTTTCCAGAAAATTGAGCATTGATTAAATTATAACCATCTGCAGAAGATCCAGTGGTAACACGAATTTCAAACGAAAGTGTACGAACCTCACTTCCATATTGATAATAGAGTGTCGTTGCCGACGTTGAGTACTTTGCGAGCGTTAAATCCGCACTGGAAACTGTGCTCGAAATTCCACTTAAAATACTTTTCTCTACAGAATTCTTTACATCTAGTGAATTGATATTATTAGCAATAACTTGAAATGTAGAATCCGCTGCGGTTTTAACTCCCTTGTCAGTGACCGCAGCAGCGACAAGTTTCTTGCCTTCACTGACAGATGTTTTTAGTGATTCTACTTCAGCGGACTTTGCATAACCAGAAAGATCCGGACTCGGAACCAGGTCCACAATATCTTGAACGCTCTTTCCTTCAAGCGTATCAGCATCAATTTTGAACGGATCGACGGTCTCACCATCAACCTCTTCATAGCAGATAGGATGATCTTCAGAGCTAATAATTTTAACAACCGATTCATCGTTTTTGCCGGCTAAAATTGTCATAACTCCTGAGGAATCGCAGGCGAAAGCCACTTTGCCAAATCCTAAGCTTTGATGTTATTTATTTCATAGATGATTCGACACTATTCCAATATGACGTTGCATTCTTGGATAATGCAATCGTGGCGTCTGTTGCAAAGTAAATGTCATACTCTCCTTTAAATGTCACACTGACTCCATCATTGGAATATTTATAGATAATAGCTCCATTTGTTCCGTTTGCAAACAACCGGATCTTTGGATTTCCATTGTTTTCACTGACCCCAATTGAGATAGACGGATAGTAGTGTATGGCACAATTGACAGTTGCGCTTCTAGTGACAATGTATATCGGCAATCTCGATTCTTTACCCAAGTCCGCGCCATACCATGTTGTTGTAGCTGTGTTCGAAATTCCAGTTGAAACACTAAACGTTCGTCTCTCGACAGTTACACCATTAGGTAATTTTGAAATATCATTGATATTATTAGCAATAACTTGAAACGTAGAATCCGCTGCGGTTTTAACTCCCTTGTCAGTGACCGCAGCGGCAATTAAAGATTTGCCTTCACTGACAGATGTTTTTAGTGATTCTACTGATGAATTTAAAGCAAGTTGACATGGATTCAATTTACTATTTCCACAATAGAAATCACTACCTGAAACGAGCAATTGTCCACTTTGCAAGGGAAATTGCTTACTTTAGTAACCTAACACGATGTATGAATAGTATACTCTCGGAGTACGATAATCGCTAGTGCAATTGTGCGAATAATAAAATGATGCACTGTTCGCATTGAATGATGTGGTTTGGAATGTTATAAGATAATGCCCAGTGTACTTATAAGTTTCATTAATATATCCACTACACATTGCTGCTACAACACTAGAGAATCCCCCAAATGAAACAGTTAGGGTTCCGTACCCATCATTACTTCTCACATCTGCAACCATTTCTCCAGTTCCGAGATATGCTTTTAAATTTCCTCCAGATGGAATATCACTTTTATATGCAACTTGACCGCTGCTGGAAGGGCTTGAGAAGTATAGATTTCCACTATCAATATATAGACGACCATCATAATCTGATGATGATCCACTTTCGTGAAAATCTATATATTTACCCATTTCAAGCGGAGTTCCATAGTCACCACGAAGTGAGGATGGTATTTGTGAAATCTGAGCATATCCGCTTAAGTCTACGGAGTAGTTACACTGTTTACTAGAAGGATGCACATACTGTGAAGGTATCTGATTTTTAAGTGCAAATTGACAGGGAGATCCTGAGCTATTACCACAATAAAAATCCGATCCATTAACAAGCATTCTTCCACTTTGCAAGGGAAATTGCTTAGTTTAGGAACTATGCTCAATTTTTAATATCAGGATACATTACAATAAACCAGAAAGGAGAATGTATTATGTTCAATCAAGAAATTAGTATGGAAGATATCGGTATGTTTATGAAAGACAGATGCTCAGAATTTGATAAGATCGATTATCTCGCATATCGCCAAGGTATTAGTTTCGAACAGGCTATTAGGCGATATGCTATTCAAAATCACAAATCTCCAGCATGGATAATGCGAGTTCAAGATCTTTTTACCAGTGCATATGAATTCTGTAGACAGCCTCGTTGGTATAGTGACGATTACCGTCATCTATCTTCAACAAAACGCTTGATCAATAAGATTGCCGCTCCATTGTCGAGCTTCTACGCATTGCCAAATGACCCGTGATTTTCTGAGAATCATTTTTCGGGAATAGATTTATTGACAAATTATAAAATCTATTTCTAAACATAATAAAATCAATTGTGTATTCTAACACTAGGCAAAATGCTTATGTTAGAATACACAATTTTATATTTTTCATAATATACATGTAGAGTTAATATAACTATACTAACTCTGTATTTTTAACATCAAAATGATCTTTTGTCACTGGATATGAAATTCTGTAAAATGAACATAAAACGTAAGATGTCTTAGAACAATTTTGCTCTCATACTAGAGAACAAATACCTAAGATATCATATCCTCTCGGGAGATTTATCGTTTGGTGTCAAACGGCATCTTCTGAGAAATCTAATCTAAGAAAGGAATGATATAAATGAGTGAAACTGTTAACACTGGTAGTATTCTCACCAGTGATGGCAATGGCGGTTATAGCAAGTTTTTCACTGACACTATGACCGACCTCGTCAAGCTCTCCGATGGGTCGACTTTGACGAAAAAGCTCGAAGAAATTGACGGGAAACTCCCGATTACCCTTACTTCAGGCTCTTTGCCAAATACTTTGCAAACTGGCAGGGTCGCAGTTGAAGGTTCCAATTTTTATTGCGGAAACGGAGATTGCTCACCTTGTCAGCTTGCATTAGCTTCACAGATTCCGTCAGCGTACGTGCATCCGTCGACAAAGCAGTGTAACTACTCTTATACTCATCCAACAGCAAAACAGTGTTCATGGACTCCTGATATGGATGGATACATGAAGAAGAGTGATCTTGGAGTAGAAACTTATGCTCTGTCGGCGCTTCCTGTCGGTGCGGTAGTAAACTTCGGACGACATCAGGTTAATAATGAAATTGCTTGGAGAATCCCTTGGAGAATCGTTGCGAAAAATCACAGCGGTTTCCCGAGTAACAGCGTTACTCTTATGGCGAATAACATCATTGACTTGAGAGCGTTTGACGCAGCAGAACCGAACAACTCCAATAGCGATCGTAAATCTTACGGTAACAATAACTGGAGATATTCGAACTTGAGACTTTGGTTGAATAGTTCAGCGGGTGCTGGTTCTTGGTACTCTGCTCAGCATAGTGCTGATCATACTCCCGATAACAGCTATACTAATTACAATACTGGATATTCGGGTAGACCTGGATTCCTGTATAACTTCTCTGAAGCTGAGAGAAATATTCTCATGAGCACGACTACAAGAACCATCAACAATACTGTTGTTGATGGTGGCGGTAGTTATACCACTTCGGATAAGATCTTTCTTCCTTCTGAAACTGAAGTTGGAATTGGTAACGAAGGTAGCGTTGCAGAAGGCGTTATTTTTGAGTATTTTAAAAATAGCAATAGCCGAGTTGCAATTGTTCAAGAAGAAGCATATATAGCTTCACTTTCCAGTTCAAAGCCGAGTTCCTTGACGTCAGCTTGGTACTATTGGTTAAGAACGCCGGGTGTTGGCCACTCGTACATTGTTCGGTTTGTCGGCACGGACGGCTCGCTCAGCTACAGCTATGCGTACTATGGCTACATTGGCGTGCGCCCCTGCTTAAATCTTCCTGCGTCAACTGTTGTTACGAAGTTTAGAGATTGGTATGATATCAACGCAGGTTAAATCCTGTAATCCACGAGAGGTTGCGAGTGCAACCTCTCGCCTTTTTCGTATCAAACCCTATATATATTGATATATTATTTATATGAATAGAAGATAGAATAACAACCTATCAGCTATTCAAGTAAATCATTAACCTGATACCTAGTTGATAGATGGAACTTGGTATCACCTGTCTGTAAGGAGGACATTGTAATGACTACTAAGGAAATGATTACGAACATCGTTATTGGTGCAACTGTGAGCACGATCGTTGGACTGACCGCGGCTAAGGTTCTGAAGCACGTTTCCAGCGTAAAGGAAGCCGAGAACAACGCCGATGACGATTTCTACAAGTTGAAGACCATCAACGGCGACATCTACAACGCAGAAAACATCGATGAGGTTATCGATGCTATGCATCGTGCAAACGAGATTTTCCACCATCACAACAGCGACGAAAAGTTCTATGAACTGAACGCTAAAGTGATGGACGCGGCAACCAAGAAGGCCTGCGAGTTTCTCGAGAAGGAGAAGAAGGAAGCCTAATCGCTTCCTTCTTTTTTATTTTTTGTAAAGCCTGTAAAACACCTTGCAATCAGGCAGGTTGCTAGTAAACGGATCAAACTTCTACTGTGGCAACTCATCATCAAGTCCTCTTCAGTTAGCGCTAAAGTCTCAGATTCCTGATGTATCTGGTTTTGCAACTAGCGCTGAACTTAACTCTTTAAAAACATCTGTCAGTAATGGAAAGTCGCTTATAGCTAGTGCGATTACTGGCAAGGGGATTAGCACTGCATCTGATGCGACTTTCCAGACTATGGCTAATAACATAGGTTCTATTCAAACTGGAGTACAGTTATCACAAATGCAACTTGCACAAGATCCTATATCGCTAGTAAGCAGTCACAATCCAACTGGATATGATGGTAAAACCGAAACTGTTGAATGCATATATGGAACATGTATAATTACGCTAACTTCGAATCGTAATAGAATTTGGAGTTATGAGTTCGACCTTTCAACTGCTCATATGAAGTCTCTAATACTTGGAAGTTACGAGCGCCAAAGTAAAGTTAACTATGGATCTTTCTATTTTTTATTTGAAAATCTATACTTCAACTCATATGATCAAACTGTAACATCTCCAACTAGTGTTGGTATCGGTGGTTATGGATATAATCCATCTACGAAAAAACTGACGTTTTCTGGATATGATGGCTCTAGTTATTCGAGAATATGTGGTGCATATATACCATCATAATCCCTGTAAAACACCTTGCAATCAGGCAGATTGCTTGTTTCAGGAGATGATTTCTACTGTGGAAATGCATCATCGATTCTGCGTCAATTAGCTCTTAAATCTATGATTCCAGATACATCATCTTTTGCTAAAATCGAAAATATTCCCTCTGCACTTCGCGGTGATTATGGCTCTCCTTTAGAGATAAGTAAATATATAGACTTCCATGAACCAGGATCATCGAAAGACTATGATGGAAGATTATATATTAACAACGGTGCCCTCATATTTGATAACACATCCACAGTATATCAGCTAGCATCCATCAACGACGTTTCTAATGCTAGCAATGGTAAAGTCATCTGGTCAAAGACATCTGCGGGAACTGCAACATTCACCGCACAAACATCCAGAAATTACACGTTCGTTTTAATTGGAGCTGGTGGCGGAGGTGGCCCTTCCAATTCAGTAGGTAGAGACACTGGATATACAATTGCAACTCCTGGTGGAGGTGGATCTGGATTCGTGGAAACCGCTGGGTGCTGGTTAAACGCAGGACAAAGTGTTGCTGTATCAGTGGGCGCTGGAGGAACAGGCGGTGGCTATTCATCAGATGGTATAGGAAATCTTGGAACTGATGGGGGTAACACTACCGTATCCATAAATGGGACGGTATATACTGCTCGAGGAGGATATCGAGGAACGAGTTCTAGCGGGGGATCTGGGCGTAGAAATGGATCTAGTGGATCGTGGACAGTTACCATATATGGTCAATATGGACCATCCGCAGGTGGTAATGGTTATGAATATCCTTCAAATGCTGAAGGATCTGCTATGAGTGGAGCGGGTGGATACAGTGGAGTAATTGCATCCATGTCTACAGCATCATATGTTAATGCTGGAAATGGCGTAGATGGCGCTGTGTATATAATCTAAAATAAAAGAAGAAAGAGATTTAATCTCTTTCTTCTTTTTTTGTATCACTTGTCAATTCTATTCAGAATAACAGCCATCTCTTCACGAGTTACAGAATCCTTCGGGCGGAACTTGCCATCAGAACAGGTCATCCAACCCATCTTGATTGCATGATTTACAGAATCCTTAGCCCAATCAGAGATTTCACTCTCGTCCTTAATGTCACTCTTTTCAGAATCATCCTTCTTATCATCAGGAGTTTCCTTGAGTTCAACAAGGTTAAGTACAGACTTCTCAACCCATACACAGGGAGACGTAGAAGTATGCGAGCCACGAATCTGATAACGAGATTCGCTACTGTTAATGATCTCCACGAAGGATCCAAGGAAACTATTGATGACATCATCATTACCCTTAGTCGAATCCTGATTGGGATATACAACGAAATCAGTCGTATTGAAATATCCCATAGCTTCAATCTTGCTGTCGAGAAGAACCGTTTCGGGCATATCGTCAGAGTCGGTCGGACAGTCCTGGTAGTAGTTAAGATACTCGACCTTAACCCACAGCTCCTCGCTTTCCTTAGTGAGAACAGTAGTGGGATCATCAACGCCGATGTAACGAATACGTGCCCAGCCTTCGCTGTTTACACGATCAATTACAACATGCATGTCAAATTCCAGAGCACCTACAATTTCACCGGAAATGTCATCCTTGTCACGAATATTCAGACCGCTCTTAGCGCTTACAGTATACTCCTCAAAAGGATCAAGATCGGTATAGGTTACCTTAGATACATCTCCATCCTTCTTATCATCCTGGCTAGGAAGAGCTCCGGTATACTCGGTATAGTACTCAACCTTCTCTGCAGAGATGGTCGTAATGTCGATGTTCTCAAAGATCGTATACTTTCCCTTCTCATCCTTCGATGCGATTGCAACGATCGTGAAGAAATTATCCTTATCTACACCAGTGGTGACAACTCGGGTGTTCTTCTTGATCGTGTCATTGATATCTTCAGTAACACGAAGAATTGCCGGGAGAGGCATCTCGTAGGTGACGTTATCATCAATTACAATGTAGCCAATCTCATAGTCACAGGATACACAGTACCACGCTTTGCCTTCCCACGGATTGGATGCTCGAATCGTAATCAGAGAACCTTTCTCGATTACCTTGACAACATTGTCACTTCCAATACCAGCAACCATGTTGATATCCTTGGTTGCATATACGGTGCCGCTGTATTCCTCATTGGTATCCCGTTTCTCATTCAGGTAAACCATGAATACATTGTCGATAGCACGCTGCTCAGTAGGAGCACCATCTACCTTACCACCGATCATCTTGTATACAGAGCCACCGCCATCGAGGTTGATAGCATACTGAGCACCATACTTGACCATCAGCTGAGACAGGGCTTCGAACTTCATAGCACCAGCCTTATACGCGCTGATGATAATAACAGAACCATCAGCCTTGTAACCAATAGCCTGACGCATAGCGTTATAATTCAGCTCAGTACCCTTGTCGTAAGAGGTAACCGCTTTACCATCACGAACAAGAACCGGATATGCGGACATGAAGTCCTTCCAATCTCCGTCCTTGTCATGACCAGCAACCAGACGAGTAACGTCACCCTTCTTGATACCGATACCCTCAAAGTTGTTCTGGTAATTCTGTTCAACACCCTCATCAATAAACGAGAGAATGTTCACACCATTAGAGATGTTGAACAGACCACCGTTAATGATGATCTGAGGCTTATCCTCAATACGATCATACAGATCAACCAGTTTTTCCTTAGGATCCTTGCACTTCATGAAGTCAAGCTTCTTGATTGCATCATGCGGAATTACTTCCACAGTAACTCCAGCAGAATCCTCAGTATGAGTAAAACTCATATACTTAGACATATCCTGTACTTCAGACATAGATGTATCATCCTCCTTAATAGTTGCGTATTTAGAGATATCGATCTCGTCAGGATCAGGCAGAATTACTGCACCAAATCCAGTCTTCTTATCGAAACCAAGATCTCCAATATCTACAGTGTGATCTTTAAAGAATCGAACCATTGCTTCTCGACTAAGCGGTTCACCAGTCTTATCAATGAAGAAATCATCAACAAGACATGCCATACCACAGAGCCAAGGAGTAGAGAACGAAGTTCCTGAATGCGGTGAACCAGAGTCAGTGCTTTTAGTCGCATCAATATTGGTATAAATCATTGAAGGTGCTGAGAAGTCAGTGGTATCAGATTCACTGCTATAACCAGCAGGAACCACAGTACCATCAACCATCAGTGTGTATGCAGCAACACCAATGATCTCTTCAATGTCAGTGATGGGATTGTACTTCTTATCGCTATCATTTCCCATAGCAAAAAAGCTCTTGAAGTAACTTTCTACGCTCCTAAGAGCGTTTTCCCAGTCACTTTTAGTCTTTGAATCGTACTGATGATTCAAAGACGTAAACATGTTCGTGATCTTCTTTTCCTTAATAACAGGAAGAGCAAGATCAATAAAATGATCGTAACTATCCTTTCCATTGGATGTTAACTTGGAAGAGGTCTGAAGCATTACAAGCTTAGCCTGCGGAGCAACCTGAAAGAAGGTTGCTGCAGTATCTACTGAATGTCCAACATCACCAGATCCACATGAGAGAGGATCTGAAACCAGATTACCAGGGTTGTAATAACTAAGGCTCCAGCTCTCACCAGTTGCCGCAGTAACTCTACTTCCGTAGTAACCCTTCTTATGAAACTTATCAACACCTGTAAACTTGCGGTGTCGATCATCATCCTTCAGTAATACAGTAGGATCACCTAACATAAGTTATTTACTTCCTTTCTTTTAGATTACGAAAATGTAGATTCGTTTATTTCAATCAATACAAAAAAGAAGCGCTCTTATTACAAAGCGCTTCTTCTAAGGGTTAGTTCTTTACGTACTTCGTGATGATCGCCCGCAGGATGATCTCACGAGTACCGGAACCGGAGAGCTGAGCGAAGTTGCCACTCGGATGGTGCTGAAGCTCAGTATCAGCCCAATTGACTTTCCAGCGCTGAGCGAGGTTGAGAGCCGATTCGTCGGTATCGGCGGGATTGTGCCAGATGCGGATACGCCCGACCGAGATGTTGAAGTCGACCACGAATTTGATATGCGGGAAGTCCTTGAAGTGGCGACCCACAGTAAACTTGTCGTACTTCAGCTCAAACGGAGATACTGTCGCGCAGATGCTGTGGTCGTAGTCGAGAGGGCTGAGAGCGAACATGTTGTCGTAGAACAAATCGTTTTCGGCCTTGATCGACGAGTAGGTTTCCTTAACGGAATCGGTGAACTCCTGATTCGTACCAGGATCCTTCTCCATCAACAGAAGCTGGTCGAACTGATCGGACTTCAGCTTGATCCAGTCAATCATCTGGAATGTGTGCAGATAAATGCCACGCATGGACGGCTTGGTCAGGTTCTCGAACTTATCGAAATAAACATCCTTACCATCCAGGTAATCGGACATCTCCTGAACCGCAACACCGGCACGCTTCCACTGCTTGATGATGTACGGATCACTGACCTTCCGGAAAACTACCCCGGAAAAGTAGTTGTACAGCATCGTCGGGATTGGAACGTTGGGGTTGATGATGCTGTTCTGAGATACGACCTTCTTGATATATGTCTTCTCCGGATCGTTGAAGCTGGTGTTGTCGAAGATGATGACATTGGTCTTGCTGGACTCATATTCCTTGACGTCCTCGATGGTCACATTTCGACCGGCGAGGATCACGCGACCATTCTTATCAGCAAGGTCATACGGGTCAGTCCAGAGATCGACCTCAACGGGAGCGCTGTCAACGTGCGTGTTGTATGCCTGGACAATTGCATTGCAGGCAATGCCTGCAATCCCCAACGGAACCGATACTGTGATTTTCTTCATGAAAATGTCCTCCTTTTAAGACATTGAGATGTACAGAAGATTTCCTTCTGTCACGTATATATTATATCAATGAACTCAAGGATCAGACAAAAAAGAAAGGCGGATTTAATCCGCCTTTCTCAATCAGATGTGGGCCAGCTCACGGCAGCCGACGATACGGCCGCCTTCGTCGCGTACGGGAGAGGACGTGATGAGCACGTCCTCACGCTCCGGTACGCGGCCAGCAACGAGTGCGGACACTACGTACACGACATCGTCCTGCGGATCGGGAAGGTTCTCGACCTCACCGTAGGACTTCCGGGTAACCGGAATGTCGATGCCCTTAGCAGCATCGAGAGTGATCGACGCAATCTTCTCCGAAGATTCGGAGACACGAGCCGGCGGCGTGGTCGGCTCGATAACGATGTTACCAGATTCGGTAACGAGGGTTAATGCGTGCGGGGTTTTATTGACGATAGTCATAGTGTTTGTCCTCCTTCAAAAGACATCATGGTTTTGAAGCTTCTTCTGCTTCTTTTACATATAAATATTATATCATTGAAATTGCCGTTTGATACGGTAAGAGGAATTACCCTTGATTATTCTCAGGATCTACCATAACGACGAATTCAAGATCTCGTCCAGCAGTGATCATGATGCAGGAATTTCCATCCTCATCGCCGATTCCGATATTGGAGATATACCAATCTGGAACGGTGATATCGAAATCGTCGTCATAATCGATCTCTTTTCCGTCCGAATCAAAGATTCGAATCAAAGATTCGAATCAACGTACTCTTGTCCTGAATTGTAAAGAGAAAATCCCTTACCCGAATAGGACGAAATGGTTCTTTCGGTATCACGATTAACCCTCCATATCAGAAATCAGCCGAGCAATGCCGACAATTACATCATTCGGCATGTTCTTTTTCTTGATAGTGATGACCATCGGGTTCTTGCTGACATCAACCCAAATGGTCTGTCTGTTATATTCTTCTGGATAAGTTTCTTTAATCTTATCCTTCAGAGCGCGGGCCCAGCGGTAGTCGCTGGTGTAAATACAGAACTTGGTATCTGCTTTCATAATATTTCCTCCTTAATACTGAACCGTGATAGCATCTTCGCCATCTGTAAATTTATAACTACTTTTCGTACGAATCGCTGTCATGACTTCTTGACAGTTATAATCCGCACGACTAATGAATTCCGAGAAGATCTTTTTAATCTTCTCGGAATCCTTAATCACAACTTGACCAACCGTAATCGAAGCCGGAATGGTTGTTTGCACAATTTCCTTCATCGTCATTTAATACCCACCACCTCTCTGCGATGATACTCATACCAGTACTTCAATTGTGGATAGTAGTTGACGAGTTCGTTACATACTTCCACATATTTGTCGACCGTGATGGGAGCTGCATCATATAGCATCTCCTCGATGCGCTTGTAGCGACGATACCACTTTATAACAAGGGTGTGGATATCAATGGAACCGTCACTCTCATCAATAAATGTTATTGTTGCGAGGCAACAGGGCTTGCTGATAGCAAGACCCGTCACCACGCACTTACCCGTACCAGGAAGATCAACGACCTCAGTGCGGTTACTACAGTCGAAGTTCAATTTCAAAAATTGAACTAAGTAATCCTGAGCACTATTCCAGTTATCGGTGCAAAAGACGTTTACATTTGGATGAAACATCGGCTCCGGTACCTGGAGAAGTATGGACTCGGGATGATTCTTGGAATACATCTCGAAGTCTTCAAATAACTTTTCTTTTGTAAATATCATCGTTCGTCCTCCTTATTTAAACAACATGATCACGTCATGGATGCCTGGAAACTGCACGTAATACTGCAGTAACTCATCGATTCCACCATCCCTGATTTCTTCAGCATTATCGAAGAAATCATCATCAGCACAACAACCGCCATCATCCTCACCGAAGTATATCAGCTTAGCGTTCGGGTTGTACTCTCGCATAGCAGCAAGAACTTCCGAAGCGATCGGGCTGTCATACGGCGGCCACGACATCAGAATGTAGTCTACATCGGGATACTTCTTGACCGCCTCAACAGCATCAATATCCTCAATGTTTTCTACGTTCCAGTGGCTGTAGGCGCTTTCTCGCGAGTTGTACTTCGAGCCCTTCACCCAGGACATATTATCAGTCATGATGATGTTGGTACCGGTCTTCTGCAGGGCGCGTTCTATCGTACCCGCTCCGCTCAGAACAGACAAGACTTTTTTGTCGCGAATCCAGAAAGAGAGTCCATCGATGAACTCCTGAGTTGGAATGACGAACCCGTAACGAGTCGTGTACCAGTCACGGAAACGACTCATCTTCATTGAGAACTCGGTGCCGTAGAGGTCGTCCCACTTCCAGAACATCGAAGAGTCTACAATACCGTCGTGTGCTTCGATATCCTCAACTAACTTCAATCCCTCCTGACCGATATCCATGATCTCTTCTTTCGAAAGATCGCGGAAGTAGCCGAAATAGAGGCTGTCAACCCAACCACCATTAGCCAGCGTTTTTAGACTTTCTTTAAAGTCACTAAGATCAAAAATGCTCATAATTTGATCTCCTTTCTATTTGATACCTATATAATATATCAACAATCGGATGATTTGAAAAGCGTATCTAACGATATTTTCATTGATATAATATTTATATGTAAAGGAGGTAGAATACGCTATCTCCTGTAAAGTTTATATGATCCTTGTTGGTAGATGGGACAATGGATCAATAGGTCTTAAGGAGGACTTACTATGAAAAAGAACATCAGCAACTCGTTGGCACTCATGGCGTGGATCTGTACAACGATCAACAATGCGATCGAGACTTACGAGGTCTCGCTCTTTACCCTATTTGGGTTTGGCCGGTCGCATTTCTCGTACGGGGATGGGGTTATCACCCCCGATGGGCTCATCGAATTGAAGAACGATATCCATGAGTTCTTCGGGACTCTTGATTCGATGGGCGTTCTGCGAATCATCCCGATTGACAAATTGTTGAAAACTGTAAAGGAGCAATTTGGATTACTCGGCATCTCTTATATGGAGCTGGGGATTACGGTTTCTTCTTCTGACGAAACCGTTGAGGAATTCCAATTCCCAAAATGGGATACGGTAATGAAACGCTTCGGCAGAAACGTTGAAAAGATCGGCCGAACCAATATCATCTTCAAGGAACTCCACGAAGATGGCCAGAACAACCCGCTCAGCCGAGTCTGGACTAAAATTCGTTTTACAAAAGAGGGCGATGCCATTACGTTTGATGGGACTCTCCTGACTCCCGGAGAGGCCGATGTAAAGGAGTTTTATTTCTCCCTGGATGATTATCTGGTAATTCGGGAGCACGCCTGGACTCTGCTCCTGAAGAACTATGATCTTAAGGATCTCAAGGATTACTGGTATTAATCCTATAAAAGAAGGAAGCTAAATAGCTTCCTTCTTTTTTGTTTTTTCTAAAGCCTGTAGTTTTCCTTGCAAAGTGGAAGAATGCTTGTTAATGGCAATGATTTTTATTGTGGAAATAGCTCAGGCTCGCTGTGTCAGTTTGCATTGACGTCACAGATACCTTCGGCTTACGTCCACCCTTCCACTAAGCAGTGTAATTACTCTGTAGATCTTAGCGGTTATGCTAAATCTTCCGATGTAGAGTCTTTAAAATCCTCTGTCAGTAGCGGCAAATCCCTTGTCGCCTCAGCGGTTACTGGCAAGGGTGTTTCAACAGCCGCTGATGCATCATTCCAGACTATTGCTAATAACATTTCCAGTATTAGTACTGAGTCAACTTATGGAACTTTGCGAGTATATGATGCCTGGGACACTTCTACATATTATCCTGGTAGGGTGATATATTTAAGTGGATTTAGAGAAGATTTTTCAATAGCATCTAACTATAATATATATGGCGGTCCCGGACTCCTTCTTGCGGTCGATCATGATGCCGACACTGCAAAAGCATTATATCGAAATTCAAGCGGTAGAATAATTGCATCCGGAACTGTTGGAAATTTCCCAAATCTGCGTGGAGGACCGTTCACCGATAGAACATTTTACACATACTATAGTAGTTATTATCGAGAGTATTCTGTCAATGATAGTGGCGTGTATTCAACTGGAAATCGTTCCTCGACAGAAACCGATCTGAGCAATGGAAAGACTGCATATTCAGCTGGAACACTTGGATTTGCTGCAACAAGTAGTTACGGTGGATCTTCTAAAATCGACAAATCGTTCTCTTTCAAGTCTGGATCATATGGTAGTGATTCACTTCCGATTTTGGTTGGAGATGCTAGTAGTGAGTGGAGAAATTACAATAGTTGCTCATTATCCGGTATCATAGTTCATGAATATAACGGATTTCCGTCTTTCGTCGTAATTGGCGGTTGCACATGTCCATCACTGTTCCAGTATGATACCAGAGGAAATCTTGTACCTATAGCAACTCCATATGTAAGCTATCCTGGAATGATGCATTCTGTTGGAGGTACATGGACGCGTTGTCTTATTGAGATAATCTATAAGGCAAAAATTCTTGAAAATAATGGTTCGTCTATACTCCTGCAAAATTTAGGACCTGCTTAAACTAAGCAATTTACCTTGCAAAGTGGAAGAATGCTTGTTTCAGGTAGTGATTTCTATTGTGGAAATAGCTCAGGATCTCTATGCCAATTTGCTCTTAAATCACAGATTCCATCACAATATGTACATCCATCTACTAAGCAATGTAGCTATGCATATACACATCCTGCTGAAAAGCAGTGTAACTATTCCGTAGACCTATCGCCATATGCATTAAAAACACAAATACCATCAACACCATCTCTCAAAGTTGTACGAGGGAATAAAACCGGTTTTTATCCATCAACGTCTGGCGGTCGTGCAGAAACTGTGAATGTAGATTTTAGTAGCGCGGGATTTAGTGCTATACCAGTTGTCGTATGTGGAGCGTATTCAGACCAAGGACAACATGCCGTTAGTGCAGTAGTTACTAGTGTGACTACGACTCGAGCAACCATAACAATTTCAGGTGAGCCTTCATACCGAGCTAATCTATATTGGGTAGCTTTCTCACTTTGAATTATAATTTATTACTCGACCAACTTTATACTAATCTGTATGGGGTATTGGCCGAGTGGACGAAGGCGGCAGTCTTGAAAACTGTAGGGCGTGTGAGCGTTCCCAAGGTTCGAATCCTTGATGCCCCGCCAACTATTAAAGAACATCATGTTTACAAATAACATGATGTTCTTTTTTAATTTTCCAGGATAGATTTTTGTTGATATATTATAAGCATGAATCAAAAAGGAGGATATTATTAATTATCGTTTTGTGAACTCTCATTAATAGTATTATCAAGAGAAAAAGTGTGAATTAATTACTAGAGTACTATTAATTGACATAATGTGAACTATGAAAAGTAGTGTTATAAGGAGAAAAGGTTTGAACCAACATAATGCGTGAAATGTGATCTAATTTCTCAGTATTATTAATATGAATTGTGAGAATCAATGGATATGGCAATTCAAGAGATTACGTATGATCTAAACATGCGCGTACTAATAATAGTGGTAATGAGACCTAAATGAGTTAGTATTACAGTAGTGCCTGTTGGAATTCTGGTGGGAAGTATTAATAATGATCATTAGTATGACTGAAATTATTGGGTATTAGAATGACAGATCTAGGATTTAACTAGTTGGGTATTACTAAACCTTCTTGTAAGAACCAATGTATTTTGTACTATCAATCGTTTGGTGTTTGACTTAACAGAGAGGATATTAAAAGAAACACTTGTAGGAAATAAACAGCAATATATACTTTTAACAAGGATAATGTGACATAAAACTTTAATGTGTTATAACCGAGGGGATTGGAATTATGGGCGTGCGTAATAGAATTCACTCTGTATGAAATCAGGATAAATGCAATAATAAAATGGACAGTTTGAATAAGCACGAGGTATTACAAAGTATAATGCATGAGCTAGGCAAACATGTACTACTAATTCCAACAGTTCGAATTAAAGTATGTAGTATTATAATAGACAGTATATGATCTAAAATAGGCGAGTACTATTAAACCTCCTTGTAAGAATTACGAATTCCAGTATTATTAAGCAGGAGTATATGAAATAAATAAGATTGTGTTATAATCAAAAATATATGATCGAAAATAAAGTGTATCATAAATGAACATTGTAGGAATTAATGCTGTAGGTAATATTAAGGGTCTTTCTATGACTCAATCTATGATGTACTATTAAATAGGACAACAGGAATTAACTTTCGTTGTATTACATAACCGAATGAATATGATCAGGCAGCAAAGTATTATAAATATTCCAGTTAGAATCAATCCTATTCGTAATATTAGCAATGTTTGTATGACTAATCCATGATGTATTACAATAGAAGACATTGGAATTATGGAGAATCGTATTGCTAAAGACATAGCTATGAATTTAAAAAAATATAGTATTAACGACAACGCCTAGTATGAATCAAATACGCCATATACTATTAAACAAATTAGTATGAATTAACTTGGAATGGTATTAGTAAATGTATAAGTATGAGAAATAAATGAAGTAAGATAATCTATATAGATTATCTTACTTCATTCTTTATCGTGTGGAGAAGTCAGAACCATTGCGGTTCTTATTCTTTTTTCTTTCCTTACGGCTCATATGTACATAAGCCTGCATGTCGTTCTGCTGGGAAGCATCTACATCGGAAGATACTTCTTCAGTCTCTTCCTCCGCCACAGAATCACTTTCAGCGGATTCATCCTCGGTAACTTCATCCGCAATTGCATCAACGGAAGTCTCTTCAGATGCCATAGTAGCAATCGTGTTTACCTCCGGGGTGTAGGACGGATCAATTACTTCACGAGCGATACTTCCAACGCCAGATACCTCTGCAAATGCACCCTTGGTATCAGGAACAACAACTTCCTCTTCCTTGGGAGCTTCGGTAGAAGGCAGCTTCTTGAAGTTCTCGCTCGTAACATTCAGCCGAGTGAGCTGTACCTGCTGGGAACGATCTTCCGGATTTACTTCGAATACGAGCTTACCGTTGTTGACCATATCAGCGATCTTTGCAATCTTCAGACGAGAAGGATGCAGAATCGGACCACAGATATTACCCAGCTCACGAAGAATTCCGGTTGTCTTTACGATAACCAGCTTATCACCCTGAGTCATACTCATGATTTGTTTCCTCCTTTATTTAGTCAGCATCAAAATCATCGGTCTCGATACCGAGGACAGATGCCAGATCCGGATCTTCCTTATCCAGACCAACCAGCTTTGCAATCAGAGCTTCGTCGTCAGCAGCATCTTCCTCATCAGGAATCTTGTCGATGAGCTTGTCCATGACTTCCTGCTCGATTGCGTCGACCTTATCATCATATTCGCCATTGTAGACGTCGTCAGTGGTGGGCTCTCCAGCAACAGCCAGCATTGCATCAGCAACCTCACCAGATTCCATCATGGCACTCAGATGAGCAACGTCAAGAGTCTCCTTTGCACGAGCATGTGCAATACTCTTGATGGTATTAATCATAGGTATTCACCTTCCTTTAATTAGTATAGGCATTAACTAGATGTTTACTGTATTGTTTTCGAAAGATTCCTTTGTTGATATATTATATATGCAGATTATGAAAGGAGATGTGATCGTTATGATCAGAAAACATGTCAAAATCACGGCAGAATCACTGACCAAACTCCTCAATGACATTTCCAAAGAGCTCGACTTCTTTGAGAAAGCCGATGGGATTGCACTTGGAGTACAGTTGGACTACTCCACCACGATGGACAAGTTCTATTATGAGGTGAAAGACAAACAGAATATCGTTGTCGTTCCAACCGATGACGACTATCCAATCATCGCATCGAACGGCTCTAAGTACAAGGCAGTATACATCACTGCACCGTACACGTTCCCAAACGAACCTCATGAGGAGAATGATCCGATCGGGTTTGATCTTCGCAATATCGAATTCATTGCTGAAGGTCTAGGTCTCAATCTTTATGCGGTTGAATATGTCTGGGTACTTCTTCATGAACTCGGGCATATTTATTACCTGAATGATCATGAAGGTTTCTTCCCGGATATGGCTCATGCTATCAGTGAAGTCATTGCAAATCTGAACGATATCGTTCATCAGTACTCCGGCGACGAAGATGAATTCGCACAGTCTTATCGTTATAAGTACAGCGAACTGCTGGCAGACAACTTCGCCAACAAGTACATCTTCCGAGTAGCAACGAAGCTACACGATAGCATCAAGGACTACTTCGAAGAGGATGAAAAATACAAAGGATTGGAGGATCCGTACAGTGAATGAGAATGAGGCGTTAAAAGCCTGCAAGAAATCTTCTGAGACTCTCAGAAAGAATGCACTACTAAGAAGTGGTGCACTTAAGAATAACCCAAAATGGTCTGCGGTAAAGACCATAGACAAGTATGGTCAGCTAGAACCATACTCTCTATACAATCCCATGAATGGTAGATTCCAGGAGAGATACAAGAGCCGCTTACTGGCTATGCTCTCTGACGATTTCTACAACTTCTACGAGATTATAAGAGAATATGATTTACAACATCGCTGTGGCGCTGTGCCAGAATCCGTTCCTAACAAACGGGATTTGGTTATCGATTTCCTCAATGAAGAAGTAGCTTCGTGGATTGCGGACGAACCTGTAGGACTCATCGTGAAAAGGTTCAAGCATCAAAATGCTAGACTTCTTCACTACCCGAATGGGTTCGAGAAGCTCTCTCATGAAGCATTCTTCTCTCTGTTATATGCGATCAAAGATGGAGCATTTGCAGAGTATGAAATCGAAGTCTTTGAGGGAATGATGAAGGATTATATCCACTGGATCTATAACGGCTATGTCGTAAAAGATCCCAGCCCCGAGAACGACGATGAAGAGCCGGAAATTGTATACACAACTCCGGATAATCGTAAGTGTCTCTTCTATGAGATGGTACTTCTACTCTGTACCGGTAACCTGGACGCTGTTCGTAATTATAGAAGGAAGCGTCTCAAGTATCAGACTGAAATATCTCTCCATGCATTCTGCTACTTCTATGATAAAGCAGCAAAGCATTGGGAGAATCCCATCCTTAAAGCTTGGACTAAATGTGGTCCTAACATTAAGGATGTTGAAGACTCTGGTGAATGGGTCTTGGATCCTGTATGCAAAAAAGCATATCCAGCGATCTGTTTCACCGGATATGCTTTGAATAGTCCTATGACTAACTGGGTCATGAAGACCGCAGTTGGCGTATGGACTGAATAAAGTAAAAAGAAGATCTGAATTCTTTCGACCAGATCTTCTTTTTTTGTTAAGCTTCACCAATACCATTAAGTATGTTGCCTCTTCGTTGAACCCAGAACAGACGAGTTGGATCGACTACTTCGAATGTTCCAACACATTCAATCTGTTCAGTACGTCCACGAATCCATGATGTGGGAATGTAACCAATTCCTTTAATCAGAACATCAAAACCTTTATTGGAAAGATTGATTGCATGTTCCACAATGGACGTCCTATCATCGATAGTTTGGCTTCGATTTAATTCGAGCTCAACCGGATGGTAGTGTGTATGTCTAATGATTCTTCTACGGATTGACTCCAGAATCATATTTTGCTTCTCTCGATTTGCATCTAAGGTTTCTGACATGTTTTCAATGTATATAACCAACTATATTCTCCTTCCTTATTCATCATACCGGAATGGGTACCAAGATGCGCTCGATTTTACCCCACTATAATCAACTTTAATAAGTTCCTCTTTCAGGATTTTAATCGTGCGCTCACCGATAGTAATGTACATGTAATTCGGATATCTGACTATGTCATCAGTAGATTCTACATGATATTTATATTCTTGACCATCCTGTAGTGCAATCACCGTAATAGGACCACTTCCAACGCTAATTGCATCATCGCTGATTTTGATCTCTTTAGCTGTACCAAGTGATATCATTAACCACACCGCAGCAAGTACCATTACAGTAGTTATACCAAGGCAAATACCAACAAACAGCATATCAGATTTATCCATGTACTTTTTCATTTCTATCTACTTCCCCAATTCTATCTTTCTTTTTAGGTATGTACAGCGAACCAATATTGTCGAAGACATCGAGTGTCTTCTTTCTGAGCCATGTAACGCCATCATCATCAAGAATGCAGCGATTATCACATGCTCGTCTAATGCTCAGAGGAGTTTCACCTCTATCAAAGAAAATGATATACCAATCTCTAGGATTATGATCATTCTCTTGTACAGCAGAATATCCATCTCTTTTACCATCATATTGATGGATTCTAGATGGTCCTACTTTGTAGACTAGGCGATTGAAAAGAGATTCAAACGCCTTAGCCTGCATGGAAAAATTGGACATTTTTTCTGTCTCTATCACAAGTATCATTGTGCCTTGTCCTTTCAGTCCATTTGATCCTCGTCCCAATCATCAAACAAACCAAAGTCATCATCTACAGCAGTCTTAGACTTAGATTTAACTTCCTGTCTGTCAATCGCATTCTTGGGTCCTCGTTTTGTTGTATCTTCAAATCCCTCAAAGGAATTTGCCAAAGATGTTAATGCAACTGTCTTTACTTCATCAGCATCTTCTACCAAACGAATTTCAGAGCCCGGTACAAACGGCTGATTGAAATATTCCAGTCTTCGCATCTTATCTTCATTCTCTTTAGATCTATAACGACGTTTCAACATCTTCAACGTCAAATAAAGATCTCCAGTATCCTGTTTAACCTCCGGGTTTACTACGCAGAGCCAATCACTGTTCTCGACTATTTCCCAGGCAGAACCTACACCATCTCGACCAACCAGACGAGTTACGTCCTCTTTGTTTGCTTGCAGAGCACTATCTACTACAGTAGACGATGTTCTGTTAAGCTGTTGTGCAGATACCACAGAAATTCCGAAATGCTTTGATAAAGTTTTCAATTCATTCGTAATGTTCTTTAAGTCCTCTTTTTCATTTGCACCTTTCTGAGCAGGTCTAATACGCTTCAGATAGTCAACGAAGAGACTGATGACTTCTCCACCGTCGTCCTCAATATCATTGATAATACCATACAGATCGTTTGTATCAATCTCCCAGTTATCATAATACTTAATGACGATATTGATGTTATCTACATCATCTAACTTCAAATGACCATCTTCACGAAGCTTCTTAATTACCTGCTTCGGAGTATAGTTGCAAATATCATCATTACCCACTACCATATTGAAGATACGTTCAACAGTCTCATCGATATGGTTCTCCAAAGTAATGAACAGAACGGTCGGCCGTTTAGATGGATCTTTTGCTTTCAGACCCTTATTATACTTCTTGATTCCAAGAGCGGTTTCCAACAGAATCGTGGATTTACCTTTACCCGGGAATGCTAAGTATATGTACAAACGCTTGTCCATATATCCACCACCAAGCATTACATTCAACATCTTGTATGGTGTTCTCAGACAGTTTGTACGTTCTTTCAGAGAAGTTACAGAGTCTGTGATAGCATTCTCAAAATCTCCATCTACCAGACTAAATGTAACATCATTCTCTGCAGAACGAATCGACCGCTTTAGATTGATAATTCTCGTCGCAATATCATACATCGATTCGGAGTTATCTTTAAAATACTTATAATCCGAAACATCCATTCCCTGAAGGACTTCCAAAATTGCCTGTCTATGAGGAATGAACTCGCAATAATTCAGACGAGTATCGATTGATTGGAGGAGTCTTCTCGACTCCTCATAATTAATAGTTTCACGAATTTGATCAATCCGATCGATAATCTTCTCCTTAACCGGATCGATATCATCGGACTCTTTACAATAAGTGATGATAGAGTTCTCATTAACAAACCCTTCATCAAGTCTAGCCTCCAATGTCTTCATGATCACCCAGATCAAAGACATCGCTTCGGGCTTATCTTCATAGATGCTCAAATCCATTCGTTTGAACATCTTCTGAATATTACATAAGGCTTTTCGTGTTCTCAGAACACTATCCTTATATATGAATGCCAGAATGGATTCACATGTCATTACGTCAAGTCGTAACGGAACCTTCATTGCGCTGATCTCTGACTTTTTCGAGTCGACCAGCTTCTTGTAGTAAGACATTTAAATTCCTCGTCCTTCTATTTGAATTAAGAAACTGTAACCATTATTATTGTTTGTCATCTTTTATATTAGACACAATTTCCTCCATCTTAGTAGAAGTCATGTAATCTCTGATATGATCTACAGGAATAACACGATCGTCCTTCAACTCAATGAATTTCTGAACTTTTTCTTCTACCGTAAGGGAATCATCATCGATAAAATCATACTGCTTCAAGAATTTATCTTCAGCGTCCTCTGTAGTAGAGTCGGTCGAACCAAATTCTTTATCAGAAGAATTACCAAACATAACAGTTACACCATCAATGTCTTTCGCCCATTTTGAAGCAATATCTTTCATTGCATCGGTAGCTTCGAAGTTGGGCGGGATATTGATGTTTAAACGAACATGACCATATACACCACAATCAATAGTGGCTTTAATCTTTCCAAGCTCTTTAACGAACTCATCATGACTATTGAAGATCTTATCTTCATATCCATACTGAAGGGTAGTATATGGTTCAGCCATTGTGTTCTCAATGAACTTAAATGAATATGTACCATCATCTTCGTTCATTGTAATTTTGTAATATCCTTTAGGCGGCTCTTCACCATGAATCCATCTGGAATATGAGCCTACATAGAACACCTTGTCATCAATATTGGTATTGATGTGATAATGTCCAAAGAGAACAAGACCATCACAAGCATTTGCAAGCTCTGCTGATGAGAACACAGGAGCTTTCGCTCTTCTCTGTTTTTGTTTCTCTACGGAACGGGCCGCTACTTTCATAGCTTCTCGAATTACACCATGACCAAAGATGAAATCATAGTGATTTCCAGAATACAGATAATCTTTGTAATACTCTTTTTTATCTTCGATATACTCTTCTGGAATATAGAGTACATTCATTCCCGGAAGTAGTTCTTCTTCACATACAGAATAGATGACTTTAAAGTTCGGGTTAATTGCTGTCATCGCATGTTCAAATACTGCATACTGACTAGCATCATGAGACGATGTTCCATATACAACTCGCACAGGAACCATTCTTCTACAGATAGCTTCCATAAGGATCATTGCTACTGCCGATGATGACTCATTCAGATAAAACTTTCTGTCAAACCAGTCACCATCAATGATGATAAAATTGAGATGCTTGTCTTGATATATATCATGTATGAATATCTCCTGCATCTCTTTACATAATCTAGAATCTTCAACTGCACCAATATGTACATCTGAGATTACTACACCAGTATATTCGTTCATCTTCATCATCCTTTCTATGTTTAGTATAAAGTTCAATTGACTATTTTATGCCATTTGCTCGTTGATGGTATATCAACAAAATTCCTAGAAGAAAAATTTGACAAAAAGAAGATACCCCAAATTGGGGTATCTTCTTAATTTTATTCCTGAGGTACAACCTCACCAATGGACACAATGTCCTTCACCTGAACGGTATCTACATTGGAATCGTACTTGGTTGAATGGTCAACCAGCAGAGCATTTACCTTGACGTACTCGTCGAAAGTAGAATCCGGATTGCATACACAATCAATGAAGCCACCAGTGGTGGTTACATTCGGTACAGATGCTACACGAATAGAAGTGCCGATGATTACAACAGCGCCTTCCTCAACTTCCTTCTGAACACCGTTGGAGGTAAACACAAGGTTCTTAACATGATCTCCCTCAGAGATCAGGTAGTGGTTCTCGCCGATCTGAAGATCTACAGAGACCTTTGCAGTAGCAACATTAGCCATGTTAGTTTCCTCCTTTCTTAAGACAGGGTGATCTTGTAGTCAGCCTTGTCTACAAGCTTGTTGTTGACATATACAGTCGGAAGCAGTTCATCAGTATTAAGCTGAGTATCGCCACCGCCACAGTATACATAGAACAGAGGCTGATCTTCCGGATACTGGTTGCGATTGAAGTTAACCGTAATACCGCCGAAAGAGGTAGTCTGAGTTCCATACGGCTGGAAGATCAGGATGCCAGCCCAAGCACCGTCCTCACTGTCGTCAGTTGCAAGAATGGTGTTGTTCTCAACATTCAGAGTGAAATGAGCATCACCCTTGGTACCAACGCGGATCATGTTGTGGGACTTCTCAACGAAGTTGTTTGCAACAGTGATCGTTGCACCCTCGTCTACATTGTAGAAGCAGAAGGAGTTATTGCGGCAAGCATCAGTTGCAACGTAGTTGTCCTTGAAGGAAGATCCATCCTTAGCGGATGCATAAACCTCGACAACGTTCTTGCAGATCTTCTCGCCATCCTTGTTGGCAGAACCGAAGAAGTTACCAACCAGATTGATCTTGGTCGGGACTTCCTGAGTACCACGGATCATTACCGGGATCTCGGTGCCGCTGTTTACAATATCGATGAAACGGCAGTTCTCGAAAGTAACTTCCTTAGCTGCTTCGATATTGATCATACAGTTCTTGTTGATGGACATGCCCTTGATAGCAACCTTCTGATCAGGAGCGTTTACAGTAATTGCATCAGCGATTACTGCACCGCTTACTGCCATCTTGGTCTCATCATCAACAGCAACTCCCGGGTTCTGAGAAAGGTTGTTCGGACCTACGATCTCGCAGCCCTTGTTGATAGCCAGGGTTCCAGTGTAAGAACCAGCAGACAGGGTAACGACCTGACCCTCTTCTGCAGTCTCGATTGCATTAGCAATACCTGCAGAACCTGCGGTAGCATCAACAGCCTTCTTCTCGTAATCAGAGGTTACAGAGTTGAAGTCCAGGATAGAAGAAATCGGAACAGTGGTGATGTTAGAATCACACTTCTCGGACCAGTCAATGACCAGAGAATCAATCTTAACGGTACGATAGGTATACGGCTCCGGCGGGCAAGTGTGAGATACCTTGGTATTCAGGTTGGTCGTGTTGATAACACGCACAATACCACTCAGCGTAACTTCCTTACCACCCTCGGTGTATACGAGACTATCGATAAAATCGCCTTCGCTCAGTACTACAGACTTAGCGAGTCCCTGCGGAGAAACGATCTCAAGCTTAGCAGAAATCTTTGCGAAAGATGAAATAGCCATTTTCTAGGTTCCCTCCTTTAATAGAGTATAGTCTTAAGGTTTGACCTTACTATAGTGTTTGAAAAGAAAAATTAAGAGGTTCTATCGTTGATATATTATATATGTGAATTAAAACAAAGGAGGTACATTTATGTACACAAAGAAAATTGTCGATGCCAGTGCCGATTATGGTAGAGTGGTAGAAATTAAAACACCGCTCGGAATGAAGGAAATGTTCTTTGGTTACTTCCGTGACGGCGGTAGTCGAGAAGACTACCTGACCGTAGCCATGGATGCGGTCGCCCTGGTCTACAAATTTAATTACGACCAGCGCACAGAGTTGTTCGACGCAATGAATGAGAACTTTGATAGCATTGTCGACGGTAACTACGCAAAGCACGTGAACAAGCTCGCCAAGGATATCATCAAGGAGTCTGACGAGGAGAACATGTACATTGATCTCAATGTCGACCCTGAAGATGAGGTGATTAACTTCTTTTCGCATGTATCGGAGAGTCGCCCAATGTACGGATTAAACCTGATCAGGGATCTCCTGAAACAGAAGCTGCAAGAGGGACCGAAACATGCGGCAATCTTTAGCGGCAAAGATACCGAGGAATTCCTGGATATCTTCATTACCTCAAAGATGTACCGTGGCAACTTCCTCCCGAACGGAGAATTTACACCCGCGCTGAAAACGTACTTCCGTATTGAAGACATCATTTTCCTTACCGGCACAAAGGACGACAAAATCATCCTTCCTGCAACGACCATGTTCGAGTCGGTTGATATGTTGGCAACATTGGCAAACTTCATGGTCGAATCTCTGATGACATTTGATGTCATTGAGGTTCTGAAGACCGCTGACGTATAAAAGCAAAGAAAGGACTGTTTAATACAGTCCTTTCTTTTTTTCGTATCAAACCCTATATATATTGATATATTATTTATATGAATAGAAGATAGAATATCTACTATTCACTGTACACACTAATCTCTAGATACCTAGCTGATAGTTGGAGCTTGGTATCGCAGGTCCATAAGGAGGACTTACAATGAAAGCTTTCGTTCGTAACAACAGCAACATGCACACCTCTGTTAAGATCATGTTTAGTCTCAGTGACCAGGCATTGATGGATATCGTTGACAAAGTCGAGGTGAATCACGCATCCGGTCTGGCTGCCCTCGCTCTCTTCATGAGGGGCATCAACGTATTCGTTGAGTATCATGCAGACGGGCCGCTACAAATTTTCGACTCCAAGTACATGAATATTCTGGAGTACGATATGGAGCATCTCCGGAACATCCTGCTTGAAATGGATCGCCTCAAAGACGACTCCGACCAGCTGTCTTTTGACACTCTGTATGAGATTAATAATGCAGCATATGACTGCAACTCTTACACATGGGAACGCTGGGCAGAGGATAAGGATCAGGAGATCCGCAAATCCATGAGAAAAAAGAAGGAAGCTTAAGCTTCCTTCTTTTTTGTATTGGTTTCCTACTTTGTTAATCCAAAACAAATATGTAAGAGGAGAACACGCCGTTTCTCTTCTACAATATTTATCTGGGGGGCACGCCCTATGCCGACAAGTAATGAACAGCTCGGAAATGAGGTAGTCCGCCTTCAGGAACAACTGCGCGCGCTGGATAAGCGTGTTGATGCTGTCGAGAAGACATCTAAGGATATTTACGATCTCGCGGTGTCTGTCAAACTCCTCGCCAGCAACGTCGACCGCATGGTGAGCATACAGGAAAAACAAGATACTCGTATTACCGCACTGGAAGATGAGCCTGCTTCACAATGGAAAACCGTTAAAGCAACGATTGTCACCAGTATTGTATCTGCAATCATTGGCGGTATCATTACGTTTCTTTTTTCTACAGGCGGTTTTATTGGCGGATAACAATTGTTTAAGAGAGGTGGGTCGGCTGAGGCTCACCTCTCTTGAATGTATTAACAAAGGAGGAAACTAATATGCAGAGCAAATATGGATTTACTCTCATGACGATTGATGAGTTTGAGTCATGGGTAAAGAAGCAGAGTGTATCTCGTAAGATTACTCTGATTCAGGAGCACCACACTTGGTCTCCCGCCTATGCTCAGTTCAAGGGTTCTAATCACTTTGAACTCCAGAAGAACATGAAGGATTATCATGTAAACAGTGCTGGTTATGTTGACATTGCTCAGAACTTCACCACCTATCCGGATGGCATGATTTGTACTGGTCGTAGTATGAGTACCGTTCCGGCTGGTTGTAGAGGTGCAAACCAGACTGGTATTTGCATTGAGAACCTTGGTAATTTCGATGTTGGTCATGATCAGATGACCGATGCTCAGAAGAATACTATCGTTCGTATGACAGCCGCTCTTCTGAAGAAGTTTGGTCTGAGCGCAGACACTGGTGTTACTTACCATGGTTGGTGGACCGATGGTGGTCAGTCTCTTGGTACTTACATTAGTTCCAAGAGTGCAAAGACTTGCCCTGGCACTAATTTCTTTGGTGGAAATACCAGGGCATCTTACGATAAGAATCTGAAGCCTCTTATCGTTAAGGCTATGAACGGAAGTTACACTACTGAGAATACTAAGAAGGAGGACGACGAAGTGGTTAAGGATCTTGTAGTATTCAATACCCAGAATAAGAAGAAGGTTACTGTAAAGGCTATTGCTAAGGAAGTAACTGGTGGCACCGAGAACTATATCCGTCTGAAGGATCTGTCTGAGTTTGGTGTAAATGTTGGTTACGGCAATGGTATGCCGTCTATCGACACGATGCCGATTCGTGAAGGTCATGTTACGGTGAACGATGACACTTATACTCTGAATACGGTATTCCGCATGGAAGGCACCAACTTTGCTGCGTTCCGTGACATTTTTCAGGGCATTTTCGGTGTTCCGAAGGATGCAATCACCTGGGATCCTCAGACTCGCACTATTGCGATCAAGGGTAAGGTTAAGGTTGAATACGAAGCTGAATAAATAAAATTGAAGGTATGGTCAATGACCATACCTTCTTTTCTTATCTCCAGCAGAAATTGCCGCGCTTAGTCTTCTGCTCAACAGGAGCTACCGACTTAGGATTAAGAGAGCAGTGTTTATTGCCACACGGAGACTTCATGCCACATGTAATTTCGCACGGGCTGTAAGTACGAGCGGGCTTTGTAGGTTTAATAATGCCCTCAATCATTTCAGTGTCGTTATTGCGCTTCATAACAAGTTCCTCCTTAAATAAATTAAACCTATGTTAGAATATAGATGAAAGATTACAATGATATACTATATATGTGACAAAGATTAAGGAGGGTTCGATATGAACAAATTTGTCACGAAATTGAAGCAGAGCAAGGCAGCGAAGGTGACGTACATGTGCACCCAATGTTTCAAGCTTTTCGAGGTTTCTATCTCGAAGCTGAACATCAAGCTGGAGATGGATGCTGAGAGCGCTGAAGAAGTTAGCATCTCTCCGTCCTTCTATGGGGTGAATGCCCGGAACGCTGCTGCGTTGTTTACGCTTTCCCACAATTGCGGGCGTACTTACGAGGAGTCCGCAAATCGGGGCGAACGTGAGACTTTGGTACAGATTGACAACGACCTCGCACCAGCAATTCAGAAGTTCAATCAGCTCGGGATGTCGACGTCGTTCTGCTGTCAGGGACATGTAATGGGGAGCGGCAGCGTATCTTCTCCCTATGTCGTCTTCACTGACATGAGCGGCAAGAAGCCTAAGGTTTGGAAGGAGGTACTTGAAGGATTAGTAAAGGATATGATCCTTGTAGAAGATGTCAAATTCTACAACCGCATCGAGTCCATAGCGTTGGATGCTATGGCTCATCTCGAATATGAATTCGACGAGAAAGCTCCCCAGCGGCTGATCGTTCGCTTTGGTGATTGTAGAGCGTTTGACGACTACATGGTGAATCCCAATACGGAAAACAAGATCCGACTGGAACGCGCATTCGATGGTTTCGACCTCGCAATGCACAGAATTGCAGACGAGATTGAAGCACGAACAAATATGGAATATGAAGAGGAGGAAAACAAAAATGAAGATTAAGAACGCCCTACTGGCAGGCATTGCAACCGTTATCGGTGGTGGTATCGCTACGGTTGCGCTTCACAACAAGGTTGCAGAGATCAACGATGACCGTAAGCAGACCAAGCTGGTACATGCTCAGATTATCGCAGCGGATAACATGAGCATTGCAAAAGAAGCTCTGGAGCGCTACGCCGACAACAACCGTTATAAGGTGTCTGACCGCGAGTACGAAGCTATTCTGTGGGTGTACGAGCTGAATTCCATGCAGTACACCGCACCGATACTTACCTTCTACAACAAGCTCGACGAGTACGGCTTGACTGAGAAGGAAGTTGGTGAGTTGGCGATTACTTGCCAGGATTACTTGCGGTACCACAAAAGATAAGTAATCCTTTTATAAAGAAGAGTCTGTTCAATACAGACTCTTCTTTTTTCTTTTTTGTAAATC